>NZ_RAZG01000018.1 GCF_003612565.1 Roseburia sp. 1XD42-69 | reverse complement strand
GTAAAACGGTTAAAATCAAATAGTTTTTCTGTGTTGAAACGATTGACAAATATTAACAGTTGTGTTTTACTGTTATAAGTGAAGAAAAATAAATTGGAAAGCGAGGTAAAACCATGATTAAATTAAACAAAAACATTACGTTTAACTTCATATGGGAAAATTCAAGATTTACCTCGAAGCGTGCAGACAAAATTTCGCAGAAAGGCAGGGATTCATTTATTCGCCATTGATTTGGACAAAAACATGGCAGAATACCTTGTAAAATTTATGTGCAGCACATAACATGGCCTCGTGGGTAAACCACGGGGCTTTTTGCTGTATATAAAACTTACCCCACAAGTGTTTTATGGTTAAAGGAGAAGATTATGAAAAAAATTGGAACATATATCGGGCATTACTGGTATGCATATCTTTTTGGCATTGCCTGCATGGTAATTGCTATTGTGTTAGATATGCTCTACCCGGTAATTACAAAAAGTATTGTGGATGACGTAATCATCCAGGGGAAGAAAGAGCTGTTAGGCGGACTCCTTCTTATGATTGTCTTAATCGGAACCGGAAGGGCTGTGGGGGGATACCTAAAAGAATTTACCTTTGACGTGGTAAGCGTAAAAATTGCGTCAAAGCTCCGGAAAGATTTGTTTTCCCACATAGAAGGGCTTTCCGTGGATTATTTTGACGATACCAACACAGGGGAACTAATGGCCAGGGTGAAAGATGACGTGGATATGGTATGGAACGCCTTAGGCTATGTGGGAATGCTTACGATTGAGATTGTGATCCATGTATCTATGGTGCTTTACTGCCTCTTTTCCCTGGACTTTAACCTTGCATTTATACCTCTTTTGGCCATGGTTTTCATGGGGATTACAGCGGTTTTTATGGAGCGGAAGCTGGATAAGATCTATGAGCAGATCAGCGAGGAAAATGCCAGGCTTACCACCATTGCAGAAGAAAACCTGGCAGGGGTGCGCACAGTAAAGGCATTTGCCCGGGAAAAATTTGAAATCAAGAAATTTTTGTCCCACAACAGGCAGTACTACGATTTAAATATGCAGCAAGCCGTTACCCTGGTGCGTTTTTATCCTGTTTTTCAGTTTACCAGCAAGCTTCTCCCGGTGGTTATGGTGATTATCGGCGGTTTTAAAGTCGTCCAGGGGGATATGACGTTAGGGACCCTTGTGGCATTTTCAGAATACTGCAGAAACATTGTGTGGCCTATGGAAATGCTGGGATGGCTCACCAATGACTTGTCCTCGGCGGCTGCCTCTATGAAAAAAATTAATAAAATTTACAGCCAGGAAAGCTCCATTAAAGAAAAGGAAAATCCAGTGATATTACAAGAAGTCAGGGGAGACGTGTCTTTTGAACATGTGTGTTTCTCCAGGGGGAATCAGGAAATTTTAAAGGATGTATCCTTTCATCTTCCCCATGGAAAAACCTTAGGAGTCATGGGGGCTACCGGGGCGGGGAAAACCTCCATGATGAATCTCTTAATGCGGTTTTTCGATGTGGACTCTGGCTGTGTAAAACTGGACGGGGTGGATGTGCGGGAGCTGTCTTTGAGACAGCTTCGGAGCAGCATGGGAACCGTGATGCAGGACGTGTTTTTATTTTCAGATTCCATCTCGGAAAACATCCGCATGGGCCGGAGGGAAACCTTGGAAAACCGGGCCATGGTACATGCCGCCGGACTTGCCCAGGCAAGAGGATTTATTGAGGATTTGCAGGATGGGTACGAGACAATTATCGGAGAGCGGGGAGTTGGGCTCTCCGGAGGGCAGAAACAGCGCATCAGCATTGCAAGGGCTGTCGCCAAGGAAAATCCTGTGCTGATATTAGATGACTCCACCTCGGCTTTGGATATGGAGACGGAATACGAAATCCAAAAATCCTTAGACACTTTAGATACCACAAAAATAATTATTGCCCACCGTATTTCCGCAGTGCGCAGGGCAGATGAGATTATATTCCTGGAAAACGGAACTGTGAAAGAGCGGGGCAGCCACCAGGAGCTTCTTGCAAAAAAAGGGCTCTACTATAATACTTATGCGGCGCAGACAGGGAGTGTACCAGGAAAAGAAAGCAGGTGTAATTTTGGCAGTTAATTCTTATAGAGAAGATGAAGAGTTACAGGGGATTGGAAAAGGTGAGACATTAAAAAGGCTGTTTTCCTACATGTTTCAATATAAGCTTCCGGTGTTTGGGGTTATTGTATGCATGTTGATAGCTGTAGTAATCTCCCTCATAAACCCCCTGATTATTGAAACGGCAATCGATACCTATATTGCAGAGAAAGACATACCGGGGCTAATGCACCTGGCGGTTTTTGCCCTGGCCATTCATATTGTCTTTATTCTTATGGTAAAAATCAGGATGTATGTTATGGCAAAAATCTCCAACCAGATACTCCTTCATATCCGCCAGGAACTTTACGAACATATTCAGACCCTGTCTTTTTCCTTTTTTGACAGCCGCCCTACGGGGAAAATTCTGGCAAGGATTATTGGGGACGTAAATTCCTTAAAAAATGTGCTGGTGAATGCAGTTACCACTTTGATACCGGATTTTGTCACCATCTGCGGCGTTGTGGTGATTATGTTTGCAAAAGACTGGCGTCTGGCCCTTGCCTCCTTAAGCAGCATTCCCCTTATGGCTGCAGCCATTTGGTTTATTCAAAAATTTTCCCATGTGCGGTGGCAGATTGTGCGGAAAAAAAGTTCAAACCTAAATGCATATGTCCATGAGGGCATTGCAGGGATGAACGTTATCCAGAGCTTTTACGCAGAAAATGAGACGCAGGATATTTTTGGGGGCCTTGTGAGAGAGCATGAGCAGTCTTTTATCCGGGCTGTCCGCATTGCGGACCTCTTTGGGGGATCCATAGATTTTTGCTGGGGAATCGGAGCCATGATTCTATATTGGGTTGGGATTTTCATGATTGGCGGGGAATATGTAAGCGTTGGGCTTTTAGTGGCCTTTGGGACTTATATCAATATGTTCTGGAATCCTGTGATGAACCTCAGCAATTTTTACAATCAGGTGATTACAAACCTTACAGCCGCCGAGCGCATTTTTGATATCTTAGACACCAAACCGGATATCACAGAGGCGGAAGATGTGGAAATCCTGCCGGAAATTAGAGGAAGCGTAGAATTTGAGAACGTTTCTTTTACCTATGATGAGGGAACCCCGGCAGAGACGAAAGTATTGGAACATGTAAACTTTAAGATAAAACCCGGTGAAAGTATTGCTTTAGTGGGGCCCACAGGCGCCGGAAAAACCACGGTAGTAAATCTTATCAGCCGTTTTTATGACATCACAGAAGGCAGGATTTACATTGACGGATATGACATCAAAAAAGTATCCATGGAAAGCTTAAGACGGCAGATGGGGATTATGACACAGGAAAATTTCATTTTCCAGGGGACAGTGAGAGAAAATATCCTCTACGGAAATTTACATGCCACGGAGGATGAGATGATTGCAGCCTCCAAAGCGGTAAACGCCCACGAATTTATTATGAAAATGGAAAAGGGGTACGACACAGAATTAAAAGAGCGGGGGGCCGGGCTTTCCATTGGACAAAGGCAGTTAATTGCCTTTGCCAGGACAATGGTCAGCATGCCTAAAATCCTCATATTGGATGAAGCTACCTCCAGCATAGACACCCACACGGAGATTTTGGTGCAAAAAGGAATTGAGGCGCTTTTAAAGGGCCGCACCAGCTTTGTCATCGCCCACAGGCTCTCAACCATCCAAAAGGCGGACAGAATCTTTGTCATTGACAAAGGGGGAATTTTAGAGCAGGGAAGCCCACAGGAGCTAATGGAGAAAAAAGGGCATTACTATAACCTCTATATGGCCCAGTTTAAAAATCTGTCTTAAGATATGTGTGGAATAGGGGGCAAAAGAATGTTGTAAATCTTGCCATTATGTATTAAACTATAGAATAGGTTTTTGAAAAGGAAAAAAGAGAAAGCAGGAGGATACAGATTATGGAAAAAATAAAAATGACAACTCCTTTGGTGGAGATGGACGGAGATGAGATGACAAGGATTTTATGGGGAATGATTAAAGAGGAATTACTCCTTCCCTTTATTGATTTAAAGACAGAGTACTACGATTTGGGCCTTGAATACAGAAATGAGACAAATGATCAGGTGACGGTGGATTCCGCAAATGCCACAAAAAAATACGGCGTTGCGGTAAAATGCGCCACCATCACCCCCAATGCAGCCAGAATGGATGAGTACAAGTTAAAAGAAATGTGGAAAAGCCCTAACGGAACCATCCGCGCCATGTTGGACGGAACGGTATTCCGCACCCCCATAGTGGTAAAAGGCATTGAGCCCTGTGTGAAAAACTGGAAAAAGCCCATTACCATTGCAAGGCACGCCTACGGGGATGTGTATAAGGCATCCGAAATGAAAATCCCCGGTGCAGGGAAAGTGGAACTTGTGTACACCGCAGAGGACGGCACAGAGGAGAGGGAGCTGATCCACAACTTTACCGGAGCCGGGGTGGTGCAGGGACAGCACAATCTTAAGGATTCCATTGAGAGTTTTGCCAGAAGCTGTTTTACATATGCTTTAGACGTAAAACAGGATTTGTGGTTTGCCACAAAGGATACCATTTCCAAAAAATATGACCACTCCTTTAAAGATATTTTCCAGGAGATTTTTGATGCGGAGTACAAAGACGCCTTTGAGAAAGCTGGAATCACTTATTTTTATACCCTGATTGACGATGCGGTTGCCCGTGTGATGAAGTCTGAGGGAGGATATATCTGGGCATGTAAAAACTATGACGGGGATGTGATGAGCGATATGGTAAGCTCTGCCTTCGGCTCCCTTGCCATGATGACTTCCGTTTTGGTTTCCCCCCAGGGGTATTATGAGTACGAGGCTGCCCACGGAACCGTCCAGAGGCATTACTATAAACATCTGGCAGGGGAGGAGACCTCCACAAACTCCGTGGCAACGATTTTTGCCTGGAGCGGCGCCCTTAGAAAACGGGGGGAATTAGACAATATACCGGAACTTGTAAACTTTGCGGACAAACTGGAACAGGCCTGTGTAAAGACCATTGAGGATGGGAAAATGACAAAAGATTTAGCCCTTATCACCTCCCTTAAAAATCCTGTGGCATTAAACAGCCAGGAGTTTATCCAGGCCATCCGCAGGACCTTAGAGGAAAGCCTGTCATGATATTAGCCTGTCAAAATGTATCCAAGGCATTTGGTACAGAGGAAATATTAAAAAATGTATCCTTCCATATTGAGGAAAATGAAAAAGCCGGAATCGTGGGGATAAACGGGGCGGGAAAAACCACCCTCCTTCGGATTATTATGGGAGAACTTCCCGCCGATTCCGGGGAGGTTGTTTTAGGCAAAGGCAAAACCGTGGGATATCTGGCCCAGTATCAGGACATTTCCGGGAACAACACGGTTTTTGAAGAAGTTTTGTCCGCAAAAGCAAGCCTGATTGCCATGGAAGGACAGCTTCGGGAAATGGAAGAGCATATGCACGGCCTTTCCGGTGAGGAACTTACCCTTCACCTGGAAAAATACAACCGCCTTCACGACGAATTTTCCTTAAAGGACGGCTATACCTACCGCAGCGAGGTAAACGGGGTTATCCGGGGGCTTGGATTTTCAGAAGAAGATTTTAACAGAAGCATAAAAACCCTTTCAGGCGGGGAAAAAACCAGGGTTGCCCTGGGAAAACTTCTGGTGGTTAAGCCGGATATTTTAATTTTAGATGAGCCTACCAACCATCTGGATATGTCAAGCATTGCCTGGCTGGAAAACTTTTTGGGAAACTATAAAGGCGCAGTTTTAATTGTGAGCCACGACAGGTATTTCCTGGATAAAATCGTCACAAAAATCGTGGAAATTTCCCAGAGCCAGTGTATGGTTTTCCAGGGGAATTATTCCGATTACGGGACAAAGAAAGCGGCATTAAGGGAGGCCCAGATAAAGGCTTACTATAACCAGCAGAGGGAAATCAAACACCAGGAAGAAGTCATAGCCAAATTAAAATCCTTTAATCGGGAAAAATCCATTAAGCGGGCGGAAAGCCGGGAGAAGATGTTAGATAAAATAGACCGCTTGGAAAAGCCCGTGGAGGAACAGACCGACATGCGGATTCATTTGGAGCCCAATATCACCAGCGGAAGCGACGTGCTCCTTGTGGAGGAAATCGGGAAATCCTTCGGGGAAAACCACCTTTTTTCCCATATTTCTTTTGAAATAAAAAGAGGGGAAAGGGTGGCATTAATCGGGGATAACGGCACGGGAAAAACCACCATGCTGAAAATGATTAACGAGATGGTTCCCTTAGACTGCGGCAAAATCACCCTGGGGACAAATGTGCATATCGGGTACTATGACCAGGAACATCAGGTACTCCACGAGGAAAAGACATTATTTGAGGAGATAAGCGACGCCTATCCCGGGCTTACCAACACCCAGGTGCGCAATATCCTTGCAGCATTTCTCTTTACGGAGGACGATGTGTTTAAACGCATCTGCGATATCAGCGGAGGGGAGAAAGGGCGGGTTTCCCTGGCAAAACTTATGCTCTCAGAGGCAAATTTCCTTATATTGGACGAGCCCACCAACCACCTGGATATCGCCTCCAAGGAAATCTTAGAGTCGGCCCTTAACAGTTACACGGGAACGGTATTTTTTGTAAGCCACGACAGGTACTTTATTAATAAAACCGCCACAAGGATTTTGGATTTAACCCAGGAAACCATTGTAAATTATATTGGCAATTACGACTACTATCTGGAAAAGCACGACACCGCCATGGAAAATGTGAAAACAGTGCAAAAACCCGAAGCGGAAAAGAAAAACGAAACGGGAAAGCTGGACTGGCAGCAGCAGAAGGAGGAGCAGGCGAAAATCCGTAAACAGGCGGCAAAATTAAAGCAGACGGAGGATGCTATCTCGGAAAAAGAGGCTTTGGTAGAGGAGTTAAACCAAAAGTTAAACCAGCCGGAAATTGCCACAAATTCCGCCAAATTAAATGAGATAAACGGAAAACTGACGGAAGCGTCCCTGGAACTGGAAAAGCTGTATGAAGCCTGGGAAGTGCTGGCGGAGCAGTAGTGCTTAAAAAGTCTTTTAAAAAGACCATTTAGGACATAGGAGAAGTCCGGATGGTCTTTTTTCGTATACAAATGCCGCCATCCGGCAATACTTCATAGGAAAACAGTATAGAAAAAGGAGAATCCTATGTTTCGCGTTCCTAAACATATCGGCGTTATTCCCGACGGTAACAGAAGATGGGCTAAAGAAAAGGGCATGAAAAAAGAAGATGGATATCATTTCGGACTTACACCGGGAGTAAAACTCGTCCGTCTGGCAAAAACATACGGGGTGGAAGAACTGACCTTTTACGGATTTACCGTGGACAACTGCAAACGTCCAAAAGAACAGGTGAAATCTTTTTCCAGGGCATGTGTGGAGGCAGTGAAGATGATGGAAAAAGAAAATGTGGATATATCTGTGGTGGGAAATACGCAATCCCCCTGTTTTCCGGAAGAACTGCTGGAATATACAAAAACTGCGATCCAAAAGAGCTGCAGGAAAAGGCCTATGAAAGTAAACTTTCTAACAAATTACGGCTGGGAATGGGATATGAAAAACGGCTGGGCTTCCCGCACAATTCCCAGAATAGACATGGTCATACGCTGGGGAGGCATGTGCCGTTTATCCGGTTTTCTGCCAATTCAGACAGTATATGCGGATTTCTATATCGTAAAAGATTTGTGGCCTGACTTTCGGGAAGAACAATTTGAAGACGCATTAAAATGGTATCAGAAACAAGATATCACCCTGGGGGGATAAAAAACTATTTTTGTCAGCTGCATCATACAAAACTATTTTCACATTGACAGAAAGCCCTGGAATTACTATAATATTTTTTATGTAGGGGAAGAATTTACCAATTTTTTATAAGATTATTCTACTGGATGTATGATTTGCAGGGGGACAAAAATTGAATAAAGAAATTTCACAGGCAGTCATCCGCAGAATGCCCAGGTACTACAGGTATTTAGGGGAGTTAATGGATGCGGGAATCGAGAGAATCTCCTCCAACGACTTAAGTGCACGGATGAACGTAACAGCTTCCCAAATCCGCCAAGATTTAAATAATTTCGGAGGTTTTGGACAGCAGGGATACGGATATAACGTAAAATATTTATATGATGAAATCGGAAAAATTTTGGGAGTAAACCGAAAACACCACATAATTATTGTAGGGGCGGGAAACTTAGGCCAGGCCCTGGCAAATTATGTAAAATTTGAAAAATTCGGCTTTGTGACCACAGCTCTTTTTGACGTGGACACAAAGCTGAAAGGCCAGACCGTGAGAAATATCAAAATTTATATGTTAGATGAACTGGAGCGTTTCGTTAAGGAAAACACTGTGGACATTGCAGCCCTTACCATGCCAAAATCCAAGGCGGAGGCCATTGCAAACCATTTGGTGGAGCTTGGCGTCCCGGCCATATGGAATTTTGCCCATGTGGACCTTAAGATGGAAAATAAAAATGTGGTGGTGGAAAATGTACATCTGTCAGACAGCTTAATGCAGTTATCCTACAACATTGTGAAAAACAGGCAGGAATAGCCGAAAACGAGGCGTTTAAATTGGAAGAACAGTATAAAAATATATTAAAGAAACAAAAGATACCCATTTTGCCCTTAGACCAAAAATGGCACAGGCTCTTTGCCGTAACAGAGAAAAGTGAGCTGGTAAAGGACTTAGAGGGGCAGTTAAATGAACTGTTAAAAAGACAGGGACATTTAAATGGCCAGACGAAAGAGCTGAAAAAATTAAAAAGTACCCTGATGGAAAATATCAGGATAAATATGGATGGGGCCAGTGAAAATGCAAAACATATTTCCAAGCGGAAATTGGAGGAAGACAAGCGGCTGATTGAGGAAATCAATGAAAAAATAGAGGCTTTCCAGGAGGAATTATTAGAGCTTCCCAGAGAGATTGATACGGTAAACCGGGAGCTGATGTATGAAAGCGTTCAGAGCTGTTATGACATTCTGCAGAACAATACGGAAGTTATCGAGGAAATTTCCCATTGGATTAAGCAGGTCCGCATAGACTTAAAGAAAAATATTATCCGAAAACAAAACTGTGAAATCAACAGCAGAGAAATCTACTCCTATATGCATGACGTGTTAGGGGCGGAAATCATTGAGCTCATGGACAAAGAACATGAAAATATTAAGCTTTCCATTCCGGAGGATAAAAGAGAGGAAAAAGAAGAAACAGGAGGATGAGCTGTGCATGCCGCAGCCTTTTTATCATTATGCGTTATCTTTTAAACAGTGGGGAAATGAAACAGATGGATAAAAACACAATGGAATACTTCGGCATACCCTCTCCAGTTTTAATGGAGCGGGCGGCGCTTTGTGTGTTTTATCAGATGCAAAGGCTCTGTGATAAAAAGGGCAGGATTCTTGTTATCTGCGGGGCAGGAAATAATGGAGGAGACGGACTTGCCCTGGCAAGGCTTTTGTTTTTAGATGGGTATCCTGTAAGCATCTACCTTCCTGTAAGGGACAAAATGACAAAAGAGACAAAAGCTCAATATGAGACGGTAAAAAAATATGGCATTTCCTTTACGGAAAATTTAGGGGAGTACGATGTTATTGTGGATGCCCTTTTTGGAATCGGGTTATCCCGTCCCTTGGAAGGCATCTTCAAAGAACTGATCATGTGGTGCAACCGCCAGGACGCCCTGCGCATTGCAGTGGATATGCCAAGCGGCATCTCGGCGGATACCGGGGCTTTGCTGGGGGAAGCTTTTCAGGCGGATCTTACCGTTACTTTTGGATTTGCAAAAGTTGGGCAGATGCTTTACCCCGGGGCGGAATACTGCGGAAAAGTTATCACAGGGGATATTGGAATCGATGAAAAAAGTATTTTGGGAGAAAAACCAAAGGTTCTATCCATGGAAGATAAGGACATCAAACCTATGTTTCCCGCCCGGAAAAAAGATTCCAACAAAGGCAGTTATGGCAAAGTCCTGGTGATTGCCGGGTCTGACAAAATGGCGGGGGCGGCTTATTTTTCAGCAAAAGCGGCATACTTAAGCGGCTGCGGACTGGTGCAGGCCTTCACCCCAAAGGCAAACCGGGATATTCTTTTAACCATGCTGCCGGAAGCTCTTGTCACCGATTATGATTCAGATCATTTAGATATCTCCCTTTTAAGGGAAAAAATGGAGTGGGCAGATGTGATTTTAATTGGCCCGGGGCTTGGCACAGGAGAGGGTGCAAAAGTTCTGGTGGAAGAAGTTTTAAAAAGGGAGGATAAGCCCCTGGTAATGGATGCGGATGCCCTCAATATCCTCTCCTTTGAAATGGAACTATTCAGGCAGTCAAAGGCCCCCATTATCGTCACCCCCCATTTGGGGGAAATGAGCCGCCTTACCGGGGCAAAAATCCCTGAAATAAAAGAAAGAATTTTGCACGTGGCAGGAGAATTTGCGGAAAAATACGGAGTCCTCTGCGTGTTAAAAGATTCCCGGACAGTCATCGGCACAAAAAAAGGGTTATATCTGAATATTTCCGGCTGCAGCGGCATGGCGTCAGGGGGCAGCGGAGACGTTCTCGCAGGGTTTATTGCGGGCCTTCTGGCACAGAATATGTCCATAGAAGATGGGGCGGTTCTGGGAACCTTTATACATGGCAGGGCAGGGGAAAAAGCCGCTTTAAAAAAAGGTGAGGCTTCCATGACTGCCAGGGATATCTTAGAGGAAATTGGCAATGTGATAAAAGAAAACTGCATGGTAAAAAATGTGCAGACGCACAATGACAGGAGTGAAGAAAATGGAAGAATCCGGTAACAGGGTGCGGGCCAATATAAATTTGGACGCCATTCTTTTCAACATGGAGTCTATGCATAAAAAAATAGCGGAGCATACAGGCATCCTTGCGGTGGTAAAGACGGACGGCTACGGCCACGGCGCCGTGGAAATTGCCAGGGAAATTGAAGGCTTAAATTACTTAAAAGGGTTTGCCGTGGCCACCCCGGAGGAGGCTTTTATTCTCCGGCGCCACGGAATTAAGAAGCCCATTTTAATATTGGGATACAGTTTCCCGGAACACTACAGTGAAATGGTACAGCAAAATATCCGGCCCTGTGTCTTTTCAATAGATACGGCAAAACTCTTATCAAAAGAGGCCATACGGCAAAATAAAGTGCTTCCCATCCACATTGCAGTGGACACCGGCATGAGCCGCATCGGCTACCAGGTCTCTCCTGAGGCGGTTTTGGAGATAAAGGAGATTGCCGCATTAAAAAATATCGAAATAGAAGGGTTATTTACCCACTTTGCCAAAGCGGATGAAAAAGATAAAACAGCTACATTCCTGCAGCTGGATTTATATAAAAAAATGGTTTCTATGCTCTCTGAGGAGGGAATTACCATTCCCATCCTCCATTGCTCCAACAGCGCTGGGATTGCGGAAATCCCCCAGGCAAATTTCCATATGGTAAGGGCGGGAATTACCCTTTACGGCCTGTGGCCCTCACAGGAAGTGAGCAGAGATTCCCTGGCTTTAAAACCTGCCATGGAGATTAAAAGCAGGATAGTCCACATCAAGCCTTTGGAAAAGGGAAGGTATGTCAGCTACGGGGGCACATACCAGATGGACCGGGACGGGATGGTGGCAACCATTCCCGTAGGCTACGGAGACGGATACCCCAGAAGCCTTTCAGGGAAAGGATACGTGCTGATTCATGGGAAAAGGGCGCCTATTTTGGGACGGGTGTGCATGGACCAGTTTATGGTAGATGTAACGGATATAAAAGAGGCGCGCCTTTACGATACGGTGACCCTTTTGGGGGAGGACGGCGGAGAAAAAATCACCATGGAAGAGCTGGGGGAATTATCTGGAAGATTTAACTATGAGTTTGCCTGCAATGTGGGGAAACGCATACCAAGGATTTTTTACAAAAATAACAGGCCGGTTTCAGAGAAAAATTATTTTTCTGAATAAAGCTGTGAATAAAGGGGAAAAAACCGGAAATACTCTTTCTATCAAAACCAGAAAAAACAGAAAAAAGATAGGAAGTGTTAATATGGCAATTCACAGAGGCGATATATACTATGCAGACTTACGGCCGGTGATAGGCTCGGAACAGGGAGGCGTGCGCCCGGTGCTGATCATCCAGAATGATGTGGGAAACCGCCACAGCCCCACAGTAATCTGTGCGGCAATCACATCCCAGATGCACAAGGCAAAACTGCCCACCCACGTGGAACTTAACAGCAGTGAGTACGACCTTGTAAAAGATTCCGTAATTCTTTTGGAGCAGCTTCGCACCATAGACAAAAAGCGTCTGAAAGACAAAGTGTGCCATTTGGACAGCAATATGCTCTTTAAAGTGGACAAGGCCCTGGAGGTAAGTCTGGAATTATTAACTACATAAACTTGACGAAATTGCTTTATAATGGTATATTTCAAATGTTTATATCAGATAACCCGGCAGTTCGGGATGGCCCGGCTGCAGAACAAATCACAGAATGGAGAATTTTATGGAGGATGGTGGGAGTCCTTATATGGGACTTGTGTTATTTTTGCTGGCTGGGCTGCATATGATTTTTTATGGATTTCTGGCAGCTCTTGAGAATCAAAATGAGAGCCTTTTAAAAAAGCAGGAAAAGGATGGAGACAAAAAGGCAGCGCTTTTATTAAAGCTGATGGACAATCCCGTCAGCAGCTTACATACGGTTCAGTTTATACTGACGGGCCTTAATTTAGCTGTGGGCATATTTTTCTTTCCGGCCTTTGGAATGAAACTGAAAGTCACCTGGTTTTTTGTATTTTGGCTTATCATCCTTGTGCTTGGAATCTTTGTGCCGTGGAAAGTTGCCCCGAGAAACCCGGCAGGCTGGATGAAAACCGCAGGTTTTCTCCGGGTCTGCATAACGGTTTGTTTCCCCTTTGTATGGATCCTGGAACAGATTACCAATCTTTTTGCGGGAATTTTAGGGGTGGACCCCAATGAAAACTGGGATGACGTGACAGAGGAAGAAATTATCTCCATGGTAAAAGAGGGCCACGAGCAGGGAGTCCTTATGGAAAACGAGGCGGAGATGATTCACAATATCTTTGAATTCGGAGATAAAGAGGCAAAAGATATTATGACACACAGAAAAAATATTTCCGCACTGGAGGGCACCATAACCTTTGGGGAAGCTTTGGATGTAATATCAGAGAGCAATAACTCCCGTTTTCCGGTATATGTGGATGACATCGATAATATCATCGGCGTGCTGCACATTAAAGAGGCATTGATTTTTGCAAGAAAACCGGAGTGCTATGACACGCCCATTAAAGATATCAAAGGTTTGGTGCGGAAGGTTGACTTTATTCCGGAGACAAGAAACATCAGCCTTTTATTCCAGGAAATGCAATCGGAGAAAAACCATATGGTCATTGTGGTGGATGAGTACGGACAGACCTCAGGCATTGTGGCTTTGGAGGATATCATCGAAGTAATTGTGGGGGATATCTTAGACGAGCACGACGTGGAGGAAAAACTCATCATAAAACAGTTTACGGGAAGCTATATTATGAGCGGCATGGCAGATTATGAAGACGTTGCCAAAATATTGGATTTTCCCGAGGATGAGGAGGAGGACACCTACGAGACCCTAAATGGTTATCTCATCTCCAAAATTGACAAAATCCCGGAGGACAATGATAAAATTTCCATTGAGGAAAACGGATATACTTTCCGGGTATTAAAAATCGAAAATAGAATCATCCAGAAAGTGCTGGTCACAAAGATTCCAAAGAGCGGGACACAGCCTTCCACCCCTCACCTGGCAAGCGGATAAAAGCCAAATTGCCATACAGAAATCCTTGTCATAAACTGGAATTGATGATAAAATGAAAAGAAAACAGATAGAAAAGAGGAACAGATATGTCAGGACATTCCAAGTTTGCCAACATCAAACACAAGAAAGAAAAAAATGATGCGGCAAAAGGGAAGATTTTTACAATTATCGGGAGGGAGATTGCCATTGCTGTAAAAGAGGGCGGCCCGGACCCGTCAAACAACAGCAAACTCAGAGATGTAATCGCAAAGGCCAAATCCAATAACATGCCGAATGATACCATAGACAGGGGAATCAAAAAGGCAGCGGGAGATATGGGTAATGTTAATTATGAGCAGGTTACATATGAGGGATACGGCCCCAGCGGAACGGCCATCATAGTAAAAGCTTTAACGGACAATAAAAACCGTACCGCAGCCAATGTGCGCAACGCCTTCACCAAGGGACAGGGCAGTATCGGAACCCAGGGCTGCGTGTCATATATGTTCGATGAAAAAGGACAGATTATCGTGGACAAAGAGGAGTATGACACAGACCCGGATGATTTTATGATGATGGCATTAGATGCAGGGGCGGATGATTTCTCCGAGGAGGAGGACAGTTACGAAATTTTAACGGCCCCGGAAAATTTTTCCGCTGTGAGGGAAGCATTAGAACAGCAGGGCGTGCCCATGGCAAGCGCTGAGGTTACCATGCTGCCCCAGACTTATGTGACCCTCTCCGAGGATGGGGACTTAAATAATATACAGAGGATTCTTGACTTTTTAGATGAGGATGATGATGTTCAGGAAGTGTATCATAACTGGGATGAATAAGATTAGAGCTTATAGCTTATAGGAGGGAAATAGAATGAAAAAAATACTTTTTGCCACATCGGAGTGTGTGCCCTTTATCAAAACAGGAGGACTTGCAGATGTCTGCGGGGCGCTGCCCAAGGAATTTTCCAAAGAAGACTGGGATGTGCGGGTGGTTATGCCCTTGTACAGCTGTATTCCAGAGCATTTCAGAAATAATTTTGAGTACATCACCAATTTCTACATGGGAACCGGAAGCTATATTCCCAAAAAATATGTGGGTATTTTCAGATATGTTTTGGACGGAATTACCTATTATTTCATTGACAATCAGGAATATTTTAACTGTTTCCAGATTTACGGAAACATCCGCTACGACATTGAAAAATTCTGTTTCTTCGACAAAGCTGTATTGTCTATCTTAAAAGCCATTGATTTTAGACCGGATCTGATTCACTGCCATGACTGGGAAACCGGATTTATCCCGGTGTACCTGAAAAATGAGTTCAGCGCAGATTCTTTCTACTGGAATATTAAAACAGTGATTACCATACATAATCTGCAGTTCCAGGGCGTGTGGGATATCCAGACCATGCAGGGCCTTACCGGCTTCGGCAAAAACCTTTTTACCCCGGACAAGCTGGAGTTTAAAAAGGATGCCAATATGTTAAAAGGCGGCCTGGTGTATGCGGACTATATCACTACGGTGAGTGATTCCTACGCCAACGAAATCCAGACTCCGGAATACGGGGAAGGGTTAGACGGCCTGTTATCCGCCAGACATTACGATATGCAGGGAATTGTAAACGGTATCGACTACAATATCTACAATCCAGCCACGGACCCGAAGATTTACGTCACATATGACGCAGAGTCCTTCCGCCAGAAAAAAGCCCTGAATAAAGTGAAACTCCAGCAGGAACTGGGTCTGGCTGTGGACAAGAAAAAATATCTGATTGGGCTTATTTCCAGGCTCACAGACCAGAAGGGCCTTGATTTGATTAACTATATGATGGATTATATCGCAGACGACTATACCCAGTTTGTCATTATCGGAACCGGGGATATCCGGTACGAAAATATGTTCCGCCATTATGCGTGGAAATATCCTGACAGAATTTCTGCAAACATTTGTTATTCTGATGATTTGGCCCATAAACTCTATGCATCTGCAGACGCATTTTTGATGCCCTCCCGCTTTGAGCCCTGCGGTTTGACACAGCTTATTTCCTACCGTTACGGCACAGTGCCTATTGTAAGGGAAACCGGCGGATTAAAGGATACGGTTGCACCTTTTAACGAGTATGAAAATACAGGGGAAGGTTTCTCCTTCCGCAACTACAATGCAGATGAAATGCTGGCTACCATTAACTATTCCAAACATATTTTCTTTGACAGAAAGAGACAGTGGAACCAGATGGTAGACCGGGGGATGACCATGGATTATTCCTGGCGTGCCTCCAAAGAAAAATACCAGAATTTGTATAATTACCTCTTGGGATATTAATAAAAATTCAGTATATACTACAGAAAGAGAGGGAATAAGCCCTCTCTTTCATGTATATACTGGAGGTAATTTATGAGTGAAACAGAGACAAACAAAACAGATACCATAAAAGAATACGGACAGGCAGTTTTAGATAATCCAAAAAAGAATCATCATATTCATCTACTAAGTGTGATCGGTGAAATCGAAGGGCATGAATGTCTGCCAAGCACCACGAAAACAACAAAATACGAACACGTCCTGCCCCAGCTTGCTGTGATTGAAGACAGCGAAGATGTGGACGGCCTTCTTCTGATTTTAAATACCGTGGGAGGTGATGTGGAGAGCGGCCTTGCAATAGCGGAAATGGTGGCAAGCATCAGCAAACCCTCCGTATCCCTGGTTTTGGGCGGTTCCCATTCCATCGGTGTGCCCCTGGCGGTTTCCACGGATTATTCTTTTATTGTGCCCAGCGGCACCATGGTGATTCATCCCGTGCGCATGAGCGGTACGGTAATTGGGGCAAAACAGACATATGATTATTTCAAACAGATGCAGGATAGGATTTTGACATTTATCGAGCGCCATTCCAAGGCCAGGTTAGAGCAGTTAGAGCAGATGATGATGAATACGGATATGCTCTCCAAAGACTTAGGCACTATCCTGGTGGGAAAAGAAGCGGTCAACGAGGGGCTGATCTGTGAAGTAGGGGGCATAAAAGAGGCAGTTTTAAAGCTTCATGAGCTGATTGACCAAGTAAAATCAGGAAAAATGACAAAATAAAATCCTGTTAATGACATTCTGCCCAAAATATGCTACACTAAAACATAATTGATTCTTAGCAGGAGGTAGGTATGTCATTTTTACAAGCGATTATCATGGGAATTATCCAGGGACTGACAGAATTTTTGCCGGTAAGCAGTTCAGGGCATTTGGCACTGTTTAAAATACTCTTTGATGTGGAGGTGGACACCGGCATTTTATTTGACGTTCTTTTGCATCTTGGAACTTTAATAGCAATCTTTATTGCCTTTTACAGCGATATCTTCCAAATGTTTAAAGAAGGAGTTGACCTGGTGGTGGATTTCTTTAAAAATATTGGGATTTTTGTGAGAAATGTGATTCATCACAGCGATGAACCTTACTATAAACTGGTGGATTCCTCTTATCGTAAATTTATTATGCTGGTGATTGTATCCACCATTCCCACGGGGATTATCGGGTATGTGGGAAAAGATGTGGTAGAGGCGTCCTCAGGGATATTACTTGTGCCCGGTATCTGCCTGGTGATTACCTCCGTCCTGCTTTTTGTCTCTGACAGGGCAAAGGACGGTAAGAAAACACCGAAAAATGTCACATATTCCAATGCCTTTTTTATTGGAATATGCCAGGGTTTTGCAACGCTGCCGGGATTGTCCCGTTCAGGAACTACCATAACAGCATGTCTTTTAAGCGGTTTTAACCGTAAATTTGCAGTGAAATATTCTTTTATCATGTCTATACCTGCAGTCCTTGGCGCTGCGGTATTGGAGATAAAAGATTTGTCAGGTTTAAAAATCACCCCTGTGGAGGCAGGGAGTTATGCCGCAGGAGTATTATGTGCAGCGGTGGTGGGATATATCTGCATTAAGACCATGCTGGTGGTAGTGCGCAAAAAGAAATTCACAATTTTCGCCGCATACTGCCTGGTTGTTGGACTGATTTCCATCGGCGGGTATTTTTATGCGGTATAGAGTAAGGAGTAAGAAACAGTTATGGCAACCGTGAAAAAGAAAACACAGACCGCCGGAAGGAAGACACAGGCAAAAACAAACACAACGAGAAAAACTTCCGCCAGGAAAAGCACAGGGGGAAAAAGTTCCCCAAAGGAGCTCACATTTGAAAATGAGATTATCCTATGGATTTTACTGGCAGTCTCCATACTTTTATTTATCAGCAATTTTGGCATTGGTGGAAAAATAGGAGGTGCTGCCAGTTCCCTGATTTTTGGTATATTTGGATTTTTGGCATACATATTTCCGGTGGTATTATTTATAGGCATTTGTTTTCTTATTTCAAACAGAAACAATCATTTTGCAGTATTTAAATTTATAGCCTGTATTCTGCTGTTTTGCGCCCTTTGCATGTTTGCACAGCTTTTAATCGAAGACAATGGAACAAAAGCTTCTGATATTGTTAAAAATGCTTATACATACGGTTCCAATTTTAAAAAGGGAGGAGGTGCCTTAGGCGGCATCTTTGTGTGGCTGTGCAAACCAAACTTTGGGACATTCGGCTCCTTTGTCATAAGTGTTATTGTTATGATTATTGCCCTTGTACTGATTACGGAGCGCTCCATATTTTCAGGTATGAGAAGAGGCGGCATAAGAATGTATGAATCTGCCAGGGAGGACGCCATCCGTTACCACGACAATCAGGAGAGACGGAGACTGGAGCGGGAGGCAAGGCAGGAAGCGCTTGCGAGAGAGCGGGAGGAAAAACAGCTTCTTTTGGCCAAACACCAGGAAAATGCCCCACGGAAAGAAAAAGAGACAAGACGCGTGGAAAAAAGAGTTGCCGGAGTGGCACTTGACACCACCATCACCAAGCCAAAACCCAAGGGAAGAGACGAACTCAATGAAATTACCCTCGACAATATCCAGGAGATAACAGAATTACAGGAAGATGCCGTTTTTCCTGATCCGGCTTTTGGGGAGCCTGATTTTTTAGAGCCCAACTTTAAAGAACCGGACTTTGAAGATACCATTTTTACAAAACCGGAATCTGTATCCCTAGACCCAGTAAGTAAAAGTATTTTTTCACAGGAAACCCCAAAATCCTTTCCAGAAAATATCTTCCCTGAGGAGCACAGCGCAGATTCCCAGATGGAGAATATTTTCGGTGATATGGCAGAAAGCCCTGAGTTTCCCCAGTACGAGGATGCGGCTATGTTAGAAGCGCTTTTAGCTGACGTTGGGACGATGACATCTGCTGTGGACGATGACATTTCTCAAAATGTGCAGGAAATGATAGAAGTGTCCGGGCCAAAGGGCGGGGCAGTGCCTGCACCGGAAGTATCAAAGACCTCAAGGACAGAAAAACAAGAGGCAAAAAAAGCCGAAAAAAATACCCAGGAGGAAAACGACGCTATTGCCCAGCAGATGGACGCCGCCGTGGAGCAGGTACAGCCAAAAGAATATGTCTTTCCCCCTATTGATTTGTTAAAACCCGGAGATAAGCGGGCCATGGGAGATTCCAAAAGCCATTTGATGGATACAGCCAATAAACTCCAGCAGACCCTTAAGAATTTCGGAGTCAACGTCACCATTACAAATGTGAGCAGCGGTCCTTCTGTCACCAGATATGAAATTCAGCCGGAGATGGGGGTAAAGGTAAGCAAAATTGTGAATCTTACAGATGATATCAAGTTAAACTTAGCTGCGGCGGATATCCGTATGGAGGCGCCCATTCCGGGAAAAGCGGCAATCGGCATTGAAATCCCCAACAAGGAGACGGTTCCCGTTATGTTCCGTGACCTGGTAGAATCGAAAGACTTCCAGAAAAACACCTCGAACATTGCCTTTGCGGCGGGAAAAGACATTGCAGGAAAAGTGATTGTGGCAGATGTCGCCAAAATGCCCCATGTGCTGATTGCGGGGGCAACAGGATCCGGTAAGTCCGTGTGCATCAATACCATTATAATGAGTATTCTCTACAAGGCCCACCCAGATGATGTGAAGCTGATTATGGTGGACCCGAAAGTGGTGGAGCTAAGCGTGTACAACGGGATTCCCCACCTTATGATTCCTGTTGTCACAGATCCCAAAAAAGCTGCCGGGGCCTTAAACTGGGCGGTGGCGGAAATGACGGACAGATACAATAAATTTGCGGAATACGGCGTCCGGGAAATAAAAGGCTACAATGCTAAGGTGGAGGCCATCAAAGATATCCCCGATGAGGAGAAACCCAAAAAGATGCCTCAGATTGTGATTATCGTTGACGAGCTGGCAGATCTTATGATGGTGGCCAGCAATGAGGTGGAGACGGCTATCTGCCGTCTGGCACAGCTTGCAAGGGCGGCGGGCATCCATTTGATTATCGCTACCCAAAGGCCCTCCGTCAACGTCATCACCGGGCTGATTAAGGCAAACATGCCAAGCCGTGTGGCTTTTGCCGTCACCTCAGGGGTGGATTCCAGAACCATTCTTGATATGAACGGAGCAGAAAAACTTCTGGGAAAAGGAGATATGCTGTTTTTCCCCCAGAATTACCAGAAACCATTAAGGGTACAGGGGGCTTTTGTCAGCGATGACGAAGTCAGCGCCGTGGTTGGATTTATCAAAGATGAAAACGGGGCGGCAAATTACAGTTCCCATATCCAGGAAAGCGTAGAACAGTCCCAAAATCTATCCATGTCAATCTCCGATGGTGGAGGAAACAGCGGGGATGACAGGGACGTCCTGTTTAAAGAGGTGGGAAAATTTTTGATAGAGAGCGAAAAGGGATCTATCGGCTCTATCCAAAGGAGATTTAAAGTAGGGTTTAACCGGGCGGCCCGGATTATGGACCAGTTGGAGGAGGCTGGCCTTGTAGGGCCTGAGGAGGGGACAAAACCCAGAAAAGTACTGATGTCCCCGGAGGAGTTTGAGCAGTATATAGAAGAGTATGTATAGCAATTACAGGAGGAAACAGCCAAATGAAATCAGATATTGAAATCGCACAGGAAGCAAACATGATTCCCATAGAGGAGGTAGCGGCACAGCTTGATATTTCGCCGGAGGATTTGGAGTTTTACGGAAAATATAAGGCAAAGCTTTCCGATGAACTTTTGGATAGGACAAAAGACAATCCCCAGGGAAAACTTGTCCTTGTGACAGCCATTAACCCCACGCCTGCCGGGGAGGGAAAAACCACCACCAGCGTAGGGCTGGGGGAAGCCTTTGGGTGTCTGGGGAAAAAAGCGGTTCTGGCTTTAAGGGAGCCTTCCCTAGGTCCCTGTTTTGGAATAAAGGGAGGGGCCGCCGGAGGGGGATATGCCCAGGTAGTGCCTATGGAGGACTTAAACCTGCACTTTACCGGGGATTTCCACGCCATTACTTCCGCCAATAACCTGCTTGCAGCCCTGTTGGATAATCATATCCAGCAGGGGAATGCCTTAAATATTGACCCCAGACAGATTGTGTGGAAACGCTGCATGGACATGAATGACCGTGTCCTTCGGAATACCGTTGTGGGCCTGGGTAGCAAAATGGACGGAATGGTGAGGGAAGACCATTTTGTAATTACCGTTGCCTCTGAAATTATGGCGATTCTCTGCCTGGCGGAGGATATGAAAGATTTGAAAAAACGGTTAGACAGCATTATCGCAGCCTATACATTTGATGGGAAACCTGTTACCGCAAAGGATTTGCAGGCTACGGGGGCTATGGCCGCACTGCTAAAAGACGCCTTAAAGCCAAATCTGATTCAGACCTTAGAGCATACCCCTGCCATTATACACGGCGGGCCTTTCGCCAATATCGCCCACGGGTGCAACAGTGTAAGGGCAACGAAGGCCGCTTTAAAACTGGCGGATATTGTGGTGACAGAGGCAGGGTTTGGGGCAGACCTTGGGGCGGAAAAGTTTTTTGACATCAAATGCCGGATGGCCGGGTTAAAACCGGACTGCGTGGTGCTGGTGGCAACTGTCCGTGCCTTAAAGTACAACGGCGGTGTAAAGAAAGAGGATCTTGCGAAAGAAAATATGGAAGCCCTTCATAAGGGAATCGTAAATCTGGAAAAACATATTGAGAATCTGCAAAAATACCAGGTGCCCATTGTGGTTACTTTAAACTCTTTTGTCACTGACACCAAGGCGGAGACGGATTTTGTGGAAAACTTCTGCCGGAAGAGAGGCTGTGACTTCGCCTTATCGGAAGTGTGGGAAAAGGGCGGCCAGGGGGGAATTGCCCTGGCAGAGAAAGTTCTTGATACCCTTTCCCAAAAAGAGAGCCGTTTTCAGGTATTGTACCCGGAGGATGGGGATCTTACCGAAAAGATAGAGACTATTGCAAAAGAAATTTATGGGGCAGGACAGGTGACATATTCTCCCGCTGCAGAAAAAGAATTAAAGCGCATTACAGAGCTTGGCATGGGCACATTTCCTGTGTGTATGGCAAAAACCCAGTATTCCCTTTCAGACGACCAGACAAAGCTGGGACGACCCCAGGACTTTACGATAAATGTCAGAGAGGTTTATGTGTCTGCCGGGGCAGGATTTGTGGTGGCTGTTTTAGGGGCAATTATGACTATGCCCGGCCTTCCCAAAGTACCTGCGGCAAACGGCATTGATGTGGACGACAATGGAAGAATCACCGGATTGTTTTAGGATAAATTAGGAGGGCTTATGGCAGAGATTATAGACGGAAAAAGAATTTCCAGTGAAATCAAAGAGGAATTAAAAGAAGAGGTGGCAAAATTAAAGGCCCAGGGAATCGAAGGCTGCCTGGCAGTGATTCAGGTGGGGAATGATGCGGCTTCCTCTGTGTATGTCCGGAACAAGAAAAAGGCCTGTGAATACATTGGCATCCATTCAAAATCCTTTGAACTTCCGGAAAATACCACCCAGGAAGAATTATTAAAACTTATCGGGGAATTAAACGCTGATTCTTCCGTAAACGGGATTTTGGTGCAGCTGCCCCTTCCAGGGCACATTGAGGAAAAAACCATCATCAATGCCATTTCCCCGAAAAAGGACGTGGATGGTTTTCACCCGGAAAGCGTAGGGAGCCTTACCATCGGGCAGAAAGGATTTGTATCCTGCACCCCCGCCGGAATTATTGAACTCTTAAAGCGTTCGGATGTTTTCATAGACGGGAAAAATTGTGTTGTGGTGGGCAGGAGCAATATCGTTGGCAAACCCATGGCTCTTTTAATGCTCCGGGAAAACGCCACGGTGACCATAACCCACTCCCACACAAAAAACCTAAAAGAAATCTGTAAGAGTGCAGATATTTTAATTGTAGCAGTTGGGAAAAAAGAATTTATCACAGGAGAATACATTAAGGAGGGAGCCGTTGTCATCGATGTGGGAATTCACAGAGATGAAAACAATAAGCTTTCCGGCGATGTGAAATATGAGGAAGCGGCAGAAAAAGCTTCCAAGATAACCCCTGTCCCGGGAGGGGTAGGCCCTATGACCATTGCAATGCTGATGCACAACTGTGTCTTGGCAATGAAATCCTGATTCACCGTAAACAGACACTCAACAAGTTGGGAATAAAAGATGATATGTTCAAAATGCGGCGCCCTTATTCCGGCGGGAAAAATATATTGCAGCGTCTGCGGTACAGCAGTACAGCTCATACCGGATTACAATTTCATAGAAGATGATATGTTAAGCGATATTGTGTCCAGGGGAGTGAAGGGTGCCACAGAGGGAGAAAATAAATTTTCATCGGAAAAAGGCAAGGGCGGCAAAAAAACAAACCACAAATATGTATTTATCTGGGGCGCAGTACTTGTTTTGGTAATTGCCACAGCATTCGCATTGTTCTGTGTCCATGGCAAGATAAAAAAGGCCCAGGACAGGAGTTATGACTACCAGTACAGCCTGGGGAAAGAGTACCAGGAAATAGAAGATTTTAATAATGCGGTACTTTACTATAACCGGGCCTGGGAATTATCTCCTGAGGATACAAATGCCCCCTATGAGATTGCGGATATCTATGTGAAAGAAGGAAGAGAAGATGAGGCTGTATCAGTGATACAGCGTGTCATTGAAATTCACGGATATGATGAGACAAACTGTAAAAAATTAATTGCTATCTATGACAGCCAGAAAAATTATGATAAAATACGGGAACTCTGTGAGGAGGTGCGGGGAAGCAGCCTTTTAGATCTTTTTGAGGATTACCTTGTGGACCAGCCTTCCTTCAGCCGGATTTCCGGTACCTATACAGACAAACAACAAATTGAGATTACATCCTCAAAGGGATACGATATCTATTATACCACAGACGGAAGCGACCCAACCGTATCCGGTCAGCTTTACCGGGGAGAATTAAACTTAAAAAACGGCACATCTTTGGTGTCGGCAGTGACGAAAAGCCCCAAGGGGATATACAGCGAAGTAGTAAAGGCATTGTATACCATCCGAAAAGAATAATGCGCCCTTTGGCGCATTTTTCATTCTGCAAACGTAATTTTCCCGTCTTTTAAACTCTCAATTTTTGCCAGGGCATACACGGAAAATCCCTGTTCTTCCAGTTTGATTCTCCCCGGCTGAAAAGCTTTTTCAATGACAACACCGATTCCCCCCACAGTGGCATGGGCTTTTCTCAAAAGACGGATCGCCCCGGTTGTGGATTCCCCGTCAGCCAAAAAGTCGTCAATGATCAGCACATGATCATTTTCATTGATATATTTTCCTGCGAGAGTCAGTTCATAGCTGATGCCCTTGGTGTAGGATGTGACAACTGTCTGAAAAAGGTCTTTATTCAGCACCTTAGAAGGCTCTTTCTTTAAAATCACCATGGGGACATTGAGAAACCGGGCCGTCATCAGGGCAGGGGCAATACCGGAACTCTCAATAGTCACAACCTTTGTAATCCCCTTATCCTGAAAGGCTTTGGCAAATTCTTCCCCCACCTTTTCCATTAATTCCGGGTCAACCTGATGATTTAAAAAACTGTCCACCTTTAAAATACTTTCACTTTCCGCAACTCCCTCTGCAAGGATGCGCTCTTTTAACAAATCCATATGTATTTTCCTCCTAAAAACTGATACAAACAGTATAACACATAATTTGACGGGTGGATACAGGAACTGTTATAATCATAGAAGAACAACAGAATTTTTTGAGGGCAAAACATTGAAAATATCCATATTATGCGTGGGAAAAATAAAAGAAGATTTTTATAAAAAGGCGGTTTTAGAGTATATGAAACGTTTAAGCCGCTACTGTAAACCGGAAATTATAGAAGTGCCGGACGAGAAGACCCCGGAGAGGGCAAGTGAAACCCTTATGGAGCAGATAAAAGAAAAAGAGGGGGAGCGGCTTTTGCGGAAGCTTACAGAAGATTCCTATGTCATCGCCCTTGCCATAAAGGGGAAAATGCCGGATTCCCTGGAATTGGCGGATCAAATAGATAAGCTGGGCCTAGAGGGAAAAAGCCATATCGTCTTTGTAATCGGAGGATCCCTTGGACTTTCCGAAAATGTTTTAAAAAGGGCTGACGAACTTTTAAGCTTTTCTAACATGACATTTCCCCACCAGCTCATGCGGGTGATTTTGCTGGAACAGATTTACCGCTCTTACAGGATTATCCATAGGGAGCCGTATCATAAATAGGAGGAAAAGCTATGCGGATGTATGATTTGATTCAGAAGAAAAAAGAGGGAAAAATTCTGTCTACGGAAGAAATAAATTATATGATAAGGGATTACACCAAGGGCATAATTCCAGATTACCAGATGTCCGCCATGCTTATGGCCATTTGTTTCCAGGGAATGGACGACAGGGAGACATATGATTTGACCATGGCAATGAGGGACAGCGGGGAAATTATGGATTTATCCGGGATTTATGGGTTAAAAGCCGATAAGCACAGCACCGGGGGGGTGGGGGATAAGACCACCCTGGTACTTGCCCCTATTCTTGGAGCACTGGGGCTTAAGGTGGCCAAAATGTCCGGCAGGGGGCTGGGATTTACCGGGGGAACCATTGATAAACTGGAGTGTTTTCCCGGATTTTCCACAGCAATTTCCATGGAACATTTTATAAAAAACGTAAATGACATCGGCCTTGCCCTGGCAGGCCAGACGGCAAATCTTGCCCCCGGGGACAAGAAATTGTACGCCCTTAGGGATGTGACAGCCACCGTAGACCAAATGTCTCTCATTGCCGCAAGCATTATGAGCAAAAAACTGGCTGCCGGGAGTGACATTATCGTGCTGGATGTAAAAACGGGCTCCGGGGCTTTTATGAAAACCCTTGAGGATTCTAAAAAACTGGGAGAGATTATGGTGGATATCGGAACCAGGGCAGGAAAACGGGTAAGCGCCATTGTTACGGATATGGACCAGCCCCTGGGAAATGCAGTGGGAAATTCCCTGGAAGTCATGGAAGCCATAGAAGCCTTATCCGGCAGAGGGCCAAAGGATTTGATGGAAGTAGTGTATGCCCTGGGAGCAGAAATGCTTCTTTTGGCGGGGATGGCGGAAAACCAGGAAAATGCAGAAAAAATGATGATGGACTGTGTGGAAAGTGGAAAGTCAAAAGAAAAGTTTGGGGAATTTATCTCTTCCCAGGGAGGGGACAGTTCTTATGTATGGGATACGGAGAAATTTCCCAAAGCGGCATATGAAAAGGGGGTATGTGCCCCGGAAAAGGGATTTGTCACAGCCATAGAGGCGGAGCGTATCGGGAATGCCTGCATGGCCCTAGGGGGAGGCCGGGAGACAAAAGAGGGAAGCATCGATTTGTCCGTGGGGATTATGCTGAAAAAGAAAAAAGGAACGATTGTGGAAAAAGGGGAAGTTTTGGCAGTCATTTACGGCAATGACAAAGAGAAAATCCAAAGGGCAGGGGAGCAGGTTTCCTCCGCTTATACAATAGGCAAAACAAGGCCAGTGGAAAAACCCATGATTAAGTTAAAAATTTCTCCCAGAATTTAAACTATTTTATACATGAAATAGGCATAGGCCGCATAAATGAACAGGTTTTTACATATAGTGAAACATGGGAAAAATGAATTTAGGAAAATGGAAAGAAGGATTAGTGGAAACTCTGGAACTGCCCAAAGACCTTATGTACGGCGCAGTTTTAGTGTCCATTACCGGCAGGCAGGAAATGCTTGTGGAAAATTACCGGGGAATATTGGAATATAACCAGACCTGTATCCATCTGCAGGCCAAAAACTGCCGTCTTTTGATACAGGGGAAGAATCTGCATATTAGTTACTACACCAATGAAGAGATGAAAATAACGGGAATCATTGATTCTGTCATGTATGAAAATTAGGAGGAGGCCATGTTCCTTTCCATTGTAAAATATTTTCAGGGCTTTTTACTGGTGCGGTTAAGGGGATATTCACCGGAGCGTTTTTTAAATTTATGCAGCAACCACAATATTCTGATTTGGAATCTTAACAGCCGGGGGGAATACTATGAATTTTATATCAGTATCAAGGGTTTCCGAAGATTAAAACCCCTGCTAAAAAAGACAAAAACCCATCTGACCATTTTAAAACGGGTGGGTTTTCCCTTTTTTTTATACAGATACCGGAAACGGAAAATATTTTTTCTTGGAATTGCCGGGTGCATCGCATTCCTTTTATATCTGACAACCTTTATCTGGCTGATAGACATTAATGGCAATTCTTCCATTACCGATGAGACAATCCTATCTTTCCTGGAGGAAAAACATTCTGCCTTCGGGACAAAAAAGAGTAAAATTGACTGTGAAAAACTGGAGGAAGATTTAAGGAGCCGGTATGCCGATGTCATTTGGGCCTCTGTGCGGTTAAACGGCACAAAAATGACCATTGATATCCAGGAAAACCTTTTAGGGAGCAAAAACCACATAGAGTCCAAGGAGGCCATGGATGGGGCCTATGATATTGTGGCGGAGAAGGATGCGGTGATAAGTTCCATTATCACAAGAAAAGGGACTCCCGGTGTAAAGGCGGGGGATACAGTAAAAGCGGGGGATATGCTGGTATCCTCAAGGCTTGATATCTACAACGACAGCCAGGAAATCATAAATTATGTATATACCTGCTCCGATGCGGATATTTACGGACATACTACATATACTTATGAAGATAGTTTCCCCCTGGAGTTTACCCAAAAAGTAAAAACAGGGGAAACGTCTTTTGGCTATGAATTATATCTGGGCTCCTACAAAATAACAATTCCGCCTTTCACCAAGCCAAAAGAACCTTATATGATTTACAAGGAAAACCACCAGCTTGCAATAGCAAAGGATTACTATATCCCGGCAACCATTAAAAAAATCACCTATTCCGCCTGTGTTTACCAGAATATAACCCTGACAAAAACCCAAGCAAAACAAAAGGCAAATGAAAATATTTTACAGTTTTTAAAAAAATTGGAAGAAAAGGGTATTCAAATACTAGATAAAAATGTTATGATAGAATTTAAGGAGAATCGGTGCTATGTAAAGGGCAGTATTAACGCCCTGGAAAAAATCGGCAGATATGAACCTGCCGAAATAGAAAAAATTCATACCGGTGAGGAAACCAAGGAATATGAGTCTGACTGAATTAAACTTAAACATACCGCCGGAACACATTGCCAATGTGTTTGGGCAGTTTGACGCCTATATTAAAAAAATTGAAAAGACATTTCATGTCACAGTGGTAAACCGAAATGAGTCCATCAAGATTCTGGGAAGTTCCAATCAGACAAGAGATGCCGCCAATGTGTTTGAGCAGCTCTTAGAACTCTCCAAACGTGGGAATACCATTACGGAACAAAATGTAAATTATGCCATATCCCTGGCTTTGGAAAAGAACACTTCCTCCATTGTGGAAATTGATAAGGAATGCATCTGCCACACGGTCCAGGGAAAACCTGTAAAGCCAAAGACTCTGGGGCAGAAAAGCTATGTGGATAATATCCGGGGGAAAATGATTGTATTTGGCACCGGGCCTGCAGGCACGGGAAAGACTTATCTTGCCATTGCCATGGCGGTGACGGCATTTAAAAACGAGGAAGTAGGAAGGATTATCCTCACAAGGCCCGCCATAGAGGCCGGGGAAAAATTAGGGTTTCTCCCCGGGGATTTGCAGAGTAAAATTGATCCTTACTTAAGACCTCTGTATGACGCTTTATATCAGATTATGGGGGCGGAGAGTTTTCAGAGGAATATGGAAAAAGGGCTGATAGAAGTGGCCCCCCTTGCCTACATGAGGGGTCGCACCTTAGACAATGCCTTTATTATCTTAGACGAGGCCCAAAATACCATCCCGGCCCAGATGAAAATGTTCCTCACCCGAATCGGCTTTGGATCCAAAGTGGTGATAACCGGGGACGCCACCCAAAAAGACCTGGCCCCCGGCACAAAATCCGGCCTGGACGTGGCCTTGCGGGTGCTTAGAAAAGTGGAGGATATTGGAATATGTGAACTTACCAGCAGTGATGTGGTAAGGCATCCCCTGGTGCAGAAAATCGTAAAAGCCTATGAGGATTACGAGGGCCAGTTAGAGAAAAAGAAAAAGAGACAGGCAGTTAGGAGGTAAAAGAACAAAAGATGCCATGGAAGAGACGACTACATGTGAATGCTATGATTTTTCTGACGATTGTTTTATCCCTTGCATTTGGTTACTTTAACGGGGTTATGCTGGATGGCTATGCGGTATATCTGGCAATAGATGCCATGTTTTTGGCGGTTTTCATTTATATTTTAGAAAATAACAGGCTTTCGGGAAACCTTTTAAATAACACATCTACCGACTACAAAGGAATATCCGGGTGCTATGCATTTTCCTGTCTGATTATTGCAATCGGTTATTTTACCCCCGCCTACACCATGTCTGCGGTGGCCCTGGTGCTTTTTATGAGTGTGATTGCAAACCCGGAAATTGCCGTTGCCACAGGAATATTCTTAAGCGTCCTTTTGTGTGTGGCCACAGGGGGCGTGTTTTACGAACTAGCAGCTTACTGCATCCTGGTTTTGGTAGGTGCCCAGATTGCAAAGACGATGCACGATAAGAACTACCGGATTTGGGGGTGCATGATTCTTTTGTCAGTGGCCCTGGCGGTTCCCATGTTATTTTATTATCTGGCAAACGGGACAAGCAGCATGGATGTGCTGCAGTGGAACCTGGTGATTAATCTTTTGGTGATTATGATATATATGATTATGTCCAGCAGCATGTACGACAAAGTGGACCGTGCAGCAACGGACTCCATAGAGGCAATTATCAAAGAGGATTATCCCCTGATTCAGGAAGTGAAAAATTATTCCATGGCTGAATATGTACATGCCATGAAAGTATCCACCCTTGCCAGAAAATGCGCAAAGGAAATCGGCGCAGACAAAAAAATTGTGGCCGCGGCAGGTTTTTATTACAGGATTGGGGTATTAGAGGGGGAACCCTTTATTGAAAACGGTGTGAAACTGGCCCAGGAAAAATGTTTTCCGGAAGTGATCATTACAATCCTGTCGGAATATAACGGGGAACAGAAACTTCCCTCCTCCCGTGAGTCCGCCATTGTACATATGGTGGATGCCTGCCTGAAAAAAATAGAAATGTTAAATGAACATAATCTCTCCACTTCCTGGAACCAGGATATGGTGATATACCAGACATTAAATGAATTGTCTGCCACAGGCATGTACGACGAATCCGGTCTTAGTATGAATCAGTTCTTAAAAGTGAGGGAACTTTTAGTGCGGGAGGGAATGAGCTATGACAATAAATATTGAGGAGGAAGTATCTGTGGATTTTCCCTTTGACCACAGGGAGCTGGCAGGGAAAGTCATTTCTTTTGCCCTGGATTATGAAAAATTTCCCTTTGAGGCGGAAATTGACCTTACCATCGTGGACAATGAGGGAATCCGCATCATTAACCGGGAACAGAGAAATATGGATTCCCCCACAGACGTGCTTTCCTTTCCCATGATTGAATACGAACAGGCTGGAGATTTCTCCAAAGTGGACGAGTCTTTCCAAAATTTTAACCCGGATACCGGGGAAGCACTTCTTGGGGACATTGTAATCTCCGCAGATAAAGTATTCAGCCAGTCGGAGAGCTACGGACATTCCCCAAAACGGGAATTTGCATTTTTACTTGTACATAGTGTGCTGCACTTATTAGGTTATGACCATATGACAAGAGATGAGGCAGCCCTTATGGAAAATAAACAAAAAGATATCTTAAATGAGATGAACATTTTAAGATAACAGGAGGTTAAAGGAAATGAGACATAGGAAAAAAACGATTCTTTTTGCATCTCTCTGCTGTCTGGCCTTTGCAGGCTGCGGAAAAGGGAATGAGGAGGCACCGGAAAGCACTGAAGAACTGCTGGTGATGGAGACGGAATCCGAATCCTTAGAAGGGGAAATTGTGATGGATACGGAGACAGAGACAGCGGAGGATCTGGGAAACCGGGGACTTTTAACAGGGGAACCTGTGGATGAAGTGGTTGCACACCTGCGCCCTGCATCCTGTATGGTGGGAAACACCACAGATGCCATGCCCCAGTATGGGATTTCCAATGCGGATGTGATTTACGAGGCTCCCGCAGAGGGAGGGCTTACCAGGATTATGCCTATTTTCCAGGATTACAGGGAATTGCCCACCATTATGTCCCAGAGAAGCTGCCGTCATTATTTTGCCTATTTTTCCAATGAATTTGACGCTATTTACGTGCATTACGGACAGGCAATTTATGCAACGGAAATGTTAAAAAGCATGGATGACTTAAACGGACTTGACGGAGATTTGGCGGATGTTACCTTCTTTCGGGACAACTCCAGGAAATCTCCCCACAACGCCTATATTAACGGGGACAGCATTATTGCAGGTATTGAAAAGAGAGAATACCGCACCACACTGCCGGATGATTTTAAACATTACACCTTTGCCAAAGACGGGGAGGAAGTCACCTTAGAGAACGGGGAGGATGCAGCGGTGGTGGAGCCGGGATTTCCGGTAAACAAACCCTGGTTTGAGTATGACGAATCCACAGGGCTTTACAAGCGTTTCCAGTATAAAGGCGCCCATATTGACGGGGGCAACGGAGAACAGCTTGCCTTTAAAAATATTATTTTCCGGGTATGTGACTACAAGATGGAGCCGGACAACAAATATCTGGATGTAAAGACAGCCACCTATGACCAGGTGGGAACCGGAAAGTATATTACCAACGGAAAAGCCATTGACATTACCTGGACAAAGTCTGTGGAAAACGGAAAGCCCCACTATTTTGACGCAGACGGCAATGAACTTGTCATCAACCAGGGCAAGACATTTGTATGCGCCGTTTTAAATGATTCCGCAGACAAAATGGGAATCTATGCAAGTAAAAGTGACTTTGAGGCAGCACGTAAATAAACTTTGAGGTAAATTATGAGTCAGAGAAAGAAGAGTAATACAAGTTTTCTTCTCCAGGGTTCTATTCTGGCGGCGGCATCCCTGTTAAGCCGGATTATCGGCATGTTTTACCGGCTGCCGGTGACAAATATTATCGGGGATGTGGGAAACGACTATTACAGCTGTGCATTTGAAATTTATAATATATTTCTCCTGATTTCGTCTTTTAGCCTTCCTCTGGCGGTGTCCAAACTGGTGTCAGCCCGGATTTCCAGAGGAGAAAAAACAAACGCTTTCCGCATTGTAAAGGGGGCGTTTGTATTTGCCGCACTGTCAGGCTCGGCGGCAGCGCTGATTGTATATTTTGGTGCGGAATATATTACGGATTTGCTGAAAACCCCCATGGCCGTCTATGCCCTTAAGGTTTTGTCCCCAACCCTTGTGATTGTGGCCATCCTTGGGGTTTTGCGAGGATATTTCCAGGGCCTTGGCAGCATGGTGCCAAGCGCTATCTCCCAGGTAATTGAACAGATTATCAACGCCCTTGTAAGCATGGGGGCCGCCTATTACCTTTTCGGCTACGGAAAAAAAGTGGGGGATGCCCTGGGAAGCCCGGACAAATTTGCCGCCGCCTACGGTGCCGCCGGAAGTACCCTTGGAACATGTGCAGGGGCTCTGGCAGGTTTTATCTTTCTCCTGTTTGTATTCTTTGCCTACCGGACAGCCCTTGGCCGAAGGAAGGGAAGGGAACGCCGGGTGGAGACCGAGTCCTACGGGGAAGTGGCAAAAATTATACTTCTCACTATTCTTCCTGTGCTTTTAAGCACCACCATCTACAATATCAGCGGAATTTTAGACCAGGGAATTTTTAAAAACCTGGTGTTGTTAAAGGGTTACAGCAAGGATGAAGAGGAAGTGCTATGGGGAATTTTTTCCGGAAAGTATAAGCTTTTGATAAACGTGCCCATATCCATAGCCTCCGCCCTGGCGGCTTCCTGCGTGCCAAACCTGGCGGCTTCCTATGCCAACAGGCGAATGGATGTGGTGCGCAGCCAGATTCAGGCGGCTATGCGGTTTAATATGATTATTGTCTTTCCCTGTACCGTGGGTATGGGCGTTTTAGCTTCCCCCATTATGCAGCTTTTATTAAAGGATTCTTCCAGGCAGACAGAGCTTATGCTTCAGATGGGGGCGGTTGCCATACTGTTTTTCTCTATCTCCACTTTATCCAACGGAATTTTGCAGGGAATCAACCGGATGCGCCAGCCTGTGACAAACGCAGCCATCGCCCTTATGGGGCACTTACTTGTATTGGTGCTTTTCCTCTGGGTTTTTGATCTGAACATTTATGCGGTGATACATGCCAACACCTTATTTGCCCTTTTCATGTGTATCTTAAATGGGATAAGCATAAAAAAATACAGCGGATATGTGATGGACGTAGTACATGTGTTTGTTCTGCCGGGAATTTCTTCCCTGATTATGGGAGTATGTGTATACTTTTCTTACAAAGGATTATTTAATGCTACGGAATCCAATACAATTTCCACTATGCTCTCTATTTTTGCAGGGGTGTGCGTTTATGGAATCTGCATGTTAAAGGGCGGCCTGACAGAAGAGGAAATATTAAAATTCCCCAAAGGGGCTGTTATTGTGAGATTGGCAAAAAAACTCCATTTAATGAAAAAAGATGATTATATTTAAAAAAAATGCGAATACTATGACTGGTGATTAATATGAAAAAAGTCAATCGTATTCGCATTCTCTGCGTTTTAGCAGTTGTGTCCTTAATTCTTGTCCTGGGATACTTTGGAAACAGGGCAGAGGAGGAAATACCCATGGACACAGAGCAGGCCCTTCCCACGGAAATACCCATGGACACGGAGCCTTCTTTAACAGTAAACCACAATATCAATTATAAATACGTGATTATAGAAGAGGGAGATTACCTTACGGTGTACTATGCCGACCGGAGAACCGTGTATGAATATACGGATATCCGGTATTCTGACCTGGAAGATACCCTGCGGCAAAAAATCCGTAAAGGCTACTGGATAGAAAATGAAGAGCAGCTTTACGGATTTCTGGAAAATTATGACACGTAACATTTAAGAAAATTCTTTGTATTGCCGTTTTGGGCCGCCGCACACGGGACAGTGATCGGGAATATTTTCCCCTGTCATGACACAGCCGCAGATAGGGCAGACATAAATGGAAGTTTCTGAAAAGCTTTCCATATCCGATGCTTCTTTTAAAAGCCGGGCATGAACCTTTTCCGCATGGGAGGCTCCTTGATAGGCCTGGGCTGCCAGGGGATTTTCGTGTTCTTTTGCGTATGTTTCTAAAGCTTTATAGAGGTAGGTGTATTCAAATTCCTCCCCGGGGACAAAAGTTTCCACGGACTTAGAAAACTCTTTGGGATTTTCCAGCACGGAATAAAAACTCCTTGCATGGCAGTACTCAGAGTCCGCTAAGGCTTCAAAGAGGCTGGCAATCTTGTCCATTCCCCTGCGCCTTGCCCTGTCTGCAAACATCAGATACCTCAAATGGGCCATCATTTCCCCCTGCACCGTCTCCAAAAGTTTTTCTTTTAAAATCCCGTCTTTCCGCTCTTTGCTGTAACAATCCTCCGAGAGGTTGGCAATTCTGTAATTTAATTTTCCATGTTCAAAAGAAAAATGAACAATGTGATGCTCCACGTCACAGGCCCTGATTTCACTGGAAACATCCTCAATTAAGGCTCCCCCTCCTCCGGTACAGATTAAGGGGATAGTATCCACCTCATCCACAAACCTGGAATGAACATGGCCGCAGAGCAGGTACTTTACTTTCTCTTTTTTCCCTTGATAGACAGCCTTTAATTTGTCAAATTCCTCCTCAGAAACGGAATTTGCAATAAAATGGTTGGGAACTGGGATATGGAAAGCGATGATTGCCTGATTCACTTCCTCCAGGGCGAGAACTTCCCCTAAAAGGGAAAGTCCCTCCTCATCAAATTTCCGCAGGGCATTGTCCAGAACAATAAGGGCAAAGTCCTCTGTAAGCAGGGCGTAATTTTTCTGTCCGAAATAGGTTTCATATTCCCCGGTATCATGGTTGCCCCGAAGGACGTAAACCGGGTTTTCCGCTGTTGTTTCCGTGATATCCTGTATCATTTTATAGTAGTGCTCTTTTCCCACAGGCACTAAATCTCCCGCAATAAGGGTGATATCGTCCTTTGCGCTCTCTTTTAGGGCCCCTGCGTAGACTTTCATATTGTAAGTGCCAAGGCCCTCACAGCCGGGATCCCCGATAACGCCTATGGAATGGACGTCCTTTAAACGGGTAATTTTATTTGAGATAAATTGAAATTTATTGTTTTCCATGGAAATCCTCCTTTTTAAGATAGTTTCTTCCTACACTATAAACGATTTCAGTGGAAAAAGCTACTGAAAATCGGGGGGATTTTTATAATATTGTTTGTAAATTGCCGTAAAATCAGGTAAAATGAGAAGTAGTTCAAAACCATTACAGATAAAGATTGTAAATTACGATAAATATACATTTACCTGCGGTTTAATTGAATATATGGGCAGGGACAGGAAGAGAAAACGTTCCGAGATTGTGGATTGCCTGGGACGGGAGAGATTGGAAAGAATTTACCGTTATGCGGATGTGCTGCATTGTGAACCAATTGCGAAAGCGGCGGATGAATTTATCACCTAATGTCAAATCCGGATGGGGGAATATGATAATGTTAAAAAATGCCGCTACATTGCAGAATGTTACCGCAGGCAGGAGATTCTGTGACAAAATTCTATTTTTACGGAGGAAAATCATGAGTCGGTTACATATAGTAATAACAGCAATAGGTGCAATATTTTTCCTGTGGTTTGCCCTGCCGTCTTTTGCAATTTTTAGCATCGGGAGCGTGACAGGCATGGCTTTGTCTGCTCTGGTAGTTTTTTATGGGATTTTTTATCAGAGAGTACATATTTTTTTGAACTTTTTATGGCGGAATTTTGCAGGGAAAACGGTATTGATCTGTATGTCTCTCTTTCTGCTGGTGGTGGCCCTTGTGGCTTTGTGGGAAACGGTGAAAATTGTGGGCGCAGCCATGCACCATCCCCCGGAAAATACCACAGCGGTGGTGCTTGGATGCAGTGTGAAGGGGGAACGTCCCAGCACAGTATTAAACGAGCGTTTAAAAGCGGCATATAAATATCTGTCGGAAAATGAAAAAGCCCACTGTGTCCTTTCCGGGGGACAGGGGCCTGGGGAGGATATCAGTGAGGCGGAGTGTATGTACCGCTATCTGACAGAAAAAGGGATTGGGCCGGAACGGCTGTTAAAAGAGGACAAGTCTACCAACACCAATGAAAATTTAAAATTTTCCCTGGATATTTTAAAAGAGCAGGGCTTAGAAGGGCCAATTACTATTATCACCAGCGAATTTCATGAATACCGGGCAAATGCTGCGGCGGAAAAACTGGGCATAAAGAGCTACAGCACTCCCAGCCATACTTTCTTTTTGTACCTGCCCACGTTTTATGTGCGGGAGCTCTATGGGATTTTGTATTATATGTTTTAATGTGGGAAATCTTTAAATTTTCCGTTGAATCTTTATTTTCCTTATGCTAAAATGGTTCACGTAGAATTTTGAAACCTTTCCTATGAGAAATCAGGTGTGAAATTGAAAAAAGTAATAATCATCGGCGGCGGCGCTTCCGGCATAATGGCTGCAATTTCTGCGGCAAGGAAGGGGGCAGGAGTCACCCTGTTAGAGCATATGGACCGAGTGGGGAAAAAAATTCTCTCCACCGGCAACGGAAAGTGCAATTATACCAACCGCGTACAGGATAAGAGCTGTTACAGAGGAGAAAATCCCTCCTTTGCATGGCCAGTTTTAAAGCAGTTCGGATTTGGAGATACCTTAAAATTTTTTCTGGAGCTTGGCATATACCCAAAAGAACGGGAAGGTTACCTTTACCCTGCCAGCGGACAGGCTTCCTCTGTCTTAGATGTGCTGCGCATGGAATTATCACGGCTTTCTGTAAATGTTGTGACAGGTGCTGACATAAAGGAGATAAAAAAGAACCAAAGGGGCTTTCACATAGAGACAAGCCAGAGCAGTTTCCACGGCGATGCCTGCATCATTGCCTGCGGCTTAAAAGCCTTCCCAAAATCAGGGAGTGACGGAAGCCTATTCCCACATATAGAAAAATTAGGACATACTTTCATAGATATTGTGCCTGCTTTGGTGCAGTTGAAGGCAAAACAGTCATTTTTCAAATCTATTGCAGGAATTCGGTCGGATATTTCCGTGGAATTATATGTAAATCAAAAGCTTATTGCAAGGGACAGGGGAGAAGTACAGCTTACGGAATACGGTATTTCCGGTATCCCGGTGTTTCAAATCAGCCGTTTTGCCGCCCGGGCCTTGGCAGAGAATAAAAATACCCAGGCAGTCTTAGATTTTACCCCTTATTTATCCATGGAGGAGCTAAAAGAAGAGCTAAATAGGCGTTTTTACCGGGAAGGGGCAAAAAAAGACTGTGAGGAAGCACTGATTGGCTTTTTTCCCAAAAAGCTGATTCCTGTCCTCTTAAAAGAATGTGAGATAGAAATCCACAAAAATGCAGGCATTCTTACGGAAAGAGAACTTAAAAAGCTTGCAGAAGAGATAAAATATATGCATATCACCATCACAGGCACGAAGGGATTTGAACATGCCCAGGTCTGCGCCGGAGGGGTGAATACGGAGGAAATAAATCCCGAAACTTTGGAGTCAAAGCTTGTAACGGGGCTTTATTTTGCCGGGGAAGTGATAGATATTGACGGCATATGCGGGGGATACAACCTGCAGTGGGCCTGGGCCAGCGGCTATGTGGCAGGCCTTCACGGGGCAGAGTAAACTCCGGTGACAATGAATGAAAGTATAAAGAGTGTAAAATGATAGAAATACAACAATTAAAACTTCCAATTACACATGACAGCCGGCATTTAAAAGAAAAAGTCTGCCGGATGCTTAATATAAAAGAAGAGCAGCTTTTGTCCCTGGAAATCCTAAGGCAGTCCATTGATGCCAGGAAAAAACAGGAAATTTCTTACGTGTATACCCTTCTGGCAGAGACGGAAAAGGAAGAGAAGGTTTATAAAAAGCAGAACCATAAAAATATTTCCCTGGCGGAGAAAAAAGAATATGTTTTTCCCGTCCCCGGAAAGGAAAAATTAAATAATTCCCCTGTCATTGTGGGAAGCGGCCCGGCAGGGCTTTTTTGCGGTTATCTCCTTGCAAAAATGGGATATTGCCCTATTATTTTAGAGCGGGGAGGAAAAATAGAAGAGCGGAGGAAAGATGTCTCCCTTTTCTGGGAAACAGGCGTCTTAAATACAGAGTCAAACGTATCCTTCGGGGAAGGCGGGGCTGGAACTTTTTCCGACGGGAAATTAAATACCCTGGTAAAAGATAAATCAGGGAGAAACCGGAAAGTCCTTGAGATTTTTATGGATCACGGCGCCCCGAAAGAGATTGCCTATGAGGCAAAACCCCATATTGGCACAGACAAATTGTCCCAGGTCATCCCTGCCATCCGAAAAGATATTGAAAACATGGGGGGAAGATTTCTTTTTCACACCTGTATGACAGATATCCGCACAGAGAATGGGAAAATCACAGGGCTCTGTATCAACCACGACACCTGGCTGGATGCTGAAATTCTGATTTTAGCCATAGGCCACAGCGCCAGGGATACCTTTGGGATGCTTTTTGACAGAAAGATCCCCATGGAGGCCAAGGCCTTTGCCCTGGGCCTTCGGGCGGAACATCCCCAGGAAATGATTAGCGTCAGCCAGCACGGTAAAGAGGCATCTGGGATTTTGCCCCCCGCCCCCTACAAGGTGACGGCAAACCTGACAAATGGGAGAGGGGTATATTCTTTTTGCATGTGCCCGGGAGGATACGTGGTCAATGCCTCTTCGGAACAGGGAAGGCTTGCGGTAAACGGCATGAGCTATTACAAAAGGGACAGTAAAAATGCAAACAGCGCCATTATCGTCTCTGTTACCCCAAAGGATTTTTTGGGGGAAGGGCCTTTGGCGGGAATTGCATTTCAGAGGAACCTGGAAAAAACAGCTTACGACTTGGGCCAGGGTAAAATTCCCCAGCAGCTATACGGGGATTTTAAGAATAAAAGGCTCTCTAAATCCTACGGGAATTTTTCTTCCTGCACAAAGGGAGATACGGCCTTTGCCCCCCTCCACACCTTGTTACCGGGAGAAATATACGCTTCTTTTATAGAGGGAATGGAAAGTTTTCCCAGGAAAATCCCGGATTTTAACCGTGAGGATGTAATTCTCTCCGGGGTGGAGAGCCGTACCTCCTCCCCGGTGCGGATTTTGCGGGATGAAAAACTGGAAAGCCCTATCAAGGGGATTTACCCCTGCGGGGAAGGGGCAGGATATGCAGGAGGAATTATGTCTGCCGCCATGGACGGCTTAAAAACAGCGGAAATGGTGGCCCGGATTTATGCACCAACAGAAAAGGATGTAACATGAAGAGAGATATAGATATGAATGAGCTGACCCCTATGATGCAGCATTACCTAAAAACAAAAGAAGAAAACCCCGGGTGTATTCTCTTTTACCGTCTGGGAGATTTTTATGAAATGTTTTTTGAGGACGCCATCACTGTGTCAAAGGAGCTTGAGATTACCCTTACTGGAAAAAGCTGCGGTTTAAAAGAGCGGGCGCCCATGTGCGGCGTCCCTTACCATGCGGTGGAAGGATATTTAAACCGTCTGGTGAAAAAGGGATATAAAGTGGCCATCTGCGAGCAGGTGGAAGACCCTAAAATGGCAAAGGGCATGGTAAAACGGGAAGTAGTGCGCATTGTCACCCCGGGAACCACCACAGATTCCCAGGCGTTAGATGAGACAAAAAACAATTATATTATGTGCGTTGTCTATTTGGCGGATAAATACGGCGTAGGGGTTGCGGATGTGAGCACCGGGGATTTTTTTGTAACGGAAGTGGACAGCGAGCGGAAACTTACGGATGAAATCTCAAAATACGCCCCATCGGAAATTGTGTGCAATGAAGCTTTTTACATGAGCGGCATTGACCTAACAGATATGGAAAACAGGCTGAACATCTGTATCAGCGCATTAGACGCCTGGTATTTTGGGGATGAGACAGCTTTTGGGATTTTAAAAGAACATTTTAAAGTACATAGCTTAGAGGGCCTTGGCCTAAATGATTTTCCCTGCGGCAGCATTGCGGCAGGCTCCCTGCTAAAATATCTCTATGAGACCCAGAAAAATTCTCTGGCCCATATGTCTGTGATTCATTCCTACACCACAGGAAAATTTATGCTTATTGACAGTTCCACCAGAAGAAATCTGGAACTGGTGGAGACTTTGCGGGAAAAATCAAAAAAAGGATCCCTCTTATGGGTTCTTGATAAGACAAAAACAGCCATGGGGGCCAGGATGCTCCGGTCTTATTTAGAGCAGCCTCTGGTGGAGAAGCAGGAGATAAAGGGAAGGCTTGACGCCATAGAAGAGTTAAACAGCCAGGCTATCACAAGGGAAGAGCTTCGGGAATACTTAAACTCCATTTACGATTTGGAACGGCTGATTACAAGAATCACCTACCAGACAGCAAACCCCAGGGATTTTATTGCATTCCGAAACTCCATCCACATGCTGCCCCCCATTAAACAACTGTTACAGGATTTTAAAAAAGGACAGTTGAAGGAAATTGCAGAGGAAATGGATACCTTGGAGGATATCTATAGCTGGATCTTTGCTGCAATAGAGGAAGATCCCCCGATTCTTCTCCACGAGGGGGGCATACTAAAAGAGGGGTACAATGAGGAGGTGGACAGGCTTCGGAAGGCGAAAACTGAAGGAAAAGCCTGGCTCGCCCAGTTAGAAGAAAAAGAGCGGGAAAAAACCGGGATAAAAAACTTGAAAATCAAATATAACAAGGTTTTCGGCTATTATCTTGAGGTGACAAATTCCTTTAAAGAACTGGTGCCGGAGTATTTTACCAGAAAGCAGACCCTGGCAAATGCGGAGCGCTTTATCACCCCGGAATTAAAGGAGTTAGAGGATGTGATTTTAGGGGCGGAAGATAAGCTTTCCGTACTGGAATACGAGCTTTTTGCCGCTTTGCGGGAAAAGGTATCCGGGGAAGTGGCAAGAATCCAAAAGACGGCAAAAGCCGTGGCAAAGCTGGATGTCCTTTCCAGCCTTGCCTATGTGGCGGAACAGAACCATTACTGCCGTCCCAAATTAAATCAAAAGGGCACCATAGACATCAAAGGAGGCCGTCACCCGGTAGTGGAAAAAATGATTCCAAACGACATGTTTATCAAAAACGACACTTATTTAAACAACGATAAACACCGGATTTCCATTATCACCGGGCCAAATATGGCGGGAAAATCCACCTATATGCGCCAGACCGCCCTCATTGTCCTTATGGCCCAAATCGGAAGCTTTGTCCCGGCGGACTCTGCGGATATCGGCATTGTGGACCGGATTTTTACAAGGGTGGGGGCGTCGGACGACCTGGCCAGCGGACAAAGCACTTTTATGGTGGAAATGACCGAAGTGGCAAACATTTTGCGGAACGCCACAGGAAACTCCCTTTTGATTTTAGATGAAATCGGCAGGGGAACCAGCACTTTTGACGGACTGGGCATAGCCTGGGCGGTGGTGGAGCACATCAGCAACCCAAAACTTTTAGGGGCAAAAACATTGTTTGCCACACATTACCATGAGCTTACAGAATTAGAGGGCAAGCTTGACAATGTGAACAATTACTGCATTGCCGTAAAAGAAAAAGGGGAGGACATTGTATTCCTGCGGAAAATTGTCCCGGGAGGGGCGGATAAGAGTTACGGCATCCAGGTGGCAAAACTAGCCGGGCTGCCCTCCACTGTCTTAGAGCGGGCAAAAGCTATTGTGGAAGAACTAAGTGCCAATGATATCGCTGATATTGCAAAAAATATCCCGGTAAACGTCTCCGAGGTGAAAAAGAAAAAAACACTTTTAGACGAGGTGGACATGCGGCAGATGTCCCTCTTTGACACGGTAAGGGATGACGATATCATTGCGGAGCTTAGGGATGTGGATATTGGAAACTTAACCCCAGTGGAAGCCTTAAACAAACTTTATGAACTCCAGAACAAAGTAAAAAACCGATGGTAAAATCTGCCATGAAAGGAAAAGAAGCCAGCATGAAAGAAATTGCGCCGTTAAGCCAGGAAACCATAGATAAAATTGCAGCGGGGGAAGTGGTGGAACGCCCTTCCTCCGTGGTGAAAGAATTGGTGGAAAATTCCATTGACGCAAATGCCTCCGCCATCACGGTGGAAATCAAGGAGGGGGGCATTTCTATGATCCGCATTACGGATAACGGGGAGGGCATTGAAAAAGACCAGGTGCCCCTGGCATTTCTCCGCCATTCCACCAGCAAAATCAAATCTGTGGAAGATTTATTAACGGTTTCCTCCCTAGGATTTCGGGGGGAAGCCCTATCCAGCATTGCCGCAGTGTCCCAGGTGGAACTTATCACAAAAACCATTTCCGGGCTTACCGGCACCCGGTATGTGATAGAAGGCTCAAAAGAAATTTCATTAGAGGAAATCGGGGCGCCGGAGGGCACCACATTTATTGTGCGGAATCTCTTTTACAATACTCCCGCCAGGCGGAAGTTTTTAAAAACCCCCCAGACAGAGGGGGGCTATATCCACGCCCTCACCCAAAGGCTCGCCTTATCCCACCCGGAAATTTCTTTTAAACTTATTATAAATAATCAGACAAAACTCCACACTTCCGGGAATAATAATCCAAAGGATGCCATTTACCAGATTTACGGCAGGGAAATTGCCGCATCCCTTCTTGAGGTAAATGAAAAAAACAGCCTGTTTTCCGTGACAGGCTATATTGGAAAACCGGAAGTTTCCAGGGGAAACCGGGAATTTGAAAATTATTTTATCAACCAGAGATACATTAAAAGTTCCCTGGTGGCAAAAAGCATAGAAGATGCCTACAAAAATTTCCTGATGCAGCACCAGTACCCCTTTTGCCTGTTATATTTTACCTTTAGCGGGGAAATGTTAGACGTGAATGTCCACCCCACAAAAATGGAACTGCGTTTTTCCCAGAACGAAGGGATTTACCAGGCATTGCATGACTGTATCAGAGAAAGGCTTTTAAACAGGGAACATATCAGAAACGTCTCTTTGGAGGAGAGGGCAAAACCGGAAGATAAACCGGAAAAATCAAAAGAGCGCCCCCCGGAGCCCTTTGAAAAACAAAGGCTGATGCAGGAAAAGGCAGGTCAAATCGCAGCTTCTATCCGGCAGGATACGCCCTACGAACCAAAATTTGATAAATCCCCTGCCCGTTTAGGCCAAGAGAATGTGCATCCTTCCCCGGCTGTCCCAACAGATCCGAATATGTCCTGTGTGCAGGAAGAAATTCAGTATGAGGGAAAATTTTTGTCAGAGCATGGCAAAAAGCTCCACAAAATTATAGGGCATGTGTTTGACACCTACTGGCTAGTGGAATTTGAGGGAAAACTATTTATCATTGACCAGCACGCCGCCCACGAAAAAGTATTATATGAAAAGACATTAAAGCTCTTAAGAGAAAAGACCTTTACCTCCCAGATGGTCTCTCCCCCCATTGTGGTGTCCCTGGATATCCGGGAGGAGAGTGCATTAAAGAAGTTTGAAAAGGAGATTTCCGATTTTGGTTTTGACATCCGGCATTTCGGGGGAAGGGAATACGCCATCAGCGGCGTGCCGGGGAATCTCTATTCCCTGGACGCCAAACAGGTGCTCCTTGAAATTTTAGACGGCGCAGGGGAACTTAACGAATCAGAAACCCCGGATCTGGTATTGGAAAAAATAGCATCCATGTCCTGCAAGGCGGCGGTAAAAGGCAACAATGCCTTATCTTTTCAAGAGGCAAAGACTTTGATAGACGAGCTTTTGGATCTGGAAAACCCTTACTTCTGCCCCCATGGAAGGCCCACGATTATTTCCTTGACAAAACATGAACTGGAAAAAAAATTTAGAAGGATTGTGTAATCTTTATGAAAAAACCCTTAATTATTCTCACCGGCCCCACGGCAGTGGGAAAAACAGCCCTTTCCATTGCACTTGCCAAAGCGGTAAATGGCGCCGTTATCTCTGCAGATTCCATGCAGGTATACAAATATATGGACATCGGCTCCGCCAAAATTACCAGGGAAGAGATGCAGGGCGTTCCCCATTATCTCATTGATGAATTTATGCCCCAGGAAGAATTTAATATTGTGCTTTTTCAAAAGTATGCCAAATCCTACATGGAGGAAATCTATGAAAAGGGACAGATTCCCATTTTAACCGGGGGAACAGGATTTTACATCCAGTCTGTGGTATACGATATTGATTTTTCCAGGGAAGAAGCGGATAAGTCCTACCGGAAAGAATTGGAGGATTTGTCCAGGGAAAAAGGGGCTTTATGCCTTTATGAAATGTTGAAAGAAAAAGATCCTAAAGCGGCGGAAGAAATCCATCCCAACAATATAAAACGGGTGATCCGGGCCCTGGAATATTACCATGAGAATGGCGGGGAAAAAATCTCGGAACACAACAAAAAAGAGCGGGAAAAATCTTCCCCCTACAATTTTGCCTATTTTGTCCTAAATGACGAAAGGGAAAAGCTCTACCAGGCCATTGAAACACGGGTGGATGATATGATTTCCCGGGGGCTTATCGGAGAAGTGGAAAAATTAAAGAAAATGGGATGTAAAAAAGGCATGGTGTCCATGCAGGGGCTGGGCTATAAAGAAATTTTGTCTTACCTAAACGGAGAGATATCCTTAGAGGAAGCGGTTTATATTATAAAACGCGACACCAGGCACTTTGCCAAGCGGCAGCTCACCTGGTTTGGCAGGGAAAAAGATGTTATCTGGATGGAAAAGCCATCCTTTGGATATAATGAAAAGAAGATACTGGATTTTATGCTCCGCACCCTGTCAGAAAAAAATATTATATAAAGAAAAGGGAAGAGATCATGAAAGAAAATCCTATGATAATAAACCAATACGAAAAATTTGGAATTTGTAAGGAAGTCTACGCCTTTGGAAGAAAAATAGAAGAGAAGTTAAAGGACAGGTTTTTATCCTTTGACCAGACAGCGGAGTTAAATCAGTTGAAAGTCATAGCCGCCATGCAAAAACACCGGGTAAGCGCCGAGTGTTTTAACGCCACAAGCGGATATGGGTACAACGATTTGGGAAGGGATACCTTGGAAAAAGTCTACGCAGAATGTTTCCGGGGGGAGGACGCACTGGTGCGCCCCCAGATTACCTGCGGCACCCACGCCTTAGCCCTGGCCCTTATGTCAAACCTGCGGCCGGGAGATGAACTTTTATCCCCGGTGGGAAAACCCTATGACACCTTGGAAGAAGTCATCGGTATCCGACCCTCAAAAGGCTCCCTGGCGGAATACGGCATAACTTACCGTCAGGTGGATTTGCTCCCTGAGGGAAATTTCGATTATGAGGGAATACAAAAGGCCATAAATGAAAAGACGAAAATAGTGACTATCCAGCGTTCTAAGGGATATGCCGTAAGGCCAACCCTGTCCGTATCAAAAATCGGAGAGCTGATTTCCTTTATCAAAAAAATAAAACCAGGGATCATCTGCATGGTGGATAACTGCTACGGGGAGTTTGTGGAGGAAAAAGAGCCCTTGGAAGCGGGGGCGGATATGATTGTGGGCTCACTTATTAAAAATCCCGGCGGGGGCCTTGCCCCCATCGGCGGCTATATCGCAGGAAAAAAAGAGTGTGTGGAACATGCGGCTTACCGCCTGACTTCCCCCGGCCTTGGAAAAGAGGTAGGGGCCAGCCTTGGAGTAATCCAGTCTTTCTACCAGGGGTTATTTTTAGCCCCCTCCGTGGTAAACTCCGCCTTAAAAGGGGCTGTCTTTGCGGCAAATATCTACGAGGCATTGGGATTTGACGTCTTTCCAAAAGGCGGGGAAAGCCGCCATGACATTATCCAGGCAGTCACCTTCCACGAAAAAGCCCCCATGATTGCCTTCTGCCAGGGCATCCAGGCGGCGGCCCCTGTGGACTCCTATGTAACCCCTGAGCCCTGGGCCATGCCGGGGTATGACAGCGATGTGATTATGGCGGCGGGGGCATTTGTACAGGGCTCTTCCATTGAGCTTAGCGCAGACGGCCCTGTAAAGCTTCCCTATTCCGTGTATTTTCAGGGAGGGCTTACCTGGTATCACGCAAAATTTGGAATTTTAATGTCATTGCAAAAACTTTATGAGCAAAATCTTGTTAATAAAGACCTTATGTGTTAAAATATAACATAAGTGGCATTTTTAAGTGTATGATATAATCCTCCCTTGTTTTGGGAGGAACATAAAATGAAAGAACATTGTACCATCAAAGAATTGTCAGATTCTGAAAAACCATATGAAAAATTCCTGCGCTATGGAGCCAAATATCTCTCCGACGCAGAGCTTTTGGCGGTGATTATCCGCACAGGCACCTCAGGGAAAAAATCCGTAGAGGTGGCCCAGGATGTGCTAAACCGCCGGGAAAAAAATCTTTTAAACCTCTATCGGTTGAGTTTTAAAGAGCTGACGGAGATTTCCGGCATCGGAAAAGTCAAGGCAATCCAGCTAAAATGCCTGGCAGAAATTACAAGGCGAATGACAATGGCCACAAGGCTTTCCAATGTATCCTTAAACAGCGCTTCCGCAGTGGCAGCTTACTATATGGAGGCACTGCGGCATGAGGAGCGGGAAAAACTGTTACTTTGCATGTTTGATTCCCGGTGCGTGCTTTTGGGGGAGGAAGTGATTTCTGTGGGAACCATAAACGCTTCCCTGATTTCCCCAAGGGAAATTTTTAAGCTTGCACTTATGAATCAGGCAGTTTATATTATTTTACTCCACAATCATCCCAGCGGGGACCCTGTACCTAGTACCATGGACAGGCAGGTAACCCACAGGGTGGAACAGAGTGGGGAAATGCTGGGTATTCATTTATCCGACCACATCATCATTGGTGATAACAAATATTTTAGCTTTAAGGAGGAAAATCTGCTTCTTAGCGCAGATTGAAGGGAGATTTCAATGAACAATAATATTTACGGCATTGATTTGGGAACCTGTAACATGAAAGTTTTCTGTAAATCAACAGGAAAAGTGTTAAACGAAAAAAACACCATTGCTATTGTAAATAAAAATCAGATGTATGCCTACGGGGACGCAGCCTACGCCATGTATGAGAAAGCGCCGGAGAGCATTCATGTCACTTTTCCCATCGTAAATGGAGTTATTGCAGATTTTAATAATGTACAGACCATGATTTTTGATTTCCTGGAAAAAAATGCAAAGGGAAAAGTCCATGGGGCAGAGTACATTGTAGCTGTGCCAACAGATATTACAGAGGTGGAAAAAAAGGCCTTTTTTGACCTGTTTTATAAGAGCAAGACAAAGCCAAAAAATGTTCTGCTCTGTGAAAAGCCCATTGCAGACGCCGTGGGCTTAGGTCTTGACGTAAACGAGCCCACCGGCGTCATGATTGTGGACATCGGGGCGGACACCACGGAAATTTCCGTGATTTCCCTGGGAGGCCTTGTGTTAAGCGACCTTCTTCACTTTGGGGGAAACCGCATTGACGAGTCCATCATCAACCATATCAAGCGGACCTTCAATCTGGTCATTGGCCAAAAGACAGCCAAGACATTAAAAGAGACGTTGGGTTCCGGCCTTCCCGGCAGGGAGGAAACCATGGTGGTGGTGGGCAGGGACCTTGTAAGCGGCCTTCCCATTGAGCTGGAAATCAATGCCCAGACCGTATACGAAGCCATCAAGGACAATTTAAATTCCATCTGCAATTCCATAAAAATGATTTTAGAGAAAACCCCTCCGGAGGTGGCAAAAGATATTATCCACTCCGGCATCTACATCACCGGGGGCGGTTCCCAGATCCAGGCTTTGGATTCCCTATTTACCCAGATTACTAACATCCAGGTAAATACCTGTGAGAGCCCGGAGGAATCCGTGGTGCGGGGATTGATTAAAATTGTTTCCGATGAAAAATATAAACGTTTGACATTCAATATGCGCACAAGAATATTGAGATAACAGAGGAGTTATATGAAGCGAAAATCAAAATTCAAGATTCCCTCCAAGTATCTCCTGATGGGACTCACCATCATTGCGGGAACCTTAATTTATGTCAGCCTGACTATGAATCTCTCCGGAGGGCCTTTAAACACTGTGGCGGGCTATGTGTTTGTGCCCATGCAGCAGGGAATCAACCATGTGGGCTCCTGGCTTAAAGATAAAACAGACAATCTGAAAAATTTAAAAGATGTGATGTCCGAGAACCAAAAATTAAAAGAGCAGGTGCATTCTCTGACGTTAGAGTTAAATACCATAAAGCTGGAACAGTACGAGCTGGACAATTTAAGGGAGCTTTTGGATTTGGACCAGAAATATCCCAGCTATGAGAAAGTGGCGGCAAATGTTATCGGCAAAGACGCCGGAAACTGGTTTTCCACCTTTACCATTGACAAGGGCTCAAAAGATGGCATAGACGTGGATATGAATGTGCTGGCAGGAAGCGGTTTGGTGGGCATTGTCACAGACGTGGGGCCCAATTATGCCAAAATCCGCTCCATTATTGACGATACCAGCAAAATCAGCGGAATGCTTTTAACCACTTCCGACAGATGTATCGTCCACGGGGACTTACAGGAGATGAATGAAAACCAGAACATCCTGTTTAACAATTTAAAAGATTCCGACAATGAGGCAAACGTGGGGGACCCGGTGGTGACTTCCTATATCAGCGACAAATATTTGCAGGGAATCTTAATCGGTTATATCAACACGATAGAAGTGGATTCCAACAATCTTACCAAATCCGGCACCATTACGCCGGTAGTGGATTTTGAACATATTGAAGCGGTACTTGTGATACTGGACAAAAAACAGTCCGGCCAAGAGGAGAGCAAATAGAGGGAGGGCAGGCATGAAACGTAAAATTATACTTGCAGTTGCGGTTATTCTATGCTTTGTACTGCAAAGTACTGTATTCCAGGCACTTTCTTTTGCCTCCATCGCCCCGAACCTTCTAATCGTCCTCACGGCTTCCCTGGGATTTATGCGGGGGAGAAAGGAAGGAATGCTTGTAGGATTTTTCAGCGGCCTGCTCTTAGACATTTTCTTTGGAAGTGTCCTTGGGTTCTATGCCCTGCTTTATATGTATGTGGGATATATCAACGGCTTTTTCCAGAAAATATTTTTTCCGGAGGATATTAAGCTTCCCATCATATTGCTTTCTGCCAGTGACGTGGCATGTAACCTTTTCGTATATTTTTTCCAGTTTTTATTTCGGAAAAAGTTTGCTTTTTCCTATTATCTGTTCCATATCATTATCCCTGAATTAGTGTATACCATACTGGTAATGATTTTCCAATATTTTATTATTTTGAAAGTCAACCAAAAACTGGAAGCGGAAGAAAAGAGGGGTGCAGCAAAATTTGTTTGAGACAGTAAAAGAGTATATTATAAATTTTTTTAAATCCAGGTTATTTGTTCTCTCAGCAGCCATGATTTTGTTATCCGCCATTTTAATCCAGCAGGTGTTTGTGCTTCAGATTGTAAATGGGGAGGAATATCTTAACAATTACCGGCTGAAAATTGAAAAAAAGAGGGAACTAAAGAGCACCCGGGGAAATATTTACGATAGAAACGGAAACCTGTTGGCCTACAATGAGCTGGCCTATTCCATAACCATAGAAGACAACGGAAGTTACGGGGACACAAAAGAAAAAAATACCTCCGTAAACCAGGAGCTTTACCAGATTCTTTTAAAAATGGACGCCAACGGGGATACCATTGACAATGATTTTGAGATTGTAAGAAAGGACAACGGCTCTTACGAATTCAATGTGGAGGGAAAGGCAAAACAGAGGTTTTTGGCAGATGTATACGGGCATCCCTCCGTGGACAGCCTGAAATTTAACAATAAACTGGGCTATGACGAGGGGAAAGCCACTGCAGAACAGGTGATGGAATATCTTCAGAGCAGCCGTAAATTCGGCATAGCAGAGAAATATGAAGGGGATATGGCATACCGGATTACCGTGATACGCTACGCCATGTCGGAAAACAGTTTCCAGAGATATATTTCCACCACAATCGCCACAGATGTCAGCGATGAGACCGTGGCCTACGTCAGCGAAAATGCAGATAAGCTCCAGGGCGTGGAGGTGGAGGACGACACCATCCGCCGGTATGTGGACAGCAAATATTTCGCCCATATCATTGGCTATACGGGAAAAATTTCCCAGGAGGAGTACGAGGATCTGTCAAAGGAGAATGAGGATTACAGCCTTACGGATGTCATTGGAAAGTCAGGAATTGAGCGGTATCTTGACGGGGAACTCCAGGGCACAAAGGGCTCTGAAACGGTGTACGTGGATAATATGGGAAAAGTTGTGGAAACCACAGAGCGCACAGAGCCAAAAGCCGGGGGAAACGCCTACCTTTCCATTGATGCGGAACTGACAAAGGCCGTTTACGATTTATTGGAGCAGGAAATTGCGGGAATTGTATACGACAAAATGATAAATGTGAAAAATTACGACCCCTCCTCTGAGCGGAAGGAGTCTGACATTAAGATTCCCATCGATGATGTGTACTTTGCACTGATTAACAATAATGTCATCGATACAAAACATTTTTCCGCAAAGGATGCCAGCGCCGCAGAGCAGGGGGTTTACAGCGCTTTTCAGGCAAAGCAGTCCGCCGTGCTCTCCGAGATAAGGACAGAGCTTACAGATATGCCCACGCCCTTTGGAGCCCTTTTAGAGGAAGAGGAAGACTACATTTCCTACATTGTAAACCTTTTGAAAGATGAAAAGATTCTTGTCTCCGACAGAATCGATACGGAGGATTCCCTGTACAAACAGTGGGCGGAGGGCAATGTGAGCCTTATGGAGTACTTAAATTACGCCATTGCCCAGAACTGGATAGACATCACCCGTTTTTCCGTGGAGGAAAAATACTCCGATTCCGATGAAATTTACCGGGCCCTTCTGGACTATCTGATTGAGGAGCTGGGGGAGGACAACGATTTTTCCAAATATATCTACAAGTATATGATTAAGCAGGAATTAATCGCAGGGGCACAGCTCTGTGTGATTCTCTATGACCAGGGGGTGCTGGAATATGATGAATCTCAGGTTTTTGCATTGACATCCGGTGATATCTCGGCATATAATTTTATACGTGAGAAAGTGCAAAATCTGGAAATTACCCCGGCACAGCTGGCACTTGACCCCTGTTCCGGTTCCTGTGTCATTACAGACGTAAAAACAGGTGAGGTTCTTGCCATGGTTTCCTATCCGGGATACGATAACAACCGCCTTGCCAATGTGGTGGACGCAGAGTATTTTGCAAAATTAAACAGTGACCTTTCCAATCCCCAGTACAATTACGCTACTCAGGAGCGCACCGCTCCCGGTTCCACCTTTAAACCTCTGGTGGCTGTGGCAGGATTTTCGGAAGGCGTAATTGACACCTCCACCATTATCCGGGATGAGGGAAGATTCACAAGGCTTGAGGAAAAAGGGCCTACTTGCTGGGCATATCCCTCCAACCACGGCTCTATCAATGTGTCCCAGGCCATAGAGCATTCCTGCAATTACTATTTCTATGAAGTGGGATACCGTCTCAGTTTAAACGGATTTACTTATAATGAAGACAAAGGCATAAAGACCCTTCAGAAATATGCCCAGTTATTTGGATTAAATGACAATACCGGTATTGAGATTCCGGAGTCAGAGCCCAAGGTGGCGGATGAGTACCCCATTACCGCTTCCATCGGCCAGAGTAACAACAGCTATACCACATCCCAGCTTGCCAGGTATATCACTGCAGTGGCAAACAAGGGTACCGTATATCAGGAGACTCTTTTGAAAGAGTTAAAAGACTCTGAGGGCAACGTGATAAAAACATATGAGCCCACGGTGAAAAACACAGTGGATATTTTAGACTTTAGCCAGTGGAATTCCATTCATGAGGGAATGCGCATGGTGGCGGAAGGATTAAGCTGTTTTAAAGATTTCAGGATTCCTGTAGCCGGTAAGACAGGTACGGCGCAACAGGTAAAAAACCGTGCAAATCACGCACTTTTTGTGGGATTTGCCCCCTATGAAAATCCAAGGATATCCATTGCAACAAAAATTGCCTTCGGGTACACTTCCCACAATGCGGCGGATGTATCTAGAGATATTCTCTCTTACTACTTTAAAGTGGAAGACAGGGAAGATTTAATAAACGGACGGGCCAGCGTAATAGATGAAAGCGCCAATTCATTTGCAGATTAACCATAGAAGAGGAGGGAATTTATGTCTCAGCCAGTCATTATCAAAAGCAACAGGTACGGCATCAATTTGATTTTGGATAAGACCACGCCCTTTCGGGAACTGCTTGGCCATATTAAGGAAAAGTTTTTAGAATCGGATAAGTTTTTCAAAAATGCCAGAATGGCCATTTCCTTTGAGGGAAGGGAACTTACACCGGAAGAAGAGTATGAGATTATTGATACGATCACCCAAAATACAAGTATTCACATTGCCTGTGTAATTGACAACAATGAAATCAGGGAACAATTAGTGAAACAAAAAATGGACGAGTATGACAGTATGGCGGCAGGGAATACGGGAAAAATATATAAGGGAACCCTGCGCTCCGGCCATGTCCTGGAAAGCGAGACAAGCCTTATTGTCATCGGGGATGTAAATCCCGGGGCAAAAGTGGTTTCCGCCGGAAATATTGTGATTCTTGGGGCCCTAAAGGGGACGGCTTACGCCGGTGAGACAGGGGATGACACCTGCTTTGTGGCAGCCCTTGATATGAACCCCATGCAGATTAAAATAGGGGATGTTATTGGCAGAAGCGAGGACAAAGGATTTTTAGCCTCTTTAAGGGAACGCAGGAAATCCACCGCAGAGCCCCAGATTGCAACCGTGTCCGGGAGCCAGATTCTAATCGAGCCAATTACGAAAAATACATTTAATAATATTTAGAAATTCAGGAGGATTTTGTCATGAGCGAAGTAATTGTAATTACATCCGGGAAAGGCGGCGTGGGAAAAACCACTACAACTGCCAATGTAGGTACCGGGTTGGCGCAGCTAAATAAAAAAGTAGTTTTAATCGATACAGATATCGGGCTCCGGAACCTAGACGTGGTGATGGGTCTTGAGAACCGCATTGTCTACAATCTGGTGGACGTGGTGGAAGGAAACTGCCGCATTAAGCAGGCGCTGATTAAAGACAAAAAGTATCCGGATCTGGCTCTTTTGCCCTCTGCCCAGACGAGGGATAAGACAAGCGTCACACCGGAGCAGATGAAAAAACTTACCGACGAGTTAAGAGAAGAATTCGACTACATACTGTTAGACTGTCCGGCAGGAATTGAGCAGGGATTTCAAAATGCCATTGCCGGGGCTGACAGGGCACTGGTGGTTACAACACCGGAAGTCTCCGCAATCCGGGACGCAGACCGTATCATAGGGCTTTTGGAAGCCCATGAGATAAAGCAGACCCAGCTTATCGTCAACCGTCTCCGCATGGATATGGTAAAGCGGGGGGATATGATGACAGTGGATGACGTTTGTGAAATTCTTGCCATCAAATTAATCGGCGTGGTTCCCGATGATGAGCAGATTGTCATTTCCACAAACCAGGGGGAACCCTTAGTCGGCACTGACGCCATGGCTGGAAAGGCATACGCTAATATCTGTAAACGTCTTTTGGGAGAGGAAGTTCCATTTCTTGATTTAGACAAGAAAGAAAATGTTTTTACCAAATTAGCAAGCTTGTTTAAATAATGAGAGGAGAAAAAATGGCATTAGCGGACTTTTTTAAGAAGAAAAACTCCGGTGATGTGGCAAAAGACCGTCTGAAATTTGTACTTGTCTCGGATCGCGCCAACTGTTCACCGGAAGTTATGGAGAAAATTAAGAATGATATTATCAATGTAATATCAAAATACATGGAGATAGATGCGGAAGGGCTGGATATCCAGATTACCCAGACAGAATCAGAAAACAACAACGGAACAGTTCCTGCGCTGTATGCAAATATCCCAATCAAGGAACTGCATCACTCCTCTGGAAGATAGGAATTTTTATGCTGAAACAAATAAAACTACGAAATTATAATTTCAGACTGATCTTATATGTTCTGGTACTTACAATCATTGGAATACTGGTAATAGGCAGTGCCAGGGAATCTGTGCAGAATAAACAGATTATGGGGCTTGTGATGGGAATTGGGCTTATGGTTATGGTTTCCATGATAGATTATTCTTTTCTGTTGAAATTCAGCTGGATATTCTATTTTATCAACATTATACTGCTTGTTATGGTAAGATATATGGGAGAAAATACCAATGGCTCCACCCGGTGGGTAACCATTGCAGGTATTCGGTTTCAGCCTTCGGAATTGTCAAAAATAATTATTATTCTATTTTTTGCCTATTTTTTTATGAAACACCAGGAAAATTTAAACACAGTTAAAATTTTGGCGGAATCCTTTATATTAGCAGGAATTCCACTGATTCTAATTAAAAAGCAACCGGATTTGTCCACCACAATTGTAACGGCATTAATTTTTGTTGCCCTCTTGTTTATTGCGGGATTAAGTTATAAAATAGTAATAGGTGTTTTGGCAGTCAGCCTGCCCACCATGATTATATTTATCAGCCTTATCTTACAGCCTGACCAGAAAATACTGGATCCTTACCAGTACAAACGTATTATGGCATGGCTGGAACCGGAAAAATATGCGGATGCTGCTTACCAGCAGCTCAATTCCAAAATGGCTATCGGTTCCGGACAGTTGTGGGGAAAAGGCTTATATAACAGCCAGATAACATCTGTAAAAAACGGTAATTTTATCGCAGAACCCCAGACAGATTTCATTTTTGCAATCGTGGGGGAAGAATTGGGTTTTATGGGTTCAGTCATTGTAATTGTGCTTTTGCTGCTTATCGCGCTGGAATGCATTCTTGTTGCAAGGAAGGCAAAGGATCTTTCCGGAAGGCTGATTTGCTGCGGAATCGCATCTTTGGTTTGTTTTCAGAGTTTTGTAAATATTTGTGTAACCACCGGACTTATGCCCAACACCGGCCTGCCGCTGCCTTTTGTCAGTTACGGTTTGACATCACTGCTCACCCTCTACATGGGAATCGGACTGGTTCTCAATGTAGGACTACAGCCTAGAAAATACGGAATGGGGGACTTAACATGAACATCGGACTTATCGCACATGACTCGAAGAAAAAATTAATGCAGAACTTTTGTATTGCCTACAGAGGAATCCTCTGTAAAAATGAACTGTTTGCCACTGGGACAACGGGACGGCTGATAGAGGAAGTGGCAAATTTAACCATTCATAAATATCTTGCAGGCCATCTGGGCGGCGCCCAGCAGCTAGGCGCCCAGATTGAGCACAACGAAATAGATCTGGTTATATTTTTAAGGGACCCTCTGACGCCTAAGTCCCATGAACCTGACGTGGACAGTGTGGTTCGTCTCTGTGACACCCACAATATCCCGCTGGCAACCAACCTTGCAACAGCAGAATTATTGATTAAATCTTTAGACCGAGGAGACTTAGAGTGGCGTGAAATGTATAAATAGAAAACTGACATGCCTGCTTTTTCTCTGCCTGCTTTTACCCGGATGCGGCGAAAAAAATAAGGAAGTTACCTTTTCGGATGCCTATCAAATCTACCAGACATCCCAGAAATATCAAATGGTATCTGTGGAGGATACATCCCTGCAGAATACATATCCTTTTTTTGCTGAAAAATACTGTATTTCCGACGGAAAAGCCCTTGGAATCGAAAAGACGGATTCCCAGGTGGCAAAGGCTGCAGGTGTATTTAACCTTGATACAAAAGAAGTAACTTACTGCCAGAATATTTATGAAAAAGTATATCCGGCCAGCACAACAAAAATTCTCACCGCCTATGTGGCATTAAAGTACGGGGATTTAGACAGCATCTACCAGGTCAGCGCCAGGGCGGCGGATCAGGAAATCGATTCCTCCGTGTGCAATTTAAAAGAGGGAGATTACCTGTCCTTAAAACAGCTTCTTTACGGCCTTATGATGCGCAGCGGCAATGATGCTGCCATTGTAATCGCCGAGGGAATTTCAGGGAGCGTGGAAGAATTTGCAAAGCTTATGAATGAGGAGGCAAAGGCCCTTGGAGCCTTAGATTCCCATTTTGTAAATTCCAACGGCCTGCAGGACGAAGACCACTACACAACCGTTTATGACATGTATCTCTTTTTCCAGGCAGCCATACAAAATCCCCAATTTATTGATCTCATCACCGAGACAGAGTACACGGCTCAGTATCTGGACAAAGATGGAATGACTGTGGAACAAGTGTGGAACAGCACAAATAAATACCTTATGGGAACAGAGGATGCCCCCAGGGGAATTACCGTAATCGGCGGAAAGACAGGGACTACCCATGCAGCGGGATACTGTCTGGTGCTTTACTCCACCAACAGCAATAATGAGCAGATTGTCTCCATAGTTATGAAGGCGGACTGCCGGAATAATCTGTATTACTACATGAATGAATTATTGTATGGTTTTACCGGCAATTCTTAAGATTCTTACAGGTTTTTTCACAGTTGTACCAATTAGCGGTTGAATTTTCATTACATATAAATTATAATTATTTTATAGAAAAAAATTCACAAGACAGCATGGATTTTTGAAGAGAGAAAACAGGAGGAAATGGCCATGGTTCAAATTATTGCAGGGGAAAAGGGAAAAGGAAAGACAAAAAAGCTATTAGAGACGGTAAATGCTGCGGTTATGGCGGCAAATGGTAATATCGTGTATCTGGATAAAAGCCAGAAGCATATGTACGAGCTGAGCAACAGAGTCCGTCTTGTAAACGTAACAGATTATCCTATTACAAATTGTGACGAGTTTATGGGATTTATTTGCGGAATCGTATCACAGGATAACGACTTGGAAGAACTTTATCTTGACAGTTTCCTCACAATTTCCAATATGAAAGACGATGAAATTACACATGCCATTGAGAAATTGGATATTATCAGTGAAAAGTATAATGTGAAAATTGTTTTAAGCGTTTCAAAAAATGAGAATGAACTTCCGGAATGTGCAAAGGCAAAACTCATTGTTTCCCTGTAAATACTACATAGGATAAAAGGACTGTCACAAGGGCAGTCCTTTCTTCTTGCATCCTTTGGGTTAAGCCTGCTCAATGCTGCGGATTCTGCCGTATACACTGAGCAGATAGATGCCGCCGATACCCACAAGGGCATATACGATTCTGGAAACCCAGGACATATCCCCAAAGAGAAATGCAACCAGATCAAAGCGGAAAAACCCGATTAATCCCCAGTTTACTGCGCCGATAATCACAAGGGTGAGCAATATATAGTCTAATACTTTTGAGTTCATAAACATACCTCCTTTTTTCTTAGTATTTCTTTTTTCCTGTGTATTATACATTGTTTTCTTTCACCGAAAATGTTACAATATAATTTAGAATTTAATTGTAAAGGCGGTATTTTTGTGGCAAAAAGCAAGAAAGTAGTGCGGTATCGTAAGCCATTTCATTTAAATATAGGATTTATTACATTTGGAATTATTTTCATTTATATGATGTTTTATGTATATTCTTATTTTACGTCCACCCATACCTCTGTATATGAAGTGGTACAGGGCACCATAGCCATCAATAATTCCTATACGGGCCTTGCCCTAAGAAAAGAGGAAGTTTTTCCCACGGACAGGGCAGGCTCCATTAATTACTATGTAAAAGACGCATCAAAGGTAGGTGCGGGGGATCTGGTGTACTCTGTGGATACAGACGGCTATATCGCAAAGCAGATAAACCAGGCCAGCCAGGATGCCTCCAAGCTCTCCCAGGAGGACTTGGCAGATATCCAGAACCATATTTCCGAATTTGGAAAAAGTTACAGTTGGAAAACATTTTATGACATCTACACATTTAAAAGCGATTTAAATTCCCGGATATCGGAGGCTTTAAGCATAGAGGCCTTAGATTCCATCTCTGATGCGGTAACTATGGCAGAGAGCAATGCCACGTTCCATAAAGGGACTGCGGCCAGAGACGGGGTAGTCGTGTATTATACAGACGGCTATGAAGGGGTTACCCCAGAAAATTTCACGGAGGAAATGTTTGACGAATCCAGATACGCAAAAATAAATTTAAAGGACAGGCCCACCGTGGAATCCGGGGATAACGCTTACAAAATTATTACCAGTGAAAAATGGAATCTTATCATTCCCATTACCCTGGACACCAAGCGCCTGCTCCGGGATTCCACCACTGTGCGTGTAAAATTTAAAAAAGATAACTCTATTCTGCGCATTCCCTTTGAGACTGTGGAGAAAGGCGACACTACCTATATGATACTGTCTTTGCACAATTCTATGGTAAGGTTTGCCACAGAGCGTTTTGTGGAACTGGAACTTTTGTTTGACGAGGAGACGGGACTAAAAATTCCCAATTCCTCCATCGCCGCAAAGGACTTTTTTACCCTGCCCATGGAATATTTCCAGAAGGGGGATAATTCCGACAGGGAAGGCGTTGTACGGCGGCGTACAGACAAAAACGGCGTTTCCACAGAAGAATTTGTCGTCCCTGAAATATATTTTGCCACAGAATATGAATATTATGTGGACGGAGAAAATATAGCCGAGGGAGATGTGATTATAAAGCCAAATTCCAGTGAAACTTACACTGTAAAAGACACGGCAAAGCTGGAGGGAATTTACAATATCAACAAAGGATATGCGGTTTTTAAACAGATTGACATTATTTACCAAAATAATGAGTACTCCATTATCCGCAGCGACACGGACTACGGCATTTCCCTGTACGACCATATCGCACTGGACGGAAACGCCGTTACGGAAAATGCATTGATTAATGACTAAATAGAAAGAGAAAGAAGGAAATAGAAATGTTAAAGGAAAATTTAACACATGTCCAAGAAAATATAGCACAAGCCTGCAAAAACGCCGGGCGAAAGAGGGAAGAGGTAACTCTTGTGGCAGTGAGCAAGACAAAACCTGTCTCCATGCTCCAGGAGATTTATAACTGCGGAGTCCGGGACTTTGGGGAAAATAAGGTTCAGGAAATCTGCGATAAAAGAGAAGAGATGCCAAAGGACATGAAATGGCATATGATTGGACATCTTCAGAGAAATAAGGTAAAATACATTATCGGGGATGTGGCTTTGATCCATTCTGTGGATACCTACCGTCTGGCGGAGGAAATCAATATTCAGGCCAAAAAGATAAAGCGCATTGTACCTGTGCTGATACAAGTGAATATTGCCGGGGAGGCCACAAAATTTGGAATTTCCCGGGAAGAGACCCTTCAGCTTGTGACAGAGATATCAAAACTGGACAGCCTGCGCATCAAAGGACTTATGACAATTGCGCCCTTTGTGGAAAATCCTGAGGAGAATAGAGCCTATTTTCGGGAAATTAAGGAATTATCTGTTGACATAGCTGCAAAAAACATTGATAATGTATCTATGGATATTCTATCTATGGGCATGACGGGAGATTATATGGTGGCTATTGAAGAGGGGGCTACCATCGTCCGTGTTGGCACCGGAATCTTCGGGGCCAGAAATTACAATAAATAGTTAGGAGAACCTTTCATGGGAGTACTTGATAGTTTTTTAAATATGATGCGTCTAAATCCGGATGATGAGGATGATTTTTACGATGATGATTATTATGAAGAAGAGGAAGCACCAGTAAGCAAAAAAACCTCCCGCAGGGAAAAATCAGAATCCCTCCGGGAAGATACATATGAACCAGTGAGTAAAAATAAACCGGGGCAGAAGATTACCCCCATGCGCCCTGCAAAGAAGCAGGGCGCAAGCGGCATGGAAGTCTGTGTAATCAAACCTACCACAGTGGAAGATGCAAGGGAGATTACAGAAACTCTATTGTCAAACCGCACCGTTGTGCTAAACGTGGAAGGTCTGGATGTGGATATTGCCCAGCGCATTATCGATTTTACTTCCGGTTCCTGTTTTGCCATCAGCGGCAATCTGCAGAAAATATCAAATTATATTTTTATTATTACACCGGCATCCGTGGACATTTCCGGGGACTTTCTGAACCTAGTGGATTCTTTCAGCAGTTCAGGAATACATACTGATTTTTAAATAATAAGGTGAATTATGAAATACCAAGAAGAAGAGCTTTTATTAAAAAAACGTTTTATTGATTTATCCCGTCTGGCAGACAAAAGGGATATGGTAACTTTCAGCAATTTTTTAAATTTGAATGAAATTAACCTGTTTTTCCAGACTGTTTCTGAGTTAACAACACAGTATAAGCTTTCTGGAGGATACGAATTTGCAGAGCGTCAGATGGTGTCATTTATCCCTGATGCTCTTTCTCTTACCCCGGGATATCAGGTAAAATTTCCCATATGCTGCTTAAAGTTTGTGCCGGTAAATCCAAAATTTGCAGAAGATCTGACCCACCGGGATATTCTTGGAGCATTGATGGGATTGGGAATTGAGCGCTGTAAAATAGGGGATATCAAAGTAAGGGACCAGGCATATTACCTGTTTTGCGAGGAGGAGCTTAGCGATTATCTCTTATCTTCCCTGAAAAGTATACGCCGCACTTCGGTGCGGGGGGAAAAAACAGAGACAGGAGAATTACAGATTACACAGGAATTTAAAGAAATTTCCGGAATTGTGTCCTCTCCAAGGCTTGACAGTGTGGTGGCATTTCTCACGGGAAAAGCCCGTTCAAAAAGTGTCCTGCTGATACAGGGCCAGAAAGTTTTTGTTAATGAAAAACTAGTAAGCTCTAACGCCTATGAATGCAAGGAAAGTGACACGATATCCATACGAGGATATGGAAAATATATCTTTCTGGGATGCACCGGAGAGACAAAAAAAGGGCGCACTAAAATTAATATAAAAAAATATGTGTAAGAGGAGAATGACATATGTCAAAAATAATTAATGTTTTCTACGAAAACAAACCCTGCTATGATATTGTAATTGAGCAGGATTTCCACGCTATGGCTGAGAAACTGAAAAACGCAGGCTGTGATTCCAGCCAGAAAGCCTGTATTGTCACGGACTCTAATCTCGCAGAGTTTCATCTCAAAGAATTAGAGCAGGAACTTAGGACTTTCTTTCCCACTGTGGTATCTTTTATCTTTCCCGCAGGGGAGGAGAACAAAAACCTGGATACGGTTCAGAAAGTCTATGAGACTTTAATCGCAAACCACTTTGACAGACATGACCTTCTGATTGCGTTTGGAGGCGGCGTCGTGGGGGATTTAACAGGCTTTACGGCGGCTACCTACCTTCGGGGTATTGATTTTATCCAGATTCCCACAAGCCTCTTGTCCCAGGTGGACAGCAGCATAGGAGGAAAAACAGGCGTGGATTTTTCCCAGTATAAGAATATGGTGGGAGCTTTTTATCAGCCCAAACTTGTGTACATGAATATTCTCCTTCTAAAATCACTTCCACTGGAACAATATTTATCAGGTATGGCAGAAATAGTAAAACACGGTTTAATAAAAGACAAAGAATACTATCTCTGGATACAGCAGCATTATAATGACATTATGCTGTTTAACATACCGATTATTGAGGAAATGATTTACCGAAGCTGCATGATTAAGCAGGAAGTAGTGCAGAATGACCCTAAGGAAGAGGGAGAGCGGGCACTTTTGAATTTTGGACATACCATCGGACATGCTGTGGAAAAATTAACCGATTTTAAGCTCTTTCACGGGCAGTGCGTGGGAATCGGCATAGCTGCCGCATCTTATATTTCCTATGAGCTGGGCGGCATTACCAAAGAGGAGTATCTGGACATTTTAAATACTCTGCAGCACTTTGCAATCCCTATTAGAGTAGGAAAAATAAAAGCAGATGAAATTTTTTCTGTGAGCAAATCCGACAAAAAAATGAACGCTGGGAAAATAAAGTTTGTTTTACTTTCTTCTGTGGGAAATGCCTATGTAACCTCTGATTTAAGCCAGGAACAAATTCGCGCCGGTATAGCGTCTATCCTATAGATTAAATTATTTCATTTTAATAGAATTTGCCCAGAGGTTAAAGTTTATGAAACATTCTTTAAACATTACAGGAAAGTCAAAAAAAATAGCAGGAATTCTGATAATTTTATTCTTGATTATACTAGACCAGGCCACGAAATACTTGGCGGTGGCACATTTAAAAGATTCCCCTGCCTTTGAACTGATTCCAAATGTCTTTGAATTATATTATCTGGAAAACCAGGGGGCGGCTTTCAGCATCCTCTGGGGACAGAAGACATTCTTTGTCATCATAACCGGAATTCTTTTTTTAATCATGTTTTATTTATACCTAAGATTGCCTGAAAAAAACAGGTATGTCTGGGTAAAACTTGTTCTTGTTTTACTGATGGCAGGTGCTGTGGGCAACCTGATTGACAGGTGCGCCCACAATTATGTCATTGATTTCTTTTATTTTAAACTGATTAATTTTGCAGTTTTTAATGTGGCGGATATCTATATTACAGTTGGAGCGTTTCTTTTCATTCTTACCTTCTGTTTTTATTATAAAGAGGAGGAAATTGACGAGATCCTGCCGTTTCTAAAAAAGAAAGAAAAATAAATTATGGATAATATTATACATTTTCAGGTAGAAGAGAAGGAAGTTGATTATAGATTAGATAAATATCTTTTTAATAAATTGACAGACTTTTCCTTTTCCAGATCTTTTATCCAAAAATTAATTAAAGACAAATTTGTCTTTGTGGACGGAAGAGAAGCAAAATCAAATTGTAAATTAAAATATGGGCAGAACATTGAAGTTGTCATGCCTCAACCAAAGGAAACAGAAATTCTTCCCGAGAATATTCCACTGGATGTCCTGTATGAGGACAGTGACCTGCTCATTGTGAACAAACCCAAAAATATGGTGGTGCACCCCTCAAAGGGACACATCACAGGAACTTTGGTAAACGCCGTTATGTTTCACTGTAAAGACAGTTTATCCGGTATTAACGGGGAAATCCGCCCAGGTATCGTCCACCGGATAGACAAAGACACCACAGGCTCTCTGATTATATGCAAAAATGATGAAACTCATATTGCCATAGCAGAGCAGATTAAGGTTCATTCCGTAAAACGGATTTACCGTGGAATCCTTCTCGGACATTTGAAAGAGCCGGAGGGAAAGGTGGAGGGAAATATTGGCAGGCATCCCACAGACAGAAAAAAAATGGCCATTGTCCCGGAGGGGAAAAGCGCCATCACCCATTACAGGGTAATCCGGGAATTTTCCAATGCCTCCTATGTGGAATTTCAGCTGGAAACCGGCCGGACCCATCAAATCCGTGTTCACATGGCCAGCATAGGCCATCCTCTGTTGGGAGATGTCTTATATGGCAGCCAGAAAAATCCCTATCACTTGGCAGGGCAGGCCCTGCACGCAATGACCATTGGATTTATTCATCCCAAGACAGGAGAATATATGGAAGTTTCCGCACCCCTGCCGGAATATTTTGAAAAGCTGTTGTTAACGCTGGACAGAAGCTAAACAATAGCTTATAATATATATAACATACAAGTAAAGGTGGGAGATTTATGGGTAATCAAATTTATACAATCGGAAGAGAATTTGGCAGCGGCGGCAAAGACGTAGGTGTTGCCCTGGCAGAAAAGCTTGGCGTGAAATGCTATGGAAAAGAACTTTTGGCGGAAGCAGCCAAGGAAAGCGGATTCTGTACGGAGATATTTGAAAATCACGACGAGAAACCTACGAATAGTTTTTTGTATTCCCTGGTGATGGATACCTATTCTTTTGGAGGCTATTCCTCGGCGCCATTTTTAGATATGCCTTTAAACCATAAAGTCTTTTTGGCACAATTTGACACCATAAAGAAGATTGCAGAAAAAGAATCCTGTGTATTTGTAGGGCGCTGTGCCGATTATGCTCTGGCAGACCACAATGACTGTCTCAACGTGTTTATTCACGCAAAGCTTGACTACAGAACAGACAGAATTGCCAAAGAGATGGATTTGACTATGAACAAAGCCAAAGATGTGGTGCAAAAAAATGATAAACAAAGGGCAAGCTACTATAATTATTACACCAGCAAAAAATGGGGGGATTCCCGCAGCTATGATTTATGCCTTGACAGCAGCCAGCTTGGAATTGAGGGCTGTGTGGAAATGATTCTTGCCTATCGGAAGTTATTTGATGCAAATAAAAAACAATGAACTTGAAATAATGATAAAGAATCCACAGAAAAATTTTGCGGATTCTTTTTTTATGAAGAAATATCTATGGAGGAAGACGGATTAAACTATTCGCAAAAGAATAGTTTAACGAAAAGTTTGTACGATTTCTACAGAGATTTTATTCTGAGAAACTTCGTACAAATTGTTTCGTTAAACTATTTTGGGAACTTCATAAAACTTCATTATAATTTATCTCCCAGAAGTTCTCTGGAATCCAATATTATTGTGAAGGGTCCGTCGTTCTCCAGATTTATTTTCATGTCTGCTCCGAAGATTCCGGTGGCTGTGGGATAATCCATAGCTCTGCATTGCTCTATAACATATTCATACAATTCGTTGGCCTTATCCGGATTTCCCGCCTGGGTGAAGGACGGCCGGTTTCCTTTTTTACAGTCGGCATATAAGGTGAACTGGGAAACCAGTAAAAGGCTTCCCCCCACGTCTTTTAATGCCAGGTTGGTTTTTCCTTCCGCATCTTCAAATATCCGAAGGCCAATGAGTTTTTTTATCATTTTGTCGGCGATTTCCCTTGTATCACTTTCTGAGACACCGATAAGTACCAGAAAACCCAAACCGATTTCACCTGTTATTTCCCCGTCCACTTTGACACTGGCATGGTTTACCCGCTGAATTAAAAATTTCATATTTTACTCCTGTTTTAAGCCCTTAAATCGATATCCAGCTCATTTTTTAAGTTCTTGCATATCTTTTCCACAAATTTTTGAACGGTATCGCCTTCAAATGCCTCGTTTTTCGGCTCAAATGTCACCGTGTAAGCCATACTTTTCTTCCCTGCAGGAATCTGGCCGCCTTCATATACATCAAATAATTTGATTTCTTTAACATATTTATTTGCTTTCCGGATGCACTCTTCTACTTTCCCATAGGTAATTTCTTTGTCCATGACAAAGGCCAGGTCACGCTTTTCCTCCCCGTATTTTGACAGGGGGCAGAATTCTATCTTGCTGCCGTACCATTTTGCCAGAAGTTCCAGGTCAAGTTCCATAAGAAATGCACTGGTACGCATATCAAGTTCATCCTGAATATCATAAGCCACTTTTCCAAAATAGCCAATCTCCTCTCCCTGACAGGATATGGAAACGGTCTGGTAAGGGTGAAGGAATGTCTTTTCTTTTTTCTCAAAGGTAAATACAATGCCCATGCTCTCTGCAATGGTGCCTGCAATTCCCTTCATGGTATAGAAAGTCTCTTCCTGGCCGAAAATTCCTACACACAGAGTATCTCTTTCCTGGGGATACTCTGTTAAGGGCAGAGATTTGGGCACAAATATTTTTGCCGTCTCAAAAAGCCTTCCCTCTAAAATGCCCTGTTTTTCGTTCCTGGAAATAGCGTTTAGCATAGATGCTGCCAGCGTGGTTCTCATAAGGGATAAGTCCTGATTTATGGGATTTAAAATCTGTATGGCGTTCCTCTCTTTTGCATCCTCCGGGAATTTTAAAAGGTCCAAATCGGATGGGGAAAAGAAGGAATAATGCATACACTCATGGATTCCCATGGAACAGAGGGTTCTCTTTAATGCCAGCTCCCCCTTCTGCCGGAGGGTATATCCTCCCATTGTCACCTGGGCGGAGGGCATAAATGTGGAGGTAATGTGGTCGTAACCGTACATGCGGATGACTTCTTCCGCCACATCCGGGTAGCGCTCCACGTCTTCTCCCTGGGGCAGCATATCTTCCCGGTAAGCCGGAACCTCTATGGAAAGTTCATCCCCGTCAATCTTAGGGTTAAAGTTAAGACGTTTCATAATATTTAAGATATCTTCATCCGGAACGGTAATACCAAGAACGCTGTTTACCTTTTGAATGCTAACCTTCATGGGGGTAGGCTCTATGGAATTGCCTGTATTGACATCCACGTGAGTGCAGGAAATTTTGCCGCATCCTAATTCTTCGATTAAATGAAGGGCACGTTTCATTCCAAGAACCACGGAATATTCATCCACCCCTTTTTCATATCTTGCGCTGGCATCCGTATTTTTTCCCAGGCTGCGGGCAGTTTTTCTCACATTATCCCTGGCAAACTTGGCGGATTCAAAGATAACCCCTTCTGTGGTGTCCCGAATCTCTGAGTTTAATCCCCCCATAACCCCTGCCAGGGCCACAGGTTTTCCCCCATCGCAGATTACCAGGTTTGCCGGGGACATGGTGTATACCTGCTCATCCAATGTAACGATTTTTTCCCCTTCTCCTGCTCTTCTCACCTGAATCTCATTTCCTTCCAGGTAGGAACAGTCAAAGGCATGCATAGGCTGTCCGATTTCTTTTAATACATAGTTTGTGATATCCACCACATTGGAAATGGAAGCCATTCCCACCAATGCCAGGCGGCGTTTCATCCATGCGGGGGATGGGGCGATTTTTACATCATAAACATAGTGGGCCGAATAACGGGGACATAAATCCTGGGCTTCCACGGAAACGGTAAAACCTTCTTTCTTTACCTCCGTCTCTGTGTAATCTGTGGAAGGCATTTTTAATTCTTTCCCTAGCACAGCAGCAACCTCTCTGGCCATACCTAAAATGCTCTGGCAGTCCGGTCTGTTTGCAGTCAAGGCAATATCAAAAATCCAGTCGTCCAAACCTAACATGGGCTTTACATCTTCCCCTGGTTTTGCGTCCTCAGGAAGGACTAAAAGTCCGTTATATCCTGCACCGGGATATAAATCTTCTGTCAGCCCCAGTTCCACGCCGGAACAAAGCATTCCAAAAGATTCAAATCCCCGGAGTTTGCCCTTTTTAATTGTGGCAACACCTTCAACGGTTTTATGGTCTTTTGCAGTGGCATAAACTGTTGCCCCCACCAATGCCAGTGGAAATTTCCCACCCTCTTTTACGTTATCAGCGCCGCAGCAGACCTGGAAAGTCCCCTGTTCCCCAGCATTTACCTGACACACAGAAAGGTGGGTGTCGGGAATGGGTTCGCATTTTTCCACATACCCTGCCACAACTTTGTTAATATCTTTTCCCAGCTCATATTTCTCTTCCACTTCAAACCCGGCATCGAACAGTTTCTTTTCCAGTTCCTCCGGCGTCACATCTATCTCAACATAATCCTTCAGCCAACTTAATGGTAAAATCATAATAAAATCTCCCTTACCCTTTTATTTGTCATTTATCTGCTGTAAAACCCTTATATCGGAATTAAACAGAAGCTTAATGTTATTGATTCCATATTTCAACATGGCAGTGCGCTCCAAGCCGATTCCAAAGGCAAATCCGCTGTATTCTTCAGAGTCAATGCCGCAGTTTTCCAATACTTTTTTGTTTACAACACCGGCGCCTAAAATCTCAATCCACCCCGTTCCTTTACAGAGGCTGCAGCCCTTTCCGCCGCAGGCAAAACAACTGCAGTCAACTTCCACGGATGGCTCCGTAAATGGGAAGTATGAGGGTCTTAAACGTGTGGTGGTGCCTTCGCCATAGACTTTCTGTACAAAAACATCCAACATTCCCTTCAAATCACTTAAGGTAATGCCTTTATCCACCACAAGGCCTTCCATCTGGCTAAACATGGGGGAATGGGTGGCATCATCATCGGAGCGGAACACTTTTCCCGGAGATAAAATCTTAATGGGGGGCTTCTTTTTTTCCATCACATGAATCTGCCCTGCGGAAGTCTGGGTGCGCAGCAAAAATTCGGGAGACAGATAAAAAGTGTCCTGCATATCCCTGGCAGGATGGTCTTTCGGGGTATTTAAAGCGGTAAAGTTATAATAGTCCGTCTCAATTTCACTGCCCTCAAAAATTTCAAATCCCATCCCTGCAAAAATATCAATCAACTGGTTTCTCACCAGGGTCACGGGATGAAGATTCCCGATTTTTGCCGGCTCAGCTGGAATGGAGATATCAATTTTCTCCTTCTCATATCTGCGGGAAAGTTCCAGCTCTTTCACTCTTTTTTCCATATTGGAAAAACGGCCCATGGCCCATTCTTTTAACTCATTTACGGATTTCCCGTAACTTGCTTTTTCTTCCGGGGCAAGATTTTTCATTTCCTTCATAAGTTCGCTGATTTTACTCTTCTTGCCTTCCAGGTAAACATTTTTGAATTCATAGAGTTCTTTGGAACTCTTCAGTACATCCAGTTCGTTTTCAATCTTCGCTTTTAAAGCGGACAGATTTTCCGACAATACGTTTTTGTCCTGCATATCATTTCCTGCTTTCTCTCTTAATTTTTTGGGTATTTACTGATACCAGGCAGAAAAAAAGTCCCATGGCTCTTGCCATGGGACGAAACTATTCGCGGTACCACCCAATTTCAGATATTTTGTGGATATCTGCTCTCTTCTTGCTTTAATGCAGCAACTACATCCGCTTACTCTAAGAGTATTAGCTTTCGCGGAAGACTCCAATGCTGAAATTCATCTGCAGGCGACTGGCATACTCGCAGCAAAGGTATGCCTCTCTGAAAATCGCTGGTGCCGATTACTTACACATTTTCTCAGTCCCGGTTATTATATACAATTTGTAATGAAAAGTCAACTGCCGGCGCATTTTTTTATACATCATTTTGATGGCAATAAGACTAGGGCTGTTTCACGAAGAAATATAAAAATAAAATAAAGCTCTCTAAAAAGCCAACTTAGGTTTTGTACTCATACAACCTCAAAAGCTGGCTTTTTTCTTTCTGGTAGAGTATAATATATTCAATAGTAGGAGTATATTCATGCAGAAAGGAGAAGGATTATGTCAGAAAAAGTATATCCGGATTGGGTACAGAAACAGAAAACAACAGGAACCACAGTAAAAAAGGTAGGAAATAATTATTACCTGTATAAGCATTCTTCAAAACGGGTCCCTGGAAAGAAAAATCCAGTTCCCGTAGATACCTATATTGGAAAAATTACCCCGGAAGGGGTTAAAAAAAGCGGTTCCAAAAAGGTTGCTGTAAATGATGCAGAGGTCATTGTGAAGGAGTATGGATTTTCAAGGTCTGTGGAAGCGCTCTGCCCTGCCGGGTGGAAGGAGCCCTTGGGCAAAAACTGGCAGGAAGTGCTTGATTTTATCATTGTCCGGGAATCTCCGGAATCCTATATCCCCCAGATCCGGCAAGTACCGGCGCAGCTGGAACCCCATATCCAGCTGGGAGCCCAGAAAGCTGCCCTCCAGAGAAGGATGAAGAAAGAGTATGGTGTTGATCTTAAAGAACTCAGGCAGCTTTCTTCTATATATATGGTCAGTGTTTCCGGAAAAAAGCTGGTTTCCAAAATATCGGAAGAACAGAAAGAGCTGCTGGAAAGCCTGGATCTGAAACTGGAGGTGGATTAGGGCTTTCTTCCATACACGGCCGCTGATCGACTGGCTGCGTGATATCCCCGATCCCAGGAGCAGCCGGTCAAAACCACATGAACTGGCGGAAATCTTTGTCTGTATCATTATGGGGCTGCTGGCAGGAAAAACAAAGCTGCGCCGTATTGTCAGATGGAGCAAAAGGCATTTGGAGGAACTTCGGAGACATATGCCGTTTCCAAACGGAGTGCCATCCGTATCGACCATGTCAAGAGTGCTGGCTGCAGTTGATGAGGAAATGGTGTCCCTTGCGCTTATCAACTGGATCGGGGAGATCCTTAATCCAAGGGGGATACATATCGCAATTGATGGGAAGGGACTGAGGGCAGCAGCACGCAAAGTAAGGGAGGAAAAGACACCGTATATTTTGAATGCGATCGATGCTGCGTCCGGGCTGGTGATCGGACAGCTTGTTATCCATGGGAAGGCAAATGAAATGACTGCGATCCCTGAACTTTTGGAACTGTTGGAGATAGAGGGGAGTACCATCACAATTGATGCGATCGGTGCGACAGAAAACATCATGAATGCAATCCACGACAATGGCGGGGAGTTTGTCCTTCAGGTGAAGAAGAATTGTCCGGAACTGTATGCAGAATTAATGAGGCTGTTTGAAGGGCTTTCAGAAGACAGGGAAAATAACCCGGAAGAG
>NZ_RAZG01000191.1 GCF_003612565.1 Roseburia sp. 1XD42-69 | reverse complement strand
ATCTCTTTCAATTCATCTGCCGAAAGAATATCCTGCCGCAACAAGGTTGATACTAAGTTTTTCACATTCCCGCCGTAGACTTTATCAAGAAAGCTGTGGGTCTGCATGGTCTGGTATTCTGCTTCTGTTACCGTAGCCACATATTCATTCTTCCTGCCGATTTTTTTGACTTTCAAGAACTTTTTTTCGCCCAGACGGGAAAGCAGAGTGAGTACGGTGTTGTTCTTCCATTCGTTTTTGTCTTTTTCCAATTCCTCCATGATGAGGGAGTATAAAGCCGCCCCTCCATTCTTCCAGATGATTTTCATTAGTACCAGTTCGGATTCAGAAATTTGCTGTGCCATATTGTCCTCCTTTTTATCTTAACGTTTTGTAGGTATATATTTATATTAACACTTCATAGGTGATAATGCAATACCCTAAAAGAAATTTAAGAATTTATAAAAAGATAGGGGTGGGATTCCGTGGTAGTCGGCATTCGTGGTAATGTGTATAACTGGCTGTCTTTTGGAATTGTGGGTAAGCTGGCGGTAGCCGGAGCAGACAAAAGCGTCCTCAATCCATTTCCCTTGCACAAGGTTGTAGCGGTGTGTGAGTTTTGAGCCGCAGTCGGCGCAGTAGAGAAGCCCGGTCAAGCGGTTAGGGGCGTTCTGCCGCTTCGGGGCGCGGCGCACGGTTTCCCGTATCTTCTGTACGGTCTGCCACGTTTCCCCGTCCACAATGGCGGGGATTGCGCCCTCAAAAACGTGCTGTTCCTCCGGCGCGGTCTTGCGGGTGCTTTTGGTCTTGTAGTTCTCGCATACGGTTTTCCCCAATACCTTATAGGAGATATTGTCCTTGATGATCTCCCGGTAAATCTCAAAAGCTGTCTGTGCGTCCGCTTCCTTTCGTTTCCGTTCCGGTGGCGTAGCCGCTTTCTGCTCCAAAGGAGAGGGGTTAGGGGAATGGATAGGAATGGAATAGGTACTTTGTAAATCTGTATTTCTTTTTTCTTTTGTTGGTAAGTCAGTTCTTTGTATATCTTTATTTAATTGCATTGGATTTTCCGTCGTCGGTTTACCCGGTATCGGATTTTCCAATATCGGATTGCCCGGTGTTGGATTTTCCAATATCGGTTTATCCAATCCTGGCGGGGTGTCGTCCGGCGGCTGGGGCTGCTCGTATATGGTGTATTCAATGGCGGTCATTTTGCCTTTCTCGTCCCGTCCCTGCCGCCGCTTGATATACCCGGCTTTTTCCAGCTCCCATACGGCGGTACGGATAGCGTCGATACTTTCCCGGTTGATCTGTGACAGCCCCGCAAGGGTGTAGTCCCAATCTTCGGGCAGGGAAAGCATTTGCGACAAAAGCCCTTTTGCCTTTAAGGTCAGTTCCTTGTTGCGTAAATGGTGGTTGCTCATAACGGTATAGCCCTTGTTGCGCTCCACTCGGAAAACTGCCATAGCTTCATCACTCCTTTGGTTGTGGATTTGTTACGCGATAGAACGCCATTTTGCCGGGGTTAGGTATAAAACCCTGTCCCCGGCAAAACCGCGCCCGCAAAGCCGCATATAGCAAGGCTTTTTTCGCCCCTACTGCGTAACATGAGGGCATAAAAACCTGCTAACAAAAGTCAAGACTTTTTAGCAGGTTTTTAAATAAATTTGGGGTATGAATTTTTCCCAC
>NZ_RAZG01000190.1 GCF_003612565.1 Roseburia sp. 1XD42-69 | reverse complement strand
AAGTTTCACGCCAAGGTGTTCAAAGTCCTTCTCCTGACGGTATAAGGGCATGGACATGACGTATTTATAATACATCACATGTGCCGCAAGACCGGACGATGCATAACTTCCCGGGATCAGTGCGGGAGTTCCTTCGTCCTTGATGAACTGGGGATCTTCCGTTTCCCTGCATTGTGGACACTCATAGGTAGTCGCATAATAGTCAATGCGCTGAAGCTTTGGCTCTGTATAACGCAGTTCTGTCCGGATAAGTTCGTGTCCGATAGGAACCATCATTGTTCCACAGACATCACACGTTTTCTGCTCTTCCGTAAGAGTATCTACATAAACATTTTCTGTCGGAAGATCAGCAAATACCTCATCATAAGCCGCTTTCGATTTACGGGCTTTCTTGTGTGCTTTTACCTCAATGTATTCCACCTCAAGGGGCACCGGTTCCGGTTCATCCTCCGTCTGCAGGTGGAACAGGTCTAACTGTCCGGGGAGCTGGTCATGACGGATCTCACTGGTGGAGCCAAAAAGCTTGGTCTTCAAGTAGTCCAACTGTGCCTGAAGATTAGCAATCAATTTATCCTTTTCACTGTCTTTGGCATCACGTTCCCGCAGCATTTTCTGCAGGGAACGGATAAGCTCGTTCTGAGTGCTGATTGTATGATTCAGTTGTGAAATCGTATCCTTAAGCTCTAAGAGCTGGATGTCTCTTACTCCTGAAGGCATTGTCTTTTCGCTCCTTTTCTATGGTTCCATTATACCATGAAACAAGCGGAAAGTCCCGCAAAAATCAAGCATTTCCGGTACTTTTTATTGCTTTTGGCTGCTCGATTTCAAGACCTGACATAAGCCAGTCAAACTGCCTCCATGTAATGGGTTTTACCTCATTACGGCTGCGCGGCCAACGGTATTTTCCTACGTTGGCATCAAGGCGCTTATATAAAAGTACAAATCCTTCACGTTCATGAAGAAGCACTTTTATCCGGTCACTGCGTCTGCCACAGAAGAGATAGATTGCGTTTGGCCTGGAAGGGTTCATATTCAGCTGGTCTTTTACGACAGCGCATAATCCATCAATGGACTTGCGCATATCTGTATAGCCACAGATCACATAAATCTCGTCTGCGACAGTGATGTCCCCTAACATGTCCCTGTCACAGTTTTAAGGATCTGTGACAGTAGTTTGGGGTCAACATCATTTGAAATTTTTATTGAAACAGTCCCGAACATAATCACGATGGCGGGGCTGGTTTCTTCCAGAGGAAGCATTGCGCTTCCGACAGCTTTAATGACTGAGCTTTGGTGATCAGGTATCACCTCAAGTTTTACAATATCCTGTTTAAGGGCTGGCTTATAACCGCCGCGTCCTGTGGCAGAGGGGATATCATAACAAGCTTTTTTTCTCAGTCTTTTAACCCAGTTGTAAAAGGTGCCGGGATTGATGTTATGTTCCGTACACCATTGGTAGTCGCTAAGACCGCTGCTGCGGCACTCCATGATAAGTTGGTATTGTTCGTCTGCTGTGCGTCTTTGTGTTTTCATACAGGAAACCTCCATAGTTATAGTAAAACGCTGGCATTTATAGTATCTAGCGCCGATACTGTAGTAAAATGCTGGCATCTATCATCTATAATTATGGCAAATTTTGTGATGGTTTTAAATCCACCCTGAAACTAGGCGCTTAC
>NZ_RAZG01000189.1 GCF_003612565.1 Roseburia sp. 1XD42-69 | reverse complement strand
AGTTGCTGGAGAAGGTTTTTAAAAATAATACATCTGCATATGAGGGCTTTGGTGAGATACTGGCTCTTATAAGTATGGGGATTATTACAACTGGAACGTGAATATGGCGTAAATCGGAGCATACTCAGCGACTGGGTAAAACAGTTCTTCCCTATCAAAGTATCGATGGTGAAGTGGTAATTTTAAGGCGTATAAGGCTCTCTATAAGGACAAGCAGCACCTTAAGACCGAGAACGAAATATAAAAAAAGCGATCGCCATTACCATAGGACTAAAGGGTAGCTTGCGGGAAAATTTTCAAACACTGTAAAAGTGTTTATTAAACAACAAAGTTATAGGATATAGGGAAATTCCACATAATAGTGCACAGCGCCTTTTCTGTGTAAAAAATTACAGCCGGACTTCGAAAAGTCCGGCTGTTGGTGTAAAATATAAGTATGCGAAAACTTATATATTTACATCAAGACATCAAAACTTCTTTTAAATTTAGTGATGTTTCCAATTTGTTGCTATTAATGAGATTCTGCAAACAACACAATCAGAAATAGTATCATGGGGAGAGACAGGAGATGGAGGTTAAAATATTAGAAACAGATGAACTAAAAAACGAAATGGAATGTCAGATTAATAGTGTATTACCCGATTTAAGTTTAAATAATATAAACTTTTCAATTGGTACAGATAATAGTCCTGAAGGTATATATATTTATATGCAAAATGATATGTATCATTATGTAATTACTGAAAAAGGAAAAGTTTGTATTCACAGACAAATAAATACTGAAGAGGAAGTGCTTTGGATTATTTTAAATGAAATTCTTTTTCAAGTTGCCTTGGATTATGCAATACAAAATAGAATTCCAGGAAAGGATTTTAGAAGAAAACTTTTTGAAAAGGAGATAGAATTGTTTTCAAAGTTTGGAGTTAATTTTGGGAGGAGAAAAGATGAAGAAATAAATGAGATATTAAAGAGAAGACCATATAATGATAAATGACGAATGGGGAATTATGAAATTTGATGAATACAATTCAGTTCGGATGAAAAGAGACTTTGAGGTAGGTGTAAAAAAGGAGAAATAGGCGCAGTACTTATGATTTGAGAAATCACAAGAAGCATATGAAGTTGAATTTGTAGATGAAAATGATAATTTTAAAATACAACGTATTTTGTCACCGGATGAAATTTTGACGGGTTCTCTTGTAACAAGAAAAGCAATAGGTGATTTACCTGCAATATCAAAATAAGGAAGGTGCATTCTAATATGACAGAAAAAGAGCAATTGTGGTATTTAATTAATGGAGTGTTGAATAGTTCATATGATATTAAGACATTTTGTTCAGAATTTACAAGAATATATGATTTAGAAGTAAATTATGAGCAATTGTCGGAGCAAGAAAACAACGAGTTTGGAGATTTGTGCGAAATGGCAGGAAGATTTTCATATGATGATGAGGAGTTGAAAATTCCAAATATGTACTATTCTAAGAAAAATATTTTGGATAGAGTAAGAATAGTAAAACAAAAATTAATATAGAATGTAACAGAAGTAAATAAAATTTAATATTTTTATAAAAAAACAAGTTTAGGAAGTTCTATAAGAATAGAGAGGATTCAATAATAATGAAAATTTTAGACGGAAAAATCATGCCAGGAGAAGGAATAGATAAATTTAAATTAGGGGTTCATGTGAAAAATATTATTCAGTGGTTAAATGATGAGTATGTGATACAAGAAAGGGATGATGG
>NZ_RAZG01000188.1 GCF_003612565.1 Roseburia sp. 1XD42-69 | reverse complement strand
AATATTCAATTAAAATACAGTAACTGTGCGGGTTTCAGCAGTTAATGCTGTTATTCCGTGAATAATTCAGGTTAAGTATTAAAAAAACTGAAAGAAGGGCAAAAAAGCGCATACATGTTGATTAGGAATAGTAAAAATAAACAGACAAAAGCAGGAACTTATTATATTGTGATAAGTAAATCTTTTGCAAAATCAGGTTTTCAGTATAGTATTGCTTATTAGCAGGAGGGACTAACATTGAAAAAATCATATAGAATAGTATCAATTATTTTAACTTTAATGATTTTGGGAATTCCCATTTTACATTCTAAAGAGATAAAGGCAGACGTGATGCCGCCGGAGGAATTAAGTTTTACCCCTGTTGTTTTTGGAGAGATAACTAGTGAGACACAGAAAGTAATTGTGTTTTCCTATGGAGATGAGTTTGTGCCGACGACTTTGAAGGTCAGTAATGGAAAACAAACAATTTTTAAGAAAACTTATAAGAAAAGTGCAGTCAGGTTAATTGAAATTCCCAGGCAAAAGCCAGGCACATGTTTACAGTTTTCGTTGAAAACTTCTTACGGGAAAAAAGGGGGTATAGTAAATAGAACTGTAAAAAATGCAGGGACTGTATCAAAGAAAAAAGTTTCTTCTGTTTTCAAACCCAAAGTATCAGGAAAAATCACAGATAAGAGCACCAGCGTGAAAGTTTATGCGAAAAAAGGAACGACGCTTTATGTAAAACATGGTTCTCTAACCCTGGCAAAAAAGAAGTACAAAAAAAGCGGTTATCAGAGCCTTTCCATTAAAAGGCAAAAGGCAGGGGAAGTAATTACATTTTTTGCAGAAAATAAAAAGGGAAGAAGTAAGTATGTGGAAAAGGTGGTGTCTGATGTTACTGCTCCGGCAAAACCTAAGGTAGAGGTGGCAGGTTATGATATAAGGGTGACCGGCGAGGTTGGAACGGGTGTTTATATAAAGGATGTCACAGGAGATGATATGCGTGATAATTGGATATTTATGGGGGTATTGGACAAAAAGGTTGAATTTTTTACGCCGTATATGTATTATTTGTTAGATGAACCTTGGAATGATGGCCCATATCAGGTCCGGTTGGTAGATGCATGGGGAAATAAGAGTAAAATTGTAACAGTAAATATTCCCAACAAAGGAGCAGAAGTTTCAGATTAAGAATAGATTATTGAAATTAAGTTGTAATTTTTGGAGGGAGAGAAAGAAAATGAAAAAGAAATTACGTATTTGTTGTTTACTACTTGCAGTCCTTTTATTTACAGGTATAAAGGAAGATACAGTGAGAGCCGCCCAGGTAAATCCGGCGGTGGAACCGAAAGCCAAGTCATCTTCCGACAGTAAAAGTGCAAAATATTTTGCCGTGAAAATATCGGGAAAAGGAGAAAAGATTGTCGTAACCATTCCGAAATTTAAGAAGGGGGATACAGCAAAAGTAACATTGTGTAACAGCAGGAAACAGCCCATAAGCAAATCGGTAAAAGTTGCAAGAGCATCCTCTAAAATTAATTTTTTTGTGAAAGGCGGGTCAAAATATTATATTAAGGCAGATTGAAGTGACAGGAAGTTAAAGGTAAAAGCGAAAAGAAAAATTTTGAAAACCTCTTCCGGAAATTCATTTGATTCCGCAGTGACAATAAAACCCGGAAGTCACTGGCTGATTGAGGCTGTAAAAAATCTTGTGTCTATGAACTTTAGACTTTCCTGATAAGAATTAGATATGTAAGAGTATTT
>NZ_RAZG01000187.1 GCF_003612565.1 Roseburia sp. 1XD42-69 | reverse complement strand
CCTCCTAGTATAATAATGGTGTAGTCAATCAAGACTACTTGGTTAATAAATTTCTAAAATTAGACAACAGAAGAAGGCGTTCTTCCTTCATCAGATGTTGTCCATATTAATTATCATGTCTGACGGCTCCTGATAGACACCAGATAAAACATAAGGTATTATCTCTTAGGATAGGACAAAGAATGTCCACCTCCTTGGGAAGCTGATTGTTCAGCTGATACCTACAGTGAAGTCAATTAGTCCATTCGACAGGGTTTTATGTTTTAGCTGGTTGGGAGCCGGGAGGCTATACCCGCATAACACGCTAGGTTGTGTACCTGCCAGATTGGAAATGGATTCCTATCAGAAAGGAGCTTTCGCTCATGTCTAACAAAGTTATTTTTAATGTTGATGAACTATTCATCTCTGTTGGTATTGACGTCGGTGCTGACTTCTCCTGGATGTCTATCGCACTCCCTAACCAGCAGTTTGTAGGAAAGCCTTATAAAATCCTGCATAACAGCATGGATTCCCTTACAGCCGCTGTTTCTAAAATAAAAGAAGCAGAAGAGCTGTATTCTTTGGAAAGTCGCATTTTCCTTGAATCCACGGGAATCTATCATTACCCACTCTTCTGCTATCTTCGTGATAAGGGTTTTAACGTGTCTGTTATCAATCCTATCATCACTAAGAATAGCACAAATATCAACATACGGAAAGTGCATAATGACCGTTTTGATTCAAAAAAGGCTGCATTAGTTGGTTTGAAACCTGATTTAAAAGTTTCCCTCATGCCATCCGACCTTGCCCTTAATTGCCGGAATCTCTGCCGTGAATACTACGATTTAATGGATAACCGCAGTGCTTATGTGAACAAACTCCAAGGCGAACTGCGCATGGCATTTCCCCAATACCTTGGCATTTTTTCCAAGGTTACGGTTAATACATCACTTACACTGTTGGAGACGTATACCTCCCCGGCTGCATTTATTGAAGCAGACCGGCAAGAGATTATTGATGCCATTAAATCTACTGCCCGCTTTGGACTTACATATGCTTTAAACAAGTATAATGCCATTATTCAGGCTGCAAATGAAGCAAATGAATTCGGTTACATCATTGACAGCAACATCAAACGCATCCGCCTTTATATTGGTTTCATCCGTAAATATGACGAAGAAATCAAAGGCATCCTGGGTTCCATGCATGAGCTTGTTGATGCCAATGAAGCCACCGACTTTGTCAGGCAGATCCATTTGATCGAAACGTTCAAAGGTGCTGGTTTCTTATCCGCCATATCCCTCATGGGAGAGATTGGAGATTTTTCTGCATTCTCCAAGCCAAAACAGCTTTTTGCTTACTTTGGTCTTGATCCGGCAGTAAAACAATCCGGCAAATTTGAAGGCACAAAAACCCAAATGTCTAAAAGGGGCTCCGCCATAGCCAGGCGGGTGGTTCATACACTGGCTTTACAAAGCATCGGCACATCCCGCACGGGAGAAGCCAAAAATCCGGTTCTGCGTGATTACTACCTCAAAAAATGTGAATCAAAACCCAAACTCGTGGCAATGGGGGCTGTTTCACACAAAGTATGCAACATGATATTTGCAATACTCAGGGACAATAAGCCTTTTGAAATCATTACTCCGCAGGAGCATATCAAAAAACACAATGCTGCTAAATGCGACATAGCCGCATAAAATACTGTAAATCCAACGAATCAATATCTTTTGAAAAAATGATATTTTCACCAAGGGGTAAGTGCGCCTTTTTTGCTTTAAAAATAATTTCGATTTTTCTCATTTTGCTATTGACATTTATTAGCTGGACT
>NZ_RAZG01000186.1 GCF_003612565.1 Roseburia sp. 1XD42-69 | reverse complement strand
GTTGTGGATGTCTTAAAGTCAGACTTTTTAACCACAGGCCCGGCGGTAAGGGACTTTGAAAAGGCAGTGGCGGACTATGTCGGCGCCAAGTATGCCGTCGCTGTTGCAAACGGAACGGCTGCCCTCCATGCAGCCTGTTTTGCGGCGGGGATAAAAGAAGGGGACGAGGTCATCACCACCCCCATCACCTTTGCCGCCTCCGCCAACTGCGTCCTCTATTCCGGAGGGACGCCGGTCTTTGCCGACATAAAAAAAGATACCTACAATATAGACCCAGAGGACATCCGGCGGAAAATCACCCCAAAAACAAAGGCCATTATCCCGGTGCACTATACCGGCCAGCCCTGTGAAATGGAGGAAATAGAAAGAATTGCAAAGGAGCATAACCTTATTGTCATTGAGGATGCCGCCCATGCTTTAGGGGCGGACTACAAAGGGAAGAAAATAGGCTCCCTCTCTGATATGTCCACCTTCAGCTTCCACCCGGTAAAACATATCACAACAGGGGAAGGGGGCATGGTTACCACCAACGATGAAACGCTGTATAAAAAACTGCTTTTATTCCGAAGCCATGGGATTACCCGGGACGAAAACCTCATGACAAAAAATGAAGGAGGCTGGTATTACCAGCAGTTAGGCCTTGGGTATAACTACCGCATTACAGACATACAGTGCGCCCTTGGAATTTCCCAGTTAAAAAAGCTGGAGATGTTTGTGGAAAAAAGGCGGTATTTGGCAGGGAGGTACAACCGGGATCTTGGGGGCTTAAAAGGGGTTGTGTGCCCCTTCCAAAAAGAGGGCTGCAACAGCAGCTGGCATTTATATGTCATAAAAACACTCCCGGAAAGGCGGAAAGAAGTGTTTGACAAACTGCAGAAGGCGGGGATACATGTAAATGTGCACTACATCCCGGTATATAAGCATCCCTATTACCAGGGGCATGGTTATGGGGGGGTGTGCTGCCCAAATGCGGAAGACTTGTATCAAAGCATCATCAGCCTGCCTTTATATTACGCCCTGGAAGAGGAAGAGCAGGACTATGTCATAGGGACAGTGAAGGCGGCATTGGAATAAACATGCCAGGAAAAAGGAGGGAAGAGGGATGCAGGAAAAAGTAACTTTATCCCAGGCAGGACTAAGAAACCTGCAGTTATTAGAGCTTGAAATGTTAGTGGAAGTGGACCGCATCTGCAGGAAATACGGCATAGAGTATTCCCTGGACGGCGGGACGCTTCTGGGGGCTGTGCGCCACAGGGGGTTTATTCCCTGGGATGATGATGCAGATGTAATATTTACCAGAAGGGAGTATGCAAAATTCTTCCGTGCCTGCAGAAAGGAGCTGGACAGGGGGCGTTTCTTCCTGCAGGATTACCGCACGGATAAAGATTACAGGTGGGGTTTTGCAAAGCTCCGCAGGAAAGGGACAGAGTATATCCGCCTGGGCCAGGAGCATATGAAGTTCCGCACCGGAGTGTATATTGACATCTTTGTTGCAGACCATGTGCCGGACGGATATTTCATGCGGAGGCTGTATTACGGTGCTAATTTCTGTATCCGGAAAATCCTGTATTCCGAGCTTGGGATGCGGGCGGAAAAAAGCGCCCTTATGCGGAAATTTTACGCCCTGCTGTATAAAGTCCCCAAAGACGCCCTGTTTCATATGAGAAACTGTATGGCCGAAAGGTGCAACAAAAAAGAAACGAAGCTGGTCAGCCACCTGCTCTATCCTTACCCTTCAGAAGAAAGCAGGTTTGGGATGCCTGCCAGGTGTTTTCAAGAATACCGTGACATGGAATTTGAGGGGATGCAGTTTCGGGCTTTCGTGGATTACCACACCTACCTCACCCTGCTCTACGG
>NZ_RAZG01000185.1 GCF_003612565.1 Roseburia sp. 1XD42-69 | reverse complement strand
TATCACTTTTTTAGTATTGTGTTAAGCAAGTTACGATGCAAGCATCGGGGAATGTACCCCCCTATGATTCAAAGCCGCCCATGCTCCCTTGCGGTAAGTCCGGGCATGATACCCTTCATTAACCAAGCAGCGTATCTCCGCCTGCCACAGTTTCAGTCATGACCCGAGCGGTTCATTACCTCCATGCAGACATATCGCCTAACTTCCCCTTATGCAACAGCCCTCTGTCGGTCAGTGCCATATCTGCCCCTTGCAGTATGCCTAAGCAGTCTGTTGCGGAATATTTCTTACGCCTTTATATCAAAACTTACCCCTGTAGGCACTGATGTACCAGAAACCGCTGCTATGAGGTTCTGCGTAACGCTTTTCATATCTATGCCCGTGGCAGATACCGTGAACGATTCTGCTTCTCCATCTTCCGTCAGTTTATCCATCTGCTCTTTTCTTTCTGCCCGCCGTTTCGCTGCTTTTTCTTCTAAATTTTTTCTCTCCTCACGCTTTTTTTCTAATCTTTCTTTCTGCCTTTTTTCTGTATTCAGTATGGATGCGCTTTCTTTTGAGCCGCTGGTTCTTGTTGAACCACTACAGGAGCATTGCATACTTCCATCTGCATTGATCCTCACAGCAAACTCATCTATCTCAATACCGTCACTTTTTGCCCTGGCAAACATCTGCTCATGCGCTGCTGGTATACCCGCTATGTCATTTTCAATTTTTCTTGCAAAATCCGGATCACTTGCCATTTTTCTCAGGCAGTCATTGGAGAGATTCAAAACGACGTTATTTCTACCGCCACTTGCAACTCCCCTACTCGAATTAATATTTATCTGCGGAAATTTCTTACATAATTGCTCATAGTATTCCTGTGCCTTGGCTTTACTGCTTGTCTTTACCTCCCTTGTTGTATTACTACCAGATTTTTTCATAGTATCAGTGTAATTTGCCGCATAGTTACTGTAATCGTTTGTAATCTCCATTGCCATAATCTTTACCCTCCTTCAAAAAATATTACCTGCGGCCCCTCTGTCATCCGGAGCCGCCCTTGCCCCCTTGCGGTAAGTCCAGGCATGATGCCCGCATTTATCCGAGCAGCGTATCGCCGCCTGCCGCTGTCTCCGTCATGACATTTGCATCATAAGCATTGGATGCCGCCGCCATCTGCCTTTCACCAGCCCATGCCTTTGCCAGCCTGCTTCTCTCCTGCTCCGCCTTTGCAACCTTTTCATCCAACAGTTCCTGCTGCTGTCTCTTAGCCTGCGCCCGCTTTTCCAGATATTCTTCCAGCAACTCCTTCTGCCTGTCCTTTTGACCGCTTGTTTTCTTATAAAAACTATCCTGTGAACGTGCAAAAAATTCCGAATCATTGTTGGGGCCAGACCATGAATCTCCCCTATAATCTTTCTCGGTTGCTCCTACCGTTATAAGCAATGACGCTTTTAGCGGGGCAAAAGATGAAGTCAAATCACGCTGAAGCGCCGACATTATCTTTGCCCTATATTCCGGATCATCTTTCATATTTTTAAACGCTTCCTCTGATATATTGACCGCCAAATTGGTGATTGTTCTATTCTTTGGTATCCTCTCAAGTTCTGCGTAAAATTCCTTCTTGAAAGCAGCCATTTCTTCCGCTTCCGATAATTCCTTTGTGTTTCCCGTTTTCTCCAATGCAAATTTTTCTGTACTGTTCGCATTTTTTGTTGTTTCCACATTGTTCCTATAAAAATTCTGTCCTACTCCGCTGATAGCCATCTTTAATCCTCCATTTTAATCTGTTTTTGAGTTTCATTTAATACACGGTCATTTACTTACCTTCTCCCACCTCCCCCTGCTGCAGCATGACTGTCACATGGAACACATCCCCTTTCACTTTTATATTTACACCGCCGAAATACTTC
>NZ_RAZG01000184.1 GCF_003612565.1 Roseburia sp. 1XD42-69 | reverse complement strand
GAGCGGTCTCGGAAACTCTTTAAAGCCCGTATTTCCGTTCTTTTTCGATTTCTCTTTCTTATTTCATCCTCCATACTCCGGAAGAAAAATCTCATATTTTTTTCATAAGCTATTGACATATGCCTCAAATTGTGCGGGCGCATTTGGTGGCCATATTCGCCAGCCACCAAACGCGCCCCCTGTAGTTAGAAATGTATCCTGTGCAGCCCGCACAACACGAAAAACTACAAGGAGGCATACCCGCTATGATCAAGTACTGGCAACCCATGCACGACTATCTGTACTTTCTCAACGAATCTAAAGTCCATTTTGATTCCTCTGAAAGGAACCGGCTCCATACGCAGCTCTGGGAACCCTGGCAGAAACTACGCTCCTTCGATACCGACAGGGCTATGAAATTTCTCCTGCCTTTTTATTCCACCACCGGCAGACCCGCTAAGAACCAGCCCCAAATCTTAAGGTCTTTTATCCTTTTCTTTTTTCTATTTTCAAAAGGCCTGACTAAGCCATCACTTACCCTTTGGGTAGACAGGCTAAAAAACGACCGTGTCCTTGCTGCCCTCATCGGCTGTTCTACCGATTCCCTTCCGCCACTCGGCTCTTATTTTGACTTCATGGACAGGCTCTGGGCAGCACCCATAACGGGCTTATATGCCCGGGATAAACTCCTTCCAGCTTCCTGGAACAGCAAAAAGCCCGATAAGCCCAAAGGGAAAAAACAGAAAGCAAAGGAAGCAAACCCCAAAATCACCGAAGCTATCGAAAAACGGCTTATGACAGGGAAGGTTATCCCTTTTAACTTTGAGCAGTTCCTTCAGCAGTTCTTCTATCATGTTGCCGTCCTTCCTTCCATGGAATGCGGCCTCATACCTAAGGAACATCTTACCGTTTCCGGCGACGGCACCGCCGTCCATACCCATTCCTGCCCCCGCAGGCACCACAGGGATGGCTCACCAGATAACCTCCGCCATTTCCCCGACCCCGATGCTTCCTGGGGCTGGGACAGCGACTTGGATAAATTTTACTTCGGCTACACTTTGTTCCAGTTATCCTGCTATAACGATGAACTCAGGACGGACATCCCCCTGCTCCTGCGTTTTACCAGTGCAAAGCGCCATGATTCCGTCAGCTTTCTTGTCGCCTTCCATGAACTGGAAAAGCATATGCCGGCAGTTTCCATTGAAAACATGTGCCTGGACTCCGCTATGGACAACTATCCCACTTACAGGCTCCTCAAAAAAAGGCAGATACGGGCGTTTATTGACCTCAACGACAAATGCGGCCGCCCAAAAACAATCCCTGATACCATCACCATTGACAAAGACGGGACACCTTTATGCCAGGAAAACCTGCGTATGAAGCCCAATGGTTATGACAAATCCAGCGGTTACCTCATGTGGCGCTGCCCCTATGGGAAGGAACACTGTTCCAAATGCAAAAACAGCTGCACGGATTCAATATATGGCAGGGTCGTCAAGACCCGGCCCGAATGGGATATCCGGCTTTACACCGACATCCCCCGTGGCACCGATTCTTATAAGAAGATCTATAAACAGCGTACTGCCACGGAGCGTATCAACAACCGCATTCTCAATGATTACGGCCTGCACCGCATGTTCATACACACAAAGGAGCACTATTCTTTCATGACAACTATGATTGGCATCTGCATCCATCTGGATGCCCGCTATAAACAGCAGGTGCAGGCAACGGCATAAAACATGCCTCCTGTTTCAGGATCCTTCAGGCCTGTTTCCGACAGGCTTAAAAGCCATGCCCATTTTTATTCTTTATATTCTCCGAACTGCTTAAGTCCCACAGTCACCCATCCCTTATTCCACTCATTTCTGAAAATCAACCCTTTCCTGTCTATTCTCTATTGAGTTTCCGAGACCGCTC
>NZ_RAZG01000183.1 GCF_003612565.1 Roseburia sp. 1XD42-69 | reverse complement strand
TATTCGGAGCCTGCTTCGTATGAAAATTATGCTCCAATAGGCTGGATATCAAAATATGAAGACTTTTTTGAGCTGATTCCTATTGAACAGCAATATTGGAACAATTAATTTTGAAATGAGAAAAATACATTGATTTTATTTCCAAATTAGGCAGATGCTTTTCAAATCCAAATTGCATTATTTTATGGCATAGCAAGCTAACGTAAGTCCAAAACCAACGTCAATGGATGTTATAAAAGGGACTATTATGCAATTTGTTTTACGTCTTTCAGCTTTTTATATGATTGGTTGAAGCTATTAGTGATTGCGGCAGCGGAAACTGCCAACAAACTGATATAGGTAGTCAGTATCTTTTAATGAATTTAACGGACAACATAATTTCTGGCAGGTACGACCGTTATCAGAAAATTCACATGGGGAGTCCTGCTTCGCAAACAGGATTTTCTTGCGGAAGAAGTTTTGGATTTTTGGTGTTGCGTTTATTTAAAGGAATGATGCACTCTCCTTCATAGAAATTCTTTACCTGTATGTAAATATTTTTGACATCATCGTCAGCAAGGAACGTGTGTTCTATAGCGGGGGATAATTCCTGGCGCTAGATAATAATCAGCTCCTTTCGGTGAATTGATTTGACAACTCAATTATATGGTTTGGAATTGATTGTTTCTATAAATTTGGAGTGATAAAGAGATTCATTATGCCTTGCAAATCTGCATAAATACTGCATGTGTAGAGTTTTGCTCATGGCTAACAATTAAAATTATTTGGAGGTTAGATATTATGAAGAAAACGATTTCCTTAATGACAGAAGAATTTGAAAATGAGCAAACAGGAGAAAAAGTTGAGGGAATAACTATTATAGTGGATGGTATATTGAAAGAATTTTTTGATATTATTAAGTTAGAAAAAAAAGAATATACAAATAATGTAAGTATTGTGCAAGATGCTTTGATGAAAGGATTAGAAGAAATTAAAAAAACTTTTTAATATGTTATAGAATGAGAGTATAGTGTGAACTGAGAAATTTTGTCTGATTGAGAACAGTTGTATCACCATAATAACTATAGAATTTTGCAATGTTATCCATATTAGGGCAGTTTTCCTTTACAGATAGTTGTGCCTGTTATAATAACATGAGAGGGGTACGAGGTAACGGCGTTTTAAGTCGAAAACGATATTCGTGCCAAGAACAGAGGATATAATTCCCTTATGGATAAGGTGTTCCAAAACAATGTGGACAGGTATGAGGAATGCGGCCTGTGTTTGACGTATAGGTGCGGCTTGTATACGGAGTATGGGATAACGAATATGAACCGTATGCAGGGGAACAGCAGGCAGTCGTTGGGCAATAACCAGTCCGTTCAAAAGTTGAAAGACCAGAATAGTATGTCTGGAACTGGGGGAGGAAATGCAGGAAGTGGTGGTGGAGCATCATCAAATGGAACTGGGGGACAGGCACAAGTAGGGTTGCAATTCGGATTAAAAAATGAGAACAGTTATGGGAAGACAAGTGGGAAATACGATAGTACAGCAGAATTTTTGACTAATATTGCAAATCGAAAGGGTAAGTTTTATGCTGATAAAGCCACAATAGATAAAATTGGTAAGATTGAAGCAAAGGGAGAGGATTTTTCACTTTTGTATAAAAAAATAATGAGTTCTCGTCCATTTAATGAAGGAGGATCCTCTATTGCATACAAATATGGTGGTGAATTTGGAACAAAATATTTGATTCACGAAGTTACAGATGCTAGAGGATATATTATTTATCGGGACTTTGATGCTGTAAGAATTTCTTCGGAACAATTGATAAACAAGAGACATTAATTAGAAGGAGATTAAAATGTATCGTAATGAAATTAGAAAAGTAATAGAAAAAGTGTAAGCGCCTAGTTTCAGGGTGGATTTAAAACCATCACAAAATTTGCCATAATTATAGATGATAGATGCCA
>NZ_RAZG01000182.1 GCF_003612565.1 Roseburia sp. 1XD42-69 | reverse complement strand
GGAGAGATACATGAAATTCAACGGTAAACGATATATAACATCACATTAGAATCTTTCGTGAAACAACCCTACGAACACCAAAAAAGCTCTTGCAATCAAACCTAAGGTATGCTATAGTATAGGCACAAAGAAAGAGCAACCGCCCACAAGGGGTTGACCCAGATTATGAATAGCAATGCCACCCTATCATTGGTCAAAGTACAAGGGTGGTTTTTGCTATGTAAGGCTACTTACAAAACGTAAATACGAATGTAAGCAATGCTAAAAGGAATATGCCAAATGTCAGCAACTCCATAAGAGAAATATGAATCTTGCGTTTCTTATGTTTTCTCTTTTTCATAGCATCACCCCCATTCTTTTAGAATGAGGTCAACGCACCCTGTAACACGATTGCTCTTTTGAGATTATAACACATCTTTTGACGCACCACAACAATATTTTTCATTTCTTCATCACATACAAAAAGGATGTCAAAACCATTGACACCCTTATATTGTTGTTTCATATTCATACCGCTGCTATTTCTACCTTGCTGCTATGATTCTTTATGATACGGTTTACTGTGCTTCGGGATAGTTCTGTATTGCGTACTATGTCAGCTATCTTCATACCGCTGTCATACAATGCCATCACCATTTCTGCCTTCTCATTCTGCTTGCTTGGTCTGCCACCATTGCGCCCTCTTGCTTTTGCAGATACTAACCCCTCTTTGGTTCGTTGGCTAATCAAATCCCTTTCAAGCTGTGATAAGCCAGACATAACAGTTAGCAGAAAATCATTGTAAGGATTGCTGCTTGTGGTATCTAACCAAGTATCTTTCAGGCTTTTTATGTATGCACCTTTATTTTTGATTTTATCAACGATTTCAAGCAAGTCTTTTGTGCTTCTGGATATTCGTGTTAAATCTGCTATGATAACCGTATCATTTATTTCTAAATCATTAATTAACCTGTTTAATTCTGGTCTGTCTGCTTTTGTGCCAGTCATTTTCTCACAATATAAATGTTTTCGGCTTACTCCTGCTGCTATAAGAGCATCTATCTGTCTGTCTAAATTTTGACCATCTGTACTAACCCTTGCATATCCTAAAATATCACCCATATTAAAACCCCTTTCGTATCTGTTCTGTTGTTTGATATTAAGATTGTATCAAAAACGTATCAAAATGTCAATAGATTATGATACGTTTATTGAAATATTTTTGTGAATTAGAAAGCCTTAATTTATGGGATTTGTCAAAGTAGGAAAAAAGTGTACCAAAAACATTCGTTTTTGACACACTAAGCATGAACAGATATTACTTGCTTGTACTGCTGCTCAAACAACAAATGTCATTATTGCATTTCTATAGCAGTTCAAAAGAAACAGCACAAAAGGCAGTAGCATCAGTAAAGGATATAGGGGGCGTATTACAGATTCATTCTGATTTCACTTTTCGGATAGCATAATGTGGGGTGTATCTATTTCTAAACGGATTTTTGAAATCTCCCGAAAAGTTGATTGCCGAAAAAAATAATTACAAAAATCAGATTGTTATTCATCTGTACACCGCCCATATTTGACATTCAACACATAAAAGAAAAAGACATCTTACCTTGCTATAGGTAAATGTCTTTGTTCAAACAACCACTATTTCATATTTCTAATTGTTTTAAATCAATTCCTTTTCATATCTGCCCGAATCAAGCTCTTTATATATCCTGCCTTATTTGGCATAGAATTAAGATACTCCAATAAATCTGCTTCTGTATTCTGCATAAAGCGGATGCAGACAGATGTTGTCTTTTCTTTTAAATACTTTTCTCTTGCTCTTTTGTTGCAATCCAACTGATTCTTTTCTTTTACTGACTTTGCCATTTATCATCACACTTTCATTTCAAATGTATTATTGCTAATCACCATAAACTTCTTTATATGGGTCAATATCCGATTCTCCTGTTCCATCGCAAAAAACACAA
>NZ_RAZG01000017.1 GCF_003612565.1 Roseburia sp. 1XD42-69 | reverse complement strand
GATTAGATTGTTTTTTCATTTGTCTCCTTTATTATCCCTTCGGTACCACTCGAAGGGAACTATTTTACCGAATTAGTTGTTCTAGTCTTTTTTAAAGGTGCATCCGCTGCAACGGATTCATCAATCATTCTTTTTATGTAACCTTTCAATTCATACTGTTTTTCCGGTGGAAGCTGATAAATGAGGGATAGCCATTCCGAGTTATCAGCTGCAATGAAAGTTGCAGGAGCTGCTTTGCCTGTGAGCAGGTATTCATAGGATACTCCCAAAAATTCGCATATAGGTACGATTGCTCTTGAAGATGGATTCCTATTTGGCTCTTTCCAACCGTTAATTGTACTAGGCTTTGTCCCAAGATATTGGGCTAATTCTTTTTGCGTCAGATTTTTTTCTAGCAATAACTCTAATACTCTGTTACCTATCGTCATAATAATTTCTCCAGAAAACACCCATATGAGTAAAAAGGTTGATGACATATACGTATATAGGTATTACACTAACAATGTAAAACAACAAGTTACAATAATTCGCCGGCGGCAACCGGAGAAAGGAGTGTGGTATTACTTATTAATTTCAGGATTATCTGTCCTTCCAAGCAAGTAGTCAACGGAACAGTCCAGGTAGTCAGCGATTTTGTGTATTTTATCAACAGAAGGAATTTGCCCTTTTTTCATATTGTCAAACACGCTTTTGTTGAGACCTGTGTTGATGAGGAGTTTATTTTTGGACAGACCCATTTTTTTAGCAATAGATATAATTCGTTCTTCAATAATTTGTAAATTGTACACAAAAACACCACCAATCAGTTGTTAAATAGTCACAAACTTCCGTGAATATGCGGAAAAATAATTGATTTCCGTGGATTCACGGATTACAATAACAATATGTAATAACAAGTTGCAATAAACAGTTAAATCAAATATGGCAGGAGTTTTTGGAAGCCCAGCTGACAGCTTGCTTCTGGCGGCTGGGACAACCCCCACAGTTTTTTACCCTGCGTCCACACCGTATGCCCATAAATCGTTCTGGTTTCCAAACTAACCTGATTTTGGCATAGCTGCCCTTAAGCAAGTCGGGGTGTTTCAACGGACGGTATCACTTTTGCAGTTGTGGTTCTGCATGTAAGTTTTAGCCCAATCAGCAGATACCACAGGATGTTATGGGCGAATTATACCGGCATACCCACATTGCGGCCGGAAACCTGCAACAGGGAACGGGGCTTCTCAAAAATTATTTTAACATATTATTGCAACTTGTTAAAGATAAAACTAACAGGAAAGGAGAATTGTATGAGCAAAACGATTACACCCTGGGGCAGGCAGTGTAAAGCACAGTTAGCAATCAAGGGAATCTCTTTAACTGGGCTGTCAGATGCTACGGGTTTATCCAGAACCTATCTGTCTGCCATTATAAACGGCAGGATAACAGCACCCAGAGAAACAATTAATAAAATTAACCATGCGCTTGACATACAGCAGGAAGCTAACGCCTGTTTGTAAGTGGGATGGGAAAGGTTCTTTAAAAAAATTATAACCAGAAAAGGAAGTGGAATAAATGGGAAGGCATCCTACGAAAGCAGCAAATAACCCATTCTGTAAAGCCAGGATAGATGCGGCAAAATACAATGACAGCCTATTTTCAAAAGAAAAAGCGGCGGAATTTCTGGGAATATCTGTTTCGACCTTATCAGATTATGAACTTGGCGTCACAAAAACAGTGCCGCCGGATATGGTTTTAAAGATGGCGGATCTATATAATGCCCCGGAACTGGAGAACTATTATTGTACAAATGTGTGTCCTCTGGGTGGAGATATGACAAAGGTGGATATCGTGGAGGACGGAACAATAGATGAATCAGAAAAAGCAGACTTGCAACGGGTGCTTTCAAACTTGGAAGAGCTTGAACAGATAGCATGTAGCCTGAAATTATGGGTAAAGAAAAATCTCTGAGCAGATGGAAAAATTGGGGAGGAGGAATTGTATGAGTACATTGGCAGCAGCGCCGGGAGTTGTAAGGAAGAGCACACGGATATTTGTTACCCAGGAAGATGTTTCCACACTTCTGGGATGCGGGAAAAGCAAGGCATATGACATTGTCCGTGATGTGAACAAGTCGGCAAAGAAAAGTGGAAACCAGCCGTTTCCCGCAGGAAAAGCAAATAAATATCTTTTTGCAGAGATTTACTGTATTCCTATTGAGGAAGTGGACAGGGTAATCAGCAAAGAATAGGACAATATGAAGTGACCCCACATTTGTAGCAACGTGGATTTACCTGTATACTAGAGTTTGTTAAGAACAATGGTAACAGGGATTACCGCATACAAAAGGAGGCCACTTAAGAGCTGGGCGGTGAGGCGTCGCTTTTGACCAACACTATGTTTTTTAATGAGAGGTATTTCAAAGTTGGTGAGGGCAGTCTTCCCCTGAAGGATACCAAGGTTGAAGATGGAGATTATTTCTTATTAACACTGGCAGCCATTGCCAGAGAGATGGATTATCATGGATTAAGTGATACGGAAGTCTGCATTGCAGCCGGATTGCCATTTACAAGGTTCGGGCAGGAAAAGGCAGAATTTAAAGAGTACCTGAATCCGGGCGATAGGGAATTTCAGTACAATGGTAAGGAGTATCATATCAAATGCAGTGATGTTTTTCTGTATCCACAATGTTATGCTGCTGTTGCGGACAGACTCGGAAAGCTTCCGTCAGAGCTTCTGATCGTGGATATTGGCAGCAAGACAGTGGATATCATTCATACCAGAAAGCATATCCCTGTGGAAAGTGACTGTATTACCATTCCGTCGGCACTGATTCAGTGTATGGCAAATATCAATAACGTGGTTTATCGAAAAACCAACCGCACCCTTACCGAGGAACAGATACAGCAGGTGATGATGTATGGGAATGGCCATATTCAAATAAGATGGTGCAGATTGTCAGAGAGGAACTGGCAGTATTTGCAAAGGGAATTGAAGCAGTCTTGAAAGAGCATGGTTTTGATCCGGAGATGACACCTGTTGTATATGTCGGTGGCGGGGCAGGCGTGATGAAGCGTTTCGGTTCCGTCACAGGCAGACACATCATGCATATTGAAGATGTTAAGGCAAACGCCCTTGGATATGAGTATCTGGCACACCAGCAATTAAAGCGAAAACAGCTGTAGGCGTTAGGAGGAGGCAGTATGGCACATGATGACAGTGTGACAGTCAGCTTTCGCTTGAGCTTTAATAAGGAAGAGGACAAAGAAATTTTAAAATTCTTTTCCAGTGAGACTATGAAAATTTGCTATGGAGATAAGAGCAAGTTTATAAAAAGTGCGTTGATAAGGGCGGTTCAAGATATAAAACGGAACGAACGTGACAACCGCCTTATTTGTGAAATGAATACCCAGAGGACTGTGATACAGGAAACGATGACTGGTGAAGCAGATAGGGTTATCAATGCAATAAAGCTGATTGTCAGAGATGAAATGGAAAGGATTACAGGAACACAGATGTTGAAAGGAAAGCAGGCAGCTTCTAAAATGACGGAGTCTGTAGCGGAGAGAAGCATAGAAGTTGCTTCATGTTTTGGAGAAGTTCCGGAAAGCTCCTGTGAGGATGTGTCAGAGGATGTGATGGCTTTTTTGGCGGATTTGTAGTAAGACAGGTCATGAGAAGCTAATACGCTTGGTATTACAAAGGACAGAAAAGTAATACCGGATGTTATACAGATTATTATACGGTAATACCAGCAGTAATGCGGACAGGCGTTGGCAGTACACAGGGATTACAGATATATGCCCCGAAATGGGCATATATAAAGAGGGTTTTAGGGGGATTTAATTCCCCTAAACGGATTGTAAAACGCATGGCGTTTTACGTATCTGGCAAATTCTCTCCCCGCAGGTTTTGAATTTGAGGCATATTGAAGATTTGCTGACGGCAGATAAAGAAAATAGATAAAGGAAGGGATTGCTTATAGGAAGAGGAAAACAGTTAATAGAATCAAGGAAGAATTTTACGATTCGGTTGTCGGATGAGGAGCGTGAGCAGGTTGGGCATGATGCCAGAGTCAATAACATGAAAGCATCTGATTATGTAAGATATCTGATTATTCATGCAGGTAAGGCGGATACTTCGTTTGCATATGACAGACGGGATCTGCTTCGTCAGATTTCAGGTCTTTGCAATAATTACAACCAGATGACGAAAACAGCCAATGGGTGCGGTTATGTATTTGACAGAACCATGAAAGATGCAAATCATCTGATGGAACAGATAAAAGAAAAAATGAAGGAGTTAGCGGACAAATGGCGATAACCAAGACAATGCATATGAAAGCAAGCGGCAAAGGAAAGATATATTCATTTGGAACATGCCATCAATTATATTCTGCAGCCGAAAAAACTTGGGAATTCCAATCTGACAGGCGGTATTAACTGCCTGCCGGATTCTGCCTATGAGCGGATGAAAGCAACTAAGCAGATGTTTGGGAAAGCAGGAGGCAGACAGGGGTATCATTTCGTCATATCCCTAAAACCGGGTGAAGGAACATCGAAGGAGATGTATGAAATTGCAATGCAATTTGCGGAACAGGCATTTGGCGGTGAGTATGAAGCGGTAGTGGCTGTCCATACGGACAAGAACCATCTTCATGCACATATCGTCATTAATAGCGTAAATATGGTAACAGGGTATAAGTTTCAGTACAATAACGGAAATTGGAAGTACAAGTTTCAGCCAATTACCAACAGGCTGTGTAAGGAATACGGACTTCACATTACACCGGCAGAATACAGCAGGGAACCTAAAAATATGGAAAGACCACAATGGGAGCGTGAGCAGACATTTTCAAAATGGATTGAGCAGGATGCAAGATTCTGTGCCCTTAATGCAGAAAATACGGAACATTTTATTTTCTTGTTAGAGAAACAGGGGTTCGAGGTAAAAAAGGGAGAGCATATCGCCGTAAAGGTTCCAGGAATGAAGCGGTTTAAAAGACTGGATACCATTTCAGAAGATTTTAGCAGGGAAAACTTGGAGGCTATGTTTAAATACGGAGATGCGAGTCTGGCATCCCCTGTGAATCATGAATGCCTTTAATACCAATAAGAAAAACAATTCTTACACCATATCAGAGAAAGTGCTATGCACGGATGTATTGTTTGCGGCTGGCAGAGAAAAAGCGTTTTACGTACAAATCAGCTTATCTGTATGAGCAGATACGGAAAATGCATGAGCTGCAGGAAGAGTATCTGGTGGTTGTAAACTATGATGTGAAATCATTTGTGGATTTGGTTCATTTGAAAATCCGCTTACAACGGGTGGCCGAGGAATTGTGTAAGATACAGAAAGAAATGTATCGGGACAGGGCTTCGCAGAAAAGAGCCTGTAAGACAGCAGAAGATTTGGCGTTTTTTGAAGCATCGGAGGAGGATTATCGGGAACGACTGGAGCAGATAAAGCTTCAAAAGAAAAATAATCATAAGAAGCTGAAAACGGTGGAACGGTGTCTTGAGAGAGATGGAAGTACGCTGGATGCGGAACTGGAGTATCGGATACCTGTTGGGAATATGGATGATTTAACAGAAGTTGCAAGGGATGAAGTGCTGGGGAATCCGCATCGGCAGACGGAGGATTTGGTAGTTTCACAAGTGATTTCAGAAGATATTACTGATGAAATTGCGGCTGATGTTGAAGATAGAGATGCGGCTGATATGAAGTTACACGCAAACAAAGCTGATTATATGAAAATGAGTGTGGCTGAAAAAGTGTGCTGTTATCCGTTTGATGCCAAGGGAACGGAATCGGCATTTGAGATGGTTCGGTCGTATTTTGAAAAGATAGATATGGACACAGGTTTTCATTCCGTATATGAGGAGGCAAAACTTCTGTCAGATTATTATGAGAAGCAGAAGGTGGAAGAATTTATCGGAGAGAGAGCAGAACGGGTAATAGAGACAATGAAACTTCTGGGAATTGATGCAGGCAGAATGGCAGAGTATTCAATCGATGTATTGTCTGAGGTATTTAGCTTTGGGGATATGGAGTATTTTGCTGGAATTAAGTTGTTTAATAGAGTAATTGATGGACTGGAAATTAATATGGAACAACAGAAACGATATGAAGTGTTTGACCGGATTTATACGGAAAGTATGCAAGAGAAGAAGGCTGAGCGAGATAAGAGTAGACGATAGGATAATGATTTGGGTGCTATGACGTAGATTGTGGCACCTGAATTATGAAAAGTATTTTCGGTTTAATATATATTAAATACTATTAAATTATACATAAACAGTAAAATATCAGTTGAGAGAAACATATGCTTGTGTTATACTTATCATGATATTTTATGCATTTCAGAATTGGAGGAAGAGTATGCCTGAAACTATTGAAAAATGGTCAAGTTTAGAGGAAACGGCAGTGTATCTTGGTGTTACTAAAGATACAATAAGGAATTGGATTAAGAAAACAGATATTCCGGCTCATAAGGTTGGAAGATTGTGGAAATTTAAGCTATCAGAAGTGGATGAGTGGATTAAGAATGGGAATGCTGCGTTATGACATATTATTTTGCATGGTGACTGTAAAAGATTCAATTATTGGGGCAATAAATGTGAGACAATGAGGTAAGATAACCATGAATGAAAACGGTTTAAGCTATATTGACCTCTTTGCTGGAGCAGGAGGACTTTCTGAAGGATTTATACAAAGTGGTTATAGACCAATTGCACACGTGGAGATGAATGAATATGCATCCCAAACAATAGAAACAAGAATAGCCTATTACTATTTAAAAGGCAATGGTAAAATTAAGAGCTATTATGAATATCAGAAAGGACAGATAACCAGAAAACAGCTTTTAGAGCTGATTCCAAAAGAAGAACTTAAGACTGTTATAAATAAAGAGATGTCTGAAGCTACAATTAAAGGAATATTTAATGCAATCGATGATATAAAAGAGGAAAAAGGTGTTAATCAAGTTGACGTGATTATAGGAGGACCTCCTTGCCAAGCATATTCCTTGGTTGGTAGGGCGCAGAGCAGCCATATGCTTGTCCCGATGGCAGATGATCCAAGAAATGAACTGTACAAGATGTATGTTCAATTTCTAAAAAAATATATGCCAAGAATGTTTGTGTTTGAAAATGTGGCTGGTATAAAGACAGCACGTGGTGGGCAGGCATTTAAGAATCTTCAGAAATATATGCGAAAAGTAGGATATGAGATAGATTATCATGAATTGAATGCACATGATTTTGGAGTTTTACAGAGTAGGAAACGTGTAATCATTGTGGGATGGTTAAAAGGCACAGGAAATGGATATCCGGCTTTTGAAACGATTCACAGTAATGCAGAAGTATGGGATTTGCTTAAAGATTTGCCTGCATTGTTTCCAGGACAGGAAGCAATAGAGTATACAATGACTGACATGCGCTGCTTAAAGAAATATGTTAAGGATAATTATATTCGTACTAAATCAGATATTCTCACAGGACATATTGCAAGACCGCATACAGCGCAAGATATAGAAATATATAAAAGAGCAATTGATTTGTGGTTTGAAAATGGGCAACACGAGCGTTTAAAATATAATGATTTACCAGATGAGTTAAAGACTCATAGGAATAGAACATCCTTTGTGGACAGATTTAAGGTTGTTGAAGGTGATATGGATCATTGCCACACAATATTGGCACATTTATCAAAGGATGGACATTATTTTATTCATCCGGATATTAACCAACATAGATCAATTACTGTAAGAGAAGCAGCTAGACTCCAGTCTTTCCCAGACAATTATTATTTTGAAGGACCAAGAACCGCTCAATTTATACAAGTTGGAAATGCGGTTCCGCCGATGATGGCGAAAACAATTGCTGATAAAATTAAGGAACAATTAGAAAAAAAGTAGGGGTGCGCAGATGGGAATTGTTGAAAGCACATATGCCGAACTTAAGCTGCAAGAATTAAAGCATAATCCATATAGTTGTTTAAATACGTCTCATATTGACATGAATCCACATCAGGCAGAAGCATTTTTATTTGCACTTTCCTCATTAGAATTTGGTGGGGTAATATTAGCAGATGAGGTTGGTCTTGGAAAGACTATAGAAGCAGGTCTTGTAATAAAATATTTGCTACAGAGCGGAAGAAATAAAATACTGCTTATAATGCCTTCAAACTTGCGTAAGCAATGGCAGGTTGAGATGGAAGAAAAATTTGATATTAGTTCATGTATTGTTGATAGTGCAAATTGGGATGAGTATTTATCTGAAATAAAAAAACATCAAGCTGTGATAATAGTATCATACAATTTTGCGGCAAGGAGAAAAGAAAGTTTTGCAAAAATTCCTTGGGACTTTTGTGTGTTTGATGAAGCTCATAGACTTAGGAATGTACATAAAAATGGTTCAAAAATAGCAAATGCATTATATGAATTAACGAGAGGAATTCCTAAAATATTGCTTACTGCGACACCTATGCAAAATACTTTGTTTGATGTGTATGGTCTTGTTCAATATATTGATGATAGGATTTTTTACGGAAAGGCAGTGTTTTCAGAACGATATTTGAAAAATGAGAACTACAGTGAATTAAAAGAATGTTTAAAACCTGTTGTACAACGTACATTGAGAAAAGAAGTGACAGACTATATTCAATTTTCAGAGCGAAAAGAAATGACAATTGATTTTGAATTATCACCGATGGAAGTTGAACTATATGTAATGATAAACAATTATCTCAAGAAAGAGATTGTATATGCGCTTCCTAATTCACATCGCACCTTGATTACTTCAGTAATAAGAAAATTGCTGGCATCTTCTAGTATGGCTGTTGCAGAAACATTTAAGGTATTAAAAAGAAGGTTAGAAGTGTTAAAAGAAACAACAAGGAATGAATCTTCAGACGAAAGTATTGATTTTTTTCTTAGCTTTTTTGAGGATGATGAGATTGAAGCAGATGACGACAGAAAGCAGGATGAACTGTATACGCGAGACAAAGTCAATGAGTTTATTCAGCATGAAATAAATGAAGTTACATCTATTATAAGCAAGGCTGAAAGTATTAAGAAAAATGCAAAAATGGCAGCTTTGAAACAGGCGGTAGAAAAAGCTTTCGATTTTCAAGAGAAAACAGAAATTAAGCAGAGAACTGTTGTGTTTACAGAATCTGTAAGAACACAGCAATATATATTTGAAGAACTGTCAAAAAGCGGATATGAAGGACAAATATTGAAATTTAATGGAAGCATGAATGATACTGCTACAAAGCAAATATATAAAGCTTGGAAAGCCAGAAACTATGGAAAATATATTGGTAGTAGAAATGTTGAGATTAAAAATGCAATTGTAGAAGCCTTCAGGGATGAATACAAAATTCTCTTGGTGACCGATTCAGGTTCAGAAGGATTGAACCTACAGTTTTGCAATACGATTATTAATTATGATTTGCCTTGGAATCCACAAAAAATTGAGCAACGAATCGGACGATGCCATCGCTATGGGCAAAAAAATGATGTTGTTGTAATCAATTTGCTTAATACACAAAACATAGCAGATAAACGAGTTTACGAGATTCTCTCTGAAAAATTTGAATTGTTTCAGGGAGTATTCGGTGCATCGGATAAAGCAATTGGATTATTGGAAAGCGGGGCAGATTTTGAAAAACGTGTGAATCAGATATACCAAGAATGTAAAACAACATCCGATTTCACAAAAGAATTTAAAGCGTTAGAGAAAGAGCTCGATAAGAAAAAAAATAAAAAAATGGATGAATTAAAGAGTTTATTCACTTATAAGCCTGAAACGGAGCATAGGCAATGTTTTGATAAAATATTGGAAGAAATCAGTCAATATGATAGTCAGTTGGAATATTGGTCAAATATTGGTAAGCTAAAAGGAAATGTGATATACCCTTTATATTATGAAGTAAATGTTCCTATTGACATACCTAGCATAGAGCACGGATACCTTTTGATAGGTGGCGCTTATGTTGAAGATGTAATTACAGGGGCTGTATTTGAGATTGTTGATACTGAAGGAAAAATATATGAGGTGACAGATTCTCTGGCAAGAACATTAGGTGTAAAATTGCAGGTCGATGTTCTTGTAGAAAAAGAACCGGATAATCAGAAAATATTAGCTTATATAGATAAGATTACAGATTATATGAAACAGAACAGCATAATATCCAAACAGCCTTTTGTAGCGAGAAACCAGAAGAAAATATCAAACTGGCTGCAACTTCGTAAAGATGATTATTTGCTAAAAGCGAAGGATATGTCAGAAATTGAAAAAATTAGGGAACAATATATTTCAGAGACTGATTTTATGCAGAAAATAGCATTGAAGAAGAAAATAGAAATATTAGAAGAAGAGAAACGAAAGCTGATTGAGACATTCCATGACGAGATGACTAAGTTAGAAAGAGAGGCTGATGAGATACGAAAAGAATTTGAAGATTCCGTATTGAAACTGCCACAGCTGATAACCAAAATAGTGATAAAATTTTAGGAGGATACCATGGAGAAGAAAGGAAAGTTGGAGCTTACATGGGTTGGTAAATATGATGAGCAAAAGTTGGAACCGAGAATTCTGATAGAGGATAAGTCGAAATCATATGGAGATTCGGATACAGAGAATATGCTGATTCATGGGGATAATTTGCTTGCACTTAAAGCTATTGAAAGAAACTATGTGGGTAAAGTCAAATGTATATATATAGATCCTCCGTATAATACAGGAAATGCATTTGAACATTATGATGATGGTGTTGAACATTCAATTTGGTTGTCAATGATTAGAACGCGAATGGAGCTATTATGGAATTTACTTGATAAAGATTATGGCTCTATATGGGTTTCGATTGATGATGATGAAATGCCATATTTGCGAATTATGATGGATGAAATTTGTGGAAGAAAGAATTTCATAGCATCAAACGTATGGCAAAAAAGATATTCCAGAGAAAATAGAGAGGCCATTGGAGATGTGCATGAATATATAATTGTGTATGCACAAAATCCAAGTAAATTTAAAATGTGTCGGAATAAAATTTCAGTAAGTTTAGATGAAATGAAAGCATATAAAAATCCAAATAATGATCCTAAAGGATCATGGAGACCCGTTCCAATGACTGCACAGGCAGGACATGCGACAAAGGATCAATTTTATGAAATAGTTACACCTACAGGTGCAATTCATACTCCGCCAGAGGGGAGGTGTTGGTCGTTGAGCAAAGTAACATATGAGAAACTTCTTTGTGAGGGAAGAATTTATTTTGGGAAAAAAGGAGACGCTCAGCCTAATATAATACGTTACTTTTCGGAAGTGGAGGGAGTGGTTCCTTGGACTTGGTGGCCGAGTACGGAGGTAGGTCATACAGATGAAGCAAAAAAAGAAATAAATTTGTTATTCGGGAGAAATAATGCATTTGATACTCCAAAACCAGAACGACTTATTGAAAGAGTGTTACATATTGCAACTAATCCAGGAGATTTAGTTTTAGATGCTTTCCTTGGAACTGGTACAACATGTGCAGTAGCACATAAAATGAATCGGCGATGGATAGGTATTGAAATGGGTGAGCAATGTTACGAATTTTGCCAAACGAGAATGAAAGCTGTTGTTGATGGAGAAGATGGAGGAATTTCAAAAAATAGAAACTGGCAAGGTGGTGGCGGATATAAATTTTACGAATTGGCCGACCCGCTCCTTGTTAAAAATCCTACTCTTCCAATATACCAGATTAATCCTTCCTATACTTGGGATATGGTATGCGAAGCAATTTGCAAAATCGAAGGATTTACATATGCACCATCAGGAGAATTCCAAGGGTATTCTTCTGAGAACAGATTTATCCATATTACAGAGGAATTTGTAAATACCAAATATGTAATGTCAGTTATGAAATCATTAGGAGAATGGCAAAGTCTGCTGATTTACTGTAAGAAGAATCAGGCAGATATGATGTTGCCTGCGAATGTTGAGGTTAAGAAGATTCCAAGAGATTTGTTGGATAAGTGCAATTTTGAAAGTGAGGTACAGGAATAATGAGTTCAGTAGATAAAATCAAATGGGCGATGAGTTTACGGGAACCTCAATATGAAGCTTTACAGTATTTTGATGCAATCAGTTCAAAGGTAGAATATAGAACAACAAGCAAATCCAAAGCTGAAAAGATTGCGTCTGAAAATTGCCAGAAACCGCATACGATAGTTGTTGATAAAGAATTTGATTTTCCGTCCTTTTGTTTTGACATGACTACGGGTATTGGTAAATCCCGGCTTATGGGAGCGTGTATCTACTATTTGTACAAGACAAAAGGATACAAACATTTTTTTATCCTTGCACCTGGAAATACAATTTACGACAAGATGCGCAGAGAAGCTGTGCCGGGGCATTTAAAATATATGTTTAAAGGTCTTGAGGCTGAAATGGGGAGACCAAAGGTATATGATGGAGAAAACTATTTGTCATATCCGGTAAAGTATGTACAGCAGGAATTGGTAGTAGAAAAAACGTCAGACATACAGATATTTATTTTTAATATTTCAAAGATTTTTACTCGTGGAGATTTGGAGTTTAAATTCCATAAGTTTAATGAAAACTTAGGCGGTTCTTTTGCTGAAGTTTTACGTTCTTTTGATGACTTGGTTATTTGTATGGATGAATCACATCGGTATTATGCTCCTGCATCAAAAGTTGCCATTAATTACCTTAATCCAGTGTTGGGACTTGAGTTTACAGCAACACCTAAAAGTACAAATAAAAATATTATATATCATTACGGATTGGAAGAAGGAGCAGGAAAATTCCTGAAGATTCCTGTTGTTATGGGAAGAACCAATACAGCCGGATATTCAGATGATGATATTGAGGAAATGAAGTTAAAGGATGGAATTAAGCTTCATGAAAGAAGAAAATCTATTGTTTATAAATATTGCATTGACAATCAATTAGAACAGGTAAAACCGATTGTTTTGGTTGCTTGTAAAGATACAGCGCATGCCAGAAAAATAAAAGATAAAATTGATTCAGATGCTTTTTTTGGGGGAAGATATGTTGGAAAGGTTATTGAAATTGATTCAAGTACAAGTGGAACTGAGACTGAGGAAAACATTCAGAAGTTATTGACTATTGAAAAGAATACGAACCCTATAGAGATTGTATTACATGTATACAAGCTAAAAGAAGGCTGGGATGTTAATAACTTATTTACTATAATTCCGCTTAATGCAGCCAAGAGCGATATTTTGGCATTGCAGACTATTGGAAGGGGGTTAAGGTTACCATTTGGTGAAATAACACATATTGAGGAACTGGATACTCTGGATATTGTTGCACACGACCATTATCGTGAGATAATTGATGACATAAAGAATAATCCTGTGTTTAACAAGAGAAACCTTGATGAGGATGATATACCGGAGAGCAAAATTGTTAATGTTGAACCAGTTGTAGATAATCAGCAACTGTCTTTGTTTGATGAAGCTTTAAAAGAATGCAGGATAGCATCTTATCAGGATTTGAATAATGAAAATACAGTAGAAAAGCTGTTTGAAGAATATCAAAAGGCATTTGTAAAGAGAGTGGCTTCAAAAAAGGCTGATGACAATGGTGGTCAAATGACCATTTTTGATTTGTTTTGGAATGAACAAAGTAATGATACAACTAGCAAAGAATTTAATCTTCAAGAAGAGGTAGTGATACAGCCAAATTCTCTGGCTGAAAGTGCAGGCGTTTCATTGGTAGTACAGCAAGGAGATACTTCACTTCAAATAGATTTGCAAAAACCATCGGGAGCAAAGAATGTATTGCCATATGCAAAGCAGGAGTTTGTTAAGAAAATTGGAGAACTTAAGAGAGTAGCAATCGCAGTGCCCAAAATTGGGATAAGCTATAGTTCCACAATTACTTTCAAACCATTTACGGTAAAAAGAAATATTCAGGATTTTGATATAGCAGCATCGAAAATTGAAAGATATGATACTATAAATGATAAACTGCTTCAGGTTCTTGATGCGGATGCATTAATTGTTGACAATCCAATTAATATGCTGGCAGTTTCTTTACTTGAGAGTATTCCGGAATTTAGTTCTGATGATGCAGAATTTATTTTGGATGTTGTAAATCAGTATCTTACTCTTATCGAAGGTACTAATGATGATAAAAAGAAAATTGTTAGAAGATATGCAACTGTAATTGTTGATGATTTAAGAAAACAAATATATGCCTCAAAAGAGGAAAACACTGAATTTGTGTTTCACATTCAGAAAGATCTTATTGTGTTCAGGGCTTTTGTAAAAAATATGAAGAAAGATGGAAGGTTAAGCTATAAAAAGGAGGTAACGGATAAAAAGAACATAAAACAATATTTGTTTGAAGGATATAAAAAATCATATTATGCTGAAAATGCATTTGATAGTGATGATGAGCGAAGATTAGCTGTTGTCTTGGAAGAGGATTCGGAGGTAATTAGATATATAAAACCGCCAATGAATCAGTTGGGACTTTTTTACAGAGCAGCGAAACAATATAATCCGGACTTCTTAGTAGAAACAAACGATAAAAAATACATGATTGAAGTAAAGGCAGCAAACCAAACAGATAATGAAGATGTACAGGAAAAGGCGAAAGCTGCTGTCAAATGGTGCGAATGTGCTTCTAAAGTAGATGCAGATGGAAAGGAGTGGGAATATCGTTTAATTCCTGGAGACAAAATTGTTGTTGGGAATACGTTTAAGTATGTGATAGGATTGGCGGTACCCATTGCTGTAGAAGATTAAAAATTTATTGGAGGCTGTATATGGCAGATATAAAAGATTTTAAGTATGCTATTGTTCGACAAAAGATATTAGAAGCAGTTCGTAAAGATTTAATCGGTCCTGCTTCTGAATGCGAAGAATTAAATGAAGTGCCTACAAGCAGTTATATTACGGGATTATTATATCCTGCTGACACTGCTGTGACTGAAGATGAGAATTATTTTGATATAGAATTTACTGAGAAAAAGTTTGATGCCGAAGGTGAATCTATGGAAGCTGGGATTTTTGAAGAGGAAGAACCCGAAGACAGAATGAAAGGTGGGTTTCAAAAGCCGTCGTCTATTGGTGTGTCTTTCTATATTTCAGATAATGTTCAAAAAATCAGCGCTTATATCAATTGGGGAAAATATTATACAAAACAGGTTCAGGGCGAAGTAGTTGATGGAACTTTAGAAGAAGATGCGGAGAATAAGAAAAAGAAAAAACATACAGTATACATTCGGGAACAGATGCATGATGTTGTAGATATTGATTTTGCAAAGATTAAACATTCAAAGAAGATACCGCTGGAATTAAATGCGAATATCTATATTTATGTTATGAAAATGCAGTTGGGTAATGGATACAGGATGGTATCCGTGTATCTTCACAACAATGACAAGTCTTCTGGTGAGGAAAAGGAATATGAGAAAGTCATGTTCCAGGTGGAAATGCTTATTGCGGATGATATGATGAATCCAATTTTTGTACCTGAATATGTATGTAGGAAAGTCGAGCTGGAAGACGAGTATTATTACAAGGGAAGACCGGTGTATGCAAGAGGCAGGGGATGTGCTGCATCTTGGGAATGTTCGCCAGACCAAGTAAATGCTACTGCTATTAGAACTGCATTCATACCCGACTATGAAATTCCAAGTGTCAGCGCACAAATAGACGGGATGTCTGAACATGCTTTTTCGATGTTACAAATGGGGTGTTCAAAGAAAAAAGCGGAGGTGATATCCAATTTACATATATTAACATCCCTGTATGGCAGTTGGATTACAAATACTTTAGTAAATGATAAGGTTATGAATGATGCAAAATTCGAGGTTACTGGACAGGAAATTATTGATAAGTGCATTGAGGCAAATAGAAGAATGAATGTCGGAATTGGCTTAATTGAAAGTGATGAAAAGGTATATCAGGCGTTTATGTTTATGAATCAGGCAATGTACTTGCAAAGAAGCATAACTGCTTTTTCCAAAGATTATGGTATTGGAATAAAATGTAGCCTTAGTGATTATATGAAAGATGTTCCTGAAAAGGGAAGAAAACAGGATCATAGTGTGTGGAGACCATTCCAGATTGCTTTTATACTATTGAACTTATATGGCATTATAGATGGTGAATCACTGGAGAGGGAGATTGTCGATTTATTATATTTTCCAACAGGCGGTGGAAAAACTGAGGCATATTTGGGACTTATAGCGTTTGCGATTGCATATAGGCGCTTAACAGCAACAGAAGAAACTGAATATGAGAAAGATGGTGGTGTAACAGTATTTTTGCGCTATACACTTAGATTGTTGACAACGCAGCAAAGAGACAGATTAATGCGGCTTATTGTAGCGATGGAACGGCTGCGTGAGAAGAATCCGGAATTATATGGAAAAGAACGGATAACAATTGGATTCTGGGTGGGAGGAAATGTTACTCCGAATAAATTTAGCGATTACAGTGACACAGATCAGTTTAAGAAGAAAGAGTTTATTCGAAAGCTTACGAAGCAAATTATCAAGTGCCCATATTGTGGCAAGGTAATTACAAAGGATGAGTATGAAATAAATGAAAAAGGAAAATCAGTAAAGATTCATTGTGCTGATTCGTTTTGTATGTTTTCAAAGCGGTCTGGAAGAACAATTCCAGTATATCTCGTGGATGAGGAAATCTATGCCAAGTGTCCTACTGTCATTATTTCGACAGTAGATAAATTTGCGCGGCTTCCTTGGACAGAACAGGTAGGTCTGATATTTGGAAAAACTGACAGATATTGTACCCGATGTGGGCATATTGCAATTGGACAAAGGCATGCAAGAAGACATAATGCTGATGGTGCTGCAGGATTGGAAAAAGCTGAGACAGTACAATGTAAGCCGTTTTATCCACCAGAACTTATTATACAGGATGAGCTTCATTTAATAACCGGACCTCTTGGAACGATTTATGGGGGATATGAAACGGTTGTTGAAGAGATGTGTTGTATAGAGAAGAGTGGAAAAAGGATACGTCCAAAGTATGTGGTTTCTACAGCGACGATAAAGAATGCAGGGGAACAGATAAAGTATCTTTATGGAAGAGAGAAGTTTATGCAGTTTCCGCCAAGCGGGTTTGATACAAGAGATTCTTTCTTTATTAAGGAAGTTCCGCTGCCAGTGAATAATCTTGCGAATACCAGTGAGGAAGAACTGCAGACAATGGCTGCTAACGGACAAAAACCTTTTCGCCAATTTGTTGGAGTGTGTGCAAGTGGACAGTCCGTAAAAACGACACTTATCCGTTTGTATTCGATTATTTTACAGACGGCATTGGATCTGTCAAAAGAGCCTGAGTTTGAGGATTATATTGATCCATATTATACCTTGATAGGATATTTCAACAGTATCCGGGAACTTGGTGGCGCAGTGCGTCTTCTTGATGATGATATTGCAAGCAGAATCAGGGTAGTGAAGAATAAATATAATAGTCCGGAACCAAGATATTTGAATTTTGAAGGAAAGAAGGAGATTACGTCACGTATACCATCTTGGGAAATAGCACAAGTCCTTGAAAAACTGGCAGTTTCCTATGATAAAAATAAGGAAAGGCAAGGTTGCTATGATGTAGTGATTGCCACCAATATGATTGCTGTCGGAATGGATGTGGATCGTCTGGGACTTATGTCAGTAGTAGGTCAGCCAAAACAAAACTCTGAATATATCCAGGCAACAAGCCGCGTAGGACGACAGTATCCTGGAATTATATTCACTGTTTATAATCCGTATAGGCCTAGGGACTTATCTAACTACGAAAACTTTGCAGGATTCCATTCACAGATGTATAGATATGTGGAGGGAACTACTGCAACACCATTTGCTGCAAGAGCAAGGGATAGGGTGTTGCATGCGTTAGTTGTAGCATTGCTTAGATTACAGATTGAGACGATGGCGGATAATAGTGGTGCTTCAAATATCAATAATATTGCAGAGAGTCTGATAAAAGAGATTAAGGATAAAATACTCGCAAGGGTAAAAATAACTTCTGCGGCAAATTATGCGGATACGGAAAAAGAAATAGATGAGTTTATAAACATTTGGAAGAACATAGCGAAAGATGACAAGCTATACTATTATGTTCCGGCTGTAGCGGAGGATAAGAAGAGACTGCTTACATATTATGGTGAGTTTTATGGGGATAAAGAGAAACCTACTTTAAATTCTATGCGTGATGTTGAGCAGTCATCAACAGTATTTTATTGGGAGGATGTCTGATGAATTTCTATAAAAAGCTGGGCGAAGTTCGTCCGAATCAGTTAATAACCACATATGGACCGGGCTCAATTATGGATGCGGTAAATGATTCATTGACCGTTTTGGATATTGAATACTGGAACAATAACAGCATTGGTAAAGAAATCAGAGATGCACGGTTGGCAAGCTATATGAATGTTAGAAAGTTCTATATGCCTAAAACTGGTGGCAAAGAAGATATTCCGGTTGTTTCATTTCCTTATTATCATGTTTGTTCCAAAGGTTCATGTAAATTCTTGTTTGATATGAGAGATTATTTTGATATTGATCAATATAATGGCAATCAAGGTGAAGTTAAGTGTCCCAAATGTGGATTCCCAGCATATCCGTCAAGATTTATTACAGTATGTGAAGATGGACATATGGATGACTTCCCGTGGAGGTGGTGGGTTCATTATGGAGAAACAAGCTGTAAAGAGGATATGTTCCTTAAATCAAGGGGTACTACATCGTCACTTGCAGAATTACGGGTAGAATGTAAATGCGGTGCAAAAAGAGTAATGTCGGGAGCAATGCAAAAAGAAAAATTTGTCGGATTATGTTGTTCCGGAAATCACCCCCATAGACCCGGAACGAAGCCAAAGATATGTAAAAAGGGTGTTGTACCTAGTCAAAGAGGTGCATCTAATGTTTATTTTTCTGTTACAAGAAATGCGATATCCATTCCGCCTTGGACAAATCCTATTAATGATATTATGGGGGCGCAGAGGTCAACTATTGAAACATTAGTGGAAGCAATGGGAGAGGAAGCAGGTCTTTCATTTGCATACAAAAAATATTTTGCTGACAAGTATTCTTATGAGGATTTCAAGAATGCCTATGATATGTTAAGTCAGAATATAAAAGAGTTTACTGAATTAAAAGAGATGGAGTATGTCGCTATCACGCACCATGAGGATGTGGAATATCAGCATGATGTGAAATATTTTAAAGCTGAGGAAGTAAGTTTATGTGATAGTATCAGGAAGTATATATCACGAATTATTAAAATACATCGCTTAAGAGAAGTAAAAGTTTTAACCGGATTTACCAGATTGGAAGCTCCGGAACCAGAGGTAGATGAACAAAATCATATTGTTAAGTTAAAATACGGTTCAGTAGAAAAATGGCTTCCGGCAGTTGAAATAAATGGTGAGGGTGTTTTTATTGAGTTGAGTAGGGAAAAAATAGATCAATGGATGCAGAATGAACAGGTGGAGGCGCATTCTAATAAGTATAAAGAGTGTTATGCGTCATACTGCCAGAATAAGGGGTGGGAGAATTTCAAGCCAAGAAATGCGGAATATGTTTTATTACATACCTTTTCGCATATGCTTATTAAGGAAATGGCTATGCAGTCTGGATATTCTTCTTCTGCGTTGCATGAGCGTATATATAGTAGTGAAAATATGTGTGGTATTTTGATATATACAGGTGCGGCTGATAAGGAGGGATCGCTTGGCGGGTTGGTGGAATTGGGTGGAATGAACAAATTCCTGCCGCTTCTAAAAGGTGCATTGGAAAATGGATTGGTTTGTACGACAGATCCTGAATGTTTTATGAAAAACCCGACAAGTGATAGATTAAACGGAGCTTCTTGCCATTCATGTACAATGATTTCAGAAACCGCTTGTGAAAACGGAAACCGGCTGCTTGACAGGGCATTGGTTGTACCTGTGCCTGAACATGAAGAAATGGGATATTTTAGAGACTTGGTGAAGGATTTATGTGGAATACGAGTGTAAGAATTGAATATATCGCAGGTTTGATAGCTGATTCATTTGAAAATTATTCTGTAAATGATGTGAGTAATCAGTTTGATAAAGCAATAAGCGAACTGAAAAAATATTTTGTCCATTGCAGTGATGAAGAAATAGCAGACATAATTAGCTTGTGCATGAAAATGTATTCATCAAAGAAAATAGAACATGCCGATCTGGTTCTTACATCTCCAGATTCATTTCGTGTGAAGGCATTAAAAACGAAGGATATAGTACATAAACTGATTACGAGCACTGAAAAGAGCCTTACTCTTACGGGGTATTCTGTTTCGGATTATTTTACAGATATGCTTGATATTATTATTGAAAAGAGCCAGCATGGTGTTTATGTGCGATTGTATGTAAATGACATTGAAAGGCAAAGAGATGTACTTAACAGGCTAATGGCGTATCGTTCACGTTTTCTACAAGTATATGAATATCAAAAGCAGGAAGAAGATAAAATGGCAGCGTTGCATGCGAAATTAATAGTTTCAGATATAAAGAGATTATTGCTTTCATCAGCTAATCTTTCATATCATGGTATGCAAGGTAATGTTGAGATGGGATTTTTGATAGAGTCGCATGACAAAGCCAAACAGATAGAAGATGTTATGAAGGAAATGGTTAGGATGAAGGTTTTTTGTAGGCGAAACAAGGACTAAGATGATTGATGCTGTGGCTTTATCAGAATATTATCAGAAATTTTTGTGAATAATTCATACCAGAAAGAGAGGCATCTGAATGATACCATTAAAGATAGAAACTTTGTTAGAAGGACGTGTTGTTGAACATGACCGTGTAGAGTATAAAACAGGCTGGAATCCAAATGATATTATTCATTCTATTTGTGCGTTTGCAAATGACTATGATAACACGAATGGCGGATATATCGTCATAGGGGTAAAAGAGAGCAATGGTATGCCGGTATTTCCGTTAGAAGGCGTTCCGAAGGAAAAGTTAGATTCCATACAGCAGGAAATATTTCAGTACTGTAATCAGATTATTCCAAGATACATTCCAAGAATGGAAGTGGTTGATTATAAGAATGAAGGAATTTATTTGATATATCTATGGTGTTCGGCAGGTGATAGCGGTCCTTATCAGGCACCGAAATCAGTGTATGTGGAAAATGGCGAAAAAGCTGACAAAAGTTTGAAATATTGGATTAGACCGGCATCGCTTACTACAGATGCGAAACAGGATGAAATATCCGAATTGTTTGATAAATTTAATTCCGTGCCATTTGATGACCGTGTCAATAGAAAGGCAAAAATTGATGATATCATGAGAGGATATCTTGAAGACTTTATCAGGAAGAGCAATAGTAGTTTGGTGATGGAACTGAATAGCAGTTCATTAGAGGAACTGCTGCTTGCACAGGAAGTTGCAAATGAGACAGATACGGAATTGGATATCAGAAATATCGGCGTATTGATGTTTGCGGAATATCCGGAGAAGCTGATTCCGGGGGCATATATTGAGCTGATTAGATTTCATTCAGAAGAAGCCGAGGCATCGGATGATTTTACGGAAAAAATATTTACAGGACCAATATGGAGACAAGTTCAGGATGCTTTGAATTATATAAAGACAACTGTGATCGAGCAAAAAGTTGTAAAGGTTCAGGGTCAGGCAGAAGCAGAACGATATTTTAACTATCCATATAATGCATTGGAAGAAACATTGGTAAATGCAGTATTTCACAAGTCGTATCGCGAGCCGGAGCCAGTGGAAATCCGTATATATGTGGATAGCATTCAGATACTTAATTATCCCGGACTTGCGAAATGGATTAATCTTGAACGTTTTGTATCAGGTAAAGTGAAAGGAAGAAAATATCGTAACAGAAGAATTGGAGAATTATTTAAGGAGATTGACTTATCTGAAAAAAAGGGAACAGGTATTCCTAAAATATTAAGAGAACTGAAACAAAATGGTTCACCAGAGCCTGAGTTTGATATGGATGAGGAAAGAACCTATTTGAACGCGATTATTCGCATAAGAGACGGTTTTGAAAGAAAAGAGAAAATGTCCGAATCAATGTCCGAATCAATGTCCGAATCAATGTCTGAATTGGAAAGAGCAAGAATGCAGATTATTTTGATTTATCTGGAAACAAATAAAGAAATAAATAGTGCTGCTGCAGCAAAATTGCTGGAAGTTGAAATAAAGACGGCAAGCCGTTTGCTGTTGAAGGCTGAAAAGCTGAATATCCTTAAAGGCACAGGAAAAACAAAAAATAAGGTATATAGAAAATAAAATATTTTTAAGAGAATAATGCAAATGAATGTCATAAGAATGGATTAAGAAGCCTATCTCTATCATAAGAAAAATGATGGAGATAGGAAACAGGCTGTTAATTAAATTCATTCATCACAGCACATGGAAAAGCTAAAGAGCAGCTTTCCCGCGTCCTGCAAACAGAGTTACCCACAATTCCATAAGATAGCCAGTTATACACATTCCCACAAATGCCGATTACTACGGAATCCAACCCCATTCTTTCTATCTTTCCTTCTCAAAAATTTATTTATTGTCGAGAAATACGGCATTGCTAAATCAAGTTCCCTACTTGACAACAGCTATCAATCGTGCTATCATTTGTTTTGCGAATATTTATTGCGAATATTCGCAAATATAGTTCAGAAGAAAGGAGAAGTGAAACTATGCCGTCAAAGCCAGTCCTTTCGGACGCGGATAAAAAAGCAATCCGCAAAAAGCTGGAAGAACTATGCGAGGAATGTTGGATAGCGCAAGGGTACAAAAAGACAAGCATTAAGAATCTATGCGACAAGGCAGTTATCTCTATCGGTACTTTTTATACGCTCTACCCAACAAAGGAAGATTTATTCCTTGAAACAATCACAGACATACAAAGGAGGTTGACAGAAAAGATTATCGACATAAACAGGAACAGCCGGACGAAAGAGGGCTTTGCACAGTCCATGAAAAGGCTTTTCCGGGAATACGACAGCAAGCCGTTCCTCTACAATGTCAATACGCCGGATTTTCAGTCTTTTGTGACAAAGCTGCCGGAAGAAACGATTAAGAAAATCAAGTTTGACAGTTTCGATTTTTTCAGACAGGTTATCCATGCCGCAGACCTCAATCTGAAAATGGAGGAAGCACAGGCGTATGGAATTTTGAGTGCGCTGCTGTCAACAATTAATGCAAAAGAAACGCTTTCCGTCACTTGTGATTATTTCGCTGTTTTTGATTTTATGGTGGATAGCCTTGTGGCAGATATTTTTGAGTAAAGGAGATTTTTATGACAGAATTTGAGTACAAAACGGTAGTAATTGACAGCAAGGAAACAGAACATTCTGAAAAGTCGCTGTCTGATAAACTGAACCATTACGGTAAGGACGGCTGGGAACTGGTTACTTGTTTTGCCTATCCGTGCATAGGCAGCTCCCAATATTCCCTTATCGGAATCGCACAGAAAGCGACTCTGATATTCAAAAGGCGGCTATGCCCCGAAAAGGGGGCGAGCGAATGACAAATGCGGTTGAAGTCCGGCATTTATCAAAATCCATAGAGGGCAGCCCCATACTGAATGATATTTGCATGAATGTAAGGCAAGGGGAAGTATACGGATTTCTGGGCGCAAACGGCGCTGGAAAAACTTCGCTGATGAAAACACTGTACCACATCATTTTCCCCGATACAGGTACGGTATGTTTATTAGGCGAAACTATCAACAAGGGGAACAATCCCGTTTTCTCCCGTATCGGCAGCATTATTGAAAGCCCTGTTTTTTACAGCCATTTAAGCGCATACGAGAACATGGAACTCCATTGCCGGTACATGGGAGCAGGCCACGAATGCTGCGCTTCGGAAAACATCATGGAAACGCTGTCATTGTTGGGGATTGCAGAAACGGGCAATAAAGCCGTAGGGAAATTCTCTTTGGGAATGAAACAGCGGCTTGCCCTTGCAAGGGCAATGCTCACAAAGCCGGATTTGCTCATTTTAGACGAACCTATAAACGGCTTAGACCCACAGGGAATTATCGAAGTGCGGGGGCTGCTGCTGCGAATCAACCATGAATACCACACAAGCATTTTAATATCCAGCCATATCCTTGACGAGCTGTCTAAAATTGCCGACACAATCGGAATTATTGACCACGGGGCTATGCTTGCGGAAGTATCTATGAAAGAGCTTACGGCGAACGGGATAGACCTTGAATCCTATTATTTAGGCTTATTGGGAGGAGGTGGAAAAAATGTGGAATCTTATCCGCATGGAAATTAAGAAAGTACCGTTAAAGCCGCATATCGCCGGATTGTTAATCGCTAACTTTATCATTTTTCTGCTTTCCGTCTTTACGTCCAGCCTTTTAACTGCAAGCGGCAATATATCCACGCTTCCGGGATTTGACCCAGTCCAGTTAGATACGGTTACGTTAGCGGCAATGCTTGTAAGGGCTACTCTGATTGTATGGGAAGCGGTACTGATTTCTGTATTTGTGATTGAAGAATACAGAAACAAGACAATCGGCTTGCTTTTCACTTACCCGATCAGCCGCACGAAACTGATTACGGCAAAACTCATTTTGATATGCTACATTAGTTTTACGTTCCATGTGCTGTCAAATATCTTCCAATATGCCACAATCTTTCTTGCGGCAAAATGTTTTGATTTTGTCACGTTCAGCTTTGGAAACATACTGGCACAGGCAGTTACAACAATATCCGCTATCCTGTTGGGGCTTCTCCCGCTGTATGTTGGAATGATAAAGAAGTCAACGATTGCAACTGTTGTTTCATCTATTGTCATTGTTGCCATAGCGTCAAACTCACAGGGAAGCAGCGCAGGACTTTTGTCAATTCCCGTTGCGGCAATTATTTTCGGTATCATAGGAATCATTTATTCAGCAGTTGCAATGAGAAAAATGATTTTATCAGATTTGAGCAATTAAAAGAAAGGGGGACGATAACATGAATTTTCCAATTCCCGATTTTGTACCTGTTCCAAGTGCGGAAATCATGCAGACTATTTCAATCGTATCATTGATTGTCGGTATCTGCCTTGTGGGTGTGGGATTAATTTTCCTGTTTCTGAACAAGAGAAAAGGGAAAGAAAAGAAAGCCACAGCCCTATGGATTGTCATAGGCATTGGCGTGTTGCTTATTGTAAATCACGGCATACAGTTATTATTTTAAGGAGGACAAAATGATTAAAGAAGTAAATCAGGCTTGCGAAAAGCTGAATAGTAGATTGGGGATTTCCGTAGAGCTTCCCAACCCGAAAAAGAAAGCGTTAAAAACGGCAGCGGCTTGTAACTTAGTTGTCGGTGTTGGTCTGGTGGCGGCAGGAATCCTTTTCCCGTCAAAATCTTGTGCATTATTGGGCGGCGTCAGCGTTATCAGCAGTGCTGTACTGAAAAAGGAAAGCAAGAATAAAACCCATGAATCATAACGAGAGCGAGCAATTCAAATGGTTATTATGCCCTGTTTGCGGAAGCAAGACACGCATTAAAATGCGGTCAGATACAGAACTTCGGAATTTCCCACTGTTCTGCCCCAAATGTAAGCAGGAAATCTTAATCAATGTAACACAATTTCATATTTCAGTTATCAAAGAGCCGGACGCACAGACGCAGAGCCGATAACACGCCAAAATAAAAAATGCGGTTATCGGTTCTTTTTTGTAATCAATAATCAAAGGGCGACAGCCTAAGCGCAGCCGTCCCTATGATTTATAAATGCAACTTGTAAACCATGCACCGCCCTATGTGGGAGAAAGGGGGAATCATCTATGCCTTGTACAGAAGCATACAGGGAACATATCATGTATCTCTTACACTTATATGGTATTAAAAAGGGCACCCACCTATAAAAGTGAAACGCCCACGGCAACCAGCGGTCAGGCAATACACCGGACCGCTGGCACTATTAAATTTTGTCGTTAATGAAACAGCCTCCTTTTTTCGATATTTTTCTCGCCATGTTTCAACTTGGAAAAGGAATTGAATAAATGACGGCAAACGCTCAAACTCCTTGAAAATAAAGGCTTTTTCCGTTTGTCGTTATTATACCGTAATGGCATAGCCATGCAAGTTTATTGATTTCCAGACTGGGGGCACAGCCGAACCTTGTGGCGGAACGGTTAGGGCATGAGAAAATACAGACAACCCTTAATACCTACAGCCATTTATACCCAAACCAGTCGAGGGATCTGGCAGAGGGCGTTGATTGAGGAGAGGGCGGCTCTCAGCGGATATCATAAAAAGGATTTTATAGCCCGGAGCTGTATTTATTCTAACATTGTGGTTGTTGGAAAACAGGAAAATATAAAACGTATCGTGGACTCTTTACAGGAGATGCAGTATGTGATGAGAGAAATCGCCAGGCAGTTACAATCTGGCGATTTTTCCTTGTCTGAGGATGCATATAAGGAGATGAAAGAAGATTATCTTGCTATGGCAGTTACGGTAGTGGATATTGTCAATGGAGCGGCATATCTGTTTGATAAGTCACCTGATACAGATAACCAACATTGGAAAGCAGATTTGGAGTTAGAGAAGTTCCGGGGAATATTGAAGTAAAATGCATATTGCTTTTTCATTGAGAAATAGGAAGAGGTATGCTAATATAATTAGTAGGAAGACGGATAATATATATGGAAAGTAAAGAGATGGCAGCACATGGAACGCAAGATGCGGTAAGTGAAGATATAGAAAATGTTGTGGATGAGGCATTAAGAGTAGAAAAATGGTGAAGCTTTGTTTCTGGGAAAGTGACAGGAGGGCTTGCAGTTCTTGAGGCTTTTGGATATTAAAGAAAAGAGAATTAGCATTATGTTGAAAGCGCCTGATTTTTCAGAGGCAACAGCGACTACTATGGTAAATGATTTTTATGAGGAAAGAGATGCATAGGAAGGAGAGATATTATGGCATTAGTAGATGTTAATATTAAGGTTCCGATGGAAATGGCGGTTTACTTAAAACCATCCGGTCAGGTTGCCGAGCTTGAAAGAAATGCGCTGCTGCTATACCCTTATATTCTAAGGCAGATCATATCCCATGGCCGTGCGGCTGAAATTTTAGGGATACGCAAAAATGAGCTGATAGATATTTATGATAAACTGGGATTTTCCTATTTGGATTTAACAATGAATGATCTGGATGCGGAGCTGGAAGCTTACAGAAAAGTCAAGGCAAAAGGAGAAATGGTATGATAGTTATATCGGATACTACGCCAATGATTTCTCTTTTGAAAATTAACAGGCTTGATTTGCTGGAGAAATCATTTGGAGAGGTTTTAATCCCGAATGCCGTATATGAGGAACTGACAGCCGATAAACGGTTTATAGAAGAAGCTAAAACAGTGAAGGATGCTCCTTATATAAAACCCGTTCCTGTATCAAATCCCGAAGCAGTTAGGATATTAAGGATGGCAACAGGGCTGGACCAGGGCGAAAGTGAAGCGATTGTGCTTACAGATGAACGGAAAGCGGATATTTTGCTTATGGATGAGGCGAAGGGAAGGGCGATTTCCGGGAAAATGGGAATTACCGTTATGAGAACAATCGGCATTCTAATTAGCGCTTATGAGGAAAATTTGATTACTTCAGAGGAAGTCAGAAAGTGTATTGATGACCTTCAAAGATCTGGCAGACATATAGGAGAACGGTATTACCAGATGCTGTTAGACAGATTGCAATAGTGGTAATAAAAGATTTCAAAACCATTTGGATGATGTGGAAAAGCGGAAAAATGGCGTATGAAAAAGGCTGTAAATACACTGAAAATGACCACAAAAACGGTCATTTGAGATGAGTTCGAGTAGTAAACAGAAAGCCGGGAAGCCGCATAAACAGCGGACTTTCCTGCTTTTAATGTGAGGCGTGATACCTTTTTGATACCTATATGAGCGAGTGGTTAAAATTTTATATCTCACGTATATAGATTTTTTCAATTTCTCCCCAAGGTGCCATTTTTTGTCAATAACTTTAAAACCATACTTTTCGTAAAAATTTTCATGGTCACTTACCAAATAAACATGATGAAAGCCCTGTGTCTGTAAATAAGATATTGCATAAGAAATGAGTTTTTGACTTAGGTGATGCCCTCTGTACTTTTCATCAACGAACATATAGCCAATGTAAGGTGTGTATGAAACATTAGGAATACAATCGCTTTTTGCAACAGTACAGTAACCCGCAATATTATTTTCGTGCAAAGCAACTATCACACGCTCCCAATCTGTAAAAGTGTTGTCAGACATATTTTGGGATAGAGATTTTCCAGCTTTCCATGAGCAGTTTTGTGCGTATTGACTTACTTCATTCCACATATCATCAGAAGATGTGATTGATAAAAAATTCATGGTATTTCCTCCGATTTTATTTATTGGACAATATGAAGTGACCTCACATTTGTAGCAACGTGGATTTACCTGTATACTAAGTTGTTGGAAAAACAATGGTAACAGGGATTACCGCATACAAAAGGAGGTCACCTAATGAAAAGAATACTACGAATCGGAATGGATGTCCATAGCACAAACTACACCTTATGCGCCATTGAGCCAATATTTGACGGGGATGACATTATTTACGCGAATATCAAGGTAACGTCAGAACCGGACAATATCGTGCAGTTCATTGAAAATATGTAACTATTCAGCACCCCATTTAGGGCACATTGATTTTTGTGCAAAACGGAGAAAATAAAATTTCTGTTTTGCCATGGCTTTATTGCGAAAAGTGGATAACTTTTCAATGCAACGGCCAGGTGCTTTTTGCTTGTGGATAACGAAACCATAAATCTTCGATTTCGGCCAGATAATGTTCTGTTTGTGGATTTTATCCGGGTGTTATTGGCAGTTATTACAGCAGGTTAATACATTAACATCAACTGTAGATTCCCTGAATGCTACAATCAACGCACAGGCACAGTTGATCGCTCAACTCAATCAGACAATACAGGAACTGAAGGAACAGCTTAATAAGAACTCCCAAAACAATACCCGCAGAGGTGATGTCCCTTCTGACGTGAAAGCAGCTGTACAGTATGGGGAAAACCTTCAGGCATTAGCTGTTGTATTAAATACCGTAGGAGCAGTCAGCGTCAAACGCACCCATGAGATTCTTTCCGGAGTATTTAACATTCCGATTGCAACCGGAACGATCAGCAGTATGGTAAAAAGATACCCTGATTTCATCTTTGAATAAGGGGCTCTGAATAGTTACCTTATAGTTAAAAAAATCATTTCTCAGTTAACAACTGCTCAATTGTTTTTTGGGAAATACACAAGTATAATAAAGTCAACAAAAGCTTTTATGCCATTCTCAATAAGGAGGCTTCTATTATGCCTATGAACTTAGTTATACAAGAAAGAAGAAAAGAATTAGGACTCACGCAGGAACAAGTTGCAGAATATCTCAATGTGTCTATTCCGGCAGTCAGTAAATGGGAAAAAGGAACAACCAGTCCAGATATTTCGCTTTTGGCTCCGTTAGCCCGATTGTTAAAAATTGACTTAAACACTCTTTTTTGTTTTCACGAAGATATAACACAACAAGAAATTGGTTTGTTCTGCAAGGAGGTCGGAAAGATTGTTGGAGATAAAGGAATCGAAGAAGGGTTTGCAGCAGTAGGGCAAAAGCTCCACGAGTATCCTCACAATGAGAGACTCATGCACGGTCTTACATTCCAACTGGATGGACTTCTTTCCATGTCCGACTTGACTGCAGATGAAATGCGCCCCTATGAGGAGCAGATCCTTGAATGGTATCATCGACTTGCTGGGAGCACAGACGTAGAAATAAGCAACAGCGCAAATTTTATGTTGGCAAGCAGATATCTTCGCAGTGGAGAATATGAAAAAGCCCAGGAAATATTAGACTTAATGCCTGACAGAAACGATATTGTCGGCAGCATGGCGGATAAGTTTTGGTTACAAGTTGAAATTGATAAACATCAAGGCAAATCAGAGAAAGCGGCAGAGGATTTGCAGAGAGAATTACAGTTGGCTCTCAACAAGGTCCAGCTGCTGCTATACAAAATGATGAGTATTGAGTTAGAGTGCGGCGAATCTTTCACTGCACAAAAGATAGCAGATAAATCAGCACAGATGGTCACACTTTTTGAAATGTGGAAGTATAGCGCATTCACTGCACCATTGGAAATCGCCTTTGCGGAAAAGGATGCCGATAAATGTATTTCTATTTTGAGAGAAATGCTTGCGGCAATGCGCGAACCATGGAATATGGATAAAACCTTATTATTTAATCGCATACCTGCACAAGCGACTCAACCAGAGCAAATGATTCCTGTAATCCTTTCTGCAATGGAAAAAGAACCTCTGTTGCAAAACTCCTCAGAGTTTCAAGAACTAATCACAGAGTATAAGCGATTCAAAGGCAGGAACACTAATCAAATTATGTAAGCCGCCGATTATGGGTAACACCATGGCGGCGGTTTTCTTTGCCTATCGGCTGTCTCTGTCAAAGGATTTCTTTCTGTGCGGCTTCGGCGGTCTGTGCTTTTTCTTCATGTTCATCAAATGTCAGCGACAGTATTTTCATAATATTATCGCCCACTTTCAAAGTGTAATGTGTTTTCACATTATCATACTCTTTGTGCGTCTGCTAATTCCATAAACAAGAATAATTCCTGTTACGATATTTACAATGACACCTGATACAATCATTTTTCCTGTTAATCCAATTCCGTTATATCCAGAAAAAGCATACAGATAATACATAAAGTCTACAAAGGATATGTAATCTCCAAAAAACTGGCTAAATAAATTATTGACTAATAAAATTATCAGAGAAGCGCACATCATACTGGATATATTTGACATATACAAGGATAAAAGCACGAAAAACAGAACCATTGTTATCTGCGGAAAAGCTAATAACAACGTTTGTAACAAATATTCCTGTGCATAATCGAAGATATGACTGCCCCATAAAAAGAAACCTGTTACAATGCTGACGATTACCACAAACAAAAAACAGATTAGCGCAACTGTCAAAATACTGACAGTTTTTGCGATTAAAAGCTGTTTTTTGGAAACGCCATTCAACAAAGGCTGTCTGAACATACCGCTTGCCTTTTCCCCGCAAATCAATACTGCGCTGATAAAGCTAAGGAAAAGTGTACCGACAATATCAATATAGGACTGCATACACATTGTTGGAAATTTACCGCCTGCATAATATCCCATGCCATTATCTTCTTGAAGCGCATTGGAAATGATAATCACTGCCATTACGACAAAAAATAAGTATAATATCTTTTGCCTTTTCAGTCTTGCAAATTGTATATTTAATAATCTTATAATCATTTTTTACCTCTCTCAAAAATCTATTTTTTTTGTTCTGTATAGGGATATTTGAAAAAAAGCAATTCCGTACAGTATCATAATGAATATTCCTATAATCAGTTCGCTAAATGGTATTTTCTGATACTCATATGCAAAAGTCCAAAGATTAAGGTAATATCCAACCCATATTTTTTGTAATAAAGCAATATTGGAACTGTATATAAATTGGTCAATCAATAAATAAATAATCACAAAAAATATTGTTTTCCATGCGTTGCGGGTACAAATACAAAGTAAAACGATCCCAAGCGTTATAACTGACATATAGATACCCGATAACAGATATTTTATAATGGTTCTGATAAAGGCTGCCTGTTCAAAGATTTCATAGCCCCAACGCATAAAAGCTGTTATGTAATTGATAAAAGCCACCAACAAAACAAAAACCATTGACATACTGACAGCAACATAGATTTTTGAACGTATCATTCTGTTGCGGTTTTCCCCATGCAATAAAGGCTGATAAAGCATTTTGTTCCTATCTTCCTCACAAATAAACAGTGTCAGCAGAAATACATGAAAAAGAATACCCACTGTCCCGACATAAAACCGCATCATAAATTCGGGGAAATTTTTTCTCCCAACAATTCCAATATTGATATTCAGCATTTCTTCCATTTGCGGTGTTGAAATAAGAAAAGCGTAAAAGAAAGAAGCTGTAAAAAAGCAGGCAAAAAAAATGTAAATCAATTTTTGTCTGTATAGTTTTCTTGCATAAAATCTTGTTAATGGATACATGGCTCTGCTCCCCCTGTCAGTTTTAGAAAAAGATCCTGCAATGAGTGTTTCCGCATGGAAAGATAGTGAATATGCAAATGGTTTGCTACAAGGTTTTTAACAAATTCATCAAAACAGATATTTTCAAGTCTGATTGTAAACTGATTTCCTTTCTGTGACACCAAACTTATTCCTTGACACCCGGAGAGAACTCTCCGGGCAGCGTTTGTTTCTTCCAGTATGCAGTCCACGATATTTGTTGTTTCGGATAAAATGTTTTCCGTTTTTCCTTGCAAGATACTTTTTCCCTTATCCAAAATTAAAATATCAGTACAGAATTTTTCCATATCATGCAGTTGGTGTGATGAAACGATAAAGGTTGTGTTTCGTTCTTTCGCCATGTCGCAAATCAGACGGTATAGGTTAATTTGTCCCTGCGGGTCTAATCCGTTTGCCGGTTCATCTAAAATAATCAGTTTTGGCTGTCCTAACATAGCCCTTGCCAATGCCAGTCTTTGTTTCATTCCAAGAGAAAACTTTTTCACTTTCTTTTCAGCCTGGTTCTTAAGTCCGACATAATCAAGCAATTCCATAACTTGCCCGTTTGGGATATTTTCATATAGATGTGCAAAACATTCTATATTTTCTCTTGCAGTCAGTTCCTGATAAAAACTAGGGGTGTCAAGTGCCGCCCCAACCTTTGACAATGCCAGTCCGGGATTTTCGTCTAATGATACGTTGTCTATGACGATTTTCCCATTATCTTTGGAACACAAATTTGTAATCATCTTTAATGTCGTAGTTTTGCCCGCCCCGTTTGTCCCCAATAGTCCCATGATATTTCCGGGTGCAAGCGCAAAGCATACATTCTCAACGGCAGTTTCCTTTTTATATGCTTTTTTTAGATTTTTTACGCTGATTATTTTCTCCATTTTTTAATCCTCCCTATAATTCCAAATGTTATAATTCCAATTACTTCTCCAAGAGCATTGCCTATAAATCCCTGCATATGGAGCGCGTCTTCCCACATATAATCTCCCGTGATTAGTTTTGTGACATAGTTTCCTATGATTACCAAGAATAGGAACAATGCTATGCAGTCTCAAATATTCCATTTCAGGAATATTTCCCCCAGCACTGGAAACCAAAGGACAAAAAGCCATAACAGCAGGGGAGGCAGGCCATAACGGAAAAGCCAAAATGTCCCTGTTCCAATCAGATAATACCGGGTAATCTGTATGACGGAAAGCAGAACAAACGCCCCAATGCTTATTACTGCCATTGCAATACTGCCTTTATTCTTTTTGCAGGTTGAAAGAGCATATATAAAAGCGTCCGCAATAGCCAGACAGAAATTTTACAATCTCCCCTAAATTTGTCAATCCCTTTCATTGCTTGAAAGAATGTTTCCTGCGTCAGATCCTCGTCAAGTCCGCTGTCCTGCGTTAAGCCGCATAGATATTTATATATCATGGCGGCGTTTTCACGATACATTTCATCTAATTTTTCTTTATCCATATCAGCACCTCATATTGTTAGTTCTTTTCAAGTGCGATTTGTTACAAATATTTTTATTTTTTTCGTTTTTTTCTATAACCATATATAGAATCATATACGATTAGGCAAATGAGAAAGCTGCATTTTAGCTTTTCCATGTGCTGTGAACAGAGTTATCCATGAATCCATAGCCTGTTTTGCAACATTCCCGCAATGCTTGTCTTTTGGTTTTTAGTTCGGAATAGTGTGGTGCTGGCGGTCTATCTCTTGTTTTCGGTTGCTTGCTTCTTTACCGCACATGAGCATTATGACATGGATTCTTTGTGGATAAAGGCGGCAAAGCATGGAAATATAAATATAAATATCGCCGGGGCGGTAAAACGCTGTGTGCATTGTATGCAAGAGAAAACTGTGTGGGTTTCATGACTTTATGAAACTGTTGAGAATTAAAAGAAAACCAAACAGAAAGATTTTCTCTCCATTATAAAACCACTCCTTGTGATTCCGGTTATCTCATTAGATTTTATCATTTCTATAGATACTTTTCGCAGTATGTATCCGGGATGCTTAAACATCCCGGTTTTTCTTGGGGAGAGGGTAACCATTCCCCTGAAGGTCGGTGGAGATATCATTAAGATGCTGTTTTTTGGAAGGTTTCTTCCTCTCATTGATAACACCGCCTTCCCAAGCTCCTTTTGGTGTAGTGTAAATGACTTTATCTCTATTGGCTGTTTTCATTGCATCCTCCTGAATTTTGATGGGATTAGTATAACCCCAAAGCGGGAAGTTGATACTTTTTTCACATATTTTCATGGGGGATCAAACAGCGCAATAATTGGTATTTGATACGGCGGCATTTATGTGATATGATAAAACCAAGCCTTTAAGGCGTATATTTTAGCAGGATTCACGAATAGGAGGAAAAAATGAGTACACAAATGGAAAACTTAGTAACGGAGGATTGGGAGAAAAAGGAAAACCTTCCCCTTGGATTAATCGGGGCAGTGATTGGGATTTTGCTGGGCTCGGTTTTATGGGTGTTAATCGGACAGATTGGGTTTATTGCAGGAATTGCCGGATATGCCATTGTTTTTTGCGGGATGAAAGGCTACCAGCTGCTGGGAAAGAAACTTTCAAAAACCGGGATTATTATCTGTATCGTCCTTTCTTTTCTGGCTATTATAGGGGCGGAAGTGGTATCTTTGGGAATTACGGCATACAGGGAACTTTCTGAATATTATTCCCTCACGCTGGGAGAGTCATTTTCCCTGCTCCCGGAACTATTAAAAGAGCCGGAGTTAGTTGGTGCGGTGGCAAAGGATTTGGCTATTGGATATATTTTATCCATCTGGGCAAGTTATTCTTCTGTAAAAAATACCTGGAGGCAGACAGGAGGAAAATAGGACGAAGATGAAATACAGTTGGATGGATGAATATTTGTTGGGAAAACCAGGGGTAACGAAGGATTTACAGAAAGACTGGAACTGGATTCGTTATCAGATTGGGGGAAAAATGTTTGCGGCGCTTTGCCTTGGGGAGGATGATAAGCCTTATTACATTACCTTGAAACTGGAGCCTATGGAGGGAGATTTTTTAAGAAGCCAGTATGAAGATATTGTTCCCGGGTATTATATGAATAAGGTGCATTGGAATTCTGTAAAACCGGAAGGAGCAGTGCCGGATGACTTACTGAAAGATATGCTGGATAAATCTTACCAGTTGGTGCTTGGGGGATTGAGCAAGAAAAAGCAGCGGGAAATATTGGGCTGACTTTGTTCTTATATTATTCCAAGAAGGGTAAAGCAGGTGATTTCCTGCTTTACCGTACACCTGGCGGGGCGTAAAATTAATTTATGGAAAAACAGATATGTAGACAGGAGGAAATGAGATGACGAAAAAATGTAACGAATTATGGCAAAGTTTAAATGTTCCGGTTTTGGTAAACAAAAGGGAACTGGTATTGGGAATTATGGTCTGTACTCTGGCAGGAATTTTATTTGGCATTCTGTTCAGCCCGAAAAAGCACACCACAATCGGCAGCAATAATGGAAACAATTCCGGGAATGTTTTGCCGGAGGAAGAGGAAATTTAACCTGTAACCTCAACCCCTTTTTCTGCATAAGATGAAGGGAAAAGATGACGAAAAGGTTGGAAATTGGATTCTAACATGTTCAGGGATATTATGGTTGGTCTTAGTGTTCCTTTTTTGGGAACAATGTCAGGCTCTGCAATGGTATTTTTTATGAAGAGCCAGATGAATTGTAAAATTGAAAAACTGCTTTTGGGGTTTGCCTCCGGAGTGATGGTGGCTGCGTCTGTTTGGTCTTTGCTTTTACCCTCCATAGATATGGCGGAAGAGCAGGGACAAAGGCCGTGGCTCCCGGCTTCGGCAGGCTTTTTATTTGGCATGGCATTTCTGTTTTTATTGGAGAGCATGGCTTCCCGGCTGGATTTGCTGCAGGGAAAGTTTAAAGACACAGGGCATGGGGCAAAAAAGACGGCTATGCTGGTGTTTGCCGTGACTTTGCACAATATTCCTGAGGGAATGGCGGTGGGGGTGGCCTTTGCTGGAGCAATGATAGACAGTCCAAGGATTGCCCTGGCAGGGGCTTTGGCCTTAGCGGCGGGGATTGGGATACAAAACTTCCCGGAGGGGGCTATTATATCCATGCCTCTGCGAAGTCAGGGAACCAGCAGGCCAAAAGCTTTTTTCTACGGCGTTCTCTCCGGTCTGGTGGAACCTGTAAGCGCCGTGTTTACCATTCTTTTAGCCAGGATGGTAGTGCCTGTGCTGCCATTTCTTTTAGCCTTTGCGGCAGGAGCTATGATTTATGTGGTAGTGGAAGAACTGATACCGGAATCCCAGGCGGGGGATGAGTCCCACAGGGGAACCTTTGGAGTTGCAGCGGGGTTTGCAATTATGATGATTTTGGATGTGGCATGGGGATAAACAGGAAAAAAATTCTGATTTTATGACAAAAGTGACAGAAATATGGTAAAATCGGTATAATTAGTGCTATTTATATTATATCATGTTACTATATATCTGCGCATAAGGAGAATTTTTATGAAGGAATACAAAGAAAAAAGTTTAAAAGGATTTCGCAAGAAGAGTATCTGGCCGTCCCTAATACTGTTTTTTGTTTTTCTCGTGTTTTGTATTGGCCTCATTGTGATGATAATGAGCGTGTTTGAAGAGTACATTATGGATTCGAAAATTGCTGGGGTGTATGAGGATGCGGAGGATTTGGGAAGACTGGTGAAGGCCAATAAGGAGGAAAATATAATGGAGTCCCTTTCCTTTGTGGGGAGGAATCTGAAAAAAGAAAACGGCATCTGCCTTACGGACAGGGACAATCAAATTAAAATAATTTACGGAAAGTCACGGCCGGACTTTAACCGCAGGGAGGAGATAGACCTTTTTGATACCTATATAGTGATGCCGGATCAAGGCGCACAGCAGATGGAGTGGGACAACATGCTGATGATTCCTGTTCAGGAGCTTTGGGAGCGAACTATGGATGGACCCATAAGGCTGAATAACGATTCCAAGCAGATGTGGGAGATGTGGCTCAGGGAAGAAATTTTTACCGTAAACTGCTGGCTGGAGGTTCCCTTAAATTTTGAGGAGTATCATCTGTATTACAGGGACCGTGTGAGATTGGTGCGAAAAGATATCCTGTATCTTATTGTAGTGGGTATTATAGCCATATCGGCACTGAGTCTGCCTATTATTCTGCTCCTTATCAATGTTCTCTCTTCTATAGTGATACAGAGACGTATGGTAAAGCTGTTGTATCTGGATACCATCACAGGGGGGAAGAACTGGACATATTTTATCCATCACAGCAAAAAGATTCTCAACAGGGTGTCGGGCAGTAAGAATACATATGCCATGGTGAACCTGCATATGGACAAATATCAGGATTTTTGTGCCTGTTACGGAAACAAGTCGGGGGAGGAACTTCTGGAACATATATCCGGCTTTTTACAGGCAAAAGTGGGAAAAGGGGAGGCCTTTGCCCGGTTTGCCACAGCTGATTTTGGCCTTTTGTTAAAGTGCCAGTCCAGGGAACAGTGTGAGATGCGGCTTCGGAAAATGTTAGCTGAGCTGAAAGGGATCAGAAAAGACAAAAAACTGAATTACCATGTGGGAATCTATATGATTGATCCTCTGACCCATCAGAAGGGAGATAAAAAACATTACCGCAGACAGGTGGATGTGGACCAGATTTATCATTATGCCAGTGCGGCAAGGCAGGAGGTAATGGGAAATGAAGGTCAATATATCAAAGTTTTTGACCAGCAGATTTTAGAGGAGCAGCTTTGGAAACGAAAAGTGGAGGATTCCATGGAATCCGCTCTGTTAAATAAAGAGTTCCAAATTTATCTTCAGCCAAAATACAGTCCCGTTTCGGGAAAATTGGTAGGGGCAGAGGCGTTGGTCCGGTGGATTTCTCCCACAGACGGCCTGATAACCCCAGGATGTTTTATTCCTATATTTGAAGAAAACGGGTTTATCACCCAGCTTGACGATTATATGATTTCCGGTGTGGCAAAACTTCAGTCGGAGCGGAAACTCCAGGGGAAAAAGGCTGTCCCTGTTTCCGTAAATGTCTCCAGAGCCCATTTTACCAGGGAGGACTTGGCGGAGCATATCTGCCAGTTGGTGGACAGTTACGGTACAGACCACGGAAGCATTGAACTAGAAGTGACGGAGAGCGCATTCTTTGGGGATAAAGATATGCTGCAGAGAATTATCAAAGAGCTGAAAGTGTACGGTTTTTCTATTTCCATGGATGACTTTGGGGCAGGCTACTCTTCCCTGAATTCCTTAAAAGATCTTCCTATTGATGTTTTGAAGCTGGATATGGAGTTTTTCCGGGGAGAGGATGTGGAAAAACGAGGTGAAATTGTGGTAAAAGAGACCATTCAGCTCGCCAAGAATCTGAATATGAAGATTGTGGCGGAGGGAATCGAGCGGAAGGACCAGGTAGAGTTTTTGGCGGATCAGGGTTGTGATATGATTCAGGGATTTTACTATGCAAAGCCAATGACGGTTCAGGAGTTTGACAGGAGAGTGGAGCGGGACAGTTAAAGGAAGGTTTTTGAAAGAGGGAATGCTATGCATACATTTTACATCGCAGTACAGTACATAGGAATTATGATTTTAATGGTGGAGGCTTTATATGTGATGGGGCAAAAGCCCTCCAAACATCAGCAGTATCTTTTGTTTTTGATATTTGCACTTTGCATTAATTTTGTGGGATATCTCCTGGAATTGCAGTCTACATTTCTGAGGGAGGCGTTGACCACAGTTAAATTTTCTTACCTGGGAAAATCCTTTCTGGGGATTACCATGTTTTTGTTTGTGATGCAGATTTGCAAAGTCAAGATACCCGTATGGGTATCCCGGACGCTGGCCTTAGTGCATATTGTGATTATTTTCCTTGTGTTAAACTGTGAAAAGCACACGTTGTTCTACAACAGCATAGAGTTTGTCCAGGAGGGAGATTTTCCCCATTTGGTGCTGGGACACGGGGTGGTATATAATCTGAACTGCATCATTTTGATTTCCTACGCCGCTGTTATGATTGGCGTTTGTGTGCATTATTACCAGAGGGCCCACTATGTTTTTGAAAAAAAGCAGTTTGGAAATCTGTTGTTTATTAATATTGTGGCCCTTCTTGGATTTGCCATTTATATCAGCGGAGTGACAAAAGGTTATGATATTACGCTTCTGGCTTACCTTATTGATACCATACTTTTATCGGTGCTGATTTTTAGGCACAGGCTTTTTGACACTTTGACCCTGGCGAAAGATCTGGCAGTGGATTCCCTGGCGGAAGGGCTGGTGGTTGTGGACAATGATGAGAAAATTATTTATTTTAACCAGAAAGCGGAGCAGATTTATGAAAAAATCTCCCTGGGAAAGGCGGAACCTATCTTAGAGGATATGAACGACTGTATTCTGGAAAAGAAAAATATTATCCGGGATAAGCAGATTTATGCTGTGGGCAGTTATATGGTGGAGCAGGAGAGCACTTATTATGGAAAAATGTATGTTCTGACAGATGTGACAGACAATTACCACTATACGAAACGGATGCAGGAGCAGGCGGAGATTATGAAGGAGCTAAAGGAGCAGGCGGAGGCGGCAAACCAGGCCAAGTCTCTTTTTGTCTCCAATATGTCCCATGAAATCCGCACCCCCATGAACGCCATTGTGGGGCTTACGGAGGTTCTTTTGCGGAAAGACTGGCCTATGGAGGATAAAAAGTATCTGTTAAACATTAAAAGCTCCGGGAAAGCGCTTTTGGATATTATCAATGACCTTTTGGATTTCTCCAAGATAGAGGCGGGGAAGTTTGTGATTACCAGGGATACCTATGATATTGCCCAGATGTTCCGGGATATTCAGGTGATTGGGGATACGAGAATCGGGGATAAGGATGTAAAACTTGTGATGGATGTGGACAGAGAAATCCCCAGGCTTTTATATGGAGATTCCCTGCGCATCCGCCAGGTGCTTATCAACATTATGAATAACGCAATTAAGTTCACCGACAAAGGCTCCGTTACAGTCCAGGTTCAGGCAAAACAGCGGGAAGGAAAAAGGGTGCAGCTTGATTTTTCTGTTAAGGATACGGGACAGGGGATTAAAAAACAGGATTTGGAGCATCTTTTTAACGCCTTTACCCAGGTGGATTTGAAAAAGAACAGAGGAAAAGAGGGCACGGGGCTTGGACTTGCCATTTCCCGTCAGTTAGTGGAGCTTATGGGGGGAACCCTTTTGGTGGAAAGCGAGTACGGCAAAGGAAGTGAGTTTTATTTTACCCTGTGGGAGGGCATTGAGAGTGAGGAGAACATAGGGGATTTCGGAGAGGTAAAGGAGCAGGCGGGGGATGCCGGGAAGGATATGTTTACCTTTACCCTGCCGGAGGCAACCATTCTGCTTGTGGATGACAACGAGATTAACCGGGAGGTGGCCCAGGCGCTGTTAGAGCCCTTTGAGATGAAAATCGATGTGGTTTCAAACGGAAAAGAGGCTTTGGATTTGGTGCAGCAAAACCATTATGATTTGGTGTTTATGGACCATTACATGCCGGTGATGGACGGGGTGGAGGCTACCAGGAGGATTAGAAGCCTTGAGGGGGATTATTACAAAAATCTTCCCATTCTGGCCTTGACTGCAGACGCTGTCCAGGGAGTTAAGGAAGAATTTTTAGCGGCGGGGATGAATGATTTTGTGTCAAAGCCTATTGCCATGAAGGATATTACTTCAGCCCTCACCAGGTGGATTCCGAAAAATAAAATTGTGCGAAAGGATGAATAATAGAATGGAATTTTTGGATACGGGGGAAAAGAAAAAACAGTTTTATTTTACATACGGGGCGTTTTTAATTAACGGTATGCTTGCCCTGTCTATCGGATCCCTGCTGCCTTTTATAAAGGACGCCAAAATGTTAAGCTATGCTTTTGGAGGGTTTATCGTAAGCCTCCACTCTGTAGGGAATTTGATTTCCAGCTTTGCAGGGGGGACCCTTCCGGTGTTTATTGGAAGAAAAAAGACGATTTTGCTGTTTAACCTGTTTACGGCGGTTGCCTATGCAATGATTGTTTTTGGAAATGATAAATATACCATTGCGGCAGCCTTTTTCCTCACAGGTTTATCCAGGGGGGCCACCAGCAATTTTTGCAATACGGTAATCAATAACCTGGCTCCGGGAAAGGCCTGGACCATCAATGCTCTGCATGCCACTTTCGCAGTGGGGGCGTTTCTGTTTCCTATTTTAATTATTTTGCTCACCAATAACAACCCGGATAACTGGGTGTATGCCTGCGTGTTTATGGTAATTATGGGAGTGATAAGCTGGCTTTTGTATTTCTTTACGCCTCTTTCCAATGACAGGCTGGAGAAAAAGCAGGGAAACCAGGGAGGTTTTTTGTTTTTTAAAGAGCCTTTGTTCTGGATTTGCACCGGAACCCTTTTCTTCTATCTCTGCGGGGAGCAGGGGGTTATTGGATGGATGATTACCTACTTTAAGGATACGGGGCTTTTAAGTGCAACCCTGTCCCAGATAACGGCAAGTGTTTTGTGGATTATGATTTTGGCGGGAAGGCTTTCCGCAGCCTGGCTGTCCACCAGGGTGAAAAAGGAAAAGCTTCTGGTGATAATGGGAGTGGGGCTTACCCTGTTTTTCTTTATCCTGCTCTTTAGCAGGACTACAGCGGTAATATTTATTGCCATTATGGGATTTGGATACAGTATGGCAGGGATTTATCCCACCACTGTGGCTGTGGGCGGCAAAATTATTAAGAAATATGATATGGCATGGAGCTTTATGCTGACTATGGCAAGCCTGGGGGCCATTGTGATGCCCTCTATTATTGGAAAAATCGCGGAGACAGCGGGAATTTTTTATGGGATGAGCTCTATTGTAGCAGTGGTGTTTATTGATTTGGCCTTTATTATCGGTTTATATCTGCTGCAGGGAAAAAAGGAAAATGCTTAAGGAGGTAAAAGATGAAAACAGAAAAAAACAGAGTGTGGAATTTTGAGAATGAGGTGGATTTGGAGAAGTGCGGGGAGGGGATAAGCCGGAAGATTATGGCTTACAGCGACGACGCCATGTGTGTGGTAAACCATTTTGAAAAAGGAGCCATTGGGGCAATGCACCATCATCCCCACACCCAGATTACCTATGTGGCGGCAGGAAAATTTGAGTTTACCGTGGAGGGGGAAAAGAAAATGGTAAAGACAGGGGACGTGCTGTTAAAGCGGGAGTCTGCGGAACATGGCTGCGTATGCCTTGAAAAAGGGATTTTAGTGGACTTTTTTACTCCCATGCGGGAAGATTTTGTATAACAAAAAAGAGGGATGTGCTCCCTCTTTTTTGTTATAAATCTATTTCATGGGTCAGGTCGGACAGATAATTGCCAATTTCTTTGTCCATATGAAGAATATGTACGGAAAGCCAGTTTAATAAAAATTCAATTAAGTTTTCCAAATATGCCTGCTGGTTATTATCCATATCCTCCAGCTGAATTTCAGCCAGTTTGTCACAGAAAGCCTGGTGGGCTTCCCTCTGCTTTAAAAGGCCGGGATATCCGACTCTTTCCATGTAGGCTTCCTCGTGTTTAAAATGTTCCTTTGTGTAATTTTTCAGACGGTTTACCACATAGACAATCTGGTCGTATTTGTCAAAAACGAGATTATCCTGTATCACATCGTGAGTCTCTTTTACCATTCGGAACAGCTGGCGGTGCTCCTCGTCGATTTCATCGATTCCGGTGGCGTATTTGGAGGTAAAGGCAAAGGGGGATTCAAATTTGCCGATTAGGATATCGCTGCCCAAAATATGGCCAAAAAGCCAGCGGGCCAGATAGTCCAATAGGTTTTCCAGAGCGGGGCGAAGCTGTTCGTCTGTGAGTCTGGAGAAATCTACGGCATTCATCCGGTTGGTAAAATCCACATGCTCCCGCTTTTGGGAGGAAAGTTCCGGATCGTCGATTTTTCTCATATATTCTTCTTCGTGGATAAAATGGGTATCGGCGTAATCCCTAAGATGTTTCAGTAAATTTTTTGCCGCGGGCCTTAAATTCTCCTCCTGGTTTAACAGAGCGTACCCTTTATTTACAAGGGCAAAGAGCCTTTCATGTTCGCTGTCAATTTCCGGGATTCCCAGGCGGCAGTCTTCGGTAAACTGTAGCATGAAACCACCTCATCTCTATTATGTAATTTTATTCAAGTGTGCATTATAGCATAGTCCTATGAAATTGGCAATAGAGAAACATGGCATATTTCATGCTTTTCTTGTTTTATTTTTTCAGTTCCAGGAAAAAGGAAGCGCCGCCTCCCAGGGTGTCTTCCAGCCAAATTCTGCCCTGGTGTCTGTCCATGATTTCTTTGGCGATGCAAAGGCCCAGGCCGAAATGGTCTTTTGCATTCCGGGAGGTGTCTCCTCGGTAAAAGCGGTCAAAAATATAGGGCTTATCAGAGTCGGGAATACCCGGGCCCGTATCCCTTACCCCTAAGAGAAAACAGCCGGATTTCTCCTTTAAGGTCAGGGTGATACTCCCACCCTCCCTGCCGTAGCTTAGTGCATTTGAGATAAGAATCTCTAAAACCTGGCGGATTCTGTCTTTATCGCAGGAACATTTGGAAACGGCCTGTTCCGGGAGGCTTATCATGAGATGCATGTCTTTATCCCTGGCAAGGGGGCGGAAAGCTTCCCAGGTTTCTAAAAGAAGGGTGTCAAGTTCCGTCGGGAGGGAATTTAGAAGAAACCGATGGCTGTCTGCCCGGGAGAGAGTGAGCATGTCATTTACCAGAACAGACATGCGCATGGCTTCCGTCTTTATGATGCCAAGAAATGCCTCCTGCTCTCTCTGGGAGGCTTTTCTTGAAGCGGAAACCGCAGATAAAATCACAGCCAGAGGGGTGCGCAGTTCATGGGATGCTGCGGCGATAAAGGCATTTTGCTTTTCGTGGGAGGATTGTATGGGGGCTAAGAGCTTACCTGTATAAAACCAGGAGAAGAGACACAGGCACAGGATCCCTAGGACATTCAACAGGGCAAAACGCAGCTTTTGGCGCATAATCTGACTGCGGAGGGGGAGAGTGTTATAGAGAATCACCCCTGTGAGGCTGCCGGAGTTTTTGGGCAGGTTTATGGCTGAGACATAATAATCAGCCTGTCCCTTCACTTTATATACAAATTCATTGTGGGAGGGGGTGCGGCTTTTGTAGGTTTTTAAGGAGGGGTATAGGGAAAATCCCTGGGCCCAGGCTCTTTCTGCCAGTTCCTTTTCCTCTTTTTCTAAAAAAAGGGCGCAGGAAGGCAGCAGGACGTCCCTGTCGTAAAACGCCGGGAGAAACCCGTTGTTTGTAAAAGCGGCGGCCCTCCACTGGGAAGAAAAATTTTCCTGCTGCTGCAAATTTAAAATGATGGCGGAGACTTCCTGGGAAAAAGAAAGGAAGCTGTTTTCCCTCACATCTTTTTCGTAGAGATAGAGATAAAAAAGGGACATGGTAATAAGAATACCTGCCGTAATTCCGGAAAAAATAAATGTAAGGCGGCGGTGCAGTTTTTTGTACATAAAAGATTCCTCCCGGGAATTAGTTTCTTAAGTCTTTACTTGTAAGGCGGTATCCAACGCCCCGGACAGTCTGGATTAAGACCTGGCAGCTTACGGTTTTTAACCGGCGGCGGATAAAGTGGATGTAGTTGTCCAAATTTCCGTCCTCCACCTCCGCATCCACCCCCCAGACCCGGGATAAAAGGGTGTCTCTTGGAAGAACCTGTTCCGGGTTTAAAAGAAAGACTTCTAAGAGCATCCCCTCTTTTTTGGACAGGGAGCAGCTTCCCAAAGCCCCGGAAAGCTGGTTGTCCCCGGGGGAGTAGGTGATATCCCTAATACACAGGGAAGGCTCTTTTTCCCACTGTCTGGGCCGCCTGCTTATGCTGCGGATTCTGGCAAGAAGCTCTTCAAATTCAAAGGGTTTTACCAGGTAATCATCCGCCCCGGCATCAAGCCCCGTTACTTTGTCAGAAAGCTCTCCTAAAGCGGTAAGGATAATTACCGGGGTCTGGCATCCCTTGTCTCTGAATTTTTTTAAAAGGGTGATGCCGTCTGTTTTTGGCAGCATTCGGTCTAAAAGAATCAGGTCATGGGTTTTTGAGCCCATATAGTACAGGGCGTCCTCCCCGTTCCCGCAGGCGTCAACGGTGAAACCTTCCTGCTCTAACTGGAAGGTTAAGGTCATTCTTAAATTGTAATCATCTTCAATCAGTAAAATCCGCATAGAAAACTCCTTTTTCTTGATATAAAAAGTGTATCACACTTATCTGGAAATAATCTTTAAAATTTAGAGAAAGTTTAAAGAAATCTCTGATATGTTAATGTTAAATCACCTCCCTGGTAAAGCAGGGCAGGGAATATTATGAATGAGAGGTAAAGATATGGACAGAAATCATGTTAGAAATTGGTGGAAACGAAAAAGGGCGGCATTGCTTTCCGGCACCCTTGCCCTTGCCCTGGCCCTTTCAGGCTGCGGGGGAAAGGGGAAAACGGCGGAAAGCCCGGGGGAAGCAGCAGGGGGAACGGAGAACTACGAAGAGAATACGGTAAAAGGGCGTTATATGGAAAGTGCAAAAACCATACCGGAAGGGATTACCGATCTGGAAAATATGGTGCGTCTTTCTGACGGAAGCCTTGGGATTGCGGACAGAAAAGCCGGGGTTTTGTATCTGTCAAAAGATGAGGGGGAAACCTGGGAGACTAAGGATGTTTCTCCACTGATAGATGTGTTAAACCAGGAGAGTTCGGAGGTGACATCCATAGCGTTAGCCCCGGACGGGGGATTATTTTTTTCCTATGTGCTTTGGGCCGGCGGTGTGGATGAGAACGGAAATGTGGCGGAACAGTATGTGTATATGGACGCACAGGGCCAGTCAAGGGAAGTTTCCCTTAAGAGCAAGCAGGAGGACTATATTTTACAGAAGGCTGTTTTTGGAGGGGATGGAAATCTTTATCTTGTGTACCTTACCGGGCAGGTGTACCGGGCGGATTTAAACACGGGAGAGCTTACCGGGGTGATGAAGATTGGCGACGACCCAACGGTTTTTACATCAAGCGGGGACTATATTATCTGCGGAAGTATGGACCAGGTAAGTATATTAAAAATTTCCACAGGGGAAGTACTGGAATCGGATTCCGTTTTAAATGATTTTTATTCCAAAGAAGTTGCCATGGTGTACAATATAGGCATTTTAGTGGACGATGCCGACGGGCAGATTTATACGGCTTCAAAAAGCGGGCTTTATGGCCATGTCCCCGGCGGAAGCGTTATGGATGAACTTTTAGCGGGAGATCTTTCCAATATGGGAGACCCCACCAGAAAAGCAGTGAGCCTTTTAAAGGGGAAAGACGGGGGATTTCTTGTGGCTTACAGCGACGGGGAGATTGATTCCTATATCTATGACAAAGACGCCCCGGCGGTGCCGGAGCAGCAGCTTACCATTTACAGCCTGACGGAAAACGATACGGTGAGCAAGGCGGTAAGCGCATTTCGGAAAAACCACCCGGAGGTTTTTGTAAAGCAGGAAATCGGCATTACCGATGAAGCCAGCATGGTGGCGGAGGATGCCATACGAAATTTAAATGCCAGCCTTCTCTCCGGGGAAGGGCCGGATATCATTATCTTAGACGGGATGCCCAGGGATGCTTACATAGAGAAAGGGCAGCTAAAGGATTTAAAGGAGTTTGCAGAGAAACTGGAAGGAGAAGGCTCTTATTTTAAAAATATCCTCCACGCCTATGACAGTGAGGAGGGGTTATATGCACTGCCCACCCGCTTTGCCATTCCCGTGGCGGCAGGAACCAAAGAAGTTTTGGGGGATATGAAAACTTTAGAAGATTTGGCGGATACCGTGGTGTCTGAGAGAGAAAAGAAACCGGAGCAGAGGACGGTTCTTGGCACCTATACCCCGGAAGAACTTCTGGCCATTTTACAAAACGGCAGCGCCCCTGCCTGGATGAAGGATGGGAAGTTTGACAAAGGGGCGGTGGAGTCCTATCTCACCCAGGCTTTGAGGATATATGAGGCGGAACATGCCAATATCACCCCGGAGCAGGAGCAGATGCGGGAGCAGTATACCACAACCGTGGATTTTGGAATGAGTTATGCAGAGTACAATTCCAATCTGAATGTAGCGGCGGCATTTAATATTATGGGAAAAGAGGCAAGCTTAATAGTGGGAAACCTAAACAGCGCCGACGGGGTGAAAATGCTGGTTTCCCTGATGAAACAGGCCCAGGGAGTGGGGTATACACGGATGCCCGGGCAGGCTGAAAATGTATTTTGCCCCCGGGGGATTGTGGGAGTGAATGCAGGGACAAAGGATGAGGGCACCGCTTTTGATTTTTTAAGTGCGCTTTTTAGTGAAGATGTATTAAAAAGCGATTTGAATGACGGCTATCCGGTGAATGAGAAAGCTTTTGATGAATTTTTTGTTGACCCCAGCGGCGGCAAAAATCAGGAAGGATTTTCTACCTCAAGTGAGGATGGAGTGAGGGTGCAGTTTGAAATTTCCTGGCCCACCAAAGAGGAGGTTGACAGTTTAAAGGAGTTTATCGGAACCTTAGACTGCCCTGGGGATGTGGAGAGCATCTTAAAAGAGGCAGTAAGCCTTACAGGGGAAAAAGTATTGACAGGGGAGATGACTCCCCAGGAGGGCGCAGATGAAATTGGTCAGAAAATGGAACTGTATTTTGCAGAGTAAATGGACCTTTCTGGTGCCAAGCCTTACAGGTACCTTTGTGTTCGCAGTGCTTCCCTTTTTGGAAGTGCTGCGGCGCTCTTTCTGGGATGACAAGGAAAAATTTTTCTCTTTTATAAATTATGGGAATCTGTGGGAAAATGAGGCTTTCCGTCTGGCGGTAAAAAATACGGTAAAGTTTGTGGGGGTGTGTATCCCACTGCTTCTTTTCTTATCCCTGGTGTTTGCCCTGGGGCTTTTTCACAGCAAATGGATGAAGTTTTTAAAATCCGCCCTTCTTCTGCCGTTGGCGGTGCCCACGGCAGTGGTGGTGTTTGTGTGGAAACTGATATTTTTTAAAGAGGGTTTTTTTAATATGTTTTTGGGGTTGTTTTCTTTAAAGCCTGTGGACTGGCTGGGAGGGGAGGGGGCGTTTTTTGTCCTGGTTATCAGTTATATCTGGAAAAATATGGGATATACTATGGTGCTTTGGCTTGCGGCAATGGCGGATATTCCAAAGGAGATGTTAGAAGCGGCAGAGGTGGACGGCAGCAGCGGTATACAGAGGATTTACTATATGGTGCTGCCATCTTTAAAACCTGCTTTTTACACTATAACCATTGTGTCTTTTTTAAACTCCTTTAAGGTGTTCCGGGAAGCATACCTGGTGGCAGGGTCTTATCCCCCAAAGAGTATGTATCTCCTGCAGCATCTTTTTAATAACTGGTTTGTCAATCTGGAACTTGGGAAAATATCTGCCGGAGGGGTTATGATGGCAGGGGTGTTTGTGCTTGTTACTTTGCTTTTGCAGCATATGTGGGATAAGTCAGAATAGAGGAATGAAATGAAGGAATTTATGATAATTAAGGTAAAAAAATTAAGGAAAATATGTCTGCGGCATTTGGGGGATATCCTTCTTTTTCTGGCCGCCCTCCTTGTGTGTTTTCCCATTCTCCTTCTCCTTACAGGGGTGGTAAAAAGCTCAGGGGAATTGAGGGAGGGCCTTGCCCCTATCCTTTCAAAGGGGGAAGGGGGGATTCACTGGAATCTGCTGCCCTTGTACCCCACAGGGGAGCATCTTTTAGATATTTTGTTTTTTAAGCCCCAGTTTCATGTGGTGTTCTGGAACTCTATGAAAATTACAGTGTGCATCCTTGCAGGGCAGCTTTTTTTGGCTTCGCCTATGGCCTGGGGATTTGCCCGGTTTTCTTTCCCCGGGAAAAAAGTTTTTTTTACGTTGTATGTGATTTTAATGCTGATGCCTTTTCAGGTTATGATGCTGCCCTCCTATCTGATTTTAAACGGCATGAATCTTTTAGACACTCATCTGGCGGTAATTCTCCCGGCCATGTGTTCTACTCTGCCTGTGTTTCTCATGTACCAGGGCTTTGCCTCGATTCCAAAGGAATGTATTGAGGCGGCCCAGATAGACGGTGCGGATAACTGGCAGGTATTTTTTTATCTTGGTGTGCCCTTAGGCTCCGGGGGGATTTTATCCGCCATGGTTTTGGGATATCTGGAATACTGGAATATGTTAGAGCAGCCTATGACCTTTTTAAGGACAAGTGCAAAATATCCCCTGTCTCTTTTTCTGCCCCAAATCAGCATGGAGCAGGCGGGGATGGTGTTGGCGGCTTCCCTTATTATGCTGATACCCGCCATGTTTATATTTTTTGCAGGGCAGGATTATTTGGAGCAGGGCATAGCGGTGTCCGGGCTAAAAGGATAGAGGAGGGAGGCAAATGCGCAGCATTTTTAGGATGCCTCCCGACGACTTGCCGCCGAACCTTGGTGAGGGGGCGCTACATTATGAGAGGAGTGCACAATGAAGCAGAAAGGAAAAGCTTTAAAGGGATTTATATGGTTTCTGGTGTTTATGTTTGTGTGCGGCATGGTTTCCAGGGGCATTTATGCGGAGCAGATGCCAAGGGTCATAACGGCGAAAATCGTGGAGAGGGAGCTTGACCACACGGTAGAGGGAGAGGGGGTTTTAGAGGCAAAAGAGGAAAAGCCCCTTTTGCTTCCGGCGGGACTTTTGGTGGAGAGGATTCATGTGAAGAAGGGACAGATGGTGAAAGAGGGAGATTTGCTCCTCACGTTTAATACGGAAAGCCTTAAGAAGCTGTATGAGGAAAAGCAAAAGGAACTTACCCTGGCGGATACCCGGTTAAAAGATTATGAGTCCGGGGTGGCAAAGGAAACGCAGAACCGCCAGAGGGCCATAGACCGGGCAAGCGAAGATTACAGTCAGGCAAACAGCAGCGGGCAGGATGGGGTGAACATTGCCCAGGGGGCGTACCAGAGGGCAAAGGATGCCCTTGACAGTTTCCCTTCCCTTAAAGAGTACAAAAAGAAGGCCAAGGAGAAAGATGGGGAATATCAAAAGCTAAAGAAGGAGGCGGATAAAAAGGACGCCTCAGATGAGGAGAAGTGTGCCTTTGAGGAGTATGCGGCCCAGCTTGAAAGCAGCTTGGAGAGTCGGTATCAGGAGGAAAAACAGGGGCTTAAGGAAGCTTTGTCCCAGAGGGAGGGGGAACTTTCCGCAGCAAAAAAGGAGCAGGGGGAAAAAATTTTGGCGGCAGGCCGGGCCTTAGAGGATGCCAGGGAACCTCTTCGGGTGGAGGAAGCCACGGAGGTGGAGCTTCGCCAGTTGATTTCGGATATTAAGAAGGAGCAGGGAATTTATAAAGAATATCTGGATAAGGAGGGGGCTGTTTTTGCCCCGGAAGATGCCTGTGTCAGCGATGTTTTGCTGGAAGCGGGGGGCATCACCGGGGAGACGGGGGCTATGGTGCTTTCCACCTTGGGGGACACCCTTTATTTTACGGGGAATATTGTAAAAGAGGACAAGAAGTATGTGGCTCTGGGGGATTTGATGACCATTTCTTTCGGGGGGAGATATCTTTCGGATATCCCGGTTTTAGCCATAGAAGAAGGGGAGGATGGGGGATACAAAGTGACGGCGGAGATATCCTCCCAGGACCGCATGATTGGGGAAAACGGCACATTTTCCCTGGTGAGAAAGACAGATTCTTATCCCCAGTGCATTCCCATTTCCGCTCTTTATACGGAAAACCAGGAGGATTTTGTATACTATATTGAAAAGCAGGAGACGATTCTTGGCACGGAGCTTGTGGCAAAAAAGCGTAAGGTAAAGGTTTTAGATAAGGATGAGAAGTTTGCGGCACTTGACGGGGGGAGTTTTACGGAGGATGAGCTTTTGATTGTGGGGTTTGACAAGGAATTTGAGACAGGAACCAGGGTGAGGGAAGAGGAGTAAAAAAAAGAACTATTGACAAATGATTAAGAAAGTTGTTAAATAATGATTGGATTAAAGGGATTACAGCGCATGTAACTTCCGGCACAAGTGACGGAGGTTCAAATATTACAAAATAATACATAAGAAAGAGTAAGGGGAGAAAGAGATATGTTAGTTGCTCAGGTATTAGCAGTAATTATTTTTATTGCGATGTTTCTAATGATTGTGATGGACAAAGTGGAACGGCAGTATGTTACTTTAGGCTGCGGCTTGCTTACCCTTGTTGGTGTATTTGGCATAGCTATGCACAGCATGGATGCAATTCTTGAGACTTTGAACATCCGAAGTATTTTTACTCTTGGTTTCTGGTATGAAGCGGGAAGTTCTTCTGAGTCTTCCGCCGGAATCAACTGGGCTACCATTATTTTTATTGCAGGAATGATGGTAATGGTGGAAGGAATGGCGAAAGCCGGATTTTTCCGGTGGCTTTGCATGACCCTTGCAAAGATGGTAAACTATAAGCCGATTCCTCTTTTTGTGGCATTTATGATCATGTCTTCTATACTGGCTATGTTTATTGACAGTATTACAGTTATTCTGTTTTTGGCAAGTGTCACAATCGAATTGTCGAAGCTGCTGAAGTTTAATCCGGTGCCAATGATTCTCTCAGAAATTTTCTGTGCGAATCTGGGTGGTTCCGCAACTATGTGCGGCGATCCGCCAAACATTATTATCGGTACTTCACTGGGATATTCTTTCAGCGATTTTATTACCAACACCGGTGTGATGGCTCTTATCAGCCTTGTGTTTGTGGTTATTTATTTTTATGTTGCTTTCCGGAAAGAAATTTTGGCGGGGGCGCCGGAACATATTGATACTTCCGCTATGCCCACACCCAGGGAGACGATTACAAACAAAAAGGATTTTGCCATAAGCTGTGTAATTTTTGCCTGTGCGGTGGTTATGCTTGTGAGCCATGCCCAGACAGGGCTTACCGTGGCATTTATCGGCACGGTAATTGCGATTATAACTTTGATTACATCAGGGAAATATGCCCTGGAGATTATAAAGAAAGTGGATTATAAGACACTCCTATTTTTCATCGGGCTTTTTATTGTTGTAGGCGGTTTGGAACAGACAGGGATTTTGGAGATTATTGCAGGCTTTATCGGTGATGTGAGCAAGGGAAACCTGAAAGTTATGGTAGCCATTATTATCTGGGTGTCCGCCATTGCCAGCGCTTTTGTGGACAATATTCCTTTTGCGGCTACTATGGTTCCAGTCATCCAGAGCCTGGCGGCTGCCCAGGGGGTGGACTTATCCACTCTTGCATGGGCTTTGTCCATGGGAACGGATATCGGCGGAAGCGCTACGCCTATCGGTGCATCCGCAAACGTTGTGGGTACTTCCGTGGCAGCGAAAAACGGCCATGTCATCGGCTGGGGCAAATACTGTATTACGGCAATTCCGGCAACGGTGGTGGTAATTGCAGTATCCATGCTGTTTATATTCGTCAGGTATTGTTAAGGTAGAAGGAGGAATGATATGGCAAAGCAGACAATTATAGCAATCAGTCGTGAATTCGGCAGCGAAGGCCATGAGATAGCCAGAATTATTGCGGAGGATTTAGGGCTTAAATTATATGACAGAAGTATGTTAGACGAGATGGCTGACAATATGGGCATTAAGGTGGAAGTGTTGGAAAAGCATGATGAAAAGCCCAGGAATTTCTTTTTAACCAGAACCGTGGGAAAGTATACAAACTCCATGGAAGAAATTGTTGCGGATATGCAGTTTGAATTTATTAAGGAAAAAGCGGATTCCGGGGAATCCTTTGTGATTGTAGGGCGCTGTGCGGATTCTGTGCTCCGGGGCATGGAAGGGCTGATTACCATATTTGTAATCGGCACGAAGGAAGCAAAGGTAAAACATGTCATGGAGAAATTTAATATGAATGAGTCGGAGGCACTGATTAAAATGGCCCGCCATGACAAGAAGAGAAGCCAGTACCACAACAGGCATTCTGATGGAAAATGGGGGGATTCCCGTTTTTATGATTTGTGCATAAACAGCAGCCTGTTAGGAGTACAGGGAACCGTGAAAATTTTAGAAGATTACATCCATGCAAGAATGGAAAAATAAAAGGAGACGCAGTATGAATGCCCTGGGGTATACACCAATTTTAAGCAGCAGTGCTTTATCAAAAACATACATTTTATATGCCCCGGGGATTACTGTACCTATTTTTATATACTTATAAATATATTTTGGCATATAAATGTAGTATTAGTAATTCCCATAACAGTTCAGTCCTTTGATGGATTGGGCTGTTTTTTATGTATTATGCCGGGAAACGGCAGTGAATATTAGCATATAAGGGGAATTATGATGAAAAAAATAGAGAATAAGAATGCAACGAAGAAATTACTGAGAAACATTAAGCTGGACTATGTTGGAACTTTTCTGGCAAATTTAAATATGCAAAGTTGTATCTGGGTGCTTATTTCCTGTACTGCGGGCTGAATCTTGCTCAGGTAGGGTTTTTGGAGGGGATTTACCACGCCACAAGCATAGTGTGCGAGATTCCTTCCGGCGCCGTGGCAGATTTGTTAGGGCGAAAGAGAAGCATGGTTTTAGGCAGAATATGTATTGCACTTTCCTGTATGATTATGCTTTTGACAAAAAATTTCTGGCTCTTTGCCCTAAGCTTTATGGTTCAGGCCATGGGCAACAATTTTAATTCCGGCTCCGAGGAGGCTTTGATATATGATTCCATGAAGTGTGCGGGGCAGGAGGAGCAGTACATTAGCGTGTGGGGAAAATTAAATATGATTCTTGAGGCGGCCCAGGGAATTGCCACAGTGGCAGGGGGGATTTTGGCGGAATATTCCTATTTTTGGTGTTATTTCTTCTGTCTCATTATCTCCCTGCTGGCCCTTATCCCGGTGTTGTTTTTAGTGGAGGTGCCGGTCAGTTCCGGGAGTGAAACAAAAAGAATTTATTTTTGGGGTATTGTGTACAGCCATTTTAGAATTAGTTTTACTGTTTTAAAGGGAGACCTGCTTTTGTTCTTGCGCTTTATGGAGGATTCTTGCTGGCGTTTGTGGGGGTGTGGAAGAGCCCATAAGGCTTTTTTACCTTTAAGTCTTTGAAAAAATGCCAAATAGATATTTATTTCACAATGTGAATTTGGTATAATAAAATTCACAGCGCAGCAAGGACAGTGAACAAGAAAGGGGAAACACGATGTTGACAGATGATATCAACGTAATATCTATGACAGCGGTAAACAAAGCCGAAGTATGCAGTAAATATCCGGGTAAATTTTTTATCAGATCCATTATGGCAGGATTTTACATAGCGGTGGCTACTATATTATCCCATGTCACTGCGGCAGTTTTATATTCCACTTATCCACAGTTTGGGAAAGTGATTTCATCTTTGCTGTTTTCTATTGGGATGGTTTTAATTGTATTTATCGGCGGAGAATTGTTTACGGGAAACAACCTTACTATGGCCATGGGGTATTACAACAGTAAGTGTACGCTTTTGGATATGGGAAAAGTCTGGCTTATGAGTTATTTGGGAAATTTTGTGGGAACGGTTTTTCTCTCATTTATACTGGTGGAGAGCGGCGCTTCCAAATCTATTTTGACGGAATATTACAAAACTTTTGTTTATGGAAAATTGGAAATCACTCCGGCGGAGATGGTGCTTCGGGGGATTTTGTGTAACTTTTTGGTATGCCTTGCAGTTTGGGTAGGGGCAAAAATGAAATCCGAGAGCGGCAAGCTTATTATCATCTTTTGTCTGATTATGACTTTTGTGGAGTCCGGGTTTGAGCACTCCATTGCCAATATGAGCACGTACACCATAGGGTATCTTTTGTTGGGAGGACTGGAGTTGAAAATGGTATTTACCAGTATGCTGTTTGTGACACTGGGCAATATGCTGGGGGGAGCGGTTCTTTTGGCTCTGCCTCTGTATCTGATGAGCTGGGAGAAGTAAATATGCCGGGTTTAAAAAAGTGGAGAGATCTTTACTTTAAGGTGGATTACATAGTTACGGCGGCTACTTTCTTATTGGAAGTTATCATGTTTTTTTTCTTATATCACATGAACCTGATTAAAGAGAGCACCGGGGTTTATCTGATGCTGTTTCTGGTAATTCCAACTGTGTTAAATGCTTCAATTATCGGGGTGGCTAATATTTTCAGAAAAAGGCTTCCCCAGGAGGATAAGAGGCAGAACGATATTGCAATTATGGCCCTTGTCTTGATTTGTACGGTTATCAGCGTGACACACTGTGCTTTTTTTAATACTTTAACTATTTTCTGCATCCCCGTCTTTATGACCACAGTGTTTGGGGAGAAGAACCTGTGCAGAAAAATTACAATTATCAGTGTGTGCAGTATTATTGCGGCCACGGTGAAACATTATTTTACGGCGGGAAATCCAGAGGATCGGGTTTGGTATTTTCCGGAATGTCTTCTGGCTGTGACAGTTGTGGTGATTGTGGAACAGGTGGCTTTAAAACTTTTAAAGATGCTGGAGGGGCAGAAAAGACGGCTGATTGACCTGGCGGAAACTTCAAAGGAGGCCCACAGGCGGGAGAAAGCTGCAAATGAGGCGAAAAGTGTATTTTTGGCTAATATGTCCCATGAAATAAGGACCCCCATCAATGCTGTTTTGGGGATGAATGAAATGATACTCCGGGAGAATGAAAATCCCCAGATTTTGGAATATGCAAAGAATATTCAATCCGCCGGGAATCTTCTCCTGTCATTGATTAATGATGTTTTGGACATTTCAAAAGTGGAGTCCGGGAAACTGGATATTGTAGAGTCGTCTTATGAGACTTCCTCTTTTCTCCACGACAGCTGCAGTATGATAGGGGAGAGGGCTTTAAAGAAGGGACTGGAGTTTCGCATTGCCTGTGATTTTAATCTTCCCAGCCGCCTTATGGGGGATGAATACCGCATAAGGCAGATTGTCACCAATCTTTTGTCCAATGCGGTAAAATATACGGAGAGAGGCAGCGTAACCTTTTCCGTGGAGAGCAGGCAGAGTGAGGAACAGTTTTTCCTTGTTATCTCCGTGGAGGATACGGGAATGGGGATACGGGAGGAAAATATGAAAGATTTATTCTCCCAGTTTGCCCGGTTTCATATGGAGAAAAACAGGCATATCGAGGGCACCGGATTGGGGCTTGCCATTACCAAGCAGCTTTTGGATTTGATGCATGGGGAGATTTTGGTGGAGAGTACTTACGGGGAGGGATCTGTTTTTACCGTAACCATTCCCCAGCAGATTGTGGACGATTCCCCTGTGGGTGACTTTTTAAAACATTTCCATGATGTCACCCGGGAAAACAGTGAGTACCAGCAGAGTTTTGAGGCAGGAAGTGCCAGGATTCTGGTGGTGGATGATGTGCCGGTGAATTTGAAAGTGATTTCAAATCTTTTAAAGAAAACAAAGATTCAAGTGGATACAGCGGAGAGCGGTGCAGCCTGCATCGAGATGGTATCTAACAAAGCATATGATATTATTTTTATGGACCATATGATGCCGGGGATGGACGGGGTGGAGACATACAAAAAGATGCAGCAGCTGAAAGATTCCCCCAATGCCCACACTCCTGTGATTATGCTTACCGCCAATGCCATAAACGGGGTGAAGGAAGAGTACTTAAAGGACGGTTTTGTGGATTACCTCTCCAAACCAGTGAGAGGGGATAAACTGGAGCGTATGATTCTGAATTATCTGCCGGAGGATAAAATAGACCTTCGGATAAATGGGGAGAAAGAGTGAGTTAATTCTTAGACGGGAGGGATTTTTATGGAGTATCGCAGGATGGAAAAAATTGGGGCCAAAGTGTCCCTGCTGGGATTTGGCTGTATGCGTTTTCCTGTGCGTGCAGACGGAGGTATTGACAGGGAACAGGCATTCGCCATGATTGAGGAGGCTTATCAGAATGGGGTGAACTATTTTGACACGGCGTATCCCTATCATGGGGGCACAAGTGAGTCCCTTACCGGGGAGGCTTTGAGCCGGTATCCCAGAGAGTCTTACTATCTTGCCACTAAGCTGCCGGTTTGGTCGGTGTCGTCCTTAGAGGATGCAGAGAGAATTTTTCAGGAGCAGTTAAGCCGCCTGGATAAAGATTATGTGGATTTCTATCTCATGCACGCCCTGGACAGACACAGGTGGAAGCAGGTAAAAGAGTTAAAAATTCTCGAATATTTTGAAAGCCTTAAGGCCCAGGGAAAGATTCGCTATCTGGGATTTTCTTTCCATGACGATTACGATACTTTTCGGGAAATTATTACATCCCATAGCTGGGATTTCTGCCAGATTCAGTTTAACTATATGGATAAGGATACCCAGGCTACGGATAAGGGGATTGCCCTGGCAGAAGAGCTTGGGATTCCTGTTATTGTAATGGAGCCGGTGAAGGGAGGCTCTCTGGCAAATCTTCCGGAGGACATCACAGGGATTTTTAAGGAAAGACGGCCGGGGGATACGGCATCTTCCTGGGCGCTTCGCTATGTGGGGACATTTCCCAATGTGAAGGTGATTCTAAGCGGGATGTCAGATATGTCCCAGGTGAGGGACAATTTAAAAACCTTTGGACAATTTCAGCCTTTAAGCCAGGAGGAGCAGGGGGTTGTGCAGCGTGTCTCTGCAGCCATCCGGGCCAGGGTTCAAAACGGCTGTACCGCCTGCCGTTATTGTATGCCATGTCCGAAGGGGGTGGATATTCCGGGAAGTTTTAAGATATGGAATGCCTATCATATGTACAATAATGTAAGCGATACTCTGTCCAGATGGAACAATGAACTGAGGGCAGAATTAAGGCCCTTAAACTGCGTGGAGTGCGGTAAATGTGAGGCGGCATGTCCCCAGAAAATCAGTATCCGCAAGGATTTGAAGCGGGTGCAGAGGGAGATGGAAGCTCTAGCAGGGGAATCTGTGGAATAGAATATGGTTACAAAAAACCGGAGAGAAACCGTTGGTTTCTTTTCCGGTTTTTTTAATGCACGTTTCAAAACGCTTTTTGCAGAAAAGTAATTTTAACAGTGTATTTCCTTATTTTGACATAAATCCTATAGATTCGACAAAATATGGTAGACTATCTTTATTTAGAAAAAGGAAATACGTTCCTAATGTTTTATTTGGGAGGAAATCTAGGTGAATAACAAGAATAAGATTCATAGCAGGTTTTTTATGATGATATTGGTTTTCCTGGTTTTCGTCCTGGCATCTTTTCCGGCACAGGCATCTGATAAAAATGGCCAAAAAGCGGTAGTATTCCTGCTGGATGTCAGTGGTAGCATGAAGACCAACGACCCGAATCGTTACGCCATTGACAGTATTGCACAGCTTATCTATACCCTGCCCACAAACTATGATGTGGGCTTTGCGGCGTACAGTTCTGAGCTCTCCGCACTTCAGGGTTTTTTAGGAAATTCCCAGAGAAGCAGAATTATGGAGGCGGCTCAGGCCGTGGAATATAGCGGTTACAGCAATCCGGGGGCAGGATTAAATGAAGCGGTTATGATGCTGAAAAATTCCAATGCGGAGGAAAAGGATATTATTCTCCTCTCCGATGGAGAAATTCTAATGGAAGATGAGGAAACTACATCCCAGTCGGAAGAAATTTACCAGAAGGCGGTTTTAGAGGCGGCGGAAAATAAAATCAGGATTCATGTAATCGGCCTTGGGGAAGAAATGGAAGATACGGGAAATTCCATTTTTCAGGCAGCAAAAAAGACAGGGGGAGGAGTTTACTATTCCCCCCAGGCTTTGGATATACAGGGATCTATTGACTCTATTACAGAGGAAGAGTTACACATAAAACAGACGACGGCGGCTATTGTGGATGTGGGAGATGAAACAGAAAATGTAAAGATTGACATGCCCTTTGCCCATGCAGGCACTGTCCGTGTGCTTTTAACCAGCGGATCCCCCATAGGCAGTCTGAAAACCAACTTTACAGCGGAAAATGCCAGACAGATAGGCGGGGAGCGTTATTCCCTGATTGAAGTCAATAATCCGAAAGGGGACCAGTTTGACATGAGCTTTGAGGGGACGCCGGAAAGCCAGGTGAGAATTACCCTGATACCGGAGTATCATGTTTTGGCAAAGGCAGATGTTTCTTATAAAGACAGTGTGCCAAAAGAAGAAGGCGCTCTTTTCTATGACAGGGAAGCGGAGGTTACCTATTCTTTTTATGACGCAGAAAATGAGAGCCTGCGGCTGTGGACAGAAGAATATTTTAACCACAGTAAAATGTCCGTAACGGTGAATGGAAAAAGGGAGGAGAAAACCTTGGAGGCCGGGGGGATTACTGTCACAGAAAAGGTGACGGGAGATGATACAAAACACGTCTCCTTTGCCTGTGAGGCGTTTCCTGCAAATGTATTGGATATAGAGGGTGTGGAAGTTTCACTGAAAGGGCCGGATTTACTTCCGGTAGAAGAGCCGGAGCCTCCGCCCTATGAGCTGTATGGCGCAGTTGTTTTAGGGGTACTTTTTCTTATATTGATAATTTTGCTTCTCTTCAGGAGAAAGACGCCCAGGACAGGATTTGCACCAAAAGAGCCGGACCGTCCCGTATCCGGAAATTCCAGCTACGTGGGAAGGCTGAATATTTATATAACCAGGACAAAATCAGGGTATGACATAAGCCCTTTGGCCTACGACCTGTTCCGCCTGCCTGCAAACCGGGTGGTTTCCATAGCGGAAATACTGGAAAACTGTGGCATTAAAGAGCATTTTTTGGGAGCGGAGAATATCTATTTAAGCTCCGGGCAGGGCAGGAGCATTATATTAACCAACCAGTCTGACTGCTGCATTATGAAGAGCGGGGAGATTCTTATGAAAAAGAAGAGTTACCAGCTTTTTACAGAATCAAAAGTGGATATTACCTTTGAGGATGAGATTAGTGAACTGACGTTTCAGTATAAAGATTTAAAACCGTCGGAGATGTATTAGAATTTGGACGGGTTTAAGTAAATATTACCAGTACAAGGGAGTGAAAGAACATGGAGATAATTAATCAGACAAACCGCACGCTTCTCCTTGATATGATTAATCCGGACAAAATGGATCTTCTCACATTGGTGGGGGATGTAAAGGGTCTGGACAGCTTAAGCGACGATCAGATGCGGGAAATCAACCAGCATTTGGAGTGCCACAGCTATGAGGAAATGGAGCGGAAGTTTGAGCCTACGGTGTGGTCATTTTTTGACGCGGGTTCCCAGTCGGTGAAGTATACATTGGAGCGCCCGGAAAATATTCCACCGTCTATGCTGACACCGATCAATTTAAATGACTATGACAGTTTTTTTAAGACGATTTTGACAGTGATGGATTCCAGAAAAGCCCAGGGGCTTTTAAATGTGGAGTTTCATTTTGAAAAGCTTTTGGAAATGATATCGCCGAAGAAAGTTATGGAGGATATCAAGCTGGTAAGGAAAGAAATCCAGTTCAATTACAGTAAATACGCAGCTCTGGAAGACGGAGATCCTGCAAAACTGGATTTGGGGGACAAGCTGAATTTACTTTTTGAGGACGCCAGCAAGAATTACAACAATATTATGGCCATGCTTCCCCTGGCAATCGAGGATATCAAGACAAGGCTATTGCTGGGAGGCGGCGGCGAGAAGGATAAGGGAAAAGGCGTTGTGGCAGGTCTTCTCACCATGGGTGAGAATGGGGAACTGAAAATTTTAGAAGCGCCCAAGGAGGAATCCACAAGTCTGGCGGTGGTAGATGATGAGGTTACAGCAGGCCTTGTGGAAGTGTTGGCGGAGGATTACCAGTCGGTGAACGAATCTCCCAACAACTACGTGCAGAATCTGGTAGTGCGCACCTTCTGTCCCTTAACGGCAACCACTCCAACGGAAATCGACGTGGAGACGGAAGTGGCAAATTATAATTCCTATCTGGAATTTTACCGCACGTCAAAGGACAACTTTATTAAAGTGGTAAAACCCCTGGTAGAAAAACTGTTGGGAATCCGCATGTTTTTTGACCAGTATAAAACAAAGACAAAAGGCATGGCGCCCACCCTTGTTGTGGCCAATATTTCCCCGGACATATTGGCAAAGAGCCCAAATATTCCCCGGCTCATTACATTCTTAAATACCACAAACAGCAAGAACAATTTTAATGATACGATATGGTACGCTATTTATCCCAATGTGTCCTGGAGCCAGAATGTGACCAACAAAATCCACAGAGAGCGATTCCAGGGAAATGTAAAAAAGGCGGGAACCGATGTGTACAGCATGGAATCCTTAAGCATACTGCTAAACGTCTTTAAGGATTACCGGGTGGAGACATTTTTTTCCTTTGAGAACCGGGAGGAGACAACTTTCAACGCCTTAGCGGCGGAGGGCGTGGAAAAAATCATGGAGCGGTGCGCACCCCTTATGGGGAAACCCTACAGTGAGTTTGCCATACCTGTGCTGCCGAATTTCACCATACTTCCCAAGAATAAATCCGGTGTGGTATTAGACAGCAGAATGCATGTCACGGATGACAATGGGGTGGAACTCTCCGAGGCCAAGGAGGATGTCATCCGGCTTTGGATAGAAGGGGTTTATATCAGCGGCGCCTATGTGGCGGCAGGTTTCCGGGCAGCATGCCAGTGCCCCGAATATATAAAGAATCATTTTATTACAACAAAGGCAAAAACAGATTTGGAACTGCCGGGGGTAAGGTTTGACATAGAGGCGGGAAATAATTCTCTGATGGCCTACACCACAATGCCAAAGGAGATAACCGGCTTTACAAATACAATTAAGACCCAGATAAACCAGAAGAATTTCGGCTGGGTTTTTGCATCCGAAAATGCATCCGCAAATGGGATGGCAATAACGAATATAACGGTTTATAAGGCCAGGAACCTTTTATACGATTCCGAACATTCCACTTATGAGCCGGTATATAAAACACAGGTTACAACTTACATGGAACGGATTCTAAGGTATGTGACGGGAGATTTCAAGGAAGATAATATCAAAGATTTCTTCTCCAACAACCCCAGGAGCCAGAAAAGTAAGTGGCTGTCAAAAAAGGATTGTATCAATGCAATTATCGCAGAGGGGGACAGCGTAGAGTATGACATCAACGAAGACAATGGAATCTGTGAGTTGACATTGTCCTTTAACGGCAGTCCGAGAAATCTGGAAGTCCAGATTAACCGTGTGACAGGTGTATAAAGAAAAAACAGGTAGATGACAGGAGGGAACAGTTTATGGGTTTTCGAGTAACGATTGACGGCTCAGGTCCAGTGAACCTGACAGAACAGTGTGTAACCAGTGTGGAATTTTTTTCTGATATTCCAAAGGATTCCAATGCCAGGGCAACAGATAACGGCACAGCCTTAAAAATCCGGGGCAAGCTTCTTTTTTCCCTTGGGGCAGAGGCACAGGATGCCACCATTAACATGGCAAAATGGAGCGTGGTGCCCAGTGAGAGCGCAGACGCTTACCGCAATGTAAAAGTGGATGTGGTTGCAGCAGGGCAGATTGTAAGGCAGTTTACCCTTCCCAATGCTTTTGTGATGGAGTATGAGGAAGAGCTTGACGATGAGACAGGCGTGGGAGCATTTTATCTCCATGTGAAGCAGAAGAAAGATTTAACCAAGATGACAAAAATTGAAGGCGGATTCAGCGAATAGGAGGTGAGTACATATGTCATTACGTGTAACAGTAAACGGAGCATCCAGTTTTGAAATTGCAAAAGAGTGTGTGCAGAAAATAAAATTCCGCACGGATATCCCATTGGATTCCAATGCCAGGACAAAAGACGTGGGAAGTACCTTGGAAATTTCCGGAAAGATTCTTGTTTCCACAGACGGGGACCCCTTTGACAGCACCAGGCAGCTTGCCCTGTGGTCAGTGGTTCCGGCGGAGGAGGCTTTGGCTTACCGCCAGGTGGAAGTTGAGATATTAAATGCAGGGCTTGTGGAAAGGAAGTACAGCTTCCCCCGGGCCTTCGTAGTGGATTATAAAGAAGATTTTTCCAACAGCGACGGTATCGGACAGTTTACCATTACCATTAAACAGAAAAAAGATAAGCTGGATAAAATCGAGATTGAGGGCGGCTATATCGGCGCTTAAGGGTTTTATGCAGGAGAGGAAAGGCATGTCAGTAGACGTGCCTTTCCCTGAAAATAAAATCCCTGTCCAGGGATTTGTATTTATCCAAGCTATTTTTCGGAAAATGGCCTGGATAAATACAAAGGAAAGGCAGAGCGCTATGTCGGAGATTTTTAAGAAAACCTATACAGTGGCAGAGCCTGGATGCGGGCTAACCGTCTTTAGCATGGAGGGCAGTGAGATTCACCTTTTTGGGAGCCATACGGTGATAAAGACATCGGGAGAGGATTTTTTTGAACCCATTAAGGATTTTTTGCATGAAAAATTGGTGGAAGAGAAAGCGGATACCATGTATTATATAAGCATGGCGGATACCGTGGTACTTGGGGTTCTGGCAGGCGTAGCCATTGTCGCAGGCGTGGTTGCAACTTTTATGTCATTTGGTGCGGCAACGCCCCTTTTAGGGCTGGGTTGTGTGTTGGCCGGAGCTGCCATCTCGTCATATGGTTATATGAAAACTCTTGACAGTGACAGGGCTGCCGGGAGAGAACGTAGCTGGGCACAATTCTATTTGGAGAGGACGGCAGGGGAGTTTAAAGGTGCAGCAGCGGGAGCTGTGGTATTTGCGGGCCTGCTTTCCGGTTATGAATTGATAGGTATGGCCGGGGGGATATCAAGCAGTATTCCATCTATTGTGACTGCAGGGACTTCAGGCGGGACAATGGCAGGTGCAGTGGAAGCAGCTGGTTTGGGAGAGGCGGTACTGGGTATTGGGAGTATGGCCGCATTGCTTGCGGCTGCGATGAAGTCAGGGGAAGGCGGGGAGAGTAAGGAAGGGGTTGAGTTTGAAAAAGGTGGTAAAAAGGATTTTAAACAGCATTTATCTAATCAGCAGGCGAATAAAATGAAAGAAGAAGTGCTTGGTGGGAAGGATGTAAAATTTAGAACAAAAGAAGAAGCTGTAGAATTTATAAAGAAAAAGTTCCCAGATTTCAAACAAGAAACGGCGGGAAACAGAAGTAGTGAAGGATGGCATTTTGATAGTCATCCGATTAATGGAAGTACTGGAAATATAGATCATATTAATATATATAGTAAAAAGCAAAAATTTAGAGTGCATATTACATGGGGGGATTAAATTGAGAAAAGTAGTTATTAGGACAAAGATTGTAGGAAGTGTTTCATCAGCAATTATACATGAAGCTAAAGAAAATGAAACTTTGAATGACTTGATCTTTAGAATAGGAAAAGAACAAGTATTAATAAAAATATATAAAGAAGAACATATAACATACGATTTTTTATTTCAGGAATATAATAGATTTAGAACAGGGGAGAAAAGTTCATATTTTGCATGGATGTATATTATTAACCCTAATTTTGGCGTTGTACTTGATGAACATATTTATTTGTATCATTTCGATATGCAAATATATGATACCCAAAGTGAAATTTTTCCTTGGCTCTATGCGGATAGTAAGAAATTTTTAGGAGATACTTGGTGGGAAGAAGATGAAGAAATTTTATCTGATATAAGAACACTTACCCTCGTAGATTTTTTAAATAAATATAAGGGATATTAAAATTCTTTCAATTAAAAATGATACATTAGTTGGTGAATATGATATTTGGAGAATGTAGAAGATACAATAAAAGATTATTAGGACATAAGGAAGAGAAAGTTGATTATGGACATGTTACCAAAAGTTGAAGTAAGTTTTGTGATTTCAGGAAAAGATTTTGATTTAAGTATGTTAACAGAAGAATTGAACATATCGCCCAGTGAAACGAGAAGTCTTGAGGATTGGCCGGAAGCGGTAAAAAATAACGTACATATTCCAGAAGAGTTACAGCCTGTGTATGAGTGGTGTATATCCGAAAAAGAAGAATTGTGTTTACAGATAGAAACACCTATTAGAAGAATAATTTCTCAAATAGAAGGCAAAGAACAAGTTCTGATGGAGTTTTGTAAGAGATACGGTTTGAAAAAGAGTTTGTGCATTGTAATTCATGGGGAGGATATGGGCTTGCCAGATATTACCCTTTCTCCTTACATTGTAGGTTACTTTGGGAAATTAGAAGCTTTGATAACTTTTGATATTTATGTATATTAAAAAAGACCTTATACAAAAGATTTGAGAAAGGCGGCACACTATGAACGACTGGTACAAAATCCTTGGGACAGCAAGGGATGCAGATGAGGCGCAGATAAAGGCGGCTTACCGGAAGCTGGCAAAGAAATACCATCCTGACGCCCACCCCGGAGACAAAGAATGCGAAGCACGTTTCCGGGAGATAACGGAGGCATATACAATCCTCTCAGACCCGGCAAAACGAAAGAAATATGATGAGGAATTTTCCAGTCAGGCAGGACAGCAAAAAACGAACGGCGGCAAAAGCGGCGGGATGGGCAGGGAATCCCGGCAGGGAACAAAGGCATCCTTTGGAAATGAAGGGGCAAAGGTGGATTTTGAAAACATTTCCAGAAACTTTGAACAGTTTTTCGGTTTCAATCCCCAGACAAAAGATGTGGTAAATCCGGAAAAGTTAAAATCCAGGGCAAATGCAGGCAACCCTTTGGATACCACAAATCTTTTTGAAGCATTTATGGGAATTAAGAGGTAGCGGCATGAATCTTAAGAGAAAAATCAATTACAGTATTCTAGTTATCTGCCTTGTAATTGCCATCCTGGTTTTGGTTGAGATGGGATGGGAGCAGGGGTTTACCTGGGCAGCCATTGCCGTTTTGGTGGGGCTTATCCATGTGGTATTGCCGGAAGGGAGCGGCGTATTATACATGGAAGAGGAAACGTCGCCGCTGCTTTACGAGATGCGGATACCGGAGGGGACGGCCACGGAGCTTTCCCTTTTAAACGAGGAAGGGGAACCCCTTGCCGCATGGGATATTTACGGGAAAAACGGTATTGTTATTGGCCGGGATACTGGGGAAAACAGCGTCACAGTAGATTTAAATAATACCACTTACGCCAGCATGATTGATGTGGAGCATGCGGTTTTAAATTATTTTAACGGTGCATGGTACATAGAAGACATTTCCACAAAAAACGGAGTCAGTATTAAAAAAAGCGACGGAAAAAAATATAAAATTTCCTACGGGAAACCCTGCAGGCTGGAACTGGGGGATATTATTTTTATAGGGCCAACCAGGCTGCAAATATTATAAATACTTGGAGGGAAACATGGGACAGTCAAATTTAATCCGCTGCCAAAACGGGCATATGTTCAGCAAAAAGAGATATGGGACAATTTGTCCATACTGCAATATAGAAACTGCCACCCAGGAGAAAAAGGAAACGGGAAAAACAGAGATTGATATTGAGGAAGAATTGTTTAAAGATGACGTGAAGCCTGTGTGCGGGTGGATTGTGTGTATTTCAGGACCCCGCCAGGGAAAAGATTATAAAATTATCTCCGGCAAAAATTTTGTGGGAAGGGCGGATGACATGGATATCCAGATTTTAGGGGACAATGAGATTTCCAGAAGAAACCATGCCGTTATTGTGTTTGACCCCAAGAAGAAGGAAACCGTGCTTTTGCCCGGGGATTCCAATGGTTTGGTTTACCTGAATGAAAATGCAGTTTATGTACCCACGTCTTTAAATCCCTATGACAAAATCGAACTGGGAAAGTCTGTGTTTGTGTTTATACCATTTTGCGGCAACAATTTTATGTGGGGAAGTGAACCGGAATGACAAATTATGTGTGTATCTCTTTGCTTGGCGTGAGCATTTTTATATTAGATTTTATCAAGCTGTTTATTAAAAAGCCGGTTAGGGAGAGGATACCGGATATCGGCAAGAGCATGACCATTGGAAGGCGGCAGGTTCAAGAAGACCAGGTTGGAACTATGGAGACAAAGGCCGGAGTTCTGGCAGTGCTTTCTGACGGGGCGGGAAGAGAGTATGGGGGACGGATTGCCAGCCGCATTGCCGTGGACACTTGTATGGATTTGTTCGGCGATTATAATGCCTTCCACAATCCACAGTATTTTTTCCGGAAATCTTTCCACAATGCAAACCTGGAAATTTTAAAAGCCCTGGGGGATGAAAACAGGGGTTCCGCCAGCCTGGGATGTGTGCTCCTTGCCGCAGGCTATCTATATTATGCCCAGGTGGGGAATGTTAAAATATGCGTGTACCGGGAGGGAAACCTCATTCCGATTTCCACCGGCCATACCGTGGCTGTTTTGGCGGAACAGAAATTTCATGAGGGGACAATTTCCCGTGAAGATGCACTGGCCCTCCTTGAAAATAAGAGGCTTTACAATTATCTGGGACAGGATGGGTTTAAGGATATAGAACTTTTTGACGCCCCTGTGAAGCTAAAGCGAGGGGATATTGTGGTATTGATGAGTGACGGAATCTATGATCTGCTGGGTGTACGGGAGATAGAGGCAGTTCTAAAAAGTGATTTAGATTGCCAGCAGATGGCGTATGACATCATAGAATTAGTGAACCGGCATCCCGGGGAGGAAAAGGATAATGCCAGCATCATCCTTCTGGGAATGGGAAAGGGAGCTGACACATATGCGAAAGCAAAATTCGGAATTTAAGACGGCCTTTACCTCGGAGGCAGATAATAATATAAAAAATACAGACTATTTTGGATTTGTGGAATTGGATGATTTTGCCTGTTATGTGGTAGCGGACGGAATCGATGACCAAATGGATGCCCAGGGGGCAAAAATTTCCGTGGCGGCTGTGGTAAGCGCATTTTCAGAGAGCCCGGGAGTTGGAAGGCGGGTTATGCGCCGATGCTTAAATGCCGCAAATAAAGCGTTGCTCACGGAAAACAGTAAACTAAAGTTAAAAGCCTCCGTTATGATAGTGCTGACAGACTATGCAAATTTCAGGTATGGACAGGCGGGAAATGTGAGGCTTTGCCTGTACCGCGACGGATTTTTAAAATGCCAGTCAACAGACCAGTCCCTCACCATGGACTATGTCAAGGAGGAGAGGGTAGAGCAGGATAAAGTGGCGCTGCATGAAGAGCGGAATAACCTGTACGCATATCTGGGGCAGGAAAAAGAGTTCCACCCCTTTATCTCAAAAAAGATAAAGCTTATGAACACGGACGCTATTGCAGTGTTTACCCGGGGTATCTGGGAAAATGTGGATGGCGGGGAGCTTTTGGATGTTTTTTCAGACGCAGGCAATGACCCCCAGGAACTGGTGGATGACGTGGAGGAGCTGCTTTTGTCCAGGCAGCCGGAAAATCTGGGCAAATATACCTTTGTCACCATATTTGTGGATAAAGTCTTTATAGACCCAAATAAGAAACGCAGAATTAAGAGAATGATTATGACCATGATCCCTATCCTTGTAATTTTAATTATCCTCACTGTGATATTGGTTGTCCTCCATAACAAAAGGGTGGAACGGCGTATACAGCTGGGGCAGGGATTTGCGGATACCATTGAGTATATCCAGATAGACAATTATGTACGGGCGCAGGAGAGATGTGAAGAGTCTATGGCGCTGGCGGAGAAATTAAGGGACCACGCCATGGAAAAGAAGCTGGGGGACTACCAGAAATTAATTGAGGCGGTGCTTTTGGCTGAGGAAAAGCTCTCGGACAACCAATTTGTGGATGCGCAGAACATGTATAAGGAAGCGGCGAACCGCTCCCGCTATGTGGACAGCCTGGGCCTTGATTATATCTATGAAAGGCTTGCCTTGACAGCGGAATATTTATCTGTATATGACCTTTTAAACCTGGGGGATACTCTGGCCCTCAACCTGCAGTATGACAAGGCGGAGGAAAAGTATCTGGAGGCAAAGGCTACCGCAGGAGCCGTATATTTTGATGAGGGAAGGACGGAGGCAATCGAAGCCTTAAAAAAGCTTTATGAGGACCAAAAGGAGCAGAAAGAGGAAGAGGAACAGGAGCGGAAAGACCAGCTTTTAAAGCAGGAGGCAGGAGCCAATGCCACCGCCCAGGGAGACGCCGCATTTGCCCAGGGAGATTATGAGAGCGCAAGGGTATTTTACCTCTCTGCGAAGCAGGCCTATGATGAGATGGGGGATAAGACCCAGAGCAAGGCTATGGAAGATAAGCTGGATACGGTGGAAGAGAAAATTGACCAGAGAGAGGCAAAGGAGCAGGAGGCTAAGCGGTATGTGATGCAGGGGGAAAGCGCAGAAGATAAAAAAGATTATGTCTCTGCAAAGAAGTACTACCTGCTGGCAAAAGATATTTATGCCTCTTTGGATATGGAGGATAAAGTAGAAGAAATCAGCCGGAAAATTGAAAGACTTGAAATAGACATGGATGCCGGGAATGGGCCGGGACAAGAGTCAGGGGGCGGGGAAGTCACAGATGGATGAAAAACAGGATTTTAGCATGGAAGAGTACATAGAAAAAAGAATGATGGAAATTACGGATTTAGACCAGCGCCGCATGTTTAAACAGACGGTGGGGGATATCCTTTCCGCTGTTTATGCCTACAGTAAAGAGGCTTTTGACAAACTGGAAAATGATATTTTAAAAGAGTGCCAGGGAGAGCAGAACAGGTATGCCGTCTATATATCCATGACAGATAAGGAGCATTATGATGCCACGGATACTTTTTTGTACCCTATGAGAGATGAGGATACGAAAGAAGAAAACATCTCCTGTCAGGAAATAAAAGAAACCTTAGGAAAAGGGGAGGAGGTTAAGCTCTTTACCGTATTTTTAAAAGACAGCGCCACCCGGGTTTATTCTCTTTTAAACCAAAGAGAGCGATATTTTTCCGGATGCATAAAAACTCTCAAGGGAGAGTACCGGGGAGTTTTTCTTGTAAGGCAGAACAGGGAATATCTTAAAATGATAGAAGAGCTTTATGTTTCCTTTGGAGTAAATTTTAAACCCTGGCTTACTGTGTGTACAGCCTATCTCACAAAGCTTCTGGATGTGTATCTTTACTCTATGGAAGGAACAGAGGATGAGGAGGAGATTCAGGAGATTGAGGTGGATTTTGAAGAGTTTGCTTCCTGTATAGAGTATAGGAGAGTTCCCCTTTGGAATCTGAAACCTATCAAGGAAAAAACCAGCACATACCCCAATCCCTGTATCGACAAAATTAACTATGAGCATCAGTTTTTTTCCCAGAGGTTAAGACCGGACTGTGGTTATCTGGTGAGGGATGCGGGGGTGGAAATCACAAATATCCGCAGGCTTAACGGGGATTTGTATATCACCTGTCCCATTCCAAGGCCCTGTGACTGGCATCTCTACGAAGTACATCAAAATGAGAACATGGGAAATTATCCTTACCCCGTGTTATCCAACCAGTATAAAGACACTTTCTCCGGCAGCATAACGGAAATGTACAAAAAGAGCATTAAAACCCGGGGGGAGATGGCAAGGCTTATGGAATCTTTTGAATATGGGGATTACCTTGTTTTTTCTGACTTTGAAATCTTAAGTTCTGTTCCGGAGGAATGCATATCCTGTAACTATAATATGGACAGTTTTATGGAAGATGAAATACGGACCGGGAATCAGAGAGCGGTTCTTGTGATTTGTTTTGAGGCCAGAGATGAGGAAAATTATTTAAATGAGGACATTATGAGCTTTCTGGTGACTCAGGTACAGAGAATTTTCCCGGATTATTGTTGTGTGGGAAAAATAGTAAAAGGGGGATCAGGTGGTTGAATTTTTTATGGGATATTGTGATTCGGGCAAAGGAGCAGGGGTATAAAGAAGGAGAGTTGTTTTTCCGGCAGGCCAAAGAGTGCAGCCCTTTTTTTGAACAGTCTTTTTCCTGCGTCAATGAGACAAAGGTGACATCCCCTGAGATAGAATTAAATTTACTGTATCGTTTTGCAGATATTTTTCAGGATATTCTAATGCAGGAAAACTCTGGACTCACAGAGGAGGAGTACCATGAGTTCGGTGTCTTTTTTATCGATACCGCACTGCATGCAATTCTCTATGCAGACTTAAGGCACGGCCTTACAAAGCGGGAGATGTATATCAGAAAAATTGCTAAGGAGCTTCGGGAGGGGATATTCTTTTCCGGGATGGCAAAGAATTTTAACCGGATAGAAAAGTCAGAGCAGGAACGCCTGGCAGCCCTGGCATTATGCCAGATGGAGACAGGCTCATCCCTGGGATTATTCCGCAGGGCTCTGCTTGTTTTATATCCAGATGCCCTGCTTTATCAGATAAAAAATGAAGGAAAAAATTTGCTTCTATACATAAATATCAGGGAAAACGACAGGGAGGCAGGGAGGCTAAGGTTTGTAACAGATATGTTTCTGCCTGTGGGATACGAACTTCGGGTTTTCTTCGAGTATCATTTTGGGATTATCGGCGTGGAGGGCACCATGATAACAGATGAAATTGCCCTGTACTAAAGAGCTGTTTTTACCCGGGGAGGGAAGGGAAATGCATATAGATAAGTACACGTATACACTGAACCAGGACAAAACAAAACAGGAATACCGTTCTTACAGCAAAAGCGAACTGGAACTTATGACTACGTTCCAGCTTCGGGATATCTGCTTTAAGGAGCGGATTATAAACGGCATCCAGGCGCCCATGGACAAAGATGAATTAATCCGTCAGATTATGCGCTTCAGGGGAAGGAAAGACGGTCTTTTTATAACGGAGTACAGAGAAGAAGGAATAAAACGCCTGGAGGAGATATTAAAAACTGCCAGAATCCATATTGCCTCGGAGCCTTTAAGGGGATGTGCAAAAATCGTCACCTATCAGGGGATTGCAGTCACCTGCTCTGACGGGCTGGCTATCGGGTATAAGAAAGAGATTGCAGACACCAACGCGCTTTTGGTAAGCGGAGGGGAAGTGTGCGCTATCTTTAACATTCGTTCCCTTGGGGGGAAGGGTGACAGACTGTACCTGACAAAGTCGGAAAAAATTCCCTGCAGGGAGTCCGGAATAAAAAGTTACCGTCTGTACTGCATGAATCGGGGACAGTCCGAATGGCTGTATCATCTGTATGAGACCGGATATGATATGTATCCGGAGCATCTGGATTTTTATGAGGCTCCGGTCATGGATTTTAAAGTGCGGAAACTTTTAGAGATGGATATGCCCCTTGCCATAGATTTTGGCACTACGAATACCACGGCCGGAATATACTTAGATTCCAGTTATCTGGAATGGTTAAGCGGGGACCCGGCAAGGGAGGCCTTAAAAGAAAATGAGGCAAATTATGTGACTTTTCCCGGGGAGGACGGCAGGGAGACACCTCTCCTCCCCTCAGCGGTGGGGGTGTTGGGGATTGACGGGGAAAAAATCCGGTATGTTTTTGGATATGAGGCCCAGGAGATGCTGCATTCCAGTTACATAGACGAGGGATTCTGTGTATTTTATGATATAAAGCGGTGGATTAGCGACCCGGAGAAAGAAGAAGAACTTGTGGACCAGAGAGGACGGCGGTGTTTTGTAAAAAGGAAGGAGATTATCCGGGCTTTTTTAGAGTATGTCATATCCTGTGCCACCCAGAAGTTTAAATGCACTTTTAGAAGCCTGCATTTAACAGCACCAGTGAAACAGAAAAAATTGTTTCTAAGGCTTTTTAAGGACATTTTTCCAGGGTATGAGATTATGGAGGAAGATATGCTGGATGAAGGAGTGGCGGTTCTATATAACTCTATCTCAGAACTTATCGCAAAAAACCGTTTTGTAAACGGCAGGGAACTTCGGGCACTAATTATAGACTGCGGCGGGGGCACCACAGACCTTACCTCCAGCCATTTTTCCATAATTAGCCACAGAGTGTCCTACCGCATCCGGATTGCCACGGCCTATGAAAATGGGGATACGGATTTTGGGGGAAACAATTTAACCTACCGTGTGATGCAGCTTTTAAAAATTGCCGCAGCCAAAGAATTAGGGAATGCTTTTGGCAAAGGGGATATGGAACTTTTGGAGCCGGAAGATATTATCCGGGAAATGGGCACGGATATATTCCGCAGGATAGACAGGGAAGGGGCGGGGAGCGTATACTGCGCACTGGAGGAGGAATACCAAAAAGCCGAGGAGTTTATTCCTACCCGGTTTAAGGAATATGAACACAGGAGCAACAGTGAGTATTTTGCAGTAAAAAATAATTTCTATTTTTTATTTGAACTGGCGGAGGAGATGAAAAAGGCATTTTACGGGAGGCGGGAAGCCCTTCGTGTGGCAGTGGGCTCTAAACCCCCAAAAGAGATGGGAACGGCAGCCATTTTTGCAGACCGATTTAAACTCTCCGTCTACGGGGAGAGGGGACTTACGGTAATAAAGGATTTTCCCACCCTGTATTTTAATGTCAGCCAGATGGGGCGGCTCTTAAAGGGAGATATCTACCGTCTGGTAAAACGGTTTATCGAAGGCCCTTACGAGGATGGAAGGCTCTATGAATATTCCATCATGCGCCTTACGGGGCAGTCCTGCAAAATTAATTTATTTCGGGATGCCTTAAAGGAGTTTATTCCAGGAAAAGTAATTGAATCCTCAAAGAGCGCCGCTTTCGGGAAAGATGACCACGGCTTAAAACTAATGTGCTTAGATGGGGCCATAAAATATATCAAAGATAAGCGTTTCGGATTTGCAGATGTTGCCATCACAAGCGAACAGCCCGCATTCCCCTATATCGTCACGGCAAAGACCCACACCGGGGAGGAGCGCATATTAATTAACAGCCTGGACCGGAAACAGACGAAGGGGTATATCTCACGTAACATGACGGACCTTACCCTGCAGCTATATTTAAAGGATGCAGGGGGACAGGAGCGGTATAAATACAGCTGTTCCTTTAATCCACGAAAATTTAATCCTGCCGAGGCGGAGGAAATTGTGGAGAAATACCAGGGAATGATTATTCAGGATGAGGTGGATTCTATTATGAACCGGGAGCTGCGCTCCTTTGTGCTGGCGGACGAGGCCCGGTGGGGATTTCTTGTGGTCCCTGTCCTAAGGGAAGAGGAACAGCTTATGCTTGGGCCGGACCGTTTGTTTTTATTCGAGACGGAAAACTGGATGACAAATTTCTTTGACGGAACAAAGTAAAGGAGTGAAAATTATCTATGATGATACAGGCGATACCTGTTTTTAAGGAAGCCCATATTTTAAGGAAGAATATGTTAGAAGCTCTTTCCGATTATGCATACCTTTCCGGAAAGCTTCTCCACAAAGGGTATGGGGACGGTATCCTTTCCGGGTGTGAACTTACCACCACAGAGGACAGGATAATTTTAAATGAGGGGGCGCTGCTATATCAGGGGGAGATGTTTTTTATTAAAGAGCCTGCGGAGGTTTCTTACTTCCCTACAAACACCACCACAATTTTAAAACTATACATTTCAGAACCGAAGGAGGAGCACAGCCTTTTATACCAGGAGATGGAGCTTATACTGGAGGAAGAGAAAGGGGAAAAAGGCGGCATAGAGCTGTGCCGTTTTAAATTGCAGGAGGGGGCCAGGCTCCGGTATGCGTACCAGGATTTTTTTGACCGGGATACGGAGTTTGACACCTTAAACGTCATTCACGCCCCCTATGCCGTAAAAGGAGGGAGCGCCATATCCCCGGAAGTTACAAAGGCTTTTGCACGGGAAATGCTTGCCATAAAAGGGCTTCCTGGGGAGGATGTGCAGTTTTGCCTGCAGCTTTTGGGACGGGAGCGCCCGGCAGATAATGGAATGCTTGCCGCATACATTGGATGGCGGGAAGGGAAAGAGTTAAAGAAACAGGGCAATGGGGCGATTTTCAGCGGACTTGCCAGGATTTTAAAGAGGTCCGGAAGCGGGGAGGGCTGGGAGGATGATTCCGCCGGGAGGAAGAAATGGAAGATGATGGTGGAGTAAAAGGAGGCTTTGTATGCGGGATATTGTAAGGGGCAGGTATCCCTTAGCGGAACCGGGGTGCGGCCTTACGGTTCTCTCCATGGAAGGCGGGGAGATAACCCTTTTTGGGAGCTGTGTGAAGATGTAGACAACAGGGAAGGACAAGCTTACCGGCTCTTATACAAGGGAAAGCGATTTTAATGCAGGATTGTCGGAGAGTGCATTCCGCAGATTATCGGGATTGAAGCGGCGGCTGAGATGCTGGCCCAGGCGGGGAAAGCGATGTTGAGTAAGCCGCCGGATGGAGGTGATGCGGCAGGGGGTGAAGAGGAAGGGGTTTATATTGAGGATGGAAATTCTGTAAAACCAACAAAAGAAGGATTAGATATAATTGAAAAACATTTATCAGGTGATATGCAGGCAGATTATAATGATGCCATGATTGAGAGAATTAAAAATATATTAAAAGAAAGAGGAGAACTAACGGGCCCAGATGCAGAATTTTATCGCCATGAAATTGAAGAAACAAGATTAATGAATCAAGGTATGGATTATGATACAGCACATGGTGCTGCATTAGATAAATATGGCGTAACAGAGTTTGATTTATATCATCCAGATGTTATAGAATCTATGCCGGAATGGTTTGGTTCACCATGGTTTGATTACTGGGGAATTAGTCACTAAGAAAATATGATTAAATATCAAAAAATAGATGAATATCGTGTGATGAGGCTGTGGGTAGATGAAATGCCTGAGGATGGGGGGATTTCCACAAACACAATAATCAAAGAATATGATGCAAATGCAAATGTAAAATGGTTTAATGGGACACTTTGTTTAGA
>NZ_RAZG01000181.1 GCF_003612565.1 Roseburia sp. 1XD42-69 | reverse complement strand
TCCTGTTTTTGACAGTTGAGAAAAAATAGAATCGCTACAATGCTTGAAAATACGGGCAGTGTAGCGATTTTTAGCGTTGTTTTAGACTATGGTATTTTATTTCCTGCCTTTGCTTTTTTTCTGAATTGTTTTCATATGACTTTTGGTGATGAATTTAAAATCGGTTTCAAAACCACAGATCTCGTGCAAAGCATCGGTCAACTTGTTGCGTGTATAAAGCGGGATGAAACCCTGCGCCTGTATGTCCGCAAAATTTATTGTTTTTAACTTGTCCAGAATCGTCTCACAGGTAAAGACATGTTCTAACTCTCTTTCAAGATAACGGTATATGACTAATGAAAGAAAACAGATGAGGAAATGTGCTTTTATACGTACATCATCATGAAGAAACACAGGTCTTGCTTCAAAATCTGTTTTCATTATCCGAAAACATTCTTCGATTTCCCATCTTCCTTCGCTGACTTTTAAAATATCTTTCACAGCATCATCTAACAGATCGGTAGTTACCGCATACATTCCATCGTAGAGGGATTCCTGTTCGATCTTATCTGTATCCAGATAATTATGGATTTTTGCCGCTTCTCCATCTTCAGACACTGCAATTTTTCCTATAAATCGTGCAGGATCGTTTGGATTTCTGCGCTCTTTTTTCACTTTTCCCAAATTCAGCATTTTTTCAGCACGTTCCACCTGTGCGTCACGTATCGTTTTCTGGTATCTTGCATATTTGGGCGAATAAGTTACGATCAGACGCTGGTGGAGTGTGTGCGGAGTGTATGGTTCGTCTTTATAATACAGTCCATTATCATCTTCCGGGATTTCAGAAAGGACAACAGGCGTGTCATCTGAGACCCGTTTAAAACCGGTTCTGTCCAAAGCCCATTTTTTATCATCTTTATTTAGCTTTTTTATAGACTGGGTAATAATAAAAGCACGTTCGCCGGCATGATTTATTCTTTTGATTGCTTCCGAACCGAGTCCGGCATCACTGCAGTAAATAAATTTAGTACAGCCAAAATCCTGAAGCACCTTTTCCTCCAGTGGCTTCAGGGAAGTCTGTTCATTTGCGTTTCCGGGAAAAAGTGAAAATGCAAGGGGGATACCATCTCCGTCCATGAACATTCCCATCTGGATGATGGGGTTTGGGCGATGTTCTTTGCATTTGCCGTATTTTTTATCACCATCTTCCTGTTCAATTTCAAAAAAATAGTTTGTGCAGTCGTAATAGAGTACCTTGTCGTTGCGCTTCCCAAGCAGACGGCTGTTCTTATACACTTCTGACTGGATAAAATCGCATTCATTTCCGAGAACATCAAGTGCCCGGTAGATATCATGCAGCTGGTAAGAAGGCTTTTCCAGAAATTCAGAAGCCGTCTTATAAGAAGAACGTTTACTGGCCGGTTCAAGGATTCTGGCATAGACAAGGTCGGAAAGGACAGCATTGATATCATATTTGAATCTATGCTTGTCCCGGAGCTTGCGGCATGTCTTATCAAGCTGGAGACGATAGTAAAAAGTTTGGGGAAAAAGATATCCACCACGGTAGAAGACCTGCTGGCCATAATCCAGCTTTTGATCGGAATGGAACGTGATCTGGACGGCTTTGGCCTGTTGTTCCTTTTTATATTTAAGAGTTTCCATCCTGGCCTCTTCTTTAGCCCACTTCATGACATCATCACGAGTGGGGCCATGTTCAGCCAGAAGTTCCTTAAGAGTACCGAGCCTGCGCACATTGACGGACGTGCTTTTTCCTTTATTGTCAATAAAACTTTTTGCGATATAAAAAGATTCAGAATTTTTTGATTTAGATGTAGTTACTTTCATAGTGAAAACCTCCTGAATATAGTATACCATACTTTGAAAAATAATGCTATATAATACTATGAAATAAAACGAAAAATTTGACATAAAAAAGTCAGGCTTTATAAGGCCTGTAAGGATTTTTTGAAATATGAAACTGTCAAACTCCCG
>NZ_RAZG01000180.1 GCF_003612565.1 Roseburia sp. 1XD42-69 | reverse complement strand
AGGACATCCTTCTTTTCATACAATTTGTCCAGAAATTCCAGACCATTTGTCGCATCCTCACCAAAGACATTCTTTAACCCATCCATTGCATTTTTCATTTCTTCAATGCTCATGGTGTAGGATTTGTCCCCTAAAAGATACTCCATTGCAGAACGGAAATGTTTTCCATAATCCCCGTTTTCAAACATCTCCATTGCGGATTTGTAGGCATCCTGATAGTTCTTAAATTCTGAATCGTAATCATCCTGCCCCATTGCCTTGTCATAAGCGGATTTGGATGCCGCTGCACTTTGCAGACTTTCATCCATGCCGTGTAATACCTGGTCAAGTGTACGTGCGTCCTCTGTAATGGCTGAAAACCCGTCTGCGCCATTGCATACCTGGTTAAAACATGTGGCGGCGAACTGTGCGGATATGCCGGATTCATCCAGCAGGAGAGAAAGTTCTTCATTTTCCCTGGCAAGTGAGTAGAGGTCATCTTCTGTAATTCCTGCTTCTTTGGAGAGTTTTTGTAATTCTTCTCTTGCATCTTTGAAGGATTCAGAATCCCAGAGGTCTTGGAAACGCTGGGAGAAAGGTTTTGGAATATTTTGCGCTTCTTCTGCAATTTCGTCCTGTACAATTCCCATTTTCACCAAACGGTCAATCAGTTCGTCAACACTAACCCCACAACTGCCAGCCGATTCCTTTAATTTATCAAAGGCATTGTTTTTGCCAGCATTTTGGTCAAACGATTGTAGATCCAGAGTATCTAACCCTTTTAATTCCCCAGCATATTTCTTTAGTGAATCATCATTCTGTAATTTATCATTAAAATCAATCAGTCTTGTATCTGCCTGGTTAAACACATCATCCATTACAGAAGAATACTGTCCCCATTCTTCGGTATTGCTTTGGATGGACTGTTTTATTTCTTCAAGGTTCTGCCTTGCGGATGCTACCTTTTTGTCGCTATATGGGTCTTCGCTTTCCAAGACTGCATTATTGTACTCTTCTACCGCTTTTAAGGCATCATTATATACAGTTGCCTTGTTATCATCTGATGCAATTTTTGCAATCAGGGAACGTTTGAAAATATCGCCGTATTCGTCAACCACGGATTTAGCATTATTTAAAGAATTTGAAGACATCTCTAACACATCATCAAATAAATGCTCGTCCCCTAATTCAACTGCCTTGTTGCGGAGGTCTGTTTCAAAATCATTGATGACATCATATGCTGATCCGGCATCTGTGTCTAAATAGACGGAGAAAGTTACGCCGCCGTCCCCTTCATTCAGAAGGTCTATGCCTTTATCTTTATATTTTTCTGCAATTTCTTTTAATGCCTTGCCTTTATCTGTTGTAGCTACCATTCCGGAATAAGAGAGGTTATAATGACGTTTCTTTGTCATTTGTTTTTCAGCATCATGAATTCCCTTTTCATTTTCATTCAGGTAGTTATTTGCTAATTCTTTGTTGTAATCCTTGATGGCCTGTGTCATGTCTCTGTAGCTGTCGGTCACAAGATCAATAGTACCACAAGTTGCACCGAATTTATCGTTGATCTCCGTCTGCAAATCTAAGAGCTGCCTTTTTACCGCAAGAGTTTCCTCTTCGTCCCCTTTAGCGGCTATTAATGCTTTCCGCAATTCCTGATACCTGGAAACGTAATCATCTATGGATGAAGCGGATTCTTTGTATGCTTGTGCGGCTTCTTCGGTTGCCTGTCTGATTTCTTCCTGGTGCTGCTTATAGCTACTAAAAATAGATGAACCAATGCTCCATATAGTAGATGCAGCAGCAAAAACTATACTCGCTTTTTGAAGCATGGACATAGCTGCCCAAGTTGCTTTAATAGAAGTGGTAAGTCCTGCTAATGTGCCTTTTAATGTGTTTGCTGAGGCTGCATTTGCTGTATTGGCTGTTGTATTTGCATTTGTGGCAGTGGTAAGCCCCATTTGCGTTAATTTTTCTTTTGCTTGCGATTTGGAAAGCAATGTTAACAACCTAACTCAAGCAACTACAACATATTGTGTTTTTCTTTTAATTGGCACGGGGTTCCCTG
>NZ_RAZG01000179.1 GCF_003612565.1 Roseburia sp. 1XD42-69 | reverse complement strand
TACAAACCGCAGAAATGCGGGCTTTTTTATGTCAAATTTTATTTATTTTTATGTTGTATGGCGTTGTTTTATATGCTATAATAAGGTATGAAGCTTTGGTACGATAAAAAATCCAAGGATCCTAACTACTTTATCCAGATGGGGATCCGTAACGGAAAGAAAACAACAACTAAAAATGTAGCCCGAATCGGAAGGCATTCTGAACTTCTGAAGATCACCGATGACCCACTTGCTTATGCAAAAGAACAGGTCAAAAAATATAATGAGGAGTATCAAATACAAAACAGGATGTCTTTAGAAATCAAAGTTGATTTTGCCGAAAAGATAAAAGCTGCAAATGCGGCAAATTCAAAAAGCACCCTTTTTAACATCGGATATTTTTTCCTCCAGCAGTTTTATCACGACCTGGACATTGGTTCCTTCTTCCGGTCAGCAACCGCCGATATGAAAAATGAATTCGATCCAAACCTGGTTAACCGCTTCCTGACTTATTCCCGGATCCTCCATCCAGATTCCAAACTCGGAACATATCAGAATCTTGACAGGTATTACGAACAGCCCGAGTTTGACTATGTCCACATTCTGCGGACTATGGATATCCTGCAGGAACATTATGAAGATTATATTTCCCATCTTTACAACGCAAGCTGCAGGATTGTAAAAAGGGATACTTCTGTTTGTTTTTACGATTGTTCGAACTATTACTTTGAAATCGAATCTGATGACGACGATTATGCAGATGAAGTGACCGGTGAGACCATAAAGGGACTGCGCAAGTACGGCCCCAGCAAGGAGCACCGCCCAAATCCGATTGTTGAGATGGGGTTATTTATGGACAAGGACGGGATCCCTCTTTCCATGTGCATTACATCCGGTTCTGATAACGAACAGACAACTGCTGTCCCTCTGGAAAAACAACTCACAAAAATGTTTAAAGGGAAGAAATTCATTTATTGTGCAGATGCCGGTCTTGGTTCTTTAAATATCAGAAACTTTAATTCCATGGGCGGCAGGGCTTTTGTTGTCACACAATCCATAAAGAAACTTTCCGGCGCTCTGCGGCAGGCAGTGTTTAACGATACGGGCTACCGGTTACTTTCAACTGATGAACCAGCAACAATTCAGGATATGAAGGGTTTCGATAAACACAGCCCTGAAAATAAGGATTTATACAATGACCGGATTTATAAGATCATTCCGGCTGATAAAGCTTTTGACCTGGGATTATACGAGGAAAAGGTATGTAAAAACGGCACCGTCCGAAAAATAAAATCAAAAGCAATTGTTCCCCAAAAGGTTATCGTTTCCTTTTCAAGAAAAATGATGGAATACCAGCGGCACATCCGCAGCCGCCAGATAGAACGGGCAAAAAAGCTTTTGAAAAACCTGGACCCGGATACTTACAAAAAGGGGCCGCATGACGTGACACGTTTCATCAAACGCACTTCTTCGGCAAAATCAGGAGAATCTGTTACTGATAACTATGAACTTGACCTGGATGTGATCAAAGGGGAAGAAAAATATGACGGCTTTTATGCTGTCGCTACAAACCTTGATGATCCGGCAAAGGATATTTTAGGAATCAGCGCAAACCGTTACAAAATCGAAGACTGTTTCAGGGTAATGAAAACAAATTTCTCTGCACGCCCAGTTTTCCATCAAAAACGTGAGCGTATTATTGCACATTTTATGATCTGTTATACAGCGCTCCTTATCTATCGGTTATTGGAGAAGAAACTTGACATGTATGGCACACATTTCACGGTGAATAACATTATCGAAACCCTGGACAGCATGGATGTTGCCAATGTTGAAGATATGTGTTATATGTCAACTTATACCAGTTCCAGGGTCTGTACTGCTTTGAATGCGGTTACAGGACTTGGATTAGATAAAAAATACTACCAGCCAAAAGAACTGAATAAAAAAATCAAAAAAATTTTGAAATAGCATTTCCATACAACATTCTTTCAATTATAAAAAGTGGCATATCCCCAATAAATTCAAGGGATTCTGCCACTTTGTTTTTCTGTAACTGTCGAAGATGGGA
>NZ_RAZG01000178.1 GCF_003612565.1 Roseburia sp. 1XD42-69 | reverse complement strand
AAACGTCCATCATTGCTCACCCCTTTCGGAAAGCAGGAGTTTCTCCCGCTTCACAGAGGCGTTCTCCTGCTTGTTCAGGAGCCGCACCGGGATCAGCCCCCCGTCTGGCTGTGCTACGTATACTTCTTCCATATCCGGTGAGCAGCGCAGTCTTATTCTCTGTCTGGCAAAACGCATATCCACTTCATACTCCACATTTCCGATGGAGACCACGCTGTCGGCGGACACCCTGCGGGAAAACTCCAGGAGGAAGTCTGTCCTTAGTTTTTCTTCCGAAAGGCGGCGTACCATCCCCGGCTCACAGAAGAAGCGTTCCTGGGGGGATTTCCCTTTGAGGGAGGAGTGGGGGGAAAGATTGTAGGAGCGGACGTAGGCCAGGAGACTGCCGCCCAGGGCATAAAGGGAAGGGAAGTCCCGCATGTCAAGGGAAGCCATCCACTGATCCTTCATGGTCCTGAACCACCGCTCTACTTTGGCTTTCGCCGTCGGAGTGTAGGGTTTACAGTAGTTGATGGTGGTGCCGATACGTGCTGCCAGCAGTTCCATCTGTTTGTTCTTATAAGCGCTGCCATTATCGAAATTGAACATCCGCGGGACACCGTACTTTGCCACAGCTCCCTTCATGACGGACATCAGGTTTGCAAAGGTATCCTCAAAGAATACGCCCGCCCCGGTGACGAGTCGGCTGGAGTCGTCGATCAGGGCGATCACATATACCCTGCGCTTCCTGCCGTCCGGTGTTTTCAGATATGGACCGGCGCTGGAGTCCCCGCACCAGACTTCATTGATGTGTGGACGTTCATACCGGCGCATGTCCTGCATGGGCAAAGCCTCCGCTTCCAGGGCGAGGCTGTTCACGTACCGGTTCACGGTAGATTCCGAGACCTCCCCGTTTTTTATACTGCCATCCTCCTTAAGCTGCCGGAAGATGGCGGCGGCACTCATACGGGGGTAGCGGCCTTTCAGGTATGCGATCCGCTCTCTCAGGTCATCGTCCAGCTTCCTGGGTTTTCCGCAGTCGCTGCGTCCGGAAGGCATCAGGGCATCGAATCCCCCTTTCCTGTAGTTGGAATACCATTTATACAGAGTTTTGGGCGCATAATTTTTCACTTCCCCGTCCGGATGCACGAGCCCCTTGCGGGATGCCTCATTCAGATAGTCTGTCAGGTTTTTATATCCTTCCGGCAGACCTGGGATGAGCGGTGCGATGGCCGAGTAACGCATCAGGGCGATAGCATGTCTGTATTCCTGTTCCATTTGTATAAAACCTCCTTTAGTTTTTTCCTCATAATAAAAGAGGCAGGCAGGGAAGTCACCCAAAGTTATGTAGGTGGAACAAAAAGGATATTTCTGGTATTTTTTATCTGCATGAACTGGCGGCCGAAGAGGCGCAGGCAGGGCTGTGTCAGGGCATGTGCGGGGGAAAGTTCCAGACGCTCGCTCAGCAGGCGCTGGCGCCAGAAACGGATGTAGAGGGAGAGGATGTAGAAAACCTGGCTGGGAGAAAGCTCCGGGTCTGCTTCCATCACCTCCATGCCCCTGCCTCCGTTCTCAAAGGAAGCTGCAATAGCGGCATGTTCGGCCAGGGGAACCTGGGAGTAAGGGACGATGCCGGAGGGGAGCAGGGCATGGGTGGTACAGCAGATGTCACACTGCACCCGGCGGATCAATAGAGGGATCTTTCCAAGTGCTGTTTTGATGGAACGGGTATATTGTCCGTGTCCCACAAGGCAGCCGGAGCAGCCGCAGGTGCACTCCAGCTGACATATCTGGATGGAATCCATGGCATTATCATAAAACTTTTGTGAAATTTCGTTGCATTCTTCAGTAATTATTGTTATCATAACTTTGTCTATGGCGGATATATCCGCCGTGGTATGGTGAGGGCTGGAACACAAACTTTGGACGGTTGGGGTTCCAGCCTTTTTTTCGTGTATCAAAAGGAATGATAACATAGAAGATACAGAGATAAAATAATCTGACGGAAAATGCGTCAGATTGAGGCATCCTGTATCTTATTTAATTTGAAGAAAAAGAAGGGATTTTGGTTCAGATAAACTAACGAATAACA
>NZ_RAZG01000177.1 GCF_003612565.1 Roseburia sp. 1XD42-69 | reverse complement strand
AATTTGCATATCCTAATTCTTACCAAAAAGGAGCCATTTATTTCCAAAAACACAAACTTATTTACACTACCTCTCTATTTTCACGGTCACGCATTAACAATGTCATATACTCATGCCTCCATTCTCTGTTTTTCCGGGCATTCTTCACTGCCGCTTCCAGTTCATCCACAAATGGGTCTGCTGGTTTCTTCCCTGCTACATAATCCAGGAATGCTTTTAGTTCCGGGGCTGACATCATCCATAGTTCCTGTATGAAGTAAATTTTAAATATACTTTTTAGCAGCTTCTAAACTCAAATTGAATTTTTCCTGTAGCTTTTCCAATATCACCTGAACAGGTACGTCCATATCTTTCAGTGTAGATACCAGAACAGTAATGCCTTCCTCGCGTCCTTCTTCGCGTCCCCGATTCATTATTGTCTTCGCTTCATATTCTAATATCTTTCCGCCCATAACTGATTGCACTCCTTTCTTTACTGAATCATATTTTACAGCAATGTGCTCCAGAACCTTATTGGACATATCACAAATCGTACATTTTGCATACTCAGTAATATCTCCCTGTTCCATTAGCTTTTCCAGCTTTGTCTTTATCATTGCGTATTCTTGTTTTAACGACTCCAGTTCTGCTCCATTTTTCTCATATTCCTCAAACCTCTTCTCATGGGAAAATATATAGAACGGGATTAAAAACAGAAGCTTCTTATCAAATATCTCTTCTATCGTGTACTGATGTGACTTCATTAAAGGAATGCCATAAGTAACACCTCCGCCGGGAGTGACCATCTTGATTTTTAACTTATCCGGCGTCGAAGCATTACATCTTAAATACAATACTGCTGAATGCGGGAATGTCACAGTAAGGATATTCCCCTTAATCTCTCCCTCATCAAGCGCAATCTGGGTGTCGTATTCAAACATCCTTACCAACATACTATTATCTGTGCTGCTCTGGCATTCCAAATGGTACTTTTTCGTTTCCGGCCCTACTATTATAAAGCTTGCGTCTGTAATCCGTCCGTCTTCATTTCCGCCTTGCTGGTTCAGAAAATGTTCATTGGAAGAGAAAATAACCTTTTCCTTTCCAGAGTATCTTTCACGAAACACTTCGTTAATCACCGGAATAATCAAGCTGCTGCAGTCATTTAATAATGTACGGAACACATCGTCATACGGCGTATTCGTCAGTTTAACCTCACTCATTGGCATTCTCTCCTTTCCAGCCTTCCCTTACTCTGATTATATCATGTTTTGGCAGCCGCATAAAGAGTTGATTTCTGTATCAGCTGCCATTATGGTATCTTGTATCTCTTATAGTGTAGTTTTGATAATTACAGAAAAATCATACTATATTTATATATAATTTAGCATTGACCGACTTTGTAAGCGGTATTATTCGGAATCATGCCGCAGCAGCCGGAAGACGGGCACTAAGCACCCTCTGCTCCCAGTCTGTGATAAACGCCTCAACTTCCGGCGTCATGCTGCAGTTTCCTGTGCCCCGTACCTGTACCGCTTTTTGTCCCCGGACTTCAATCGTATAAAATGGTTTGGATTCGTCAGAGCTTTTCCGAAGGAACAGTATGACACATTCTTTGTTAGCCGCACGTTCCACATAGCCGCCCACGCAGTGATGCAGTGCATGCCCTTCTTTTATAACGTCATCCGGCGTATCAGGATACACGATTTTCAAGCCGTCTTTCTCAAAATCCAGCTGCCCGGAAAGCTTCTGGTATACAGCGATAAAGTCACGTTTTATTTTAGCGTCTTTCCTGTGCTTTATCCGGCGGGCCGCTTTATCGTGGGATTTCTGTAAATCTTTCGGGTACAGGACAAAGCTGTTCTCCATGTCGTATCCCAGCTTATGGCACATATCCAGATAATCCCTGTACTCTGACACCAAATCCTGCATATCTTTATAACGCATTGTGCCATTAGGCGTTTTCCGCAAACGCAGGAATCCATATTGATTATCCATGTATCGGATAAACTTATGTACAGTCATATGCTCAAGGATTGGCAGGACCTCCCGGTTCACTTCATGTTGTTATTCGTAACTTTACCTACTCCCAATTACCCGAAAATTCTTCAAATTAAAAGAAGGTACAGCATAATT
>NZ_RAZG01000176.1 GCF_003612565.1 Roseburia sp. 1XD42-69 | reverse complement strand
CCTTGATCCCGTAAAGATGTTCCAAAATCTCAGGCATTGCCATATCCTTTAGCTTTGAAAGGTATTTCCGGCATCCTAGAAGGTTGCGGCACAGAGCAAGCTGTTTATTTTTCGTCCTGGAGCACAGGAGCCCATAATGCCGGATCCGAACAAAACGTTTTGGCGGTACATGCATCAGAAATCTCCGGATGAACTCCACACCGGACAGTGTGAATTCCTTCCATTTACCGTCATTGCGGTAATCTTTCACGGAAAAGGTGACATTCTCTTCATCCATACGGATGATCCGGTGGTTGCTTATGGCAATCCGGTGTGTATATTTGCCAAGATAGTTAATGACAGACCGTGCACCATGGAAGGTCTTTTTGCAGTGTGGTATCCATTCGGCAGAATAACATTGGTCAATCAATTCCTTGAAAGAATAATGATTCCGGTACTTTTCAGCCGAACCATGGAATTCAAGCTTTCCAGCCTTCCAGAGTTGTTTTAGCTCATCCATGTATTTACCACGGAATACCTTGGAGATTACCTTCACCGGAAGAAAGAAATCTTCCCCGTTATCTCTCCATTTGTTTTCCGGGGTAAGCCCTCCGCCAAGAAGAATGGCATGGATATGGGGATGGAAATTCATTTCAGATCCCCATGTATGAAGAATACATATATAACCGACCTTTGCCCCAAGGTGGGCAGTATCAGCAGAAAGTTCACTGATTGTGCCGGATGCCGCATGATAAAGTGTATCATAAAGTAGTTTCTGGTTACTGTATATGACAGGGTTCAGAATATCCGGCACCGTAAAGACAAGATGGAAATAAGGTGCATCCAGGACATCTTCCCTGCGGGCATCTATCCACATTTCTTTCGGGACAGCCTGGCACATGGGACAGCAGCGGTTCTGGCAGGAGTTATAATGAATCTGTATGGCACCGCAGTCTTCACAAACACTGACGTTGGCTCCATAAGCCCCGGTTTTGCAGTTTATGATGTTGTTAGCGGTTTTGGCCTGTTCCGGCGAAGGGGAATATTTATCCAGGTAGGCAGAATAAAACTTCTGAAAAATGTCCTGTACGGTAGGTTTATCCATTGCATCCACCTTCTTCCCTGTCAAAAGGACTTCGGATGCCCATGATTGTTTTGTTGCTCACGTGCAGATAAACTTCTGTCGATTTCGGGTCACGATGGCCCAGAAGGGCCTGGATGTGACGCTGTTCCACACCGGCTTCCATCAGATGGGAAGCAAAACTGTGGCGAAGACTGTGGGGAGAAACACCTTTGGGAAGTTCAGCTTCCGCAGCCGAACGGCGCATGACCTGTTCCAATGTACCTACTGTAAGATACTGTCCGGTAAATTTATTTGGAAACAGGATACCCTTTGGCCTCCCTTTTCGGAACCAGTATTCTGTGAGGAGATCCAGGTTTCTTTTTGAAAGAATGGTATACCGGTCCATCCTGTTTTTGGTATCCCGGACATGGATTTGCATGTTGGTACGGGAGATATCATCATAATGGAGATGGATCACTTCAGAAACTCGCATGCCGGAAGAATACATAGTGGCAAACATTGCTTTATATTTTAAATCTTCTGTGGCATCCAGAAGCCTTTCCACTTCATCTGCGGTAAGAACAGTGGGAAGTTTATGCTCAATGATCATCCGCGGGACTGTGATATCATCCCACAGGATGTGCAGGACATTCCGGTAAAAGAACCGGATAGCGGAATTGTATAAGTTTAAAGTGGTGGCCTTGAGACCGTCCTCTTTCTTGGCGAGGAGAAAGTTACGGACATCCTGACAGGTAAGGTCAGAGGGGGCTTTTTTTACATAATTTAAGAAATAAGAAACATAGTTTCGATAACAGGAAATGGAACGTTCTTTGAGGTTCCTGATTTTACCCGCTTCATCGAGCTGGCGCAAATATTCATCATACATAAAATAATCCTCCATGAAATCAAAGTAGTAAACAAGTAACAACTACCATTCATGGAGGAGGCCGGGCAGAAAAAATCTGCTTGCAACGGTAGAAAATGGGTGGTATTCTATTCATGGCAGTGGTGGTGTCGATCCTGTTTGATTGTTTATTTGTGGTGAATTAACAATACTACTTTTAGGACTTGGCCGCTACTGCTTTTTTATAATT
>NZ_RAZG01000175.1 GCF_003612565.1 Roseburia sp. 1XD42-69 | reverse complement strand
AATATTCAATTAAAATACAGTAACTGTGCGGGTTTCAGCAGTTAATGCTGTTATTCCGTGAATAATTCAGGATTAGTAATTATATCTAAGCATCTACATCCAAGTATCATTATGAATCTGGTAATTCCTTGTCTATGCAAGCAGTTTCAATACAAGCTTATTACTGGATTCTCCATCATTCAACTGTACAGTATCAGGATTAATAACATGATATTTGTTAAACTCCCTGCCTTTTTCATTGTAATCTTTCATCAGCACAATACACCGCTGTCTTTCCAGATTCTTAATTGATTTCCCGATATTAGATTTATCTATCCCTAAATCATCCGATAACTGCTCATAAGAAACGCTTTTTCCTTCGCTTAAATTCCGTATCAAAATAAGATATACTAAATAATCCCTTTGTGTTATCAGTCCGTTTATCAGGCAGTTGGCTATTGAAAAATAGAATTGTATGTATTTGCCGTCTTTGAAATCCTTTAATCGTCTGCTTAACGTAATTTTATATTCATCAAACTTAGCTGTTTTTTTATCATGTGTTAGCACAATCCAGTTTTTTTCTTGCAGATGCAGCAGTTTATTTTTTAATGTCCTGTCATTTATAGCCTGTTTCTTCTGAATGTCAGAATACAGTCTTTCTTTAAGATTCCTGATTCTGAATCCACGTCTGCCATAACTGCTTTTGTATACGTCCAATAATGTTAATATCAGGTAATCATCACCCGTCATTGTCTGCAAATCTCTGTTTTTCAATGCTGAATTGTGTATCTTTGCCCCGTTCCCTTTTTCAATGGATATTACTGCACCATTATGGTATGTGCTGCATTCTGCCTTATCGCATATAGTTTTTACCCATTCTCTATGTGTGGTATCTAAAATTGACTGGTAACACCCTAATAATTTATAATCAGTTTCCATAAATCTTTTTGTATCTGCTTCTATCTCTGCTTCTGATTTCGGAGGTCTGCATCTGCTATTCCAGTCTTTACACATAGAGTAAATTTTAGATGGCTGATACCCTTCTGATTGTAAAGTCTTTACTATCCGCCCATGCCAGAAATTACGCTGCCCCTTGTCTGCTCCTTCATGGAACATACGCCAGTTACAAAGAAACTTTTTATATTCGTTAAGTCCTGTATAATCCCATTCCTGTTTTTTAAGTATCTGCTGCCCTTCATCTTTACGGCAGGCATTTTTTATCAACTGTTCAATATAGTCCAAATTGTATGCTTTAAACAGCTCCCCTTTTTCATAAACGCAATTTACTAAGGTTACAATCTTCCATTTTTCGCTGTTTTCATAGTCATAAGTTCCATCTGGCTGTTTATGGTTATAAGAACATGGCGGTCTGTCAATCTGTGTGGGGCTTGCTGCCTTAATATCCGCACCTATTATAGACGCAAGTTTCTTATTGGCTTCTATTATTTCTGTCAGATTTTTTACAAGCGGTTCAACTGAAATATAAAAATGAAAACCATGCCCTGACATTGTACAGGCGTGTAAGAATAAATTAGGGATTTTCTCTTTTATCATATTTGAAAAGTCTGCTGCGCTTGATGTATCATAACAGGGGTAATCTTTCAAATCAAAATCAAGAAACAGTACCTTGCGTAATCTTTGGTTGCCCATACCGCCACTATAAGCTTCACATCCATCTTTTTGCTTTACTGGTTTTACTGTTGCCAGTTGATTATATATGTCATATTGATAACGGTATTTCAGAATAAAATCCTTGTAATCTGAAAAATTATTTACATACCGTGTTATAGTCGTTGTTTTCTCACTGTTTGCAGCATCCTTATGTATGGCAAGCAAACGGATTCTTTCTTTCTCCTTAAATTTTTTAGGATAGAGCATATTGTAGTATTCATACAAATACTGTATATTTTTATTCCCATTTGTATTCTCATCCATAGGCATATTTCTCCCTTCATTGATTCTTGATTTTCTGTAAATTTGCGCACTCAAATAAAGCTATAAGCATAATATTCTTAAATTTCTGCTTACAAATGAGCGCAATTAATAAGCGTATGCATATCTGATTTTTTGCACACAAATAACAAGTCGTTCCATATTTAATTGTAGTATGATTGATTCATTGGGTTTTTAGCTCAATCAAAGGCTATTCACCGCCATAAATAATAGGGATTTTGATAGATTATAGATTTCTCGAA
>NZ_RAZG01000174.1 GCF_003612565.1 Roseburia sp. 1XD42-69 | reverse complement strand
TGTTAGCGCCAATGATAAAATGTAAGAAAACGCCGAAGAAAAAATGTAGATTTATGGCGGAGAGAAAGAAAAAAAGATAGACTCCTGATAGGACGAAAAATGTCCGGGAAAGGAGTCAGAAATGAGAGGAGAAAGCTGGATGGACATACGAAGTGACAGACAAAAAGGAATGAGCTATGTGGAGCTTGGGAAAAAATACCACATGGATCCCCGGACAGCAAAGAGGTATGCACAGTCACCACAGAAGCCGGAGTACACACTGACACAGCCAAAGCCAACAAAACTGGATGCCTACAAGCAGCAGATAGACCAATGGCTGGAAGAAGCGCCCTATTCTGCGGTACGGATACTGGAGAAACTGCAGGAACAGGGATTTGACAGAAAATACAGCATCGTGAAGGAATACGTCCGGGGGAAGAAAATGGACCTGGATGAAAAAGCAACGGTGCGGTTTGAAACCATGCCGGGAAAACAGGGGCAGATGGACTGGGGCTTTTTTGAGGACCATCTGGTATACGAAGACGGGAAATGGAAGAAACTGTACTGTTTCCTTATGATACTGGGATATTCGCGGATGCGTTATATCGAATTTGTGACGGACATGAGCACAAATACACTAATCCGGTGCCATCAGAACGCGTTCCGGTATTTTGGAGGTTATCCGGAGGAGATACTCTATGACAACATGAAACAGGTGGTCATCAAACGCCTTTTAAAACAGGAAGATTCCACGCTGAACCGGCAGTTTGAAGATTTTGCAGGCTTCTACGGCTTCAAACCGGTTTTGTGCCGCCCCTATAGAGGACGGACAAAAGGCAAGGTGGAACGGACGGTGCAGTTTGTACGGGACAATTTCATGGTTGGAATCAAATACGAGAGTCTTTCAGACCTCAATGGCCAGGCGCAGGCCTGGTGCAACAAGGTCAATGGAAAAGTTCACGCCACCACCAATGAAATCCCCTTTGAACGTCTGAAAGCGGAACGGTTAAACCCTCTGTGCCGGGAGTACATCATGGACAAAATCAACCTGCGCCGGGTACAAAAAGACTGCCTCATCTCCTATGCCGGAAACCAGTACTCCGTGCCGGCGGAGTACATCGGCAAAGATGTGGCAGTCGTAGCCCTCGACAGTATGCTGGCTGCCTACTATGAGGGAAAGCAGATAGCTCTGCACCGGATATCGTATCAGAAAAAAGATATGGTTGTCAATCCGCAGCACTATAGGCGGCTCACTATGAAACAGACAATGGATGCAGAAAATATACTTTTGGAACAGGACAAGGTCATTGATTTTCCCCTGAAATCTTCTGACCTGTCCAGATATGACGAGGTGCTGTATGAATGAATTGACCATGGACAGGCTGAAAGAGAATCTGGAAAGCCTCAAGATGAAGAACACTCTGGAGATTCTGGACAACTACCTGGAACGGGCGGTGGCGGAGAAATTAAATGTCGTGGATGTTTTGGATCACATTTTTGCTGAAGAAGCGAAATCCAAGCGCAGACGCGCATATGAGAAACAGATTCAGATGTCCGGTTTCCCCATTAAAAAGACTCTGGACGACTTTGATTTTTCTTTCCAGTCCTCTATTGATAAACGCCAGATCGATGAACTAGCAACCATGCGTTTTCTGGAAAACGGGGAAAATGTAGTCTTTCTGGGGCCGCCGGGAGTGGGAAAGACGCATCTTGCCTCAGCCCTTGGGCTTGTAGCTGCAAGACACAGGTTTTCAACCTACTACATCAACTGTCACCAGCTCATTGAACAGCTCAAGAAAGCCCACTTTGAGAACCGGCTGCCGGACAGGCTCAAAATCCTGTCCAAGTACAGGATGCTTATCATTGATGAGATTGGATATCTCCCTATGGACATTCAGGGGGCCAACCTGTTTTTCCAGCTCATCGCAAGGCGGTATGAAAAGACATCCACGGTCTTTACCTCTAACAAGACTTTTTCGCAGTGGAATGAGGTGTTTGCTGATGTCACCATTGCCTCAGCCATTCTGGACCGTGTTCTGCATCACTGCACAGTAGTCAACATCAAAGGCGAATCATACAGACTGAAAGAACGCAAGGAATTCATGCGTCAAAAGCAGCAGATCGTAAACACACTTTTTGAGCAGGGAAACACTTGAAAAGGTTACATGACTCCGCCGAAAAACTACAAAATATAATCGGCGTTTTC
>NZ_RAZG01000173.1 GCF_003612565.1 Roseburia sp. 1XD42-69 | reverse complement strand
CCTGCTGCAGCATGACTGTCACATGGAACACATCCCCTTTCACTTTTATATTTACACCGCCGAAATACTTCTCTGCCACATCACGCACGTTCTCCAGCCCAATCCCATGTTCCGCAATAATCCCCGGCAGGATACTCTGTTTCGTTGTAGGCAAAACCAAACCTCCGCCCGACTGCACAGGTACAGCCCCGTCAAAGCTGTTCTCAACTTCCAGCAATAAAAACTGCTTTTTTTGCTTTAACGAAAGGTGTATAAATCCTTTACCTGTTTCCAGTTTTTCACAGGCTTCAATAGCATTATCCAAAAGATTGTTCAGGATGATTCCCATATCAAACACAGGGATTTCCCCTCCATACCGGAAATCTGCATCAAACCGGATTCCTGCCTTTTCCGCCCTGCGCCACTTGTCATTGATGATGACATCTGTGACCGCATTTCCCGTCACATACTTATATTCCAGTTCCTGCATGGTTTCGTCCATCCGCCGTACATAACCCTCTATCTCCTCATACTCACCTGCTTCCGTCAGCCCTTTAATGTTCGCCATGTGATTTTTCATCTCATGTCTTACCTTGCGGATGCTTCCATAGAAATTCTCCGCTTCCTCCAAGCGTTTCTTCATGGCCTTGACCTGCTGTTCTTCCACAAAATGTTTCTGCCTTTCAGCAAGCAGGATGCGGTATCTCTGCCAGAAATAAATCAATGCAGCTTCCCCTATGAAAATAAGCACTGCTATCATTGGAACTTCCCAAAGCAAATCCGGCTTTTCATCAAATAAAATGAAAAACTCATCCTCTATCTTTACAGTAATCAGCCCGCTGATGATTCTTGTAATCATGCTCCCGACAAAATTCAGAATGGAAAGCAGGATAACATCCTGCCAGGCCATTATGATTACATCCTTCAAAAATCTGTACAAAATAAGCGCCATTGCCACAAATAATACCGAATAAGCAAATACCAAGCAGAACATCCCAACTGCCATGCAGCAATTCACTTCCTGCTGATAACGATTCTGCAAAAAATCAATCCTTTTCATCATCACACTCATTATTTTCATGTAGATGCTGTTTGCAATCAAGAAACTCAGGCAATGAAGGTTATAAAAAGCGAGCATCACAAATACAGCTTTCCCAATCTGTTTCTTATAACATATCCCCGCATACCCCATTATTGCAAAAGCAGAAACGCCATACCTTACCCAAGCGGTACACGGCAGAAATCCTATCCCTATATTGGCAAGAATAAACAGCGCTGCCGCAATGCCATCCATTTTTCCTTTTTTCTCCCTGAAAGCCGCCGCCCACAAAACAAGGAACATGATAGCCTGTATGACAATCTTCCAAATATCCAATATACTGTTAATCGTTTCAAACGCTGGCTGGCTCATAGGCTTTCCTCCGAAATGTAATTCGTGTATGCCTGCACAAAGCCGTCGTATTTATACCTTGAAAGCAGCAGCTTATCCCCGTTCGCCATCCTTACCTCCGTCTTATCGTAACCCTCCACATGGAAAAGGTTGATAAGGTATCCCCGGTGGATGCGGTAGAACTGCCCCGCCAGCTCCTTCTCCAAATCCCCGATCTTTGCATAGTATTCTATATTTCCGCTTTTTAAGTACAGGATGATATTGTGATTCCGGCTTTCCATGTAGTAAATGTCATTCAGCGGTATGGCCTTTCCCTCGCCGCCATACTGGATCACAAGTTTTTTCTTCCGCTGCTCCACCTCGTATAAAACTTGCCCCGCCGCCCGTCCGAACACCTCTGCAAATTTCTGTTCGTCCACGGGCTTTACAAGATACTGGAACGCCCCCACGTCAAACGCATCATACACATATTTTTCATACCCTGTCACAAAAATGATGATGGGCTGTTTCTGTACCTCCATGCCCCGGATATGCCTTGCCAGCCCCATGCCATTAAGACCTGCATCGGAGCCGCCCATCTCTATGTCCAGAAATACAAGGTCATGCTCCTTACCGTCCGAAAGGTACGCATCGGCAGAGGCATATTCCGTGATGCCGTATTCCCCTCCCTGCTTTTTGATGAGCGAAACAAGGTAAGACCTTATGTTTTTTTCATCATCACACACCGCAATTTTTATCGTTTCTGCCACCTCCAGTCCTCAACTAACTTATCGGAAAAATCAGGGCGATTTCTAACGTCTACTTCGTGAATGGTTAATCTGGCTACGTGAATCGCAGATTTTTTATTTTTAAACGCCCAAATCAGCCCTAAAGTTTTTCGCCTTTCGTCCGATATAGTGGAAACTCAAACCGCCGTGTAAGCATATTAACTCTG
>NZ_RAZG01000172.1 GCF_003612565.1 Roseburia sp. 1XD42-69 | reverse complement strand
TAAAACAACGCCATACAACATAAAAATAAATAAAATTTGACATAAAAAAGCCCGCATTTCTGCGGTTTGTAGTGTTTTATATTTCTGACAAGTGTCGAAGACCCGTCCAGACGACAACAAAAAATGCAACATGATGAAAATTTTAATATTTCATAGAGTAAAAGATTTGAAAAATAATTGTTGACACATATATTAATTTGCTGTATAATAGCACAATATCTATCAAAGGCTATGAAGAGAAGAGTAAGTAGTTAGATATGTTACAGAGAGTCTGGTAAGGTGAGAACAGGCACAAAAGGAACTACTGAAAATGGTCTCGGAGCTGCGTACCGAAGCTGTTATGCCAAGGCTGCGACGGGTTCACCCGTTATAGTGATAGACTATCGATGAATCATTTCTCGTCCGTAGTTGATAAGGCTTATATCGTGAGATATAAGTGAATTTAGGGTGGTAACACGAAGCGAATGCTCTCGTCCCTGAAAAAGAAATTTTTCAGAGAGGAGGGCTTTTTTAGTACAAAAATGCAACGAACCAGAAAACATGTTGTAAATGAACAGCAAAAGAAACAAAGTTATCACTACAAAATTGAAAAGAAATGAGGTATGTAAAATGAAACAAATATTAATTGGCGGTGCATGGCCATATGCAAATGGTTCATTGCACATAGGACATATTGCAGGATTATTACCGGGAGATGTATTGGCAAGATATCATAGAGCAATAGGAGATAAGGTATATTTTGTTTCGGGAAGTGATTGTCATGGTACTCCTGTAGCAATCAGGGCAAAACAAGAAAACAAAACACCGCAGGAGGTCAGTGACTTTTATCATAGGGAATTTGCAGAGTGCTTTGAAAGGTTGGGATTTAGTTATGACGCCTATATTAAAACATCTGCAAATGAGCATAAAGATTTCGTGAGAGATTTTCATAAAAAATTGTATGAAAGTCCATACGTGTATGAAAAAGAAGTTCCACAGGCTTATTGTGAAAGCTGCAAAACTTTTTTGGCAGATCGTTTCATATTAGGAAAATGCCCTAAATGCGGAAGTGATACCAAAGGCGATCAATGTGATTCATGTGGAGCAGTTTTAGAGCCGGAAACTCTTATAGAACCGAAATGTTCTGTATGTGGGAAACCGATTGGTTTCAAGAACTCTACCCATTTATACATTGCTATTTCAAAGCTGCAGCCAGAGTTAGAAGCACTGGTTGCAAATCATCCCGAGTGGCGAAAAAATGCAATTGCATTTACAAAGCGATATATTAACGAAGGACTAAGAGACCGGGCACTAACCAGAGATTTGGAATGGGGAATAAGCGTACCTAAGGATGGGTATGAAAATAAAACAATTTATATATGGGCGGAAAATGTATTAGGTTATCTATCCGCAAGCAGAGTTGCTGCTGGAGGGAATACCAATGCATTTTCTGAGTTATGGGGAGAAAACGCCAAGCATTATTATGTGCATGGAAAGGATAATATTCCATTCCATACGATTATATTACCGGCACTATTACTTGGGAATGGAGAAGCATGGCATTTACCGGACCAGATTGTGTCCAGTGAGTATTTAACTTTGGAAGGCAGGAAAATATCTACAAGTCAGAATTATGCAATATGGGTAAAGGATTTATTGGATCATTATGAAACTGATTCTATTCGATATTTTTTTATTGCAAATGGACCGGAGAAAAAGGATGCAGATTTCTCATGGAGAGAATATGTCCATAGCCATAATGGCGAATTGCTTGGGGCATATGGAAATTTCGTAAATCGAACATTGGCGTTTATAGAAAAGTATTGTGATGGTGTGGTTCCACAAGGAAGTAATACTATTGAATTAAATAATCAAATAGATAATCTGTATATCGCTGTAGGAAAGCTTATAAAAAGTGGATATTTTAAGGATGCAATTAATGAGATTTTTGATTTTATAAGAAATGCGAATAAGTTTTTTGATGCAGAGGAGCCTTGGATTACACGAAATACTAATAAAGTCGCTTGCGATAATACACTTTATCAATGTGTGCAGATGATAGCAAACTTAGCAGTTTTGCTTTCTCCTTTTTTACCGTTTTCTTCGGAAAAAGTATTGAAATGGTTAAACTTAAGTAATAAATGGAAAAGGCAGCATGTTGAAAGTGGCTATTTGCTCCCAGAGGTTGAAATATTGTTTCATAGGATTGATAAGAAAGTAATTGAAGAAGAAACAGAAAAATTAAAGACAATTTTATAGCTGAAAGAAATTGAAGACAAGGGGCGATTTATCTTGCCCCTTTATCTCTGCTTGAGGCTGTAAAAAATCTTGTGTCTATGAACTTTAGACTTTCCTGATAAGAATTAGATATGTAAGAGTATTT
>NZ_RAZG01000016.1 GCF_003612565.1 Roseburia sp. 1XD42-69 | reverse complement strand
AAATACTCTTACATATCTAATTCTTATCAGGAAAGTCTAAAGTTCATAGACACAAGATTTTTTACAGCCTCTCAGATAGCCACCGCACCCCGGTTTTTTCATGGGTGCAGAGATTGCTATTGTCCAAGTTTCAAAGCATTTTCAACAGCTTTTTTTATGACGGTGCTTGAATTTGTTGCGCCTGCTATTGCGTCTACGTCAATTTTCTGTTCGTCAACAATCTTGTCAGTTACGGATTCTGCGGCCTTTCCCCGTTCCTGCCTGTGTTCCAAAATGTTAACGCTTTTGATTTCTCCATTTTCCACGGTAACTTCCACTTTAGCATATATAAAATTCACATCATATTCTCCAATATAAACTCCGTCAGAAACATCCGATATATTTATTTCTTCAAAAGTGATTTCTTCTACTGCCTGTTTATAATCTGCAACATCTTTAAGATAAAGTATTCCCAAAACCAAACCGCCGAGAAAAAGGAGGAGGATAAGAGATAAAAGGATTTTCTTTTTGAATATTTTCATGACATACACCTCTCAATTTTTTTGATTGTCTGTTTTGGCAAGTCTTTTTTATTTACCGTACCTGCACATACAATTTTACCTATGGGTTTCATTCCCGCTGTTTTAAAGAATTCGTCCATACTGCGGATTGCCCCTCTGCTTTGTCTGAATATCCATGAAAAAGGAAAAGGCGTATTACAGGAAGTTAAAAGCAGATATTCCTTTCCTTTTAAGCGGGGCCTGGGAAAAGTGTTTGTTTCCTCCATGGCTGTTCCCAGTAATCGGTCAAACAGATTTTTAACAGCGGCAGGCACATTTGCCCAATAGACGGGAGCTGCCAGCAAAACGGTTTGGCATTTCTGTAAGCAGGCTGCAATTTCCTGCAGGTCATCTTTTTGAATACAGGTTTGTGTATTCATACAGGCCCTGCATCCTTTACAGTATGAAAGATTTTTTTCGTACAGGTTGATTTTTGTTACATGATAGCCGTTTTTTTCGGCTTTCCCAATGGCACAATTCAGCATAGCTGCACACATCCCATTTCCATGGGGACTTCCCAAAATGGCAAGCAAAACTTTTTCACTCATAATCTTTCCTCCGCGGCTGCAATAGAACCATACAGCATATGAAAACCATACTCTAAAAACTGCAGCTTTGACAATCCCATTGTTTTATTTTTTCCCATGAAAAATACCGATGCAGCAGAAGCAATTTTTTCCCGGTGTGCGCTTTTGGGTTCTTTTTTTCTCCGTCCCATTTCCGGCCTCCTTATTAATTAAACTTAGAGTTTAATTATAGGGGATGTAAGGGACATTGTCAAGGTTTTCATGGCAGATAAAGAATAGGAGTACTAAAAAAGACAACAGGCAAACGCCCGCTGTCTTTTGATAGGATAGAAATTGTTTATTCATTATTCATTTCCTGTCTTGTACCTTCCCACAAACTTTACACCGTCCTAATTCATCTAATGGCATTTCACGTAATATCCTTGTTAATTCCGTGTAAATCACTTTATTTTCTAAAGTGCTGCAAAAATCCTTATCTTCTATTACCGGACTATATCCTTGACGGCCGCACAGGATACAAGTATTTATATATTTTTTTGCAGGGCAGTTCCATTTTTCAATATAGAGTGAATAACCACGTTTTGTAAGTTTACTATGTGACATTTTGAACCCTCACACAAATAATTTTAATGTTCAGACTTTACAATAATCCGTATGAAATCTAATAGCTACATGATTTTTTTATCAGTAAATCACAGCCTCCGGATATCATAAGTAAAATACCAATCAGTGAGGTTCCAACTACAATTAAATCCGGGCGGGGCACAGGTATAATTTTATGTATCCCCAAACCGTAGGTCAGCAGTCCTCCCAGTAGAATAACCATCCCTGCAATGGTCATAAAAATCAGTAATCCTTTTTTCATAACGAATCCTCCTCATAAATAAAAATTTCTTCAATGCTCAGATTAAAATAGCGGGCAATTTTAAAGGCAAGCTGAATAGATGGATTATAGCATAGAAGATAAAAATGTCAAGTATACTTTCTGTTGTTGAAAAATATATGTTTATATCTCAAATTCTTCTTGACAAATTCTTAATACCTGTTATACTAATATCAAATATATGAATAATTGTTCATATGAACCAAATGACAAACAATTAAAAATGTGAAAAGAAAAGGAGAACAGACATGAAAAAAACTTACAAAATCGAGGTAGACTGTGCAAACTGTGCAAACAAGATGGAGCAGGCCGCAAAGGAGACAGCCGGAGTGAAAGAGGCTACCGTCAATTTTATGACCTTAAAGATGATTGTGGAGTTTGAGGAGGGTAGTGAGCCAAAGCAGGTGATGCAGGAGGTTTTGAAAAACTGCAAGAAAGTGGAAGATGACTGTGAAATTTTTATTTAGGAACTGTGAAGTAATCCGGCATCAAAGATAAAATTTTCGTATCAGTTTTTTTGCCTGGAAAAAAGAGGCAGGAGAGAGAGGAGCATTATGAATAAAAAGCAGAAAAAGGCATTGGCACAGATTATCAGCGCTGTTGTTTTACTGGCTGTCATATCCCTTGTGACGGGGAAGGTTTCTGTCAGCCCCTATGTGGAATTTGTACTCTACATGGTTCCCTATCTTCTTGTGGGGTATGACATTTTAAAGAAAGCCTTAAAGGGCATAAAAAACAAGCAGGTGTTTGACGAAAATTTTCTTATGGCGGTGGCCACTTTGGGAGCCATTGCCCTTGGGGATTACAAAGAGGGCGTGGCGGTTATGCTGTTTTACCAAATCGGAGAGCTGTTTCAGAGCTATGCCGTGGGGAGAAGCAGAAAAAATATCAGTGAGCTTATGGATATCCGCCCGGATTATGCCAATGTAGAACGGGAGGGAAAACTGGAAAAAGTGAACCCGGATGAGGTGGATATCGGCTCTGTTATTCTGGTTGGGCCAGGGGAGAAAATTCCTATTGACGGCGTGATTATTGAAGGGGAGACCACTTTAAACACCAGCGCTTTAACAGGAGAGAGCCTGCCCAGGGATGCAAAAGTGAACGACGAAGTCATCAGCGGATGCATCAATATGACAGGCGTGATAAGGATAAGGACCCAAAAAGAATTTGGTGAGTCCACAGTGTCAAAGATATTGGATTTAGTGGAAAATTCCAGTTCCAAAAAGTCACGTTCTGAAAATTTTATCAGCAAATTTGCCAGATATTATACCCCCATCGTCTGTTACAGCGCCTTGGCGTTGGCTGTACTGCCGCCGCTTTTTCATCTGGTTACGGGAAACCAGGCAATGTTTTCCCAGTGGATTTACCGGGCATTGACCTTTCTTGTTATCAGTTGTCCCTGTGCCCTTGTTATCAGTATACCCTTAAGCTTTTTTGCAGGGATTGGAGGGGCAGGCAACCAGGGAGTATTGGTAAAGGGCTCTAATTATTTGGAAACTTTGTCCCAGATAAAATATGTGGTTTTTGACAAAACAGGAACCATGACCCAGGGAATATTTGTGGTAAGCGGAATTCACCACAGTGAAATTTCAGATGAAAAACTTTTGGAATATGCGGCTTTGGCGGAGAGTTATTCCTCCCATCCCATCAGCAAAAGCCTTCAGAATGCTTATGGCAGGGAAGTTGAGAAAGACAGGGTAAAAGAGGTTGAGGAAATCAGCGGAAACGGCGTGACGGCATTGGTGGACGGCATAAGGGTTGCGGCGGGAAATGAAAAACTTATGAGACATCTGGGGATATCCTATAAAGAGTGCCATCAGGTGGGAACGGTAGTCCACATGGCGGTGGATGGGAAATATGCCGGACATATTTTAATTTCCGACCAGCTAAAGCCCCATGCAAAAGAAGCGGTTTTGGCATTAAAAAAGGCGGGAATAAAAAAGACTGTAATGCTTACCGGGGATATGAAAAACGTGGCGGAAAACGTGGCGGCTGATTTGGGAATTACAGAAGTTTACAGCGAACTTCTCCCGGCAGATAAAGTGAGGAAAGTGGAAGAGCTTTTAAGTAAAAAATCAGAAAAAGAAAAGCTGGCATTTGTGGGGGACGGAATTAATGATGCCCCGGTACTGTCCCGGGCGGATATTGGTATAGCCATGGGGGCATTAGGCTCTGACGCAGCCATTGAGGCGGCGGATGTGGTGCTGATGGATGACGACCCAATAAAAATTGCCAAGGCCATAAAAATTTCAAAAAAATGTCTTAGAATTGTATATGAAAATATATATTTTGCCATTGGTGTCAAAGTAATCTGCCTGATTCTTGGGGCAGTGGGAATTGCCAATATGTGGGTGGCAATATTCGCTGATGTGGGAGTTATGGTGATTGCCGTGATAAATGCCATTCGGGCATTGTTTGTAAAAAATCTTTAGAGTTTATGCAGGAAAAATGAGGTGATATTTTGCAGGATATGGAAATTGAATGTTGTGAATCCCTGGAGGTTCATGAGGATTTGCTGAAAATTGTAAATGATACCATGCCGGAGGAAAATGAGCTGTATGACCTGGCGGAACTGTTTAAGGTTTTTGGGGACTCTACCAGGATTCGGATTTTATTTGTGCTCTTTGAGACGGAAGTGTGCGTCTGTGACCTGGCCCAGGCTTTAAATATGACCCAGTCCGCCATTTCCCACCAGCTTCGGATTTTAAAGCAGAATAAGCTGGTGAAAAACAGGAGGGAGGGGAAATCCATTTTTTATTCCCTGGCGGATGACCATGTGCGGACGATTATCGCCCAGGGAAGGGAACATTTAACAGAGGAGTAAAATTTTATCTTTACAAAAACAGGCTGCAAATTTATAATGCTTTTATAAAAGGAATGAGAAAAGAAGCGGGGAAAAGCATTGGAGAAAAAGAATGTTGCCAGAAAAAAAATTTTACGTTATATGCTGGAGCGGGAGAGTACCACAAAGACGGAGCTGGCCAGCCGCCTTAATTTGAGTATGCCCACTGTCCTTTCAAATATCAGTGAACTAACGGAGCTGGGGTTGGTTTCGGAAGTGGGGGAGACGGCCTCTACCGGGGGAAGAAAGGCAAGGAGGATAGCACTGAACCCCACATACTGCTATGGCCTTGGCGTGGATATTACGGCCCATCATGTGGGAATGGTGCTGGTGGATCTTGGGGGCAATGTTGCGGACTGGCAGAGGCTAAGGTTTGACTTTCAGCCGGATATGGCATATTGCAGGGAGCTGTCCATGAAAATACAGGAATTTTACAGAGATAAAGTTACGGAAGATAAAATTCTTGGGATTGGAGTTTCCCTTCCCGGGATTATTCAGGAGGATTCTGTTTTGTCAAAATCCCATGCCCTAAATCTGGAAAACTACAGCCTGAAACTGATGGAGCAGTTTCTGCCCTTCCCTGTATACTTTGAAAATGATGCAAATGGGGCAATGCTGGCGGAAAATCCGGGACAGAGGGGGGATGCGGTTTATCTATCCTTAAACAATACGCTTGGGGGAGCAGTCTGTATTGACGGAAAGTTATTTACGGGTATCCAAAAGCGGGCAGGGGAGTTTGGACATATGCTTTTGCACCCGGGGGGGAAAAAATGTTACTGCGGTAAGTCCGGTTGTGCGGACGCCTATTGTGCGGCAAGCGTTTTGACAAAAGGCGGGGAGTATTCTTTGGATGCTTTTATGAATTCTTTATGCAGTGATAAGGATAACCAGCAGCTCTGGGAGGAGTATCTGGAAAATCTAGCCATCCTAATCTCCAACATCCGTATGGTTTTTGACACGGATATTATTTTAGGGGGAGACGTGGGAGGATATTTGAAGGATTATATGGTGGAATTAGGGGAAAAAGTATTTCGCTATAACCTTTTTGATATGGATGTGAGCTATTTAAAAAACTGCCGTTACCAAAGAGAGGCTTCGGCTGTAGGGGTGGCAAAATATTTTTTTGAAAAATGGATAAGCCGGATGTAACAGGAAGGCAAAATGTTGAGAGAGAGAATTGTAAGTGACGAAAATCCTTACAATTCTTTTTTTATGTTCACAGATATTTAATTGTAAGTATTGCACAATAAACCTTTGGAAAATAAGTTGATTGTGACGAAAAATTCAAAATCTATTGACAAAAAAGAACTCCTGGGCCATAATGTAATTACTTTAATAAAACATTTAATAAAACAAAACATAAAGGAGGAAACATATGATGTTACAGCAAATTATGACAGCGCCGGGGAAAATTGAATTCAGGGAGGTACCTGTACCAAAACCAGGAGAAGGGCAGGTATTGATTAAGATTATGAATATCGGAATCTGCGGTTCCGATATCCATGTGTATCACGGGGAGCATCCCTTTACTTCTTACCCGGTAACCCAGGGCCATGAGGTTTCAGGGGAGGTAGTGGAAATCGGAAGTAATATTACGGATTTTCATCTGGGACAGAAAGTCACCATAGAGCCCCAGGTTTACTGTTCTAACTGTTATCCCTGCCGACATGGGAAATACAATCTCTGCGAGGAGTTAAAAGTTATGGGGTTCCAGACCACAGGAACCGCATCCCATTTCTTTGCCGTGGATGCCTCCAAAGTTACCCCTATCCCGGAGGATATGTCCTTTGAGGAAGGAGCCATGATTGAACCTTTGGCAGTGGCAGTCCATGGGGTAAAACAGGTGGGAAATGTAAAGGGATTAAATATTGTGGTTATCGGCGCAGGGCCCATTGGAAATCTTGTTGCTCAGGCGGCAAAGGGAATGGGGGCAGCGAAGGTTATGGTGACGGACGTAAGTGATTTAAGGCTGAAAAAAGCCCGGGAGTGCGGAATCGATGTCTGCGTGAACACAAGAGAAAAAGATTTCGGGGAGGCAATGACAGAGGCTTTCGGTCCGGATAAGGCAGATGTGATTTATGACTGCGCCGGAAATAATATTACCATGGGCCAGGCAATTAAACATGCCAGAAAGGGGAGCATCATTGTTCTTGTGGCTGTTTTTGCAGGGATGGCTACAGTAGATTTGGCAGTTGCAAACGACCATGAACTGGATATAAAGAGCACTATGATGTACCGCCATGAGGATTATCTGGATGGAATCTCCCTGGTGAAAGAAAATAAGGTATATTTAAAACCATTAATTTCCAAAACATTTGCATTCAAAGATTATCTAAAAGCTTATCAGTACATAGACGATAACAGGGAGACTACCATGAAAGTCATTATAAATGTACAGGAATAAGGGACGGGAGGAAAATACTATGGGAGGCAGAAACGAAAAAGGAAGTGTACCTTTCATCAGCAAAATTGCATATGGATTTGGGGATGTGGGATGCAATTTCAGTTGGATGTTTGTGAGCAATTTTTTAATGATTTTTTATACGGATGTCTTTGGAATCAGTATGGCAGCAGTATCCGCACTCATGCTTTTTTCAAGATTCTGGGATGCCATTAACGATCCGATTATCGGAAGCCTTACGGACAAGACAAAGACAAGATGGGGACGTTACCGTCCGTGGCTTTTGATTGCGGCCCCTGTTACGGCAGTGATTCTGGCCCTTACTTTCTGGGCGCACCCGGGCTGGTCTGACACATCTAAAATTGTATATATGGTAATTACATATTGCCTCTTGGTATTGGGGTATACTTGTGTTAATATTCCTTATGGAACCCTTTGCGGGGCAATGACCCAGAGTATTGACGAGCGGGCTAAAATTAACACCTCCCGTTCAGTGGCTGCCATGATTGCCATTGGCATTATTAATATTATTACGGTTCCCCTTGTGTCAAAATTTGGAAGTTCGGACATGGGGCGGGGGTATCTCACCGTAGCGGTTTTATACGGATGTATTTTTGCGGCCTGCCATTTATTCTGTTTTGCCAAGACAAAGGAAGTGGTGGAGATTCCGGAAAAAGAAAAAACGCCCCTGAAAGTGCAGCTGAGAGCGGTAGCACAGAATAAGCCTTACCTTTTAGCCCTGGCAGGGCAGGTATTGTTCGGTTTTACCCTGTATGGCAGAAATGCGGATATTTTGTACTATTTTACATATGTGGAGGGAGATGCATCCTATTACACGGTATATTCCATGTTTATTATCATTCCTTCTATCATTGGAGCGGCCTGTTTTCAACCGGTATTTAAAAAGACAAACAACAAGGGCAGGGCTGCATCTATATTTGCACTTTTAACAGGAATCAGCATGTTAATTTTGTATCTGTTTCGGGCAGATAAAAATCCTGTATGTTTTTACGGTTTTTCAGCATTGACCCAGTTTTTCTTCTCAGGGTTTAACACGGCAATCTATGCCATTATCCCGGACTGCGCCGAGTATGGCCAGTGGAAGACAGGGCTTCGCAACGACGGTTTCCAGTATGCTTTTATCTCCCTTGGAAACAAAGTCGGGATGGCACTTGGGACGGCGCTTCTTGCAGGGCTTCTTGGAAAATTTGGATATGTGGCAAATCAGCAGCAGAACCGGTCTGTGCTTCTCATTATGAAACATGCCTTTACCACAGTTCCGGGAATACTTTGGATTGTAACGGCGGCAGTTCTGTTTTTTTACCGCTTAAACAAGACACATTACAATGCGATTGTGGAGGAATTAAAGAATGGAAAAAAAGTTTGACGTGACGGCCCTTGGAGAACTTTTAATTGATTTTACGGAAAACGGCGTAAGCCCCCAGGGAAATCCGATTTTGGAGGCCAACCCCGGGGGAGCCGTGTGCAATGTGCTTTCGATGCTAAATCAGCTGGGGCATACCACAGGGTTTATCGGAAAAGTGGGAGATGATATATTCGGGGAGCAGCTCACAAGAGCGCTGGAGGAAGTGCATATAGCCACAGAGGGATTGGTGAAGGACAGGGAAGTTCCCACAACCCTGGCATTTGTCCATACCCTGCCCGGAGGTGACAGAGATTTTTCGTTTTACCGGAATCCCGGGGCAGACATGATGCTTGGGAAAGAAGAAGTAAATGTATCTATGGTGGAATTTTGCAGGATTTTTCATTTCGGCTCCCTCTCCATGACGGATAAAATTTCCCGGGAAGCCACAAAATATGGGGTGGAACTGGCAAAAAAATCCGGGGCGGTGATTTCCTTTGACCCAAATTTAAGGCCTCCCCTCTGGAAAACGCTAAACGATGCGAAGGAACAGATTGATTTTGGAATCCGCCAGTGTGACATTTTAAAAATATCGGACAATGAAATTCAGTGGTTTACAGGGGAGGAAGATTTAAAAAAAGCTGCGGAAATCCTTCTGGAAAAGTACGACATAAAACTCCTCCTGTTGTCTATGGGAAAAGAGGGGAGCATGGCCTTTCAGGGAGACAAAATGGTTTCGGTTTCCGGAATCTTGCAGCCGGATACCATAGAGACCACAGGGGCGGGGGACACCTTCTGCGGATGCGTGCTGCACTATGTTTTGGAGCATGGTTTCAGAGCGTACACAGAGACAGAACTTAGGGAGATGCTGGCTTTTGCAAATGCGGCGGCTTCTATCGTGACCACAAGGAAAGGCGCATTGCGGGTGATGCCAAAGAGAGAAGAAATTTTAAGTACCCTTGAAAAAATTTCTTGCAATTCAAAATAAGGTGTGCTATATTGTAACACAAACGTAAGGGTTCGCTTAAGCAGAACGGTTACGATAAGCAAAAGCTGAGAAGGAGACTCCTGGATTCAGAGGCCGACAGGAATACAACGTCACCGACTGAGAGCGTTGTTTGGAAGAGGATGCAGCGGGAACACTCCGGAGCTGACTGGCTGAACAGACACAGATTTCGTGCAGAGTAGGCCAGTACGTCATGCGCGTTAAGCATAGAAGAGAGGGAAAGTGTAAAATTTTTTACATTTTTCAATGCGGGTGGTACCGCGGATTATGATGATTCGCCCCGGGACAGGAAACTGTCCCGGGGTTTTTTCTTTTTATGTGCAGGGGCGCACATGGAAATCAGCCGTTACACGGCATGCGCCCTGCACGGCGGACAGAGGAAAATGTATTTTCCTCTGTCCGATTAAGAAAAATAGTCCGTCCCGGAATTTTTTTAAAAAGAAGGGAGCAAAGAAAATGAGCAGTAAGTACAGAGACGTAACATTAAACAAAGTGACAGAAAGTGACATTGACAGAGAAATCCGGGTGGCGGGATGGGTGGAAAATATCCGCGACCACGGCGGGGTATCCTTTATTGACTTAAGGGATATGTATGCAGTCCTCCAGGTGGTTATCAGGGACGGGGAGTTGTTAAAAGGAATCCGCAAAGAGCAGGCCCTCTCCATCAAAGGACTGGTGGAAAAAAGGGACGAGGACACATATAACCCCAAAATTCCCACGGGAACTATTGAGTTAGAGGCCAGGGAAATTGACATTTTAGGAGAAGTATACACCACCCTTCCCTTTGAGATTGCTGCAAGCAGAGAGGTTAGGGAGGATGTGCGTTTAAAATACCGTTATCTGGATTTAAGAAATCAGAAAGTAAAAGAAAATATGATTTTCCGATCAAAAGTGATTTCTTATCTCCGGGAAAAAATGACGGAGATGGGATTTTTGGAGATCCAGACCCCCATTCTCTGCGCTTCATCCCCGGAGGGGGCCAGGGATTATATTGTGCCATCCAGAAAATTCAAGGGCAAATTTTATGCCCTGCCCCAGGCACCCCAGCAGTACAAGCAGCTTCTAATGGTATCCGGTTTTGACAAATATTTTCAGATTGCTCCCTGTTTCAGGGACGAGGATGCCCGGGCAGACCGCTCTCCGGGAGAGTTTTACCAGCTTGATTTTGAGATGAGTTTTGCAGACCAGGAGGATGTGTTTGCAGTGGGGGAGGAAGTGCTCACGGAAACTTTCAACAAATTTGCCCCGGAGGGAGCAAAAGTCACCCAGGCGCCCTTCCCGGTTTACAGCTACAAAGAGGCCATGCTTTTGTTTGGAACAGACAAACCGGATTTAAGGAATCCTCTTCGGATTTTGGATTTGACAGAGTTTTTTCAGAAATGCACCTTTAAACCTTTTATTGGAAAAACAGTCCGGGCCATAAAAGTTCATGGTGACATGTCCAAAAGCTTTCACGATAAGCTGCTGAAATTTGCCACAGGCCTTGGCATGGGCGGTCTTGGCTATCTGGAGGTTTTGGAGGATAAAAGCTACAAAGGGCCCATTGACAAATTTATCCCGGAGGAATTAAAAGAGGAGTTTAAAATGTTGGCGGGACTTGAAGTCGGAGACACCATTTTCTTTATGGCGGACAAAGAGGAGAAAGCCGCATACTATGCGGGGATGATTCGTAAGGAGCTTGGGGAAAAACTGGATTTGCTGGAAAAAAATGCATTCCGGTTCTGCTATATCAACGATTTCCCCATGTTTGAAAAAGATGCGGTGACAAAACAAATTGGTTTTACCCACAATCCCTTCTCCATGCCTCAGGGGGGACTTGAAGCCCTGAACACAAAAGACCCTCTGGATATTTTGGCTTACCAGTATGATATTGTGTGCAACGGCGTGGAACTAAGCTCCGGGGCGGTGAGAAACCATGACATGGAGATTATGGTAAAAGCATTTGAGATTGCAGGGTATGATGAGGAAGTTTTGAAAAATAAATTCGGGGCCCTTTACAATGCGTTCCAGTTTGGGGCTCCCCCACACGCAGGGATGGCCCCCGGCATCGACCGCATGATTATGCTGCTTTTGGGCGAGGAAAATATCCGTGAGGTAATCCCATACCCCATGAACGGAAATGCGGAGGATTTAATGTGCGGTGCGCCAAACCATGTGACGGAGCAGCAGCTTCGGGAAGTGCATATCAAAGTGCGGGATTGATATTTATTTGAGATTGGAGGAAGCTATGGCAAATCAAATCAGTGACGATACCATTGAATACGTGGGGATTCTGGCAAAGCTGGAATTATCCCCCCAGGAAAAAGAGCGGGCAAAAAAAGATATGGAGGAAATGCTTGACTATATTGACAAATTAAATGAGCTTGACGTCTCCGGCGTGGAACCCATGTCCCATGTGTTCCCTGTAAACAATGTGTTTCGTGAGGATATTCCCACGGATATTGACGGAAGCAAAGATGCCCTTTTTAATGCCCCGTCTGTAAAAAACGGTGGGTTTGAAGTGCCAAAAACCATCGGGTGACAATAGGCTTGGGATATTTGAAACCTTCACAGGAGGATTACCATGAGTTTGACAAGTTTGACAGCAAAAGAGCTGGGAAAAAAAATAAAAGAAAAAGAAATTTCGGTAAAGGAAGCGGTAAATGATACTTTGGACGCCATAGAAAAAAAAGAGGATAAAGTAAACAGTTTTGTCACTGTGGCGGACAAGGATGCCCTGTTAAAAAAAGCGGAGGAAGTGCAGAAAAAAATAGGGGAGGGAACTTTAGGCGGCCCTCTGGCGGGAGTGCCCATTGCCGTAAAAGACAATATGTGCATAAAAGGACTTTTAACCACCTGCAGTTCTAAAATTTTAGAAGGATTTGTTCCTTCCTATACGGCGGAGGCGGTAAAAAATCTGGAAGATGCAGGAGCCATTGTGATAGGAAAAACAAATATGGATGAATTTGCCATGGGAAGCACCACAGAGACTTCCGCTTACGGCGCCACGAAAAATCCTTGGAATTTAGACCATGTTCCCGGGGGCTCCTCCGGGGGCTCCTGCAGCGGGGTGGCGGCGGAAGAGTGTGTTTGCGCCTTAGGCTCTGACACCGGGGGTTCCATCCGCCAGCCCAGCGCTTTTTGCGGCGTCACAGGCATAAAACCCACTTACGGAACCGTATCCCGTTACGGGCTTATCGCCTATGGCTCTTCTTTGGACCAGATAGGCCCTGTGGCAAAGGATGTGACAGACTGCGCCCTTATTCTGGAAACCATTTCTTCCTATGACAGGAAGGATTCCACTTCCATGAAGCGGGAGGGTTTGGATTTTACCTCCGCCTTAAAAGATGATGTAAAAGGAATGAAAATCGGGATTCCCAGGGATTATTTCGGGGAAGGATTGGATGGAGAGGTAAGCCAGGCGGTAAAAGGGGCAGCGAAAGTTTTGGAAGAAAAAGGTGCTGTGCTGGAGGAATTTGACTTAGGGCTGGTGGAGTATGCCATCCCCGCGTACTATGTGATTGCCTGTGCCGAGGCAAGTTCTAACCTGGCCCGTTTTGACGGGGTGAAATACGGCTACCGGGCAAAGGAATATGAAGGGCTTCACAATATGTATAAAAAAAGCCGATCCGAAGGTTTTGGCACAGAGGTAAAACGCCGGATTATGTTAGGATCCTTTGTCCTAAGTTCCGGTTACTACGATGCCTATTATTTAAAGGCCCTCCGCACAAAGGCATTGATCAAAAAAGAGTTTGACAAAGCTTTTTCAAAATATGATATGATCCTTGGCCCTGCCGCCCCTTCCACGGCCCCGAAGCTTGGAAGCAGCTTAGACGACCCTATGAAAATGTATCTGGGGGATATTTACACCGTATCCGTAAATCTTGCCGGCCTGCCGGGGATCAGCCTGCCCTGCGGCATGGATAAAAAAGGTCTTCCCATAGGGCTGCAGCTTATCGGGGACTGCTTTCAGGAAAAAAATATAATCCAGGCGGCTTACGCTTACGAGTGTACCAGAGAATACAGACACAGTCCCTTATCGGATGTGTATCAGGTAGGAGGGAGAAGATGAGTAAAGAATATGAAACGGTGATAGGTTTAGAAGTCCATGTGGAACTTGCCACAAAGACAAAAATTTTCTGTTCTTGTTCCACTGCTTTCGGGGGAGCTATAAATGCTCACACATGCCCGGTTTGTACCGGTATGCCGGGTTCCCTTCCCGTTTTAAATAAACAGGTGGTAGAATATGCCATGGCAGTGGGCCTTGCCACAAAGTGTGAAATCACCCGGTATTGCAAATTTGACCGGAAAAATTATTTTTATCCGGATAATCCCCAAAACTATCAGATTTCCCAGTTGTATCTTCCTATATGCCGAAACGGGGGCATTGAGATAGAGACGGAGCAGGGAGGAAAAAAGACGGTGGGCATCCATGAAATCCATATGGAGGAGGATGCGGGAAAATTAGTCCATGATGAGGACGGGGATGTGTCTGTGGTGGATTTTAACCGCTCCGGGGTGCCTTTAATTGAAATTGTGTCAGAGCCGGATATGCGAAGCGCAGAGGAAGTCATTGCATATCTGGATAAATTAAGGCTTATGATCCAGTATCTTGGGGCTTCGGACTGCAAACTCCAGGAAGGCTCCATGCGGGCGGATGTGAATTTGTCTGTGCGGGAAGCAGGGGCGAAAGAGTTTGGCACCAGGACGGAGATGAAAAACCTGAACTCTTTTCGGGCTATTGCAAGAGCTATTGAAAATGAGACAAACCGCCAGATTGATTTAATTGAGTCCGGGGAAAAAGTTGTCCAGGAGACAAGGCGCTGGGATGACGGCAAAGCCTATTCCTACGCCATGCGCTCCAAGGAGGACGCCCAGGATTACCGCTATTTCCCTGACCCGGATTTAGTTCCGGTATCCATAAGCGATGAGTGGATTGAAAGTGTCCGGGCAAAACAGCCGGAACTTCCCACGGAAAAACTGGCCCGTTACCAGAGTGAGTACGGCCTGCCGGAATACGACGCCCAGATACTTACCGGGACAAAGAAGTTTGCGGACATATTTGAGGCGGCGACAGAGATTTGTAAGAAGCCCAAAAAAGTTTCCAACTGGCTTATGGTGGAGACGATACGCCTGTTAAAGGAAAATGCCATGGATGCGGAGGATATCCGTTTTTCTCCGGTAAATCTGGCAAAGCTCATTGATTTGACGGACAATGGCACAGTGAACAGCACTGTGGCAAAGGAAGTTTTTGAGGCCGTGTTTAAAGAAGACATTGACCCGGAAAAATATGTGGAAGAAAAAGGGTTAAAAACCGTAAACGATGCGGGGGCCCTGCGGGAAACAGTGGAAACGGTGATGAAAAATAACCCCAAATCCGTGGAGGACTATAAAAACGGGAAAGAAAAAGCTATTGGCTTTTTGGTGGGCCAGGCCATGAAAGCCATGAAGGGGAAAGCAAACCCGGGAATGGTAAATGAAATTTTAAAGGAATTGTTGTCAAAATAGTGTAAGCCACGGTTGTCCCTATGAGATTTTTAGTGTTTTTTTGCGGAATACAGTTTGGATATGGGCAGGGGATGCTGAATCTTTTTGTTATAGATTTGCAGCATAGCCTCGGCATATCCCCGGGAACCGGCGCTTCTCTCCCTGGCGGTGCGGCTTAATTCTTTTAGGGAAATTGTGCCCAGTTTTTCTTTAAAAACGTCGTCTTTTAGCGCTTCTTCATAACAGAATACAAGGCGGGCGGTTCCGTTTAACATGTTTGCGCTAAAAGATTTTGGCGACCCTTCCCAGGCTCCGATAAGGAGCCTTAGGGTGCGGTCAAGAATATGAAAGCCATATTTGTCGTGAATGCTTTCCATAGTAGCAATAGCACAGATTCCTCCCGGAGTCGTTCTGCTGGAAATCATAAGGCCGTAGGATTCCACCAGGGATTGAATGAGGAGTTGCTTGTCGTTTCCGGCTTCTATATTTGCCATAAAAATTTCGTAGGGGGAGAGCGCTTTTGCATATTTCATCTGGTTGGCAAAAATATCTGCTTCCCTTGAGTATTTAAGGTCGTCATATATCATACACCACACAGGAGTTTCCCTGGAGCCGGAGACAAGGGCGATAATCTCAATGGTGTGCTGGCCGTTAAAGACATAGTTTATACCGTCCCTGCGGCTGACTTTTACCGGATTGATTTGGCATAAATCAAAGTTTGCCGCAGCATTCTGTACATGTTTTAGGGATAGGTTTCGCTGGTAATCCTGGTTTGAAACCAGGTTTTTAATGGGAATCAGTTCATAGTGAACCTGAGGTACATAGGGAGTAAAATCAATTTCACTGTTCATAGGTATTCTCCTTGAGCTTTTCTTCCAGTTCATCTGCGGCGTCTTTCAGGTCGGTTAATGTATCTGACAGTTTTTTCCGGGCATTTGTTGAGGCTTCCTTAAAATTAATTATGGAGACGGAACGTTTCATAGAACGAATCCACATAGGGATAGTAAGATTTAAACTTGACAGTTCTGCGTCCGGATCATATTCTGGCATTTGCTTTATTTCTGGTTCTGTGTTAAAATGATATTTGTAATTAGAGTGATTCATTTAATTTCCTCTCTTTTCGTATTTTTATATCTTTTCTTTTCATCTAAAACTGCGTATCCCATGAAATTATTTGTGCACAGATGGTATGATGTGGAACAGGGGGCATAGGCTGGCTCTTTTTCCGAAACAGGAATTTCAATTTCCGGGGAATCTAGGTCAAATAGACATATTTTTGTATTTTCAACAATGGTTATTTGTCCGTGGAGCCTGTAGCGGTAATTTACATTCCAGTCCATCATGGAAAACACTTTTGCGGAAAAGATTTTACAGCTTATGTGCCTGGGAATTTTCTTTTCAGTATTCCTGCACCAGCGAATAGAATCTTTTTCATAGATGGCGGAGGGAAGGACAGCCAGGAGTTTATCCCTGGGATTTATAAGAATTTCAATGAAATCAGATTCCGAAAGTTCCTTTAAGCACAGTGTATTAACATATGCTTTGTATTTATAAAACGTAAAAGTCGGATCATTCATTATTTTGCTCCTGTTGAATTTTATCTATCAGTTTTTTTATGTTTTGGTTCAATTTTTCCAGTGGGGTTGTGTGCAAAAAAGGCTCTTTCTCAAAGGGAATCCCTGTTAAGTTACTTTTCCATTCTGTAACCTGGGATGTTTCCAGTGGCTGATTTGCAAAATATTTTTCTCCAAAGTTATCTGACCAGTTTTCAGGATAAAGGATATGATATTTGCTGTCCACAGTCCCTTCGCCTTTTCCAAATGGACTGTCAGTCTTTTCTTTTAATGAGGCAGCGGGAATTCGTATTTCCGTATGGGAGAGTTCAAAAAGAAGAAAGACGTCTTTATCTTTTTGTTTTAAGGATCCAAGAATACGGTGGCTGTACAGTGGGTTCCAGTCAAGGAGATTATACAGGGTGGGCAGAAAAGCAGCGCCCCGAATTATTCTTGGATAATATTTTTCTCTTTTTGGCAAAGACCAGCGAAGGGCAGTGCGCTTGTTTTTATCTGAGGGACGTACCGCCAAGAGCTTTTTTTCCGGGTGAATCAGAAGTTCTACAAAATCAGTGGGAACGTTTCGAACTGATGCGGCGCTAAAGCGCAGGAACCCCGGGGAAAAAGTCACCGAAATTCGGTTCATGCTCTGAATGAATTCTCCCCGGACAATTTCAAAATTTTTGAAAAAAAAGTCCCTCTGGCTCTGTTTCATATGTTTTTTCAGGCGGGGGTATAGATTTTTCACAGATATTTTCCCCAGCACTTAAATAGTCTTTGGCCAAAAATCCGCTCCAGCTGGGATGGATGATGACAAATCCTTTTAGAATACCTGAAGTTATAACCTGCAGGCGGGGGAGGATGTCTTTATTTCCATATTTGGCGTTTTGTATTAGGTGCTGTACAGCGATAAAGTCATCCCGGGAGATAATTGCCGGATGATGGTTTTTTTGTAAATATTGGTTTCTGTCTTTTTTATTTTTCTTTGATTTGTGGTCCAGATAATTGGGCGTCCAGGTTTTTCTTGCCAGTATATCTCCGCAGTGGCGCTCATTCTGCAATTGGGAGAGAACTGTGGAAGAAGACCAGACACAGCGGTCCTGTTTGGTTTTTCTGCCTAATTCGGTAAGCTTATCCGCAATTTCCCTGCAGGTATATCCATAAAGATACATGAAAAAAATCAGCCGGACGGTTATGGCTTCCTCCTGGTTTACCACAAGGTTACCCTCTTCGTTCTGATCGTAACCCAGCAATGGGGGAGTTAAAAAAATTCCCCGCCGAAAACGCATCTCAATGGAGGCGTTCATAATTTCACTTTTGTTATGGCTTTCTTCCTGGGCGAGGGTGGAGATAAAAGCCAGGTTCATTTCACTTTTACTGTCTAAAGTGCAGAAATTTTCCGTTTCAAAGAAAATGCCGATAGGAGGGGAAAGGGAGGCAAGTTTCCGCACGTAACCGATACAGTCTAAAATGTTTCTTGCAAATCTGGATACGCTTTTTGTGATAATTAAATCAATTTTTCCGTGATGGCAGTCTTCAATCATTTGTACAAAGGCATCCCGGTGTAAAAGAGAAGTGCCGGATATGCCTTCATCTGCATAGATTCCTGCCAGATTCCATCCGGGGTGTCTGTAAATTACATCCTGATAATGATTTTTCTGAAGTTCATAGGAGGAAGTCTGCCTTGGGTCGTCTGTAGAGACCCTCACATACACGGCAACTCTTTTTTCCGACTTATCTTCATAAAAGTTTTCCGCAGGGATGGCTGGAATAATATCCAGGGTGTCCAAATCCACTCCCTGGTATCGGCTTCTGATTTTTTCTTTTTGGACAGGGGGATAGTCCTGCTTTTTCAGTGATTTCATATGTCCTCTTTTCTCTGTCAGCCAGATTCCAAAAGTGAAAAGTAATGGTGTTTATTTAGATAGTATATTTCATAGTTATTTTTTTGAAAATGGACTGCAGGTTTAGAACTTAACCTACAGATAGAATATTAATAAAATTTTTTTCAGGAGGTTTTTATGTCCGTAAATTACATTTTGATTGGGAAAAGGGTGAGAGAAGTAAGAAAACAAAGAAACATTTCCCAGGCACTCCTTGGGGAGAAAGCCGGTTTGTCCCCCCAGTATGTAAGCCAGGTTGAAACAGGAAGAAAAAAGGCAAGTTTGCAGGCGCTTATCCATTTGGCCAGGGCGTTGGAAGTGTCAGCTGACACTCTTTTGTACGGAAATCTGGGGAAAAATGCCCTGGAGTATCAGAGAGATGTTTCTGAGCTGCTTGAGGACTGTACGGATTTTGAGCGGAGGGTATTATTTGAGGTGATGGGGGCGGTGAAAAAGATTGTGCGGGATAATCTGAGAGCGTGACGGAAAAATCTATTTTCAAATAGCATTGCCCGATGTATAATGAAAACAGCGGGGGATATTTGCCCTGGTCGAATTTTAGGGAAACGATGATTTAATCAGCGCTTTCTTAGAAATGTGCAACTAGCGATAGCAATGCTAGGGCAATTTTGAAACATCTACATTTTTTCTTCTCACAATATAATATTTTCTTGTCTATTGCAAGGATAAGAATTAAGCCAGAATTGATTCCACCCCATTTTACGATTAAAGCAAAAAAAACGGAGACGCGGCAGCTATCAGACAGCCACCGCGCCCGCAAAGCCGCATATAGCAAGAAGGCTCTTTCCCTCAAAAGTAGTAAATTGGTAGTAAATTCAGCTTGAAATCCTGCTTGTATGCCCTTAAATCAAGGTTTTTTTGAGATAATCAACCATTTTATATGAAAAATATATGGAGGAGCTTAAGGCAGAGGGATACAAGAAGATTGACTGTTACGGGATTGCGTTTTACAGGAAAGACTGTGAGGTCCGGTTTGGGAAAGCTCAAAAAATATAGTGGTTGACAAGCAGGAATAGTAGATTTTATAATATAAATAAATTAGTAAAATGGTTGAAAATGTCAATTAGAATATCTTATTTTCAGCTATGTGAGCAGGAGGTAATATTCAAATGAGAAGCATTCGAACCAAAATCACCTTATGTCTGATTCTGACAGTTCTGATGGGACTGGTTGCATCCGGATCTTCAAGTATTTCACTAAACTACAACAGTACCATGTCCACGGTGGAGCAGATGATGAGCCAGACGGCAGTTCTGGCGGCAGGACGGGCGCAGAAGGAACTGGAGGTATATAAGAATGTTGTCATGGAGGTGGGGTGCATTCCTCAGCTGTCAGACCCGGAAGTACCGGTGGAAGAAAAACAGGCTATTATCGACGAGCGTGTTTCCATGCATGGCTTTCGCAGGGGAAATATTGTCGGCGCAGACGGCATCAGTATTTTTGACGGAAATGATTATTCAGACCGTGAATATGTCCGTCAGGCAATGCAGGGAAATGTTTTTGTTTCGGAGCCGTTAATCAGCAAGATTACAGGAGAATTGTCCATTATGGTGGCGGCGCCTCTGTACTCGGAGGGAGACCATGGGAAATCCATTGTGGGCGTTGTGTATTTTGTTCCGTATGAAACCTTTTTAAATGATATTGTATCCGCTATTCAGCTTGGCGAAAACAGCAGGGCTTATATGATTAATAAGACAGGGGACACGATTGCCGACATTACGCTTGAAACAATTACAGTTCAGAATATAGAAAAGGAGGCTGAAAGTGACCCTTCTTTGCAGGACCTGGCGGCGATTCACGGAAAGATGCGTCAGGGGGAAAACGGATTTGGAAGCTACATAAACGGAGAAGATAAAATGTTCGCAGCCTATGCCCCTGTGTTAGATACAGACGGCTGGAGCATTGCAGTGACCGCACCCCAGATTAATTATTTGGCGTCCACCCGTGATGCAATGGTTATCAATATCGCCGTTATAGTGGTTTCCATTCTGATTTCCGTTGTGATTGCCCTGACTCTGGCTGTCAATATTGGAAAACCTATGAAGGCTTGTGTAAACCGTATGAAACTTTTGGTGGAGGGGGATTTGGATACGCCCATGCCTAAGGTTAAAAACAGGGATGAAACTGGTGTGCTCGTCAGGTCCACGGAAGCGCTTGTGGAGGGGCTTCGCACTGTTATCAACGATATCAGTTATCTGCTCAATGAGATGGCAAATCAGAACCTGGATGTCCATACGGAACATGAAGATGTATATGTGGGCAGTTTTCAGGATATTTTGCAATCCATGCGCAATATGAGGGTTGAACTGAGCAATGCTATGCATCAGGTTAATAGTTCTGCGGAGGGCGTGGCAAATGCCAGCAACCAATTATCCTCAAGTGCACAGACACTTAGCCAGGGCACTACAGAACAGGCAAGTTCGGTACAGGAACTGGCAGCGCGGATAAGCGTGATTTCCGAGGAAGTGAAAAATACGGCCAGCGGGGCGCTGGATGTGAGGAGCCAGACACATCAGACAGGTGAAGAAGTTTTACTGTGCAACCAGAAAATGCAGAATTTGGTGGAGGCTATGGAAAGGATTCAGGCCAGCTCCGAGGAGATTGAAAAGATTCTAAAGACAATTGATGACATTGCATTCCAGACAAATGTTCTCGCCTTAAATGCGGCAGTGGAGGCAGCCAGGGCCGGCACTGCGGGGAAGGGGTTTGCTGTTGTTGCGGAGGAGGTTCGGGATTTGGCCGGAAAATCTGCGGAGGCAGCCCAAAATACATCGGAACTTATTGCAAATTCCGCAGAAGCGGTACATATGGGTACGGAGATTGCCCAAAATACGGCAGACGTTCTTTTAGGCGTAGTAAACAGCATTCAGTCTGTGGTGGATGCCATTGATCATATTGCAGTTGTATCCAATGAGCAGTCAGAGTCAGTTGAGCAGGTTTCGGAGGGGATTAATCAGATTTCACAGGTTGTACAGAGCAACAGCGCTACTGCGGAGGAAGGTGCAGCAGCCAGTGAACAGCTTTCCGCCGAGGCTTCCTGTCTGAAGGAATTGGTGGACCAGTTTACCCTTGCGAAGGAATAAGGGGAGTGGGGTAAAAATATGCTTCGGATAGCAGTTTGCGATGATGATAAAAATTCCGTTTTGGCCCATAAGGAAATGACGGAAATTTGTTTAGGGGAATGTGGAATTGCGGGGGAAATACAGGTTTATACCGCCAGCGATAATCTTCTTTACGATATCACAGAAGATAATTTTTTCTTTGATTTAATTCTTTTGGACATAGAAATGCCGGGAGTTACGGGAATGGAAATTGCGGAAAAAATAAAGCCCTTCCTTCCCAATGTGAAAATTATTTTTATTACCTCCCATGTGGAATATGCCATAGATGCATTTGAATTGTCGGTTTTTCGGTATGTGCCAAAAAATGATATGGAAAAGCGCCTTCCCTCTGCCATAAGGGATGCGGTGAAATTGATTGAACTGGAAGATGGAAGGGTTTATACCATAAAGACCAACAGCCGGTTTGAAAAAATTCCTTACCGGGATATTTATTATATAGAGCGGGATGGGAAAAATGCCAGTATTATAACGGCAAGGGGAGTATCCAAAGTGCGCAAAAGTTTACAGCAGGTGCATGAGGAGCTTATGGCGGAGGAATTTATCTTTATCGACCGGGGCTGTATTGTAAATCTTATCCATATTATGCAGATTAGAGACGGTGTGGCGGTATTGAAAAATGAAAAGGCGTTACCCATCAGCCGTTCCCATCTTCAGGGGGTAAAAGAGCAGATGAACGCATATTGGGGGGCGCATATATGAGGGAAATATTTGTATTATTTTCAAATATGGGCGCAGTGTGTGTGAGGTTCTTTTTATGCCTGTTTCTGATTGCCCGTATGCTTTCTGCCAAAAAACCGGGGAGAAATTGTCTGCTCCCTTGTTTTTTTGGGGCTGCCGTTATTTCTGTGCTTGTGTATGGGGCGGGACTAACGGATTTTTCTTCCGTGGCATTGGAAACATTGTGGATTGTGGTTTGTGCCAGTTATTTTTCGGGCGGGGATAAAAGGATGAGCCTGTTTGTGGGGATTTTTTTTGAGATTGCAGTTTCTCTTCTGAAATTTCTCATTGGGGCGTGGACGGGGGTGTTCTTTCGTTCCCCGGCTTTACTGGACTCCGGCACAGCCGGGGGACAGATGGTATTGTGGATGGTTCACGGGCTTTTGGTGTTTATTGGCTTTTTTCTTTGGAAGCATTCCGATATAGAGGGGAGGGACGCTTTTCGTTTTGCCTCCTCCTTTGCAGTGGCGGGGCTGATTGCTGTGGTCACTTTATCCCAGCAGACAAGGCTTCCCATTGGGGAGGATACCCTTTACATGTGGACGATTTTGGCCGTAATATTTCTCATGTCAATTCTTGTTTTTCATATCGGCAAAAATTATGAGATGGAAAAGGAACTTGCAGAGTTAAAATCCCAGCAGGCAATGCTTTTAGAGCGGGATTATACCGCTTTAAATAAGGCCTATGAGGTGAATGCAAAGCTGTTCCATGATTTTCACAACCATATAGGGGCGCTTTATCACCTCCTTTCCGCCGGAAAACAACAGGAAGCTCTTTGGTACTTAGAGGAGCTTAAGGCCCCGGTACAGGGAATTGCTGAAAATCTATGGACAGGGGATGAAACCCTGGATTATCTCATAAACAGCAAATCAAAGGCGGCAGAAGACAGGGATATCTCTCTACAGGTTATGGTGGAATTTCCCCGGCACACCAACCTAAAAAGCGCTGATTTGTGTGCAATTCTGGGGAATCTTTTGGATAATGCCATAGAGGCGGCAGATAAGGTGCCAAAGGGAGGGGAACGGTTTATCCGGCTAAATATCCGACGTATCCACCAGATGCTGGTAATAAAGGTGGAGAACAGTTATAACGCCCTGCCTGTGAAAAAAGACGGTGCCCTTGTAACTTCAAAAGAAGATAACGGGCTGCATGGATGGGGAATAAAAAGCGCCCGGACTGCCGCAGAAAAATATGAGGGTACGGTGCAGACTTCCTATAGCGGCGGTACATTTTCGGCAGTTGCCACTTTATGTTTCCAGGGGGTAAAAACAGAGTAGAAATATATTTCAGGCTGCAGGGCATAAAACGCTTTGCAGTTTTTTCGTGGTCAAAAACCAACCGATTGGGGACAGTTTCGTATAGGTTCAAGTTTTGGGTTATGATACATACAACAAAACAAAAAACTTTTGGGAGGTAAATGTTATGCGTCATGTATATATTCGAGGGATGATGGGATTGATTTGGATGGCAGCGGCTGTTACAACCGGTATTTTCGGAAGTTTTGAAATGGCTGTATTCTATGTGGTTTTAGCCGGGGTATTTTTTTATAATGCCTATGCTTTATGGAAAAAAGAAAAGGACAAAGGAGGAAAATAAAATGGGGGAGCCTGTTCTTTCAATTCAGAATCTAAGTGCATGGTACGGCAGGGAAAAAACAGTGCTGTGTGATTTTTCTTTCCAGCTTTATGACCATGAGGCAGTGGGGCTGATTGGGTTAAACGGCGCCGGGAAAACAACGTTTATAAAAGTCTTATCGGGACTGCACCAGGAGTTTTCCCAGGAGGGTGCCAGCTTTTTTGGAGAGCCTTTAAATTTCCGGGGAGAAGAATTTAAAGCCTGCCGTTATACGGTATTTGCCGAGGATAATTCTTTTTCCTATTTCACATTCCAGGAATATTTGTCCTATGTTTTTTCCGCTTATGGCAAAAAGCTGCCCGATGTATCGGAGCTTGTGGAGGGATTTCATTTTAGGGAGTACGAAAATGTCCTTTTAAAAGACCTGTCAACGGGAAACCGTAAAAAGGTGTTTTTGATTACCGCTTTTGCCTTAAAACCCAGGCTGCTTTTTTTGGATGAGCCGGTGAACGGCCTGGATTTTGGGAGTACGGAATATTTATATCAGCAGATTTTAGCTTTCAAAAAATATGGGACGGTGCTTTTTTCCTCCCATATTTTGGAAAGCATCACCCTTACTTCTGACCGGGTTCTTGTTTTGGAAGAGGGAAGAATCTTAAAGACATTAAAAGCCGGGGAGATAGATGCCCCGGAGATTCGGGAGGCGCTGCGGTATGAACATGGAATTTAAGGCTTTTGCAAAAAAACTTTTTGGAGCAAAATACGAGAGGCTGGCACGGACTTTTTTTATCTACGTTATTGTTTTTTGGGGATTGTCTCTAGCTGGTTTCAGGATAAGGATTGCCCCTTTTATTTTGTATCTCATGGCAAGTACATTTACCATTGGCGTGATGTGGCAGGCCCTTTCTTCTAAGGACAATGCCCCCTATATGATGCATATGGTTATGCTTCCTCTGGATGATGGGAAATTTGTTTTTTCCTATGTGGCTGCCTTGGGAATTTATACGCTTTTTACAAAGACGGCGGGGCTTTTGGCTGTATTGTTTGCAGTATGGGACTGGAGTCTTTGTGAAATTTCACTGAGCATTGTTTGTGCTGTCCACGGCGTTTTCATTGCCGCTGCTTTTTACGTTTATAAAAAGTATTGGTATGGTTTTGCCCTTTGGTTTTTTTGCCTGATTGCTTTCAGTATACTTTTTTGGAGCAGTCCCTGGTTTATCCTGATATTTCTTATCAGCGGTATTTTTGCGGTATTTCTTTTGGAAAGGGCACAGGCATATTCTTTTTATCTGTGGGAGGAAGAAAACAGAGCCGCTGTAAAAAAACATACAGGGTATTCCATGGGGAGATATTTTTTCCGGTATCTGAAATGCCACAGAAATTATTGGATTAATACCCTCATCCTGTGGTGCCTGGCTATTGTGCTGCCGCTTTTTTGGGGAGAGTTTGAGATTGCATTTGCTGTCCCCATTGGTTTTGCCCTTTTGTCATTAAATACCCCTATTTGCATTTTGATTTCCTGTGACCCGGACTTAGGGCAGGCCCTTCGGTTTTTGCCCGGGCAGAAGAAGACATTCTGCATGCCATACTGCCTGTTTCTCTTTTTATGCAATATGGCGGGAAATGTGATTTTCCTCATGAGCCTTGAAATATTAAAGGGAGGCATCCGTTTTTGGATGTTTCCCGCCGCCCTTTTCTTTGCCCTCCAAAGCGGAATTTTCTCTGTCCTGCTGGAATGGTTTTATCCCATACGGGGTTATAAAATTGAAAGTGATTTGTGGCACCATCCAAGAAAATACCTTGTCCCGGCAGTTATGCTTCTATTGGGGGGAATCCTTGGGGCGAAGCCGGCAGTTTTGCCGGTACTGGCAGGTTTTATGGCGGTTGAAATTGTAATTTTGGTGCACCGTACTTGACAGGTGTGGAAAAGAAATTATAATTAGATTAACACGAAAGAAGGAGGTATTTATTATGGTGTACAAATGCAGTGTATGCGGATACGTGTATGATGAGGAAAAAGAGGGGAAGCCTTTTTCTGAATTGAGGGAATGTCCTGTGTGCAAACAGCCGCCGGAAAAATTTGAGGCGGCACAGGGGGAGGTGCACAGGGATATTTCCGGTGAAACCCCAAAAGAGAGGGAGGGGGGAAACGCCGGGGAGTTGGATTTAAACTATCCAAAAGAAACCAGGAAAACCGACAGCAATTACCGTTACATGAAGGAAATCCATGAAATGGCTGTTACCGGGAAATCTGCCATTGAAGCAATGGGAACCTTGATGAAAATGCCGGGCTGGGACGACGTACTCTTGCTTGGGGCCCAGTTGAACCCCATGCCTTTGGATGAGCATGAGGAGGTGTCTTTAAAAACCATAATCGGAAAAAAGGCCCAAAAGCCTATGGTGCTTGATATGCCGATTTACATTTCCCATATGTCCTTTGGCGCTCTTTCCAGGGAGATGAAAATTGCACTGGCAAAGGGAAGCGCAGGGGCATCTACGGCTATGTGCAGCGGTGAGGGAGGGATTCTTCCGGAGGAAAAAGAGGCGGCGTATAAATATATTTTTGAATATGTGCCCAATCTTTACAGCGTTACAGATGAGAATTTAAAAACTTCCGACGCCATTGAGATAAAAATCGGACAGGGGACAAAACCTGGCATGGGAGGCCATTTGCCGGGAAGCAAAGTCACCCCTGAAATTGCAAAAATCCGCAGCAAGCCTTTGGGGGAGGATGTTATCAGCCCTTCCAAATTCCCGGGAATAAACACCAGGGAGGATTTAAAAAATCTGGTGGATGAGCTTCGGGGGAGAAGCGGAGGAAGGCCCATTGGCATTAAAATTGCTGCCGGGCGCATTGAGAGGGATATGGAATTTTGCGTGTATGCCAACCCGGATTTTATTACCATAGACGGACGGGGCGGCGCAACGGGAGCGTCACCTGCCATTATCCGGGATTCCACCAGCGTTCCCACCATCTATGCCCTTTACCGGGCCAGAAAATATCTGGATTCCATCGGTTCAGAAATTGATTTGGTCATCACCGGAGGGCTTCGGGTATCTTCTGATTTTGCAAAAGCCATTGCTATGGGGGCGGACGCCGTTGCCATCGCCTCAGCAGCCATGGTTGCCGCCGCCTGCCAGCAGTACCGTATCTGCGGCACAGGCATGTGTCCCGTGGGAGCAGCTACCCAGGATGAGAAACTCCGGGAAAGGTTACATATGGATGCCGCCGCAAAACGGGTGGAAAATTACCTGAAATGTTCTGCAGAGGAGTTAAGGACATTTGCAAGAATAACCGGAAACAGGGATATCCATGATTTATCCGTGGATGACCTTTGCACCATAAACAGGGAGATTTCAGAATATACAAATATTGCACATGCATAAATTCTGACAAAATAATGAGCAGGGAATAGAGTTAGCGAATCTATCTTTTATTTTGCCATAGCAGGATCCGACAAGTCCATGGATTTTCGTTATTGTTAATAGGGCCACCAAATTGATATGCCGGCTGATAAAATCCTTTGGTATCGTAGAGATAGATAAGTTCACACCGGTTGACATACAGGGTATCTTCCGGCTGAAAAGGAACATGTTGTTCAAAATTTCCCTGCTCTACTGGTTCTGGCTGTATTTCACCTATATGTGCAAGAACATCCTTTGGAGAATAATACTTTAGCACTTCGTAGTTTTCATTTCTTAAATACACTTCTGCTAAATCCGCAATTTCTGTTTTATCGTCAACAAGCAGTATTTTATCAGACATGAAAGCCCGCTCCTTTCCAAATGGATATACATTTATATTTTATCCAAAAATATGTTTTTAAGAATTTCTAAAACTAGATCGAAATACCTGCCATGCAAAACAAAACCCTAACCTGAAACCACTCCTCATCCGTCTCCGCAAATATCTCTCCCCCTATTTTATTTGCCAGCCGCCTGCAGATAGAAAGCCCAAGGCCGCTTCCGGGGACATTTTGGGAGTTTGAGCCTCTCCAGAAAGAGTCGAAGATATGGGGCAGTTCCATATCCGAAAGGGTGCGGCCGCTGTTTTTTACGGAAACCAGCCGTCTATTATGGTGTCAAGGGAGTAGCGGCGCTTGAAAATCCCTTTGATTTTTGCCAACAGGTATCGATGTCATAAGGTTTTTCTATATAGTCGTCCGCCCCTAAAACCGTCCGGTTCCGGCAGCATAATGTCAAGAACCACAAGTCTTGCGCCGTATGTCTCATATAAAAATAAAGCTTTTTCCTTTAATTCTGCAATGTTTTCCGCAGAAATCCACAGTCCCTGCGGTAATGCTGTCCATGCCGGAAACCGCATAGAGGAGGGTGGATTTTCCTGAGCCGGAGGGGCCCATAACCGCTGCCATCTGTTTTCCTCCCCCATGGTTATGTGGATCGTATCTCCCACATCTGCCCCGATTTCCCGGAACTCTTCGCTCATGGTAAAGCGGAGGATTACCATGGAAATTAAAATCAGGCAGATGCTTATTACAAGGATCAGGCCTGGGATTATGGCGTCCATAAAATATATAAGCTTGATTCCCGAGCGGTTCACGCTGAGAGTGGTTTTTAAGGCATATCCCTCATCCCCTGAAAAGTCTTAGAAACGCTTGGCCTCCTCCTCATAAGTGGTGGCAAACCAGTAGTCCGGCACCTCCGCCAGATCAAAATAATCCTCCAGGGCCGTTGCAACCGTAATCATATTATTTGCGCCGCTGGCAATAAACATGGCGGCTAAAATAATAAAAATCAGCATAATGAGATACATGTTATCTCTCCTTGCTGTTGCAATGTGAGGATACCATGGAATTTATTAAAGAATCTTTAAATGAAAGAAGATTTAACTTGTAGGAATTATATGAAATTTTTAGTAAAAGCGCAAGCGTTTTCATTGACATGTCAGTCTCTTTTCTCTATAATGGATTAAGACAATTATAATAAGTATCTGGTGAGCTTATATTGATAGGCTGAGAGGAAATGCGGTTACATTTCGAACCATGAACCTGACGGATAATGCCGGCGTAGGAAGATAGACAATGATTGTATATGTTTTAGGGCATTTTCAGCCTGGAAATTTATGCATAGGGGCAGTCCGTGAATGAATGGATTGCTTTTTTTGTTAAAGGCGCATTTCCTAAGCCAGTGTTCACCAAAAGGAGGAAGCTATGGATTATACCACACAGATGGATGCGGCGAGGAAAGGAATACATACCCCGGAGATGAAGGAAGTTGCGGAAAATGAGCAGATGGATCTGGATGAATTGTGTTCCCTTATGGCAAAGGGCCAGGTGATTATACCCAGGAATAAGAACCATAAGGGGATAAAAGCAAATGGAATCGGCTCTATGCTTCGGACGAAGATTAATGTGAACCTGGGAGTTTCCCGGGACTGTAAGGACTTGGACGTGGAAATGGCAAAAGTGCAGTCCGCAGTGGATATGGGGGCGGAGGCGATTATGGATTTAAGCTCCTTTGGGGATACCCAGAAATTCCGCAGAAAGCTTTGCAGCGAATGTCCGGCTATGATAGGCACAGTTCCTATTTACGATGCAGTAGTCTACTATCACAAAGCCTTAAAAGATATTACCGCCAAAGAGTGGCTGGATGTTGTAAGAATGCATGCCAAGGACGGGGTGGATTTTATGACCATTCACTGCGGCATTAACCGGGAAATGGCGGAAAAATTTAAGAGGAATAAGCGTCTCACCAATATTGTATCCAGAGGAGGCTCCATTATATTTGCATGGATGGAGATGACAGGGCAGGAGAATCCTTTCTATGAGTATTTTGACGAGATTTTGGATATCTGTAAAGAGTATGACGTGACCTTAAGCCTTGGGGATGCCTGCCGTCCGGGAAGCCTGGCAGACGCTTCGGACGCCGCCCAGATTGGGGAATTGGTTACATTGGGGGAGCTTACAACACGGGCATGGGAGAAAAATGTCCAGGTAATGATTGAAGGGCCGGGACATATGCCCATGGACCAGATTGCCCCAAATATCGAGATACAAAAACCTCTCTGCCACGGCGCGCCTTTTTATGTGTTAGGGCCTTTGGTGACAGACGTGGCTCCTGGATATGACCATATTACCGCTGCAATAGGGGGTGCCATCGCTGCTATGTGCGGTGCGTCTTTCCTCTGCTATGTGACTCCGGCGGAGCATTTAAGGCTTCCAAATGTGGAGGATGTAAAAGAGGGCATTATCGCTTCCCGCATTGCAGCCCATGCGGCGGACATTGCAAAAGGAGTGAAAGGGGCAAGAGACTGGGATGACCAAATGAGTTATGCCAGAAAGAAATTAGACTGGGAGGAAATGTTTCGTCTTGCCATAGACCCGGAAAAGGCCAGAAAGTACCGGGCAGAGGCGGCGCCGGAAAAGGAGGACACCTGTTCTATGTGCGGCAATTTCTGTGCTGTGAAAAATATGAACCGGATTTTAGAGGGCGAGATCGTAAACATTTATGATGAATGATGAAGATATTAGTTTATAAGTGGAAAGCATACAATTATGCGGACGTGTGTGAGGCGTTTGAAAATCTGGGGTACCATCAGGCATTTTTGGAATATGACATGGATTCCTATGACGATGACCCCCAATTTGAGGAGATTTTGTCACAGGCAGTTAAGCTGGAAAGATATGACTGTGTGTTTTCCATTAACTATTTTGCAGTGATATCAAAGGTCTGTGCAAATATAAACCTGCCCTATGTGGTGTGGACCTGCGACAGTCCCCTAATCAGCATGTACCACAAAGCTGTATTTGAGCCCTGTAATTACTTTTTTACCTTTGATAAGACAAACTTTCTGGAATTTAAAGGTATGGGGCTTGAGCATATTTTTTATCTGCCCCTGGCTGCCAATACCAGACGGCTTAACTATCTATTTGAGAACAGCAGTGACAATTATTTATATGCCAATGACATTGCTTTTGTGGGAAGTTTGTACGAGCGCAATTCCTATGACAGACTAAAATCTTCCCTTCCGGAATATCTTCAGGGATATTTTGATGCGGCAATCTGGGCACAGCAGTGTATAAGCGGCGGCAATATTCTGGAAGAGATGCTTACCGTTGAAGTGTTAGAAGAATTGCAGCAGTATTTTAAACTGGAAAAATCCCAGGATTCTTTTTCGGATTTGGGGCTGATTTTTTCCACCACGGTGTTAGGGTTTAAGACGGCGGCAGAGCAGCGGCAGAGGGCACTGATTGAGCTTTCCAAAAAGTACCCTGTCACCATTTACAGCAACAGCAATACGGAAAAACTTACCAGGGTGCGTTACGGCGGCTCCCTGGATTACTGGAGCGAGATGCCCAAAGTCTTCCGGGAGACAAAAATTAACCTGAATTTTACCATTCCCAATATTAAAAGCGGCCTGCCTCTTCGGATTTGGGACGTGTTGGGATGCGGGGGATTTTTAATGACGAATTTTCAGGCGGAGATTCCTTATTATTTTAAAAATAAGGAAGATTTGGTATGTTTTGAGAGCACAGAGGAATTGGTGGAGCTGGCAGGATATTACCTTTCCCACGAGGAGGAGCGGGTAGAGATTGCAAAAAAGGGATATGAAAAAGTAAAACAGCACCATACCTGGGAGAGCAGGGTGATGGAAATGTTTGAAATTGTGGGAATGGAATCCTCTCATTAAAATCACGGGATAATAAATTAACTGTTGACCGGGGGAAAATCTTGTGCTATAGTAAGGAAAATAAAGGGAGTAGCCCGCATGAATATTCATGTTTACTTTGCCGTCAGTACGATTTCCTTTGGAAATCCGGTTTTGTAAGTAAGGGGCGAGACTTTGTTGTATGTGATACAGCATTGTTCTCGCCTTTTTTGTTGTTTTTTCTATAAACGGGACAAATGCTGAAAACAAAATTAGGAGGAAATGGTACAATGAAAATTTTTCTGTTACTGTTCTTGTTATCTGTTGGTTTTGTGATGCTGGTGAAAGGTGCAGACTGGTTTGTGTCGGGGGCATCTTCTCTGGCACAGCGTTTCGGGATTTCCCAGCTTGTCATAGGAATGACCATTGTGGCAATAGGAACGAGTGCGCCGGAGGCGGCGGTGAGCATTGCAGCTGCCCTAAAAGGAAGTGCGGACATTACCATTGGAAACATTGTAGGGAGCAACATCCTCAATGTGCTCATCATCCTGGGGATTTCGGCGGTAATTACACCCCTTGCGGTTTCAAAATCCACTTTGCGTTATGAGGTTCCTTTTATGATAATGGTTACCCTTCTTTTGCTTGTACAGGGAGGAGACGGGGAAATCCAGTTTATGGACGGGTTTGTCCTTTTGGTGTTTTTCCTGCTCTATCTCTTTTATCTTTATTGTATTGCAAAAAAAGGGAGTGAACCTGGTGAGGTTCCGGTAAAATCACAGGGGATGAAAAGTTCGATTTTTGCTGTAACTGCGGGACTAGTTTTGATTTTATTAGGGAGTAACCTGTCCGTTGATGCAGCCAGTGCCATTGCAAGAATGCTTGGAATGAGTGAACGTTTTATCGGGCTGACCATCGTGGCCTTGGGAACATCCCTGCCGGAATTGTTTACCTCTGTATCCGCTGCCAGAAAAGGGAATGCGGACATTGCAATAGGGAATATTGTGGGCAGCAATATTTTTAACATCCTCTTTGTGGTGGGACTTTCCGCATGGATTATCCCTGTTCCGTTTTCTTCTGGATTTCTTGCAGATACGCTGACGGCAGCAGCAGCGGGGATTTTGCTGCTTATCTGCAGTGCCGGGGGGCAAAAGCTAGGCCGTGGAAGCGGTATTTTAATGCTTCTTTTTTATCTTGGGTATTTTGTGTTTATCTGCGTGTAGCAGTGTCTGGAAAAAGAAGGAGGCTGTGGCAGCCCTCCAGGTCAAGGCGGAGAAAATATGCCATAAAATGAGGAGTGCCCCGGCATCCGTAGATGCCGAGGCTATTATGAAAAAATTTATCACTGTTTATCAAAAGCACTGTTCCTTTGAACAATTATAGTATAGCAATTATTTATGAATAAACTATGAACAAACAAAGAATGGATTGTAAATTCTGACGAAAAAGAAGAAAAAAACATGGGAGTGTTTGGTAAAACTGAATAAAAAAAGAAGGCGGATTTATGTGTCCTGCCTTCTTTTTTTATTTAATTGTCTTCCTCGTCGGAAGCGGACATGGAGTAAACAGAACGTTTTCTCGCCATCTCGTCACTTTCCAGATATTCGTCGTAGGTAGTAATCTTATCAACAATAGTTCCATCGGGCAAAATTTCAATAATGCGGTTTGCCGTCGTCTCCACTACCTGGTGATCCCTGGAAGAGAAGAGTATGACTCCCGGGAATTTTATCAGTCCGTTGTTTAAGGCGGTGATGCTTTCCATATCCAAATGGTCTGTGGGCTCATCTAAAATCAGCACGTTGGATGCCTCAATCATCATTCGGGATAATAGCACCCGGACTTTTTCTCCTCCGGATAAGACCCGCATTTTCTTTACACCGTCCTCCCCGGCAAATAGCATTCTTCCCAAAAATCCCCGGACATAGGTGGCGTCTTTGATTTCGGAGAACTGGGTAAGCCAGTCTACAATAATTAAATCTGTGTCGAAGATTGCAGTGTTGTCTTTTGGAAAGTAGGACTGGGAGGTGGTGATTCCCCATTTGTAGGATCCCTCATCCGGCTCCATTTCCCCTGTAATAATTTTAAATAAAATGGTTTTCGCAAATTCATTGCCTCCTACAAAGGCCACTTTATCGTCATGTCCCAGGATAAAGGAGATATTGTCCAAAACCTTTACCCCGTCAATGGTTTTGCTTAAATTTTCCACCATAAGGACTTCATTTCCGATATCCCTGGAGGGGCGGAAATCAATATAGGGATATTTCCGGCTGGAAGGGCGGATTTCATCCAACTGGATTTTTTCCAAGGCCCGTTTTCTGGAAGTCGCCTGTTTTGACTTTGAGGCGTTGGCAGAGAAGCGGGAGATAAATTCCTGGAGCTCTTTGATTTTTTCTTCCTTTTTCTTGTTTGCCTCTTTCATTTGTTTTACAAGAAGCTGGCTGGACTCGTACCAGAAATCATAGTTTCCGGCGTAGAGCTGTATTTTTCCGTAATCAATATCTGCGATGTTGGTGCAGACTTTGTTTAAGAAATACCTGTCATGGGATACCACAATCACCGTGTTGTCAAAGTTGATTAGAAATTCTTCCAGCCATGCAATGGCATCTAAATCCAGGTGGTTGGTAGGCTCATCCAAAAGGAGGATATCAGGATTTCCAAAGAGGGCCTGGGCTAAAAGAACTTTTACTTTGGCGGCGCCGGGGAGCTCTTTCATGAGAAGATAGTGCTCCTCTGTGGGAATGCCGAGGCCGTTTAAAAGGGTAGCGGCATCACTTTCCGCATTCCAGCCGTCCATGTCAGCAAATTCTGCTTCCAGTTCACTGGCACGGATGCCGTCCTCATCGGAAAAATCTTCTTTCATGTAGATAGCATCTTTTTCTTTCATAATGTCATAGAGCCGGCGGTTGCCCATGATTACGGTGTCTAACACCTGAAATTCATCATATTTAAAATGGTCCTGCTGTAAGAAGGAGAGACGTTGTCCAGGGGAGACAATAACTTCCCCGTTGGTTGGCTCAAGCTGCCCGGATAAAATTTTTAAAAATGTGGATTTTCCTGCACCGTTGGCTCCGATTAAGCCGTAGCAGTTTCCCTCTGTAAATTTAATATTGACTTCTTCAAATAATGCCTTTTTTCCCAGCCGCAATGTGATATTACTTGCCTGTATCATAACTATTACCTTTCTTTCTTAAATTCCTGTTAATATGCAATCATTTCTATTTTACATAAACTTGCCCATTTTGCAAGCCTTTTTCTGCTGTTTTGTGAGAAGATGGGAGTAAAATAAATACCGCCGCCCAGATTGGGCGGCGATTTATGGCGTAACTGTTTTTAAGATGGATCCTGCTTTAATATTCTGTTCATTTCGTCCACCATTTCATTGATGGCTCCGGCCTGTTTTGCCACTTCAGCCGTATCACTTGCATTGTTCTCAGCCATGGCGTTAATAGAATTAAACTGCTCATTTTCACTTCGGATGCTCTCTGCGATATCCTGGTTAATAGACACGGTCCGTTCAATTACCTCGGCCTGCTTATTATACGTATCCCCCATGGTTCCAATGGCGGTTAAGGAGACGTTGAGAAGTGCCGTCATATCCTGCATACTCTGGAATACATTTGCAAAATACTCATTCTGGGTTCCAAGTTTGGAGGAGTTTTCTTCTACCTGCATGGTAATTTCTCTTACATTTTGCTGTACCCGTTCGATAACTGACTCAACGACCCTTAAAGATTCCTGGGTGCTGTTGGCCAGGTTGCCCACTTCCGTTGCCACCACTGCAAATCCTTTTCCCGCTTCCCCGGCCCTTGCCGCCTCAATGGAGGCGTTTAATGCCAAAAGGTTAGTGGAAGAGGAGATATCGCTGATAAGTTTTAAGGTAACACCGATTTCCTGTACGGTATCTGAAAGTTTTTGTGCCACGTCTGTTGTGAGTTTCATGGATTCCGAAACTTCGCCGTTAATTTTATGTAAATCATTTAAAAGCTTTTCATTTTCCATAGATTTATTCAGCAGATCCTTGGAGGTATTTTCTACTTTCTCCACATTGTCAGCCACAACGCTTTCCCATTCTTTCAATTCGCTGAGGTTGTTCATGCTCTCGTCTGTTTTGGAACTTAGGATATTGCTGTTTAACACCAACTGTTCACTGGTTGTAGCCAGTTCTTCGGCAGAAGCGCTTTCACTTTCTGAAACCTGGGAGAGTGCAGTTCCTGCGCTGGAGAGTTTTTGGGAAAGGTTCTGTACGGAATCCAAAACATCTTCCACTTCGCTTCCCTTTTCTTCCACTACCAGGAACAAAGTGGTTACCCGGTATACAATGAAGCAGCATGCAGCAAATAACACCAGGTATACAATTCCTGTGAAAAGCCATCCGATGGGAAGGTGGAGTTTCCAATAGCCTTCCGGACATACAAACATCATTGCCGCATTCACTACAATGGTTACAATTGTGCTCACTTTCAGCAGTTTCTGGTTGTAATATGGAACAAGGAGCAGCGTAGCCACAAAATAGTAATGAGTCAGGCATATATAGCCGGGAGAAGGGCTTGGGGCGCAGACTGCGATTGTAATGGAGCCGATGATGGGGGGAATGCAGGCATATACATATTTTGTCCTGCTGCCCAGTTGGTTTTCCAGAAGTTTGGTGATTACTGCACATACGCCAGATAAGAGAAAAATACATTCCCGGACTCCGCCGTTTAACATAATCATAACAAATCCCCAACCGGAAACTGCCACGCCAAGGATATAAAGAAACATAATATTATTTACTAGTTTTTCTTCATTTTTCATTGTCTGCACTTTAGCTCTCTCCTTATAATAAAAATAGTAAAATTTTGTAGAAAAACAAGGAAAGTTAATGGTTCTAACTTAAATAATAATTAAAAAACTACCTAATTTTCTACAGAAACATTATAGTACATTTGTATGGAATTGTCAATTTTGCAGGAAAAAACAGGACAAAATTTCACAGGATTGTCTTGGATGGAATAATGCTTAAAAAAAGGGGGATAGTTATGAGTAATACGTGTAAAAAAGGAGCGGAGCATGAAGACATTAAAAGAGTTATATCACAAAATTGCAGAGCAGGAAATGGAGAGGGGCAGAGACGTTGGAAAAAAGGAAGATGAGTCTTTGGATTGCCTTCTTCACCCAGAAAAATATGCGCCGGTGATTCATTCCGGGGAATGTAGAGACTGCGGGCCGGAGGCTGCCTGCATCAAAAGCTGTGACTTTGGGGCCATAGAAAAGACCGGAGAGGGGAAAGTGATGATTCATCCGAAAAAGTGCGTGGGCTGCGGCGTCTGCGTCAATGTGTGCAAGCTGGGGCACATCAAGGAGAACCGGGAAATTTATCCGGTTTTACAGGCGTTGGATGAGGGGAAAAGGCCGGTGTACGCCTTGATTGCCCCAGCCTTTACCGGGCAGTTTGGGGAAAAAGCAACTCCGGGACGTCTGCGGAGCGCTTTTAAGGCGCTGGGATTTCAGGGTATGGTGGAGGTGGCGGTTTTTGCGGATATCCTCACATTAAAAGAAGCCCTGGAATTTGACCGTCATGTGAAAAAAGAGGGGGATTTCCAGCTTACAAGCTGCTGCTGTCCCATCTGGATTTCCATGATACGGGGAATTTACAAGGAGCTGGCTCCCCATGTGCCTGGTGCAGTATCTCCCATGATTGCCGCCGGGAGGGTGGTAAAGAAACTCCATCCTGACGCTGTGACGGTATTTATCGGCCCATGTATGGCAAAAAAGAGGGAAGCGAAGGAGGAGGATATCAAAGATGCGGTGGATTATGTGCTGACGTTTCAGGAGACGGCGGAGATTTTTGAGACGGCGGATTTGAAAATTGAGGATTTGGAGGAGGAAAAGAAAGAACATTCCTCAAAAGCCGGGCGGATTTACGCCAGGACAGGAGGGGTAAGCCAGGCGGTGAAAGAGACGGTAAACCAGTTAGACCCGGATAAGGCGATTAAAGTAAATGCTATGCAGGCGGACGGGGTGCCGGACTGCAAGAAGATGATTGAAGCCGTAAAAAACGGTGAAATAAATGCAAACTTTTTCGAGGGGATGGGGTGCAAAGGGGGCTGTGTGGGCGGCCCAAAAGCTATGATTCCCTCAGAGGAAGGCAGAGGATATGTGGATTCTTACGGGGAGAAGGCAGAATTTAAGACGCCTTTGGAAAATCCCTTTGTCAGGGAATTGTTAGAGCGTCTGGGATTTCAAAATATTATGGATTTTGTGGAGAACAGTGATTTGCTGATTCGGCAGTTTTGATGCCCGGGCATATAAGGAAAATTTTTTTATTCCCAGAAAAATATAAGGATTGTCCGAAATTTTTTCACAGGCTTCTATGGCATTGTCCAGGGCGTTGGAAAATATGATGCAGATGTCCATAGGCTCCATATAGGAAATTCCATGGAAGTTTCCCGAAACAGTTATGCTGATATTACGGGAAATTATTTTCGGATATTTCATTTTTATCAGGATATCCAGCAGTTCCTTTCCCGAAATGTAGAGGGAAAAGACAGGCTGGGCATCTCCCAAGTTTCGCCGGAGGATTTGGTGGTTATGGGAAAGGTGGGCCGGGCTGTCTTCACAGATTGCGAATTTAAGTTCGGGGGTGGTTTGGAGTATGGCTTGGTTCATTCAGGTTCCTCATTTTTTGGCGTATTTCATAGAATTTCTATGGGTGGATTATATATGATTTGGGATTGGGATGCCAAATTAGAAAAATTACCGGAATATGAAAGGGGTAAATTTCATACTATTTTTTAGGAGTTGTCCTATTTCCCTGCATGCAGTAAAGAAATTTAAAGCTATCATATATGGAGATACACTTGTTCTAATGTTCTAAATTTTATACCAAAAAAAGTAGTCGAAACTATTGATTTTTTGGCACAATTTCTATATATTTATATATTAGAGGCAGTTCCAACAGAAACTGCCATGAAGTCTAGCAACATTAATCTTTTAAGGAGGAAATCAAATGTCTAGAGCAAAACAGTCAATGGACGGTAATACGGCCGCTGCTCATGTAGCGTATGCCTTTACAGATGTTGCCGCCATTTACCCAATTACCCCGTCAAGCCCAATGGCTGACACGGTTGACCAGTGGTCCGCAGCAGGACAGGAGAACATTTTTGGAAACCAGGTGAAAGTGGTTGAGATGGAGTCCGAAGCAGGAGCAGCAGGCGCTGTTCACGGTTCTTTGGCAGCAGGTGCCTTAACCACAACCTTTACTGCTTCCCAGGGACTTTTACTTATGATCCCCAATATGTACAAAATTGCAGGCGAGATGCTTCCCTGTGTATTTGATGTGTCCGCACGTACCGTAGCTACCCAGTCTCTTAACATTTTCGGTGACCACAGCGACGTATACGCTTGCCGCCAGACCGGTTTCGCTATGCTTTGCGAGACTAACCCTCAGGAAGTTATGGACTTAAGCCCTGTTGCACACCTTGCAACTATCGAGGGTAAAGTTCCCTTTATCAACTTCTTTGACGGATTCCGTACATCCCATGAGATTCAGAAAATTGAAAAGTGGGATTATGCAGATTTGAAAGAAATGTGCAACATGGATTCCGTAGCAGCCTTCCGTGCACATGCATTAAATCCGGAGCATCCGGCTATGCGTGGTTCCCACGAGAACGGAGACGTATTCTTCCAGCACAGAGAGGCTTGTAACACAGCTTACAATGAACTTCCTGCAATTGTTGAGAAGTATATGGCTAAAATTAATGAAAAACTTGGGACAAACTATGGCCTGTTCAATTACTACGGCGCAGAGGATGCTGACCGTGTAATCGTAGCTATGGGTTCCTTAAATGATGTGGCAGAGGAAGTTATCGATTACCTCACCGCAAAGGGAGAGAAAGTCGGACTGGTTAAGGTACGTCTGTACCGTCCATGGGTTTCCGATGCTTTCGTAAAAGCTCTTCCAAAGACAGCAAAGAAAGTTGCCGTATTAGACAGGACAAAAGAGCCCGGCTCTCTTGGAGATCCTCTGTACTTAGACGTTGCAGCTACCCTTCGTGAGGCAGGATTAAATGATATCGTGCTGGTAGGCGGACGTTACGGATTAGGCTCCAAAGACACACCTCCTTCTTCCGTATTTGCAGTATTTAAAGAGCTGGAGAAAGACGCTCCGAAACCACGCTTTACCATGGGTATCGTGGATGACGTGACAAACCTTAGCTTACCGGAAGTAAAACCTGCTCCTATCACAGCGGCAGAGGGTACGGTTGAGTGTAAGTTCTGGGGTCTTGGCGGAGACGGTACCGTTGGCGCCAACAAGAACTCCACAAAGATTATCGGTGACCACACAGATAAATTTATCCAGGCATACTTCCAGTATGACTCCAAGAAAACAGGCGGTGTTACCGTTTCCCATTTGAGATTCGGCGACAAGCCAATCAGAAGCCCGTACTACATTAACCAGGCTGACTTTGTTGCATGTCACAATCCTGCATATGTAAACAAGGGATTCAAGATGGTACAGGATGTAAAACCAGGCGGAGTATTTATGATTAACTGCCAGTGGTCAGACGAAGAGTTAGAGCACCACTTAAACGCAGAGGCAAAGAAATACATTGCCGACAACAATATCCAGTTATACACCATTAACGCTATCGACAAGGCAATCGAAATCGGTATGGGCAAACGTACCAACACGATTTTACAGTCCGCATTCTTCAAACTGGCAAATGTAATGCCTATCGATGATGCAGTTGACTTTATGAAACAGGCAGCAAAGAAATCCTACGGCAAGAAGGGTGACGATGTTGTCAACATGAACTACAAAGCTATTGATGCAGGTGTGGACGCAGTACATAAAGTAGAGATTCCCGCTTCCTGGTCTAACCCGGCAGCAGATCCTGCTCCTGCAGAGTTAAAGGGACGTCCGGAAACTGTAAAGATGGTAAAAGAGCTGATGAATCCCATTTCCCTTATGGACGGCGATTCCCTTCCGGTTTCCGCATTTATGGGTAACCCGGACGGCCAGTTCGAGCACGGTGCAGCAGCATACGAGAAGCGCGGTACAGCCGTAACGGTTCCTACCTGGGATGCTGAGAAATGTATCCAGTGTAACCAGTGTGCATTTGTATGTTCCCATGCAACCATCCGTCCGTTTATGTTAAGCGAGGACGAGGTAAAAGCAGCTCCGGGCAACATCAAACTTGCAGATACAAAGCCAAAGGCAAGCGAGTACAAATATACGATGAGCGTATCTCCTTTAGACTGTATGGGATGCGGCGAGTGTATTACCGTATGTCCGGTGGGCGCTATCGCTATGGTTCCCCAGGAATCCCAGGCAGAAGAGCAGCCGGTATTCGATTACTTGGTAGCAAACGTAGGCAAGAAACCTGGAATGCCTGCAGACAATACTGTAAAAGGTTCTCAGTTCAACCAGCCGCTGCTTGAGTTCTCAGGCTCCTGTGCAGGATGTGCAGAGACATCTTATGCAAGACTTATCACACAGTTATTTGGTGAGCATATGTACATCAGCAATGCTACCGGATGTTCTTCCATCTGGGGCGGACCTGCAGCTACATCACCATATACCGTAAATAAAGATTCCCAAAAGGGACCGGCTTGGGCAAACTCCTTATTCGAGGACAACGCAGAGCATGGTTTAGGTATGGAAATCGGTCAGAGAGTTCTCCGTGACCAGGCAATCGCAAGCGCAGAGAAATGTGCAGGAAGCGATAAGGCAAGCGCAGAGTTAAAAGCTGCATTTGACAAATTTATGGAGACAAAGAATGATACCAAGGCCAATACCCCTGCAACGGAAGCGCTTGTAGCAGAGCTTGAGAAAGCTGCATCCGCAGGATGCCCGGACGCTAAGGCAGCCCTTGAGAAGAAAGATTACCTTGCTAAGAAATCTATTTGGATCTTCGGCGGTGACGGATGGGCTTATGATATCGGATTCGGCGGATTAGACCATGTACTTGCTTCCGGCGAGAACGTAAACGTTATGGTATTCGATACCGAGATGTACTCCAACACCGGCGGCCAGGCTTCCAAAGCTTCCAATATCGGTGAGGTTTGCCAGTTTGCTGCAGCAGGTAAAGATATCGGCAAGAAGAGCCTTGCAGAAATCGCTATGAGCTATGGCTATGTATATGTAGCACAGATCGCCCTTGGCGCTAACATGGCACAGGCAGTTAAAGTTTTGGCAGAAGCTGAGGCTTACAACGGACCTTCCTTAATCATCGGTTACGCTCCCTGTGAGCTCCACGGTGTGAAGGGTGGAATGAACCACTGCCAGGATGAGATGAAGAAAGCAGTTGGAGCAGGTTACTGGAACCTCTTCTCCTTCAACCCCGCATTAAAGGCAGAAGGAAAGAATCCATTTACCCTGACATCCAAACCTGGTGACGGAACATACCAGGAGTTCTTAAATAACGAGACACGTTACAGCAGACTGGCTCGTTCCTTCCCGGACAGAGCAGAAAAACTGTTCAAAGAGTCTGAGCAGGCAGCGAAAGACCGCTATGAGCATCTGTTAAGATTGGTTGAGTTATACAAATAATTTGTAAAGAGAAAAGGCATGGCTGATTGGGCCATGCCTTTTTTAAACGAAATGATTCGTTCTGGGATTAAAAAATGGGTGCCGCTATATCAGCGATTACCATACAGGCAACTTATGCTTAAAAGATTCGCACACTGGTATAGGCTTACACACCCGTCTAGGCATCTTTGGATTTTATTTCGTTTGAGTGCAGGAGCGATAATTCCTGAAACATCTTTTTTTCATGCTTCTTTACAGTATCCATATTTTTTGCCATACTATTGAAAAAAGTAAAAATTCTATGCATCTATTTTCCACTTTTTCCAATCTAATAGTTGTAAAACAAAAAAGCTGACGTCAGAAACTGTTATTAAAAAGAAACGGAGGATAAAAGATTGAAAGTATTGGTACGGCGGGCGCAGAAGGGCAGTGCCGACTGTTTTATACGCCTGATGGAAGAAAACAAACAGACATTAATGCGTGTTGCCTATGGCTTTTTCCAGAATGAGGAAGATGTGGCGGACGCCGTTGCACAGACAGTGGCGGATGCCTATGAGCACATCCGGGAATTAAAAAAGCCGGAATATTTTAAGACATGGCTTGTTCGGATTCTCATTAACAACTGTAACCGCATGTACAATGAGAACAGGAAAACGACAGGGTTAGAAAATTTCCCGGAGATTGCCCAGGAGAGTTATGAGATGGCAGGGGTGGAGTTTGCGGATATGATTTCCTCCCTTCCGGAGGAGGACCGGGTGATTTTTCAGCTCTATTACGGGGAAAATTTTACCGCAAAGGAAATCGGCGAACTGCTTGGCAAAAAGGAGAGTACGATGAAAAGCAGGCTGCACCGGGGGAAAGAAAAACTCCGGGAAAAGATGAAGCTGATATGCTGACACTCAATCAAAAAAGAGACAACAAACAATTTAGATGCAGGAGGCTTATATGAGAGAATATACAAATCAGGAATACAGGGATGTACTTAGGAATACCAGTTTGAACAGTCCGTTGGTAGATGAGAAGCTGGCGCAGGTTTATGGGAAAATCCGAAGGGAGGAGAAAAAGAAAAAAGGCAGGAGAATGAAAAAAGTTTTTGCCGGAGTTTCCCTTATGGCGGCGTCCTTTGCATTAATGATAGTTTTCTGTGCGGCAAATCCGGCTTTGGCGGCAAAACTTCCTATTATGGGATCGTTTTTTAAAGAGGTGGAGGAGAAGGTATCTTACAAAGGGGACTACAGCAGTCGTTCGGAAAAACTGATTCCGGAAAGCGGAACGGAAGAGGGGACGGAGGAATCTGCAGAGGCGGAGAGTCCCTATGTTCAGACGGACAATGGAGCGACAATTTCGCTGGGAGAAATATACTGCAATGATATGGCGCTTTATATCGGAATTCAGATAAAGACAGAAGAACCCTTATCAAAAGAGTTTATAGAGGAATCCATGGGTCAGTGGGATTATAGCACTATAGGGATTCATTCTACAGCCACAGCAGACGTGGCAGAAAGCGTTGGGCTGGCTTTTTCAGATGGCTTAGGAATGCCGTCACCTTATTTTATAGAGGGCGCCTTTGAAGATGACTGTACATTTACAGGGATTATTCGCATAGATGCATCTGAATTTGTAGAGGATTTAACGCCAGACTATGATGGGGAGATAACAGTAGAAAACTGGGATGAGCATTTCAGGAGAATCGGAATGCCGGATAAATTCCAGTATCAGCTAAGTATTGATAAAATTTTTGACAGTTATACCTGGACAGGGGACTATGACCATCCAGGAGAACATATACAAATCCCGGAATGCATTGAGGGAAACTGGAACTTTACCCTGGATATCAAAAAAGATAATTCTGATTGCATTGTAAAAGAAATCAATGAAAGAGATGAAAATGGATTTGGCATTGCAAAAATCACAAAAACCCCCTATGAAATCCAGGCGGAGGCTATTTTGCCGGAGGGAGAGAGCATGGCGGATTACTTTGTTGCAATCCGTGATGCCCAGGGCAAGCCTTTAGAATCCCAGGGCGGCTATGCAGAGATATACAATATCTATCAGAGGGACGTGTCAAAAGTTACCGTATATATCTGTGATTACGTAACTTATATGGATGAGTGCCAAGCAGAAAACTGGGAAAATCTTCCAGAGAAAGCAGTCTATGCAAAAGAAATCACTTTTGAGGAGTAATTACAGAAAAATCATTACGATACAATAGAAACAATATGTATTCTTTCCATAAAAACGGGAAATCCTATAAAAAAATGAAAAGAGGAATTTGCTATGGAAAGAAAACGAGCAACCATGGACGGCAACCATGCTGCCGCCCATGTGGCATATTTTTACACAGATGTGGCGGCAATTTACCCCATCACCCCATCCTCTGTTATGGCGGAGGTGGCGGAAGCCTGGGCTGTGGAGGGAAGGAAAAATATATTTGGAAATAAGGTGGAGATTTCCGAAATGCAGTCGGAGGCCGGGGCCGCCGGGGCAGTTCACGGCGCCTTAACCGCCGGGGCCCTTTCCTCCACCTTTACAGCCTCCCAGGGGCTTCTTTTAATGATTCCAAACCTATATAAAATTGCAGGGGAGGGGCTGCCGGGAGTTTTCCATGTGGCGGCAAGGACTGTGGCGGCCCACGCCCTCAGCATTTTTGGGGACCATTCGGATATCTATGCCTGCAGGCAGACAGGGGCGGCAATGCTCTGTGAAAGTTCTGTCCAGGAGGTGATGGATTTATCCCCGGTGGCCCACTGTGCGGCCATAGAGGGAAGAATGCCCTTTATCAACTTCTTTGACGGATTCCGCACCTCCCACGAAATCCAGAAAATTTCTGTGTGGGACGAGGCGGATTTAAGGGACTTGTTTCCCAGGGAGGCAGCGGAGGAATTCAGAAAAGCAAGCCCTAACCCGGAGCATCCCTGCCTGATGGGCCAGGCCCAAAACCCTGACACCTATTTCCAGGTGCGGGAGGCGTCCAATGAGCACTACAATAAAATTCCCGCCCTGGTGGAATCCTATATGAAAAAAGTGAACGATAAAATTGGCACCAATTATCATCTGTTTAATTACTATGGAGCAAGTGATGCAAAACATGTGATTATCGCCATGGGCTCCGTGTGCGAAACCATAGAGGAGGCAGTGGACTATCTCATTACGAAAAACGAGAAGGTGGGAATGGTAAAAGTTCACCTGTACCGCCCGTTTTGCAGTGAGGCCCTGGTGAGAGTTCTTCCCAAAGCCACGGAGACAATCTCTGTCTTAGACAGGACGAAAGAGCCGGGGGGAGCAGGGGAGCCTTTGTATCTGGATGTCCTTGCCGCATTAAAACAGCATAATGTGGAGGGGATAAAAGTCTTTCGGGGGCGTTACGGATTAAGCTCCAAAAATACCACCCCAGGTCAGATTCTGGCGGTATTTGAAAATAAAGACAAAAAAGAGTTTACCATTGGTATCCGGGATGATGTGACAAATCTTTCCTTGGAGGAAAAAGAGACCCCCGATAATTTAAATGAAAAAGTTTACAGCTGCAAATTCTGGGGATTGGGGGCAGACGGTACCGTGGGCGCCAATAAAAACTCCGTAAAAATTATCGGAAATCATACGGATCTTTACGCCCAGGCGTATTTTGACTATGATTCCAAAAAATCCGGCGGCCTTACCGTTTCCCATTTAAGGTTCGGGAAACATAAAATCCGTTCCCCTTATCTTGTGGAAAAGGCGGATTTTGTGGCCTGCCATAAGCCTTCTTATCTCTGGACTTACAATATGGTTCAGGATGTGGTTTCCGGGGGAATCTTTCTCTTAAACTGCCCTTGGAAACCGGAGGAAGTGGAGAAACATCTCCCGAAACAGGTAAAGCGTTTTATCTATGAGCACCATATCCAGTTGTATGTCATTGACGGGGTGAAAATCGGACAGGAAACAGGAATGGGAACCACAAGGATAAACACGATTCTTCAGGCGGCATTTTTTAAACTTACAAATATTCTGCCCCAGGATGAAGTGACGAAACTTTTAAAAGAGGCAGTAAAAGCCACCTACGGGAAAAAGGGAGACGAGGTAGTGCAAAAGAATTATGCCGCCATAGACGCAGGTATGGAAGGCGTACAGAAAGTGGAACCCAATGAGGGCTGGGTCAGCGAAGAGAGCGACAATTTGTTTGGGGAAAAAGTGAAAGGGGAAAACGAAGAGCAGGAGGACTATGTAAACAACATCCAGAGGGCAGTCAATGCTTTTGAGGGAAATAAGCTTCCCGTCTCTGTATTTGTGCCTTACGCCGACGGACATGCCCCCTCCGGTACCACGGCCTTTGAGAAGCGGAATGTGGCGGTGACTGTGCCAAACTGGATTCCCGAAAACTGCATTCAGTGCAATATCTGTTCTTACGTGTGCCCCCATTCGGTTATCCGCCCGGCAGTCCTTGACAAAAAGGAGCGGGAAAAGGCACCTTCCGGTATGCGCACTTTAGATATGACCGGGGAAAAGGAATATCAGTTTGCCATAACCGTATCTGTCTTAGACTGTACCGGCTGCGGGAACTGTGCAGCATGCTGCCCTGCAAGGGAAAAGGCCCTGGTGATGGAGCCTGTGGAAGGGCAGTATGGGAAACAGGAATATTTTAACTACGGAAGGACTTTAAGAAAAAAGGAAGATTTGCTGAAAAAGACCAATCCTGCCACTGTGAAGGGAAGCCAGTTCAGACAGCCCCTGTTGGAATTCCACGGGGCCTGCCCGGGATGCGGAGAATCTGCCTATGCAAAACTGGCCACTCAGCTTTTTGGGGACAGGATGTATATTGCCAACGCCACAGGGTGCAGCTCCATCTGGGGCAACTCCTCCCCGGCAACCTCCTATACCATAAATGAAAAAGGCCAGGGGCCTGTGTGGTCAAACTCTTTGTTTGAGGATGCTGCGGAATTTGGAATGGGTATGCTCCTTGCCACCGATACCATTCGGGGCAATTTAAAAGAAGAGGTGCGGAAACTTGCCAGGGAGACAAAGATAGAGTCTTTGCGCCAGGCTGCAGGGGAGTGGATTAGCACCTATGACAACAGCATGGAAAATAAAGAGGCGGCGGAAAAATTAATCGGAGAGCTTCTTATGTGCCAGTGTGAGCAGGGGGAGGCAATTTTAAAGAAAAAAGATTTCCTGGTGAAAAAATCCCAGTGGATATTCGGCGGGGACGGTTTTGCCTACGATATCGGCTTTGGGGGATTAGACCATGTACTGGCCAGCGGAAGAAATATAAATATATTAATATTTGACACGGAGGTTTATTCCAACACCGGAGGACAGGCATCCAAATCCACCCCAAGAGGCGCCATTGCCCAGTTTGCCGCAGGGGGAAAAGAGGGGAAGAAAAAAGACTTAGCCTTAATGGCTATGAGCTACGGGGATGTGTTTGTGGCCCAGGTTGCCATGGGGGCGGACTATAACCAGTGCGTCCGGGCCTTTACCGAGGCGGAAAATTATAACGGGCCCTCCCTGATTTTAGCCTATGCCCCCTGTATCAACCAGGGTATCAAAGCGGGAATGATGTTAGCGGTGCAGGAGGAGAAAAAAGCCGTGGAGACAGGGCATTGGCACCTTTTCCGGTATCAGCCCCCTGTGGGAGCCATAGAGAATCCGGTATTCCATTTAGACAGCAAAAAGCCTTCCGGGGATTATATGGAGTTTTTAAAGGGAGAAGTGCGGTTTAACGCCCTTATGCGGTCAAATCCTGACAGGGCCAGGGAATTGTTTGAAAAATCAGAAAAAGAAGTACAGACGAGGTATGAGAAACTTTCGGAATTAAAGGAAAAATACCCCATGCCAAAGTAATGTAAAATATATGTTATAGCATTGATTAGCACAAATCCTCCGCTTTCCGGGGGATTTGGTGTTTTATGCGCATGCTCATGCAGAGGAAGTGTGCCGCTGATGCGGCCCATGAGCTGCGCGGCGAGCAGGGGAAATTTTCCCCTACTTGATTGTAAAATGGAAATCCGCTCTTTACAAGATTTGGTGATAATGCTACAATAATTGCACAGAAGGTAATATTTTGACAAATTTCGGCAGAAAAACAGAATATCTGCCGCGGGATAAAAAGGGAAAGGATTAGAGAGAACGTGGAAAAAGAAGATTTTTTATTGAGCCAGATAGATGAGTTCAGGGAAAAGGCAAAGCAGCTTCAGAGCCTTCTGGCGACAAAGGAGACAAAAGTACAGGAACTTCAGGAGATTGTGGAGGAGAGAGAGGGGAAAGCAAAGGAACTCTCCGATATGCTGGACGAGAAAAAAGATGCGGCGGATAAAGTTGTAGAAGGGGTAAGAGGCCAGATTGACGGCATGGTAGGCCAGGTGGATTCCAAGATGAGGGATTTAATCGGCCAGGTAGACGCCAAGATGAAAGAACTGAATGAGACTTTTGCCGAGCGCCTTGCAGAGAATGCCTTAAACAGCACGGAACAGCATGAGGAAGTGAAAAAACTCATTGACAGCCAAAATGAGGAAATCAGAAAGATTATCGATGAGCAGAATGAGAAGATTTCAGGAAGTGTATCCGGGATTCAGGAGCCTTTTGACAAGTTAAAAGGGGACTTAAACGACAAGATACATACGGAGAATGTGAAATGTTACCGTAATATCCAGACATTATTTGAGGAATCCGATAAGAAGCTGGATTTGGTGAAGTCTGAAGTATCTGATCTGATGGCTGTAAAAGGGTATCTGAAAGTGGTTTCCGCAGTTGCCATTGTAAACCTGGTGGGAGTCATTGTATTGATTTTGCGCACTTTCGGATTATTTTAGGAACTTTTTTTGGATAATGGAATAGGATAGATAGCAGAACTTAAAATAGGGGTGTCACAAGAGCAGCAGACAAGGCTCTGTGGGGCAGCCCTATTAGTCATAGCGTGGGTGAAAAGTGCCGGAGAGGAACGGGGTGGAGTTGAAACAGGAAAAACAGGTGTGGGTGATTGGGCATAAGAATCCTGACACGGATTCCATCTGTGCAGCGATTGCATATGCGGATTTAAAAAACAAGACAGAAAATGTCCGTTTTGTAGCGAAGCGGGCAGGGAATGTGAATGAGGAAACCAGATATGTTCTGGAAAAGTTTCAGGTGGAGGAGCCGGAGCTTGTGACAGATGTGGGTGCCCAGATTAAGGATATCTCTTTCCGGCAGACTGCAGGGGTAGACGACCACATTTCCCTGAAACGGGCATGGGAGCTGATGAAGACGGAAAATGTGGTTACCCTTCCGGTGACAGGGCAAAATCACAAAATAAAAGGTCTTATCGTTACAAGCGATATTGCCACATCCTACATGGATGTCTATGACAATCATGTTCTTGCTACTGCAAAAACCCAGTATAAGAATATTTTGGAGACCATTGAGGGAAATATTTTATCGGGAAATGAGCATGCTTATTTTGTGAAAGGGAAAGTGGTTGTGTCCACAGGCCCTGACTGGATGGAGATGCATGTGGAGAAGGATGATCTGGTGATTTTGGGAGACACGCTGGAATCCCAGATGAAGGCCATCGAATTGAACGCAAGCTGTATCGTGGTTTGCTGCGGATTTGCCGTGAGCAAAGAAGTGTTGGAAGCGGCAGAAAAAAGGGACTGCGTTGTGATAGGGACGCCCTATGAAACCTTTACGGTGGCCCGGTTAATCAACCAGAGTATGCCCATTAAATATTTTATGACAAAAGACGGCATCATTTCCTTTGATCTGGAAGACTATGTGGATGATGTAAAAGAGATTATGTCCAAGGTCAGGCACAGGGATTTCCCGGTTCTTGACGAGGAGGGGGATTATGCAGGAATGATCTCCCGGAGAAATCTTTTAAATATGCAGAAAAAAAAGGTAATACTGGTAGACCACAATGAAAAAAGCCAGGCGGTGGACGGAATTGACGGTGCGGAGATTTTGGAAATTATTGACCATCACAGGCTGGGAAGCTTAGAGACTATCTCTCCGGTGCTTTTCAGAAACCAGCCCTTGGGATGTACTTCTACCATTATTTTCCAGATGTACCAGGAAAAAGATGTGGAAATTCCAGAAAAAATCGCAGGGCTGCTTTTGGCTGCTATAATATCAGATACCTTGATGTTCCGTTCTCCCACATGTACCTCGGCAGACAGGGCGGCAGCGGAAGAACTGGGGAATATTGCCGGAATTGATATTGAACAGCTTGCAAAGAATATGTTTCAGGCGGGCAGTGATTTTTGCAGGAAAACGCCGGAAGAAATTTTTTATCAGGATTTTAAGAAATTTACAGCAGGAGAATATAATTTTGGAGTGGCGCAGCTTAGCGCTATGAGCAGGGAAGAATTGGAATCTGTCCGGGAGAGATTAAATAATTATATTGCTGTTGCCCTGGACAAAAACGGACTGGATATGATATTCTTGATGCTCACAGATATTATAGAGGAATCCACTATATTGCTTTTTGCCGGAGATCAGGCGGAGGCGATTATCGGGAAAGCTTTTTCCGCCAGCAAAGAGGCGGAGGGGTATTTGCTGAAAGGTGTGGTATCCAGGAAAAAGCAGTTAATACCATCCCTCATGGCAGTCATGCAGGAGTAGGTAAAGGATGTGATGAAATGAAATTTGAAAAAATAGGAGAAGGGGCGCTTCGGTGTACCCTCACACAAGAGGATTTGGCCAGAAACGGAGTGGGGCTTGACGATTTTTTTACCAATACCCCGAATGCCAGAAATTTTCTGGAAAAATTGATTCACATAGCAGAGGAGGAAGTGGGATTCCGTACCTCCGGCAATATGATGTCGATTCAGGCGGCGATTATGTCGGAGGATGAGATAGTCCTCACTTTTACGGAGAGCCAGGTAAACGGCTCAGAAATAATTGAACATCTTCGGAACATGCTGTCAAACAGGCAGGCAGGCATCCAGCAGGAAAAAGAAGATGAACTGGACGTGTTAAAAGAACTGAGCCAGGGGGAGACAAAACAGAAAGAGAGCAGCAGGGACGCAGAAGGATACGTGTATTTGGTGAATTTTGTGTCCTTTGCCCGGGTAAGGGATTTCTGCAGAGTTCTGCCCGGCACGGAGAAAGCCAAAAGCCGTCTTTATTATCTGGATAAGAAAAAGCAGTATTTTCTCTGGGCGGATTTAAACCAGAGCAGCAGACAGTATATTTATGAATTTGTGGCATCTTCCATGGAGTATGCCGATTCTATTGAAAAAGACAGCAGCAGAAGCAATTATTTAGAGGAGCATGGAAAGATAATCTTAAGAAACCATGCCCTGGAGACTTTAGCCCAGTTATAAAGGAAAAATAATATGAAACAGGTATTTAAACCGGGAAATATGCTTTATCCCCTTCCGGCGGTTATGGTAAGCTGCCAAAGACCGGGGGAAAAGCCTAATATTATTACCGTGGCCTGGGCGGGAACCGTGTGTTCCTCCCCGGCTATGGTGTCCATATCCGTAAGAAAGGAGAGGTATTCCTATTCCATACTAAAGGAAACCGGTGAGTTTGTGATAAATCTAGTGACAAAGGAGCTGGTTTTTGCCACAGATTTCTGCGGGGTGCGCTCCGGGAGGGATACGGATAAATTTCAGGCGATGCATCTTACGCCGGAACCTTCTCTAAAAGTGAAAGCCCCCTCTATTGCCGAGAGTCCGGTAAATATAGAGTGTAAAGTGAAAGACATTCTTCCCCTGGGAAGCCATGATATGTTTTTGGCGGAGGTTGTGTCTGTCCAGGTAGATGATAAATATATGGATGCCTCAGGGAAATTTCATTTAAACAGCGCTGGCCTTGCGGCCTACTCCCATGGAGAATATTTTGATTTGGGAAAAAAGCTGGGGAGCTTTGGATTTTCAGTAAAAAAGAAGAGACCTGGGAAACCGGGAAAAAGAAAACGGTCAAAATCGTGATTGATTTTGACCGTTTTTGTTTGTTTTGCACAAAAATGATTTTGAAGTTTTGTGAATGAACATGATTGATTATGAATGTTTTTGATGCTATAATTAGTTCATCAAAGGAAAACAGGAAAGGAGGGGACAAAAAATGCTGGCAGAGGAAAGAATGGCCCGGATTAAAGAAAGGGTCAATGAGCAGGGAAGTGCAACACTTCAGGAACTTATGGAATATCTGGAAACTTCTGAGTCAACGATTCGGAGAGATATTGTCACACTGGATTCCATGGGGGAAGTGATGAAAGTCCACGGCGGAGCCGTATCTGTGAATACTTCCTTTCAGATGAGGGACGACGAGGTAAAAGACAGGCGCGTGGTGCATCTGGAAGAGAAAAGGAAGATTGCAAAATATGCGGCTTCACTGATTAAAAGAGATGATTTTGTATACATAGATGCCGGGACTACAACGGAACTAATTCTTGATTACATTGTGGAAAAAAACGCGATTTATGTGACGAACGCAGTGAACCATGGCCGTGAGCTTTCCCATAAAGGCTTTGAGGTTTATCTTGTGGGAGGAAAGCTGAAAGGCACTACGGAAGCTGTGGTGGGGGCAGGGGCTATAGAATCATTGTCCCTTTACAATTTTACCCTTGGTTTTTGGGGAACAAACGGAATTCATAAAAAGGCGGGATTTACCACGCCGGACAGAGAGGAAGCCGGGGTTAAGCACACGGCATTGTGGCATTGCAAAAAGCCCTATGTTCTGGCAGATTCCTCCAAATTTGATTCCATCAGCCCGGTAAAATTTGCAGAGTTTGAGGATGCCCTGATTATAACAGAGAAAAAAGTAAGAGGATACGAGGAGTGTCCAAATATTATTTTGACGGAAGGTGACGGAAAGGAGATGTGCCATGATTTACACAGTTACGTTTAACCCTGCCATTGATTATGCCATAGGCGTGGAAAACTTAGAGCCCGGAATGACAAACCGTTCCACATTTGAACAGCTTCTGCCCGGGGGAAAAGGCTTAAATGTTTCCACGATTTTAAATCATCTGGGCATGGAAAACACTGCCCTTGGATTTATAGCAGGGTTTACAGGGGCGGAAATTAAAAGGAGCTTTGAAGCCCTGGGGGGAAAAAGCGATTTTATTGAACTAAAAGAGGGGATTTCCCGGATTAATGTAAAAATAAAGTCCAGGGAGGAGACGGAGATAAACGCTGCGGGGCCGGTGATTGGCCAGGAGGCGGTGGAGCAGCTTATGGATAAGCTGAACGGTCTAAAAGACGGGGATATCCTGATATTAGCGGGGAGTATACCAAGCTCCATGTCAGATTCCCTCTACAGCGACATTATGAAAATGCTTGCAGACAGGGACATAATGATTGCTGTGGACGCCACAAAGGAGCTTCTCTTAAATGTATTGCCCTACAAGCCCTTTTTAGTAAAGCCCAATAACCATGAACTGGGAGAAATTTTCGGTGTGACTTTAACGAAACGGGGAGAAGTTGTCCCCTACGGAAAGAAACTCCAGGAAATGGGGGCCAGAAATGTGCTGGTTTCCATGGCGGGGGAAGGGGCGGTTCTAATTGCAGAAAACGGAGAAGTTTTTATGAGCGAAGCCCCTAAAGGGAAAGTGAAAAATTCCGTGGGTGCGGGGGATTCCATGGTGGCAGGGTTTATTGCCGGATGGTGTGAAAAAACAGATTACGCCCATGCATTTAAAATGGGGCTTTCGGCTGGAAGCGCCAGTGCATTTTCAGAACTTCTTGCAACCAAGGAAGAGATAGAGCAGGTATATCAATCATTTGAGTTGTTAAAATAGTTAGACTGCATATAGGAGGAGAGAAATTTATGAAGATTACAGACTTACTTGACCGCCGGGCCATTGATATTAACGGCAAAGCATCATCCAAAGAAGAAGCCATTGACAAAATGGTGGAACTTATGTGTAAAAGCGGCAAGATAAAAGACAGGGAATCATACAAAAACAAGGTGCTTGCCAGAGAGGAGGAAGGCTCCACAGGCATGGGGGAGGGGATTGCCATTCCCCACGGAAAATGCGATGCGGTGACAGCGCCGGGGCTGGCGGCTATGGTTTTAAAGGACGGCGTGGATTTTGACTCCATGGACGGGGAGCCCGCCCATCTGATTTTCCTTATCGCAGCCCCAAATACAGAGGATAACGTACATCTGGATGTTTTGGGAAAGCTTTCCGTAATGATGATGGATGAGGAGTTTTCTGACAGCCTGAAAAATGCAGGCTCCGTGGACGAGTTTCTGAAAATTATCGACGACGCCGACGAGGAGAGTAAAGGAATCGATTCCTACGGCGCAGTGGTGTCAGACGCTAAGTGCAGTATTCTTGCGGTCACTGCATGTCCCACGGGAATCGCCCACACCTATATGGCTGCGGAGGCATTGGAGAAGGCGGCAGTTGCCAATAACTGCTCCATAAAGGTGGAGACAAGGGGCTCCGGCGGGGCAAAAAACGTGATTACCCCGGAGGAAATCAAAGAAGCGGACTGTGTGATTATCGCCTGTGATGTGAATGTTCCCCTGGAGCGCTTTGCGGGGAAAAAACTGATAAAAGTCCAGGTGTCAGACGGAATTAGCAAGGCGGATGCCCTGGTGAAGCGGGCCATGGCGGGAGATGCCCCCATTTTCTCTGCTGACGGGGCAGGAAGTGAAGAGGATGCGCCGGCAGGAAGCGAAGGGCTGGGCCATTCCCTCTACAAGCATTTGATGAACGGTGTCTCCCACATGCTGCCCTTTGTCATCGGAGGAGGAATCCTTATCGCTCTTGCATTTTTGCTGGATGATTTCAGCATTAACCCCGGGAATTTTGGAAAAAATCTTCCCATTGCCGCATTTTTTAAAACCATCGGTGAGGCGGCATTTGGCTTGATGCTTCCGGTGCTGGCAGGATATATCGCCTACAGCATTGCAGACCGTCCGGGACTTGCGGCTGGTTTTGTGGGAGGAATTTTAGCGGCAAACGGAAATGCCCTTTTAAGCTGGGTGGATGAAGGCGGCCAGTCTTTAACCTACACTGGGCTGAACGGATTTATTCAAAATACGGTGTTCGGTTCCCAGGGAAATACGGTTTCCGGATTTTTAGGGGCTTTGGTGGCAGGCTTTGCAGCGGGATACATCATGGTATTTTTAAGAAAAGCCTTTGATAAGCTTCCCCAGAGTTTAGACGGAATCAAACCTACGCTTTTGTACCCGGTACTTGGGGTGTTTCTAATGGGGACATTGATGCTTCTGGTATTTAACCCCTTAATCGGGATTGTAAATTCTTCCCTGGCGGATTTGTTAAATGCCATGGGCAGCAGTTCCAAAGTGGTGCTTGGCATTGTCCTTGGGGCAATGATGGCTATCGATATGGGAGGCCCTATCAATAAAGCTGCTTATGTTTTCGGAACCATGGCGATTGCAAACGGCAATTACGATATTATGGCGGCAGTTATGATTGGAGGAATGGTTCCCCCTATCGGAATCGCCCTTGCCACTACATTTTTTAAAAATCGCTTTAACGAGGCGGAGAAAAATTCAGGACTTACCAACTACGTGATGGGCTTATGCTTTATCACGGAAGGGGCAATCCCCTTTGCGGCGGCAGACCCGGCTCATGTAATTCCGGCGACGGCAGCGGGGGCAGCCATATCCGGCGCACTGTCCATGTTATTTGGATGTACCCTTATGGCGCCCCATGGCGGAATCTTCGTATTTGCGGTGGTGGGGAACTGGCCCATGTACCTTTTAGCTCTGGCAGCAGGCTCTGTTGTCACCATGTTTTTACTGGCAGTATTAAAGAAACCAATTACAAAATAAAAAATCTTAGGAGGATATGAAAATGAAAGAATTCAAGTATGTCATCACAGACCCAGAAGGAATCCATGCAAGACCGGCAGGAGAGTTTGTAAAGGCGGCAGCGTCTTTTGCATCTGATGTGAAAATTACGAAAGACGGAAAAACGGTAAGCGCAAAGAAAATTTTTGGTGTCATGGGCCTTGCGGTAAAAAAAGGACAGGAAATCACCGTTACGGTGGAAGGGGAAGATGAGGAGGCTGCTGCAGCAAAACTGGAGGAATTTTTAAAGGCAAATCTGTAAAACTGCAAAAGTCCGTTTGTAGGCCCGCCTGGTAAGAACCGGGCGGGCAAAAATAAGGAGGGTTTAGAATGGAGAAGTATAGCGGCAAAAGTGTCTATGGCGGAATTGCAATTGGGAAAATACACCTTATGACAAAAAGGGAACAGAGCATTGTCAGACGAAAAATTGAAGATACGGATAAGGAAATCAAGCGTTTTGAGGAGGCCAAAGAGACGGCTAAAAACCAGCTTGCCCAGTTATATGAGAAAGCAAAAGTGGAAGTGGGGGAGGCAAACGCCGCCATATTTGAAATCCATCAGATGATGCTTGATGACGGGGATTATGTGGATTCCATTGAAAATATTATCACAAAACAAAGCGTCAATGCGGAATACGCCGTAGGCATCACCGCAGACAATTTTGCGGAAATGTTTTCCTCTATGGATGACGCCTATATGAAAGAGCGGGCGGCTGACGTTAAGGATATTTCCGAGCGGGTGGTAAGAATCCTTTCCGATGCGGAAGGGACAAAAGATGTTTCCCAGGAGCCTTCCATTATCCTTGCAGATGACTTGGCCCCCAGCGAAACGGTACAGCTTGACAAAAACATGGTGCTTTCCTTTGTCACAGTCCACGGTTCCACCAATTCCCACACGGCAATCCTTGCCCGCACCATGAACATCCCGGCCCTTATTGGGGTAAATATTGAACTTTCTCCGGAATTGGAGGGGAAAATGGCTGTTGTGGACGGCTTTGCCGGGGTTATCTATGTGGAGCCGGATGAAAAGACCCTGGCGGATTTAAAGAAAGCCAAGGATGAGGAACTGGAAAAACAGAGACTTCTCTTGGAACTTAAGGGACAGGAAAATATTACAAAAGACGGGAAAACCGTTCTTGTGTATGCAAATATCGGCAACGTAAAGGATTTGGCCTATGTCCTTGCCAATGATGCCGGGGGCATCGGGCTTTTCCGAAGTGAGTTTGTTTACTTGGAGAGCAGTACATATCCCACAGAGGAAGAGCAGTTTATGATTTATAAAAAAGCTGCGGAAACCATGGCGGGAAAACGTGTGATTATAAGGACTTTAGATATCGGAGCGGATAAGCAGGCGGATTATTTTGACCTGGACAAAGAGGAAAATCCCGCTATGGGGCTTCGGGCAATCAGAATCTGCCTGCAAAGGCCGGATATCTTTAAGACCCAGCTAAGGGCCATATACCGGGCCTCGGAGTTTGGAAAGCTTGCCATTATGTACCCCATGATAACTTCTCTTGAGGAGGTAAAAAGGATAAAAGAAATATCAGCGGAAGTGAGGGCGGAGCTGAAAAAAGAAAATATAAACTATAATGACATAGAAGAGGGGATTATGATAGAAACCCCTGCCGCTGTGATGATAAGCGATTTGCTGGCAAAAGAAGTTGACTTTTTCAGCATCGGGACAAATGACCTCTCCCAGTATACCATGGCCATAGACCGGCAGAATCCCAAACTTGATTCCTTTTTTAACCCCCACCACGAGGCGGTGCTGCGGATGATTGACCTGGTGTGCCAAAATGCCCATAAGGAAAATATCTGGGTGGGCATCTGCGGGGAACTGGGGGCGGATCTTAAACTTACAGAGCGTTTTCTTAAGATGGGGGTGGATGAGCTCTCTGTCTCTCCCTCCTATGTGCTTCCTTTGCGGAATAAAATCAGAAGTCTGGATTTAAGTAAATAGATTTTTATGAAAAGGCTGCGGCGAAGAGCTGCAGTCTTTTTTATGTGCAGGGGCGCATAGATGAATTTGCTGCTTACGGAGCGTGCGCCCCGCACGGCGGGTAGGGAAAGATAAATCTTCCCTACTCGATAAAATTGTTGAAACAACAACTAAACAAAACAAAAGCAGTGAGACTTCACGGAGCAAATGATTTGAGGGTGGATGAGTATGAATTGCCGGAAATCAAGGAGGATGAAAGCGGAGTCAAAAGGCGAAGTAAAAGAAATTTTCTGGCTGACCCTTCCCTAGATGCACTGTATGAGGAATTGTGCAAAACCTCAGAGCCGGAAAATGCGGAGGCAGAGAAACAGGAGGCAAAAGAAGAAATAAAAGAAACGGAAGAAACTTTGGAAAACAGGGTGATAGATGAAAAGGGAGTTGGGTTAAACCAGACATCTGTTTCCAAAGAAGACGCAATATAGGCAGCAGGGGCTTTGCTGGTGAAACAGGGATGTGTAAAAGATGCCTATGCGGATGCCATGGTGGAGCGGGAGAAGCTGGTGACCACTTATATGAGCATGGGGATTGCAATCCCCCACGGAACTTCAGAGGCTAAGGGCTGCGTGAAAAAGACAGGAATTGTTCTGGTACAGTATCCCCAGGGAATTGATTTCGGAGGGGAGATGGCCCAGTTGATTTTCGGAATTGCAGGAATCGGAGATGAACACCTGGTTTACATATATGTAAAGAAATGCTATAATGCAGATAGTTGATTATGAGACGGCTGTCTGCATTATTTCTATGTTTACCGCTCATGTAATAAAAGACAGGTTTTGCATATATTGGCAGTTAATTTATGAGAATAAAACAGGAGGAACGGGATGAGACAGACAATCGGAATCGGAATCCAGGATTTTGAAAAAATAAGGATGAGAAATATTTTTTATGTGGATAAAACAGATTTTATCCGGGAATGGTGGGAGAGCAATGATGATGTGACGTTGATCACCCGTCCCAGACGCTTTGGAAAAACTTTAAATATGAGTATGACGGAACAGTTTTTTTCATTGGAGTATAAAGGGCGTTCGGATTTGTTTGAGGGGCTTTCCATTTGGGAAAAGGAGGAATACCGGAAACTTCAGGGGACGTACCCGGTTATCAGCCTCTCTTTTGCCGGGATAAAAGAGAATATGTACTCCAAAACCTATGAACATATCTGCCAGGTATTATCTAAACTTTTTAATCGATTTGATTATATAAAGATAAGTAAAAAGCTGACAGAGGGAGAGCGGGGATTTTTTGAACAGATAGAATCGGGAAGTATCCGGGAAACAGAGGCGGCTGTGGCACTGCACAATCTGTCAGATTATCTATCCCGCTATTACGGGAAAAAAGTGATTATCCTATTAGACGAATACGATACCCCAATGCAGGAAGCCTATGTGTATGGTTACTGGGAGGAACTGGTCTCTTTCACCAGAAGCCTGTTTAATTCCACATTTAAAACAAACCCTTACATGGAAAGGGGGCTTATGACGGGGATCACCAGGGTGAGCCGGGAATCCATGTTTTCTGACTTAAATAACCTGAAAGTCGTTACTACAACTACAAATAAATATACCGATGCCTTTGGCTTTACGGAGGAGGAAGTTTTTGAAAGACTGGATGAATACGGCATGTCAGAGGAAAAGGAAAGAGTAAAGTTTTGGTATGATGGTTTTACATTTGGGAAACGGAGAGACATCTATAATCCCTGGTCGATTATAAATTTATTGGATACAGGGGAGTTTGATACCTACTGGGCCAACACCAGCTCTAACAGCCTTGCGGGGAAATTAATCCGTGAGGGGAGCCCGGAGGTAAAGAGGGTTTTTGAAAACATTATGGCCGGGGGGACCTTTAAAACCCAGATAGATGAGCAGATTGTATATAATCAGCTGGATATGGATGAGTCTGCCATCTTTAGTCTGCTCCTTGCCAGCGGATACTTAAAAGTACAGAGCTTAAAAACAGGGGAAGATGCATATGGGGAATGGGAGGAAACCTATGAGCTTGCCATAACAAATTATGAGACGTTGCGTATGTTCCGGGGGATGATAGCAGGCTGGTTTAGAAATTATACCCCCTCTTATAATGATTTTATCAAAGCGCTTTTAGTAGATGATATTAAGGCCATGAACCATTACATGAATAAAGTTACCCTTGCCACCTTCAGCAGTTTTGATGCCGGGAACAAGCCGTCGGAGACAACAGAGCCGGAGCGTTTTTATCATGGGTTTGTCCTTGGGCTTATGGTGGATCTGACAAATAGATATGCAATTACATCAAACAGGGAAAGCGGGTTCGGTCGGTATGATGTGATGCTGAAACCGAAAAAGGATATGGATGATGCTATCATCATAGAATTTAAAGTCCATGATGCAGAAGAGGAGAAAACCCTGGGGGAGACGGTTCAGGCAGCGCTTCTGCAGATAGAAGAGAAATGCTATGCAGCCTCCCTTATAGCAGAGGGAATAGAGCCGGATAGGATAAGAAAATACGGATTTGCCTTTGAGGGCAAAAAAGTGTTGATTGGTTAGGATGCAGCCGCTTATAACATATAAAAAATGTTGTAAGCGGTTATTTTTTTTGGAATGTATTCTGTACTAAGTGCATCAGCATAAAATAAATGACGTGAAAGTGTACAGACTCCCGGGGGATAGCAACGGTATTGTGTACTTATACGATACGGCAGTCTACACCCTATGGTATGAAACCCCTATGACGTAATTGAAATGGGGGAGAACAATTCGTCTTTATTCCCGGGAGCAATATTTTATTTATATTATACTTATGCCATGTACTGAAGTCAATCAGCTGCATTTTAACAGATTAAAGTGTCCGCCAGGTAAGCGTACACATCCATATAGTTTTTCTGCCAGTTTCTGCAGATGGCTTGTGCCTGGGTCACATCGGTTACGTGGATAGTGATATCCAGGACGGAGATGTCATTTTCCTTTAGCTGGCAGCGCACACCAAAACCGTTGGGTGTAGCTTTATAGTAATTGGAAAAAACGGAATTTTCATTTTTATACTTTATTTTATTTTCCTGAAAGAAGTTTTTAAGGTCTTCTAAAATATCTTTGTTTAACTTGTCGGAGAGGATTTTTAAAGTCTCTCTCCCAGCTCCGGTGATGGAGTAGCGGGTGCTGTTGTGGGTGTTTTCTTTCCGAATCAGCTCAGATTCCAAAAGCCCGCTTAAAATCTGCTGTACGGTAAAATAGTCCGTGTAGTCTTTCTCCAGAAAAAAATTGGAGATTTGTGTGCTGGAAAGGGGAAAATCCACTTTATCCAGCATGGCTAATATGGTAATTCTGTAGATTGTATTTGGCTCTGCCATATGATTCCTCCTTTTCCCTGATAACTGTCTGTTTCCTTAAGCGTCTTGTGAATGGTGTTTAAGACACGTTTTTTATCAGCACTCCAAAGAGGTGCAAGTAAAAGATTTTTCGGCCCGTCCCCGGTAAGCCTGTGGATGGTGATGTTTTCCGGGAGAATCCGGATGCACTCTGTTAAAAGCCCGGCATACTCCGAAAGCCCGGGGAGGGCGAAAGGGCGGGCTTTGTATTGTGCTGCCAAATCCGTATGCTTTAAAATGTGGAGGAGATGGAGTTTTATCCCAAATACGGGCAGGTGTCCCACGTAGTCCACAGTGTCAAGCATCATGTCTCTGGTTTCACCGGGAAAACCCAAGATAACATGGGCAACCACCGGAATTTTCCGCTTTTTTAGATTTATCACCGAGGGGTGGAAATCTTTCAGGGAAAATCCCCTGCGAATCCAGCTTGCGGTGGAAGGGTGGATGGTCTGTAAGCCAAGCTCAATCCATACGGGTTTTATGCGGCTTATCCTGGATAAAAGTTCCAAAACCTCCTCACCCAGGCAGTCCGGCCTGGTGGCAATGGATAGAATCAGGATATCCGGGTGAGCGGCGGCTTCCATAAAAATTTTTTCCAGATAGGGAACCGGGGCGTAAGTGTTGGTGTATGCCTGAAAATATGCGATAAACTTCCTTGCGGAAGTCTTATTGGCAATTCTTTCTTTTGCATCTTCAATCTGTTCCGTAATGGATTTGGCGGGGGAGGGGGCAAAATCCCCGGAGCCCCCCTGGCTGCAGAAAATACACCCCCTGTTTCCCAGGGTGCCGTCCCGGTTGGGGCAGGTCATGCCGCCGTTTAAGGACAGGCGGTAGACTTTTTCCCCATAGGTCTGTTTTAAGTAATAGTCCAGGGAATAGTAAGGTTTATCTCCCCAGAGTTTCCTTGTGTCAGTCATGGATGTGGGCTTTCACAGCTTCGCTTACCACCTGGGCAACTCTTGGGTCAAAGGCCTCAGGCATAATAAAATCTTCATTTAATTCTTCATCCCTTACCAGTCCCGCAATGGCTTTTGCGGCAGCCAATTTCATGGCCTCTGTAATTTGTCCGGCCCGGCCCTCCAAAGCCCCTTTAAAGATGCCCGGGAAAGCCACCACATTATTTACCTGGTTTGGAAAATCGCTGCGCCCCGTTCCCACAACTTTTGCCCCGGCAGCTTTTGCCATATCCGGCATGATTTCCGGCACAGGGTTTGCCATGGCAAAGAGGATAGCATCTTTATTCATGGAAGATACCATTTCCGGGGTGACGATGCCGGGAGCGGAGACGCCCACAAAAATGTCTGCGCCTTTTAATGCATCTCCTAGTGTGCCTTTTGCCCCGGAAAGGTTGGTCACTTCTGTCATTTTCTGCTGCATCCAGTTTAAGTTGGGGTAATCTTTGCCGATAATGCCCTCCTTGTCGCACATGGTCACGTTAGGAAAACCGTAGGATAAAAGCAGTTTTGTTATGGCCACCCCCGCAGAGCCGGCCCCGTTTACAACCACCCTGCAGTCCTCTTTTTTCTTTCCTGTGACTTTTAAGGCGTTGATGATTCCCGCAAGCACCACAATGGCGGTGCCGTGCTGGTCGTCGTGGAATACAGGGATGTTAAGCATCTCTTTTAAACGCTCCTCAATTTCAAAACACCTGGGGGCGGAGATATCTTCTAAGTTGATGCCTCCAAAGGCCGGGGCAATATTTTTCACGGATTTTATAATCTCTTCCGTATCCTGGGTGTCAAGGCAGATGGGGACAGCGTTTACATTGCCGAATTCCTTAAACAGCACACACTTTCCCTCCATAACCGGCATAGCGGCATAGGGGCCGATATTTCCAAGGCCAAGTACTGCGCTTCCGTCGGATACTACAGCAACCGTGTTGGCTTTCATGGTGTAGGCGTATGCCTGCTCCTTGTCTATTGCAATGACTTTGCAGGGCTCCGCCACTCCTGGGGTGTAGGCGATGGAGAGGGCATCCCTGTCCTTCACCGGTGATTTTGAAACTGTCTCTAATTTTCCATTCCATTCTTTATGGGCGATTAACGCTCTTTCTCCGTAATCCATAGTAAAAAGCTCCTTTTCATCATACTGTTACCATCATAGCATTATGAAAAACATAATTCAAGAAAAAGGACTTTCAATTTTGGGAAAGATATTGTATAATGGAAAAATCATTGGAAGTAGTGGTCGTTGTCATTTCAGACAGATATCCCATGGTAGCATTCAGGAACCTGAACTTCAAAATAATAGGGACAGTTCCTTAGTAGGAGAGTAAGTATGAGAGAAAAGTATGAAAGTTTATCCGTAACGGTTCTGCGTGAGCTGGCCAAGGCCAGGGGCCTTAAGAATTTATCCGGCCTGAAAAAAAGCGAGCTGGTGGAGCGGATGGTGAAAGAAGACGAGAGAGAGGCAAAAGAAAACCCGGAGGCCAAAGGAGGGGAAGATGCCCAGGAGAAGCCGGAAAAGTCCCAGGAAAAGCCGGAGCAAAGAGGGGAAGAAAGGCCGGAGAGAGAGCCTGATAAGGGCAGGGAGGACAGAGGTTCCCAGCAGGATAAGGAAGAATTGGACAGCGGGATTACAGCAAACGGAATTTTGGAAGTGATGCCGGACGGGTACGGGTTTATCCGAAGCGAAAATTACCTGCCGGGGGATAAGGATGTGTATGTGTCCCCCTCCCAGATCCGCAGGTTTAATTTAAAAACCGGGGATATCGTCTGCGGCAATACCAGAATCAAAACCCAGCAGGAAAAGTTCAGCGCACTTTTGTATGTGTCCACCATAAACGGTTTTCCCCCAATCGTGGCACAGCAGAGACAGAATTTTGAGGACATGACCCCGATTTTCCCAAATGAGAGAATCCGCTTAGAGCAGCCGGGGAAATCTTCTGTGGCTATGCGCATTGTGGATTTGGTATCCCCCATTGGAAAGGGGCAGAGGGGCATGATTGTCTCCCAGCCCAAAGCGGGAAAGACAACCCTGTTAAAGCAGATTGCAAAATCTGTCTCCACCCAGAATCCCAATATGCACCTGATTATCCTTCTCATTGACGAGCGCCCGGAGGAGGTTACGGACATTAAGGAGGCTATTGAAGGAAAAAATGTGGAGGTTATCTATTCTACCTTTGACGAGCTTCCGGAACACCACAAACGTGTGTCGGAGATGGTGATTGAGCGGGCAAAGCGCCTGGTGGAACATCACAAGGAGGTTATGATACTTTTGGACAGCATTACCAGGCTGGCACGGGCGTACAACCTAACCGTTCCCCCCAGCGGAAGAACTTTGTCCGGGGGACTTGACCCTGCAGCCCTTCATATGCCAAAGCGTTTCTTCGGGGCGGCCCGGAATATGCGGGAGGGGGGCAGCCTTACCATATTGGCATCGGCGCTGGTGGACACGGGAAGTAAGATGGATGATGTGGTATACGAGGAATTTAAGGGAACCGGTAATATGGAGCTTGTCTTAGACAGAAAACTGTCGGAAAAGCGTGTGTTCCCTGCCATTGACATTGTAAAATCCGGCACAAGGCGGGAAGATCTGCTGTTGGAGCGGGAGGAGCAGGAGGCTGTGGATATTATGCGCAAAGCCTTTAACGGTTCCAAATCCGATGATGCGGTGGAGACGGTTTTAAATATGTTTGCAAGGACAAAGAGCAACCGTGAGTATATCCAAATGGTGAAAAAAACCAGGCTGTAGGCAAATTTTAGAAAAAACTTGCATTCTTTCATTGGCTGTGCTATACTAAAAAAGCTGTTTATCGGGATGTAAATAGGCAAGTAATGAAATCGTGTCTGTCTGCTTTGCAGGCGGAAAGCAGAAAGATTATAAATATGTGAGGTGAAAAACATATGAGAGAAGGAATCCATCCAGATTACCATCAGGCAACTGTTACATGTAACTGCGGCAATACTTTTGTTACAGGTTCAACAAAAAAGGATATCCACGTTGAAATCTGTTCCAAATGCCATCCGTTCTATACAGGACAGCAGAAAGCTGCTCAGGCCCGGGGACGTATTGATAAGTTCAACAGGAAATATGGCATGAATAAGTAAATATACAACAGTGCATGACAAGGTTGAGGTTAATGTAATCTCAACCTTTTTTGCCATACAGATATTGGAAAAGTGAGGCGTGGAATGAAATATTCAAAAATCGGCGGCCAGGCGGTGATGGAAGGCATTATGATGAAAAACGGGAATCAGTATGCCGTGGCGGTGCGGAAGCCGGACAGCGACATTGAGGTGGAAATTTTTCAGTATGAAGGTATTGTGAAAAATGAAAAAATCAGGAACCTTCCTCTTTTGCGGGGAGTGTTCAGCTTTATTGAATCACTGGTGATTGGTATGGGAGCCCTTACATTTTCCGCCTCCTTTTTTGAGGAGGAAGAGCAGGATAAGGGAAAAGAAAAAGATGGGGAGAAGGAAAAAAAGAAGGAAGATTTTGCCATGACCCTTACCGTAGCCTTTTCCGTTCTTCTGGCGGTGGGGATTTTTATTCTCCTTCCCTACGGCATTTCCCTGGTTTTCCAAAAATATATTTCTTCCCATATGATAATTTCCCTTTTGGAAGGAATTCTGCGGCTTTTGATTTTTGTGGGCTATGTGGCGGGAATCTCCCTGATGCCGGATATTAAAAGGGTCTATATGTACCATGGCGCAGAACACAAGTGCATCAACTGTGTGGAACATGGCATGGAGCTTACCCTGGAAAATGTGAGGAAAAGTTCCAAACAGCACAAGCGCTGCGGCACCAGTTTTCTCTTGCTGGTAATGCTTATCAGCATTTTGCTGTTTATGTTTATCTATGTAAAATCCAGGTGGCTGAGGCTTTTTTTGCGCCTGGCGTTAATCCCTGTGATTGCGGGAATCTCCTATGAATTTATCCGTCTGGCGGGAAGAAAGGATAACGGGTTTGTGAATCTGTTGAGCAAACCGGGGCTTATGCTTCAGAAGATTACTACCAGGGAGCCGGAGGATTCCATGATTGAGGTGGGGATTGCCTCTGTAGAGGCGGTTTTTGACTGGAGAAACTTTTTAAAAGAAAATTTTTGATAAAAGTATCGTTTTTACAGGTTTTTTATGGGGGATAAGGTATGACATACCAGGAAGCGCTGCGGTATGGGCAGATACGCCTGATAGCGGCGGGAGTTTTGGAAGTGGAAAGTGATGCGTGGCTGCTTATGTCCGCTGTCTGTCGCATTGACAGGAATTTTTATTATGTTTACGGAAATGAGGAAATGATTAAAGAGCAGGAAAAGGAATATATGGCTCTCCTTGAAAAGCGGGCAGAGCGCATCCCCCTGCAATACATTACCGGGGAGCAGGATTTTATGGGGCTTAACTTTAAGGTAAATCCCGGCGTGCTGATTCCCAGGCAGGATACGGAAACTCTGGTGGAGGAAGTCTTAAAAGCAGTCACTCCCGGCATGGAGGTTTTGGACCTTTGCACAGGCTCCGGGTGTATTGCCGTAAGCCTTGCAAAATTTGTTCCTGGAGCAAAAGTACAGGGAGTTGATATCTCACCAGAAGCTTTAAAGGTTTCAGAGGAAAATGCCAGGAGAAACGGAGTGAACGTCCATTTTTTCCTCAGTGATATGTTTGGGCAGGTGGAAGGGAAATTTGATGTGATTGTGTCCAATCCCCCCTACATTCCCACAGGGGAAATCCAGGGGCTTATGCCGGAGGTTAAGGACTTTGAACCTCATCTGGCATTGGACGGAAAAGAGGACGGCCTTTGGTTTTACTGGATACTGGCAGGTGAGGGAAAAAAGTATTTAAAGCCCAAGGGAACGCTTATGGTTGAGATTGGATGTGACCAGGGAAAAGACGTAAGCAGGATTTTTAAAAATAATGGCTATTGTGATATAAAAGTGATAAAAGACCTGGCAGGTTTAGACCGGGTGGTAACAGGAAAGGACGAGAGACATGTTTGATAAATTAGAAGATTTAGTTATCCGCTTGGAGGAAGTGTTAAATCAGTTAAGCGAGCCGGATGTGGCAGGGGATACCGCCCGTTTTCGGAAGCTTATGAAAGAGCAGAGCGAACTTACCCCCATTGTGGAGGCTTACAAGGAGTATAAGCAGAATAAGCAGAATATCGAAGACTCCCTTGCCATGTTAGAGGAGGAGAGTGACGAGGAACTTAAGGCCCTGGCAAAAGAGGAGTTAAACGAGTCAAAACAGAAAGTGGAAGAGCTGGAAAATAAATTAAAGATTTTACTCCTTCCCAAAGACCCCAATGATGATAAAAACGTGATTGTGGAAATCCGTGCAGGGGCCGGGGGGGATGAGGCGGCATTGTTTGCTGCGGAAATCTACCGCATGTATGTGCACTATGCGGAGAGCCAGCGCTGGAAAGTGGAGATGGCGGAATGTGAGGAAATCGGCATCGGCGGCATGAAAAACGTGACTTTTATGGTGACGGGCCAGGGGGCGTACTCCGTGTTAAAGTATGAATCCGGGGTACACCGGGTACAGAGAGTGCCGGAAACTGAGTCCGGGGGACGTATCCACACCTCCACCATCACCGTGGCAGTAATGCCGGAAGCGGAGGATGTGGATGTGGAAATCGATGAAAAAGATATCCGCATCGATGTGATGCGGGCTTCCGGAAACGGCGGGCAGTGTGTCAATACCACGGACTCCGCTGTGCGCTTAACCCATTATCCCACAGGAATAGTGATTTACAGCCAGACAGAAAAGTCCCAGCTTCAAAATAAAGAGAAGGCATTTGCCCTGCTTCGGGCAAAGCTCTACGACATGGAGCTGCAGAAGCGCCAGGATGCGGAATCCGCAGAGAGGAGAAGCCAGATTGGGACAGGAGACCGCTCCGAGAAAATCCGCACCTACAATTTCCCCCAGGGGCGGGTGACAGACCACAGAATTAACCTTACCCTTTACAAACTGGACAAAATAATGAACGGGGATATCCAGGAGATTATTGACGCCTGCATTGCGGCGGATCAGGCAGCAAAGCTGGCGAATATGAATGAAGGGTAAGCGTGAAAGCGGCTGCTTGCTGCACAGATGGGATACGGCTTGTGGGATTTTAAGTGGAATCAATGGAAATGAAATATGCAAATCATATTTCTGAAATGATAAATGCTTTTTCACCGGCACCGTTACAAAGAGAGCAGATGAAGGAATTTTATTGTGAAGATACCATGGAATACCGCACAAGTGATAAGTATGACTCCCCGATAAAAGATATTTTTGCAGGTATTCTAAATATATTTGCAAAAATAAAAACAGATTTGAAATACAATGAAGAAACAAGAAAAGAATATAGGAAAAGAATCAGTGTACGTTCTAGTGAATGGATCGGTATATTGGGATGTGTGGCGGAAGAAATCTCAAAGAAAAAAGAGGGAAAACGCCTCATTATTATTTTTGAAGATTTGGATAAATTAAATCCCGAGGATGCATGGAAAGTTATTTTATCACAAAAACACTTCCCATGATTAAAATTGCAACGATAGAAAATAAGCCTTTCCAGGAAGGGATTGATATTATAGGGAAAATTGTTAGCAAACGTGCAGATTTAGCTTTATTTGACGAAGATGTTTTGAAGACACTGATTCAGTACACGGGAGGCTCTCTCAGGGATTTGTTTCATGTAATCAATGCATCGGCAAAGAGAGCGGAGCGCAGGGACAGTGAAAAGATTTCCGTGGAAGATGCGAGCCGTGCCCTGGAGGAGTTAAAGACTTATTGAAAGTTATGGGGATAACTTATGTATCTTTTTTTGTAGAAAATCCAGCCTATTTTCAGTTTTTGTATTCTCAATCCAATATTTAAATTGATTTATCCTTATCAATATCAGACAAAGAAAATTATAAGCCCTATATCATTTGCAAAGATGTAGTAAATAAATTATTGGAACAAGTACATTATCCATTAGAACAGCGGAATGATATTATCATAACAATATGGACATTTATACATGGGATTACTTCATTAGCAACTATGAATAATGTTTATTACAATAACAACTGGAAACTAAAAGTGATTGATTTTATGAAAATTTTTGAACTTTCCTTTTTGGATAACTCAGGAGAAAAAGTATGATTGGGATTTATTTTAGTGGAACAGGTAACACAAAATACTGTTTAGAAAAATTTGTAGCCTTATACGATGCTACGGCTGAAACGGTTTCTTTGGAAGAAAGTGCTGTAATAGGGAAAATCATGCTGCATAAGGACATTATTTTTGCCTATCCGATATATTACAGCAACCTTCCTAAGATAGTACGAGATTTTATAAATGATAATCAAACTATTTGGGAAAAGAAAAATATCTTTATAATTTCTACTATGGGGCTTTTTAGTGGGGACGGTGCTGGACTATCGGCACGACTATTCAAAAAATATAAAGCGCATATTTGGGGAGGGCTTCATTTGAAAATGCCGGACTGTATATGCGATGTTAAGGCTCTTAAACACTCACCATCTCAAAACCAACAAATCGTTTTTAATGCAGGCAAAGATATTCAATTAGCTGTAAACAAGCTGAAACAAGGTGTTCCGATAAAAGACGGTTTAGGGTTCTTTTATCATATAGCCGGATTCTTAGGGCAGCGTTTTTGGTTTATTAGCAAAACACTTCATTATTATGAAAACGTACATATAGATAAAACTGCTTGCATTGGTTGTGGTACTTGTGTTTCCACTTGTCCTATGCAAAATCTTTCTTTAATACAAGAAAAAGCGGTTGCAGGAAAAAAATGTACTCTATGCTATCGCTGCGCTAATCAATGTAAAAGAAAGGCTATTACTATTTTAGGAAAGCACGTAATTTCCCAATGGTCAATTAGTAATTGGGAGGATTTTAATGCAAAATGAACATTGGATTTTATGTCCTATATGTGGAGGAAAGACAAGATTAAAACTTCGAGAAGATACCGAATTAAAAAGATTTCCCTTGTACTGTCTGTCCTAAATGTAAACAAGAAACTCTAATTGATGTAACACAATTTAATATTTCGGTTATCAAAGAGCCGGACGCACAGACACAGAGCCGATAACACGCAAGAGTAAAAAATGCGGTTATCGGTTCTTTTTTGTAATCAATAATCAAAGGGGCGACAGCCTCAATGTTGTTGCCCCTCTGATATAAAAGCAACTGTTAACCAAACACCGCCCCATGTGGGGAGAAAGGGGGAAATTTCTATGGATTGCACAGAAGCATACAGGGAACACATCATGTATTCTTTCAATGGCTTTTGCAAAGTCGTTATACGCTATGCCGCTGTCAACGCATGGCGCAATAGGAACAGGCGGCGGCAAAGAGAAATATCCTTTGAATACCTCACAGAAGAAAAGTTCTATCCTAAGCACATCAGATGAATACTTCACATCACCTTACGAACAATACCCCGTTACAATTTGCGGTCAGACAATCATACTCACCAATGGCGAGCTTGCTGCAGCCCTGTTATCTTTGCCGGAGAAAAAGAGGGAAATCATTTACCTTTACTTTTTCGGGAATTACACACAGCAGGAAATCGGGGATTTATACGGGCATTGTAAAAGTACGGCATGGCATTACATACACAGTGCCTTGCAGATGTTGCAGGAGGAAATGGAGGTGCTTTTGCGTGGGGAATCCTAAACTCATACCGTATGAAACCATTGTCCGGGCGACCAGCGGAGAGCCGGAAGCCGTGGAGGAAGTTTTGCGGCATTACAGCAAGAGAATCCGGGTGCGAATGCTCATGTACGGTAAAGAAGCAAGCAACCGAAAACAAGAGATAGACCGCCAGCACCGCACTATTCCGAACCAAAGAAACCAAAGAGCAAAAGACAAGCATTGTGGAAATGTGCATAACAGGCTATGGAATCATGGATAACTCTATTCACAGCACATGGAAAAGCTGAAGAGCAGCTTTCCCACGTCCTGCAAACAGAGTTACCCACAATTCCATAAGACAGCCAGTTATACACATTACAGCACAATGCCGACTACTACGGAATCCCTCTCATTCATACATCTTTTGGGACATTTCCATATATGACAGACAAACAAATAAAAATTTGAACACTATCATAAAAGTCAAGAAATATTATCTTGCTTTATCTTGACTTTTTTAATCATGTCCATTATAATAAGTGTGCTTATAATAAGCAAACTTATTATTGGAGGTATCAAGAATGTTCAAGTACGAAAACATGGTGTCTGGAAATATTGACATCAAAAAATTATGGGAACTTTATAGTAATGTTTCCCGTTGGAAAGAGTGGGATAATGATGTGGAAAATGTAGTGTTGCATGGTAACTTTGCGACTGGTAGTAATGGAATTATGTCAATGAAAAATGGGCAATCACTCCCGTTTGTGATTGACAGCATTGATACTGAAAGGGAATTTACTACAAGTTCTCATTTAGGCAAGATTACCATATCGTTTGGTCATGTTATAACAGAAAGCACTATAACACATACGGTTATCATTAGTGGAGGGGCAGACGAGCAAATGGAAGGTATGGGCAGAGGAATAACAGCCAACTTGCCTAACGCAATGGATAAATTGTTGTCTATGGTATCACAATGAAGGAGTCACGATATAATTCGCGCGATGAAAGCATTGGTTTGTTATTTTGGCAAGTATCTACTCTTTGGCAAAGGGCGGTTAAATCAGTTTTACGTCAGTTTGATTTGACACATACTCAATATGTCATACTTGCTGTTATTGTTGAATTAAGTGAAAGTGATATTGAAATTACGCAAAAGAAAATATCCGATTTCTCGATGATTGACCCTATGACAGTATCGTCAACATTACGTTTGCTGGAAAAGAAAGGATTAACGCAAAGAATCCAAAGTAAAGTTGACAGTCGTGCGAATACAATCTGTAATACAGATAATGGATTATCTGTATTAAAAGAAGCGATTAAAGCAGTAGAAAGTGTTGACATTAGTTTTTTCTTTGAGACAGAAAATGATACAGAAGTATTTCAAAAATTATTGTTCCAACTGAAAAATAAAAACAATAAAAATTTGTAAAACGGACGTTCCTCTGCCCTGTCGTTATCTGTCTCTCATCTGAATTATAGTAATTTAACTGTCAATCATGCACCACCCCATGTGGGGGAAAGGGGGAATCATTTATGCCTTGCATAGAAGCATACAGAGAACACATCATGTATACGTTCAACGGCTATTGCAAGACCGTCATACGCTTTGCGGCTATCAACGCATGGCGTGACAGGAGCAGACGGCGGCAAAAAGAAATATCCCTTGAATACCTCACAGAAGAAAAGTTTTACCCTTTAGGCACAACAGACGAATATTTTGAAGCACCCTATGAAGAACACCCTATAACGATATGCGGTCAGACAGTTATCCTTACCAATGGGGAGCTTGCCGCTGCCCTGTTATCCCTGCCGGAGAGAAACCGGGAAATCATATTCCTTTACTTTTTTGGGGATTATACACAGCAGGAAATCGGGGAAATGTACGGACGTTGCCGGAGTACGACCGGGTATCAAATCCGCAGGACTTTACGGCTCCTGCAAAAGAAAATGGAGGTGCTTTCGCATGGGGAATCCGAATCTTTTGCCCTATGAAACGATTGTCCGGGCGACCAGCGGCGAGCCGGAAGCCGTAGACGAGGTTTTACGGCATTACAGCAAGCGAATCCGAATCGCCGCCATTGAAAACGGGCATATCGACAGGGATACCGAGGACAGCATAAAATCCCGGCTTGTCGCTGCCCTGTTCAAGTTCCGTTTTGATGAACATGAAGCATAAAAAATCGCTTTCATTTTTGGGAAAACGGGTATATAATAAAGCAACGACAAATCGGGATTGATGGAGGGCAACTATGGAATATAAGGACTATATTAAGCAAGGCTTGAATGGGAACGCCCCATTAAAATTAATATTATGCGGAAATATACAGGAGACGGAAAATGATAAAGTAGGTGTTGTATCAGTTGTGTATGCTACAAATGATAAAGACTTAGCAGAACAAAAAATGAATGAATTGATTGCCGTCAAACCTAATAATTATTACATGGTTTATAGTGTGCCTCTAAATGTTGATTTGACGGAACTTTCTCATTATCCTTCAATAGCAATTTCTAAAGATGATTTACAATAAAAGCAATTCCAGTTGATATTGCACTTATTTTAGGAAATTTAATAACTGTTATATTTGATTATCAAATTCTTCGCAAACCCTTGAAAATACTAAGTTTGTAGCAAGTGAGCTTTCCCTTACTCTTTCCCTTGTGTTACATTCTCCCATTGGTTTTCATGAACCTTAATATGGGAAAATTTAAGGGAAAGAATATTTTTAACGCATCATAACATATAACAATGACGACATGGTGAACTGATTGAAATGTTTTCGATATTTAACTCTATAACTGATTATCAAAAGAAAATGGAGATAAGATACGATGAGAACAATTTATGCAGAATACAACATAAACCACGATAGTATTGATGTTTATACAAGTGCCGGATATATGCTTCGCATTGATTGCTGGGAAGCTGAAAAAGATTTAAAAACCACATATGGATCAGAATGTGCACTTACTTCATTGGCTGTGGATGAACCTTTGGAATATGCAAGATTATATCTTGAGGGCAATTTACAGATGTGGGTGGATGCAGAAGATTCATTAGAACTTTATTAGGAAAGAAGTGAGATAGTATTGTAGGAAGTTTCCTGTAGTTAAAGATACCACACCAAACATAATAACACCACGCTTATACGGGACTTAGCACACCCCAAAAGAACATACAGAAATCCCCCATAAGCAACAAGGTTTGCTTATGGGGGATTTCTTGTTTTAATTGTCGTTTTTGATATTATTCAACAGTCTCAATAGAATCCACAATGCTCATTCTTGCAATAGAACGCAGAGGAATTGCCGTTGCAAGCAGGCAGGCCACAATAGAAATAATCGCAGCTTCCACAATCGCCATAACCGGAACAGCGACAAGCTGTAAAGCAACGGTCTGTGCTGCTCCGACAAAGATACAGCAGACATAGCCAAGCACTGCTCCAATCACTGACGCAATGATACCGTAATAAGCGCCCTCCCACAGAAATGTTTTATAAAGGCTTGCGGCACTCATTCCAATAGCCCGCTGCATCCCGATTTCACCGACACGAGTATGAATATTGCTGTAAACGGTATTGATGATGTTCAGGATGCCAATGATACCGATAAAGATGATAAGCACCCAGCACAGCATTTTGATCTGTTCAAAGCTTTCTATCATCTCATTGCTGCTTTGGAGATAGGAAAGCCAATGTGTTCCTGGATAATTGCTGCACCAGCTATCCAACCAGCTTTCAAAGGTATCTGTATCGGCGTTATCCTGTAATGTAGGATAGACTTCTGAATAACTGTCGTTTCCGAGCAGTGAACAGTATATTTCGTCATTCACGATGAGTTGAACACCATTCGTAAAGCCATCATTATTGATTGTGATTGCTGTATCGATCAATCTTAATACAGGAAGTGTTCTGTCTCCCAGTTGAATGGTATCACCTACGGTAAGATCAGTCTGCTGAACAGTTGTATCTCCATAAGAAAAGGCAATGGGATTTTTTACAAGGCAGCCTGTTCCATCTTTCAAAGCCTGTTTATCCTGAGCAGACAAGTTAGGAGCATAGATTTGTAATTGTGCTTCATCCACATTTACAAGCTGCAAGGTTTCATGGCTTTGTACGGAAAGATCAGTTTCAAAGGGCAGTATATCACCGGCACCTGGCATAAATACAGAAAGCCGTGTAGTGGAAATACTTTCTACTGCGTCATTTTCCGCTAATGTATTTACGGCTTCTGATGGGATGCCAACGGTTTCATTTGTAACTGCATAGTCGCTGAAATACATGTCCTGAACGGAACTGCTGGCATCAAGCAGCCCTGTAAAGCTCTGCAAGGCAACAAATACGGTAATACTCATAACCAAAGACAGAATGGTAACTGCTGTTCTTCCACGCCCTCGTTTTAGGTTGAGCCTTGCATAATAAGCTTCGAAATTACGGATGTTGCGGTTCCTTTTTATCCTGCGTTTGATTTTCACAGTCTGCCCAGACATAGCAACAGTAGGAGATACATGGGATGCGTACCGGGCAGCAGGAAAGGCAGCCAGCAGAGCAAACAGAAGTATGACTGCGATACTGGCAAAGAGCATTGGTAGTTTTACCGTACTGGCGGTGTTGATTGCAGAGTTCAATTCGGAAGTGCTGTTTGCCATGAACAGATCGGGATTGAGAAGTCCCGTAGCCGCAATCAATACACCTTTTGCCGACAATATACCGAGCAGCAATCCGATAGGAATACCGGCTCCACAGAGAATCAAAAGCTGCAAAGAAACCAAACGATAAATTTGCCCTCGTTCTCCACCAATCGCACGAAGTGTTCCGTATTCTTTGATGCGTTTTGTGATAGAGATTTTCAGAATGTTGTAGATTACCAGCCCAGCCGCCAGCAAGACCAGCACACCCACCAAAATACACGCCGCAGTCATAAATGAAAATCCCGTACCGGTATCGCTGTCTGCCGCTTCATCATAGGAAATACCAATAGCGTCAAGCAAAACCCAGTTATATTGGATATACCGTTCATCCACGTTCAAATCTTCTGCGAGAGCATAAATGATGCTTTGAAAATTCTGCTTGTCATAAGTCTTAAAATCTGTGGAATAAAGCAGATACTCTTCTGGCAACAGTTCTTCTGCGGTTCCCTCACCGACAATCCCCTCAACCGTACCAGATGCGTAGCCGATATAGCTGCTTTCCAGAATGCCCGTCAATACAAAATCAGCAGAATATTCTAACTCTGACAGCGATCCATCCATAACGGAAACACTCAAATCCAGAGAAACGGTATCGCCAATTACAGCGTCCAATCCAAGATATTGAAGCGCATCCTCCGACAGGGCAATCTCAATCGCTTCCTCTGGTAATCGTCCCTCTTTTACGTTTCCGATTGCCGGGTACATAGATAATGCGTTATCGTGATATTCCCGAAGATATAAAGATAAACTACTGTTGCCTAATGGTGTGCTGCCGATAAAGATCGTATCGCCTACATCATATATGCGATCATCTTCATGCAGCTTTTGCGCCTGTTCCTTGCCAAGCTGATGAAAGGTTGCATAACGGTTTCCGTTCAGACCCGCCGCCTGCTGAATACGCATGGATTGCAATATACCAATAGACTGACCGATCACTGTCGTCATAATCGTGGACATGATAACGGCAACCAAGATCAGGATTGCCGTGATTTTCTGTGCTTTCAGTTCTTTCCATGCAAGAGCTAAATAAGATTTCATCTTTCTGTCACCTCCGAAAGAACACCGTCCACAATTACAAATTGCCGGTCTGCCATTCTTGCAATGCGGCTGTCGTGAGTGATGATAACAAGCGTTTTTCCCATCTTTTTCCATATGCTTTGCAGCATTTCCATAACCTCACCGCCGCTCTTGCTGTCCAGATTTCCAGTCGGTTCGTCAGCAAAAATAATATCCGGCTTTGCAATAAGAGCACGGGCAATCGCTACACGCTGTTGCTGACCGCCGGAAAGTTCATGGGGCAAATGGGTCAGCCGTTCACGAATACCTAACAACTCCGTAAGCTGATTTAGATATACTTCGTCCGGCTGCTTTTTGTCCAGAAGCAGGGGCATGATGATGTTTTCTTTTGCGGTCAGCACAGGGAGAAGATTGAATTGCTGAAAGATAAATCCGATGCGCCGACGGCGAAATGAGGACAGTTCTTTGTCATTAAAACGATAAATGTCTTTTCCATCGTATGTCAGACTGCCGGAAGTCGGCTTGTCCAGTCCAGACAGCAGGTGGAGCAAGGTACTTTTGCCGCTGCCAGATGGCCCCATAATAGAAATAAAATCGCTGGATGCAATTTCAAGGTTGACTTTATCCAACGCAACGACACGGCTCTCGCCGCTGCCGTAGATTTTCGATAGTTCCTTTGCTTCAATGTTCATAAAAAACACTCTCCTTGTTTATAATATAAGGAGAGTGTAAAACAGAAATCTCAAAAAACGCTCAAGGTTTCTGATTTATTTGGAAAGAAGCAGTAGCCGTTGCACCATAACTTTTTCTGTTTTCCAGTGTAAGTGTTCCTCCATGCTTCAGACATAGTATCTGGCTGCTGTATAGCCCCATACCAAAGTGTGCGGAGTCTTCTTTCATTTTTCCAAACGGTTTCGGGCCGCTTTGTATTAACTCCACAGGATAGCCTGGCCCATCGTCTGTAACTGATAGATGCAAGAAGTTTCCTTTCCGTTCCAAATGAATTTCAATTTTACTCTTTGCAAACCGAGCTGCATTTCCAATTAGATTTTCAGCAACGGTTAAAACCAATCCATGATCTAATTGTATTGTCCCCTTATCAGGTGCGGAAACAGACGGTTCTAATGCTCCTGCAAGAATTTTTGCTGTTTCCTCTAATTCAGAATGTAGCAGTGAATAGGAATACTCGTTTATCCGCACCGGCATTTGTTCTAATCGTTGGATGCTACTCATAGCTTCTACATACCGTTCAATCCGTAATGTATAGCTTTCCAATCTGTCAATGGCTTGTTCATCTGCTGTTCCCTGCCGCAGTAATTTTATAGTTCCCTTTAAGACCGTGATCGGATTGCGCAAGTCATGGGAAAAGGCGGCATTTAGCCTTTTCCGTTCTTCTGCCTGCCGCCACAGTTCCTGATTTGATTTCAGAAGTTCTTCACGCATAGTATCAAAGGCGGTGCAGAGCTGCCCCAATTCATCATCAGAATGGACAGGCATAGAAAAGTCAAGGTCATGGTTCCGAATCCGTGAAATCCCATTCCGTAGCGTGGAGATTGGCTGTTTCAATTTGATATGATAATATAATATGCCGGATAGAGCCAGCCCGCCCATAGGGAGAACAATGCAGGACACAATTTGAATGATACCAAGCATGGACAATATATTTTGCTGGGTCTCTGTGGGGGTTTCCATTTTAACGATTGAACCGTCTGCTAAAATTTCTATTCCACCGGAGGGAAAGGTGCTGCTGATTGAATTGCATATCATAAAGACTAAGCCTAACATCAGGAGAGCCACCAAAACACAGGAAGCAGATAGGACGAGAAAAGTTTTCTTTAATTCCATATTTTTCAGACGTTCCACCGATAACCACACCCCCAAACTGTATCAATATAACTGTGAAGCGTACAAGCAGCCAGCTTCGCCCGGATTTTCCTGATATGTTCCATGACAGTATCACTGTTACCCTCGCCGTCAAGTCCCCACACTGTTTCATAAATACGCTCCCGGTCAAATACCTGTCCGGCATTCAGCGAAAGCAGCTCCACAATATCAAATTCCCTTTTTGATAAAGCAACAGGTTCACCCGCCACTGTGACGGTTCGGGCTGAATAATCAATCGTCAGTTCACCAAAGAAGCGAATTGTCGCTTTATTCCTGTGTCGCTGCTCCCTCCTCAGATGTGCGGCAACTCTCGCCCCTAATTCGTCCAAATCAAAAGGCTTAATGATATAATCGTCGGCACCTGCCTGAAAGCCGATGATTTTATCGGCAGATTCGACCCTTGCCGTCAAAAAAAGAATGGGGCAAGTAATAAGCTCCCGAATTTTCTGACAAAGGGTCAATCCGTCTATGTCCGGCATATTGATGTCGAGCAGGATTAAATCGGGCTGTCTTGCTAATTTTTGAAGTGCTTCATTTCCGCAATAAGCGGTCAACACCTCATATTGAGAAGAAAAATAACTCGTCATCATATCTACAATTCCCGGTTCATCATCAACAATAAGAAGCCTTTGTTTCATGCTACCATCTCCATTTGCAATTCATAATATTTATCGTAACAGCCAAATCTCAAAAAACACTCAAACTTTTGCCGTCAGGAAAGTATAAAATCAATAGACTGATAAATTTATTATAACATCACTCTGCTGATACAGCCAGTCCGTAAATTCTTTCCGGGCTGGCTGTTCCTATTGTTACAGTCTTTTTTTCAACCAGACTTTAAGATAACACCTAAGTCCAACATATACTCCCTGCAAAAGTACAAAAAGCAATAGAAGATTTATTGACATTATTTTTTTGATGGATTCTCCAAAATAAATGATGACAGCAGTACTTGTCAGTATCATCAGTAGAGTAATGACATCCCAACACTTTTCCCTATATAATGCTATAACCTTTATTTCTATCAGTATCGCCAGTATCCCTGTTCCTGCTACACATATTCCTACAATTAATATTAGCAATATCCAATATACCATTCCGGCTATAATCTCATTTGGAATTTTTGTGCTGATCTGTGCCACAGATTGCCCGGCAGCAATCGTCCATCCGATAAAAGTTTGTATGAATGACGTTGCATCATGGAAGAATGATTTACAATCGGAAAGGAACACATCTGACTGTACTGCCTGAAAAAGAGTGGTTGTCAACGAATACCATGCAAGAAGGAACAAGGTTGTTTGGAACATTACCGTTTTTGCTTTATATTGTCCTGCAAGTCGCTCTTTTTGTGTTTCGTATTTTGCTTTTGCATTCTGATAGGCTGTCCGGTCACAGGCTTCACATTTTTCATAGAGTACCTGCTTTTCTACCGGTATTTCTACGATTTTCTGATGTGTCCGGGCATAATCCCGTTCCTGTGTTAAATAGCATATTTTATCTTGACATTCCTCTATCATGACGTTTGCGCTTCGCAGCTTCTCTTTCTCGATCCGCAATGCTCTGTCTGCCAGCTTCAAGTCGTTCTTTAATGCTTGAATATTCCCGGCTCTGTTCTCTTTGTTTAATTTCTCGTTCAAGGTCAGAGATTCGCTGAGCTGCGTCTTCAGTTCCACGATAAGCTGGTCTTTCTGTTCCAGTTCTTCTTGTATCTCCTCGGTCAAGAGCAGAAGTTCTTCCAACTGTTCTGCGTTCTTTGATTCTCTGGATTCGTTCATCTATATCACGTCCTTTCCTTATTTGCTGTTCCAGTTCAGCAATTCGGTGTTCTGTTTCAGCAATAAACTGTTTTCGCTGTTCAGCTTCTGTGCCAATTTCTGCCATTGCTGATTTTCGTTTTCCAAAAGTTCTATTTTCGTTTTCTGTTCTTCCATCTTGGAAAGCAGTTCTTCGGTATTTGGCAAAATGTTGAGCAGCTCGGATAACTCGCTGTTTAATTTTTGCAATTTCTGATTCTGTTCCTGCATAAGAGAGAGTTGGGTGTCCCGGTTCTGCATTTCCAGAATCATTTCTGCTATTAAGGTCTGCTGTTCTTCGATTTGACCAATCATGGATTCCATTAAGGGTATAATTTCCCGGCTTTCTTCTAATGTCATTTAATCGCTCCTTCCATAATGATAATGCACTCGATACTTTTCCAAAGGTGTCCAGTATCTTTTGCAATAACGTGTTTTGTTGTTTTATGATTTGATTTTCCGCTACTTTCCACGAACCTTTTATTTCCTGCCCGGCAAGAAACTTTTGTTCAATCTTTCTTGCGTCAGCGCCTTCATGGATGGTAGGAATCTGGAGTTTTCCCTGTTTTTCATAAGAACGGTGATCGACCTGATTATGCAAAGGAAGATGTTCATTACACACCTTTGCCCACTCACTCCGCCACAGTTCACAATTTTTTGGATTGTTCCATCCGGTAGCATCGGTCAGCACCCGTTTCCATTGCAGGCGGTTTCTTGCACCAATCTTCTGAATTCCGTTTTCGTCTAATACAGGGATACGGATTCCATGACGGTCAGGGTTTTTCTTATCCTGCCACCAGTTCGGATGGGATTCATCAATCACGATATTTCCGTTTTTATCTTTGACAAAATCCCAATCCTTGACTTCTTTCTTTCCCCAAGAATGATCCGGGTTAAAAGGACGCATAGTCAGAAGCAGATGGACATGGGGGTTGCCATCCCCTTTATCGTGGATACTCCAATCAGCACACATTCCTCTATCTACAAAAGTTTTTTGAATATAGTCAGTTGTATATTGAATTTGTTCCTGTCTGTTCCATTCTTTGGGAAGGGCAAATTCAAATGACCTGCCAAGTTGGGCATCTGCATTTTTTTCAATCTTCAATACCTCATTCCATAACCTTTGTTTCTGAAATGTGATTTTAAATTTTTCTAAAGCAGCTTCTTTATCTTCTGATCTTTTGTATCGGACAGATTTTTGAAAGCGCTTTATATTTTCTTCTGGTACTATCTGCCATTCAGGAGGTGCGTTTTCACACATCATCAGCCGAGTGTAGACCACTTCTTTTTTAGAAGTGTAATAACTGATTCTCCCGGTTTCCTCGTTTTTCATCACATCCCCATTGAGATATGCGGAAGCGGAGATAACAGATTTCCCTTTACTTCGTCCGACTATTTTGACTGTGTAATGAAAAATCGCCATGTCTGGATTCCTCCTTTCTGCACATCCGGCATAGATTTCCGGCAACATTGCTTTCAGTTTTAGAAAAAGCAGTATTACCGGAACGCCCTCTGCGTAAGGGTGCCCTGCGCATAGCAGCCTGCATGGAATGCGCCCCTCTGGCGAAGAGTGCCTCCTGCGGCATGAGCAGGTCTGGCTGAAAGCCCCGCCGACGGAACGAGCCCGGCAAGCGTGAGCGCAGACCGGTTGCCACTTGTGGCAAACTTATTGGGACGACCTCTGGTTGTCCATAAGTGCGCCCTTCATGAAAAAACAATGAAGGGAATGAAAAACTCATCCCCTCCGCCATTACACTTCCTCCATATCGGTATTTGTTTCTTTCTGCATTGCCTTTGAGAAAAATTTCCCATTGGCTTCCTGCTTTTTCAGAAAACCAATCAGCTTTGGGATATCTTCCTCCTCAATAGGCGCACCAAGAACGGATTCCACCGCACCGCCAACCTGACAGAGCCTATGGGTTCGTTTTTTACTTTCTTCGGCTTTCTTTCGTTTTAGAAGTTCTTTCTTCTGTGCTGCATATCGTTTTGCTTTTTCAAGGCTTTCCTGTTCCTTCTTTTCCATTTCAAGCATTCGTTCTTCATAACTTTTTGTTGATTTTGCCATTATTACATTCCCCTTTCTTTTGCAAACATAAGTTCTCGGTTGCGTATCAGAAGAAGCACATGGTATAATCTTCTTGCGTGTAGGTATATCATGGCTTCGGTCTGATAGAACCTTTGGCGGTTTCTTCGGAAGCCGCCTTTTTAATTTGCCGCAGTTCTTGTTACGGCTTTTACATTTCCTCTATCCCTCAAATCACGACCTTCATTCGCTTCCATAAACATTTCCAGAATATCGGTTTTAATCAGGACTTTGCGACCAACCTTTAATACTGGAAGTTTCTTCCATTCTACAAGCTGTCTTAAGGTATTTCTGCCGATTCCCGTATAGTCAGCAGCTTCTTCGATGGATAATGCAATTTTTCTTTGCGTCATATAATCACCTCCTTATAAATTGCATTATGCAATTCTTGTGATGTAAGTATATCCTTTTCATATCTTTTTGTCAAGCGTTACGAAATATTAAAAACAAACTTTATATTGCATATTGCAATTTCAGAAAAACAATGCTATAATTCATACATACCGAAAAAGGAGGCAGTCAGCATGAAAGATAAAGAATTACGTAAGCTGATAGGCAGCAGAATAAAACAGCGCCGTCTGGAATTGAATCTGACACAGCCTTATGTCGCAGAAAAGATGGGTGTTACCGCTTCTACAGTCCTGCGTTATGAGAATGGTTCGATTGACAATACGAAAAAAATGGTGCTGGAAGGTCTTTCGGAAGCACTCCATGTATCTGTGGAATGGCTCAAAGGGGAAACAGATGAATATGAAACCGACATTACGGATAAGAGAGAGTTACAGATTCGTGATGCGATGGGAGATATTCTGGAACAGTTACCGCTTGCCCTTACCAAAGAAGAAGATGCTTTTTCAAAAGATTTATTACTGCTGATGTTAAAACAATATGGTCTGTTTTTGGATTCCTTCCAGTTCGCCTGCAAAAACTTCAAGGGAAATGCTGGTCAGACGGATATTGCCAAAACAATAGGGTTTGAATCGAATGAGGAATATAATGAGATTATGTTCTTAAGGGAAATCACTCCTACCATCAATGCTCTTAATGAGATGGCAGACGTTGTAAGGCTCTATTCCAAGAAACCAAAAACAGCAGAACAAAGGCTTGCAAATCTTTTATCAGAAGTCTTATACGAAGATTCCGAATCGGTATAGTAAGACAACCGGAGTTATGATATACTTACACGCACGAAGCATTTCATCAGTTCCGATTGTCTAATATCGAAAGGAGATATACGATTATGGCAAAAGGATCTGTAAGAAAAAAAGGAAAGAAATGGTACTACCGCTTCTATGTAGAGGACGCAAGCGGCAATCTTGTTCAGAAAGAATGCGTTGGAACAGAAAGCAAAAGTGAAACTGAAAAACTGCTCCGTCAGGCAATGGATGATTATGAGAAAAAGAAATTTGTTGCCAAAGCGGAAAATCTCACAGTCGGACAACTTCTGGATGTGTGGGCAGAGGAGGAATTAAAAACAGGTACGCTCAGCAATGGTACTGTGGAGAATTACCTCGGAACAATCCGAAATATTAAGAAACACCCATTGGCAGAACGGAAATTAAAAAATGTAACCTCTGAGCATTTGCAATCCTTCTTTGATTTGCTTTCCTTTGGGGGAGTTCATCCCGATGGAAAAGAGAGAAAGGGTTACAGCAAAGATTACATCCATTCTTTTTCCGCAGTCATGCAGCAGTCCTTCCGCTTTGCAGTATTTCCAAAACAGTATATTACGTTCAATCCCATGCAGTATATTAAACTGCGGTATCAGACGGACGAAGTTGATTTGTTTTCGGATGAGGACATGGACGGAAATATCCAACCAATTTCACGAGAAGATTATGAAAGACTGCTTGCGTATCTTCAAAAAAAGAACCCAGCCGCAATACTTCCAATCCAGATAGCCTATTATGCCGGGCTTCGTATTGGAGAAGCCTGTGGTTTGGCATGGCAGGACGTAAATCTGGAAGAACAATGCCTTACCATAAGACGTAGCATCCGATATGATGGCTCAAAGCGCAAATATATCATCGGACCAACCAAGCGGAAAAAAGTGAGGATTGTTGATTTTGGAGATACGCTGGTAGAGATTTTCCGTAATGCCCGGAAAGAGCAGTTAAAAAATCGAATGCAGTATGGAGAACTTTATCACACGAACTACTACAAAGAGGTCAAAGAGAAAAACAGAGTGTACTACGAGTATTATTGCTTAGACAGAACAGAGGAAGTCCCGGCAGATTATAAAGAAATTTCTTTCGTCTGCTTAAGACCTGATGGCTGTCTGGAACTTCCGACTACTTTGGGAACGGTATGCAGAAAGGTAGCAAAAACATTAGAGGGATTTGAAGGCTTTCATTTCCACCAGTTACGTCACACCTATACAAGCAACCTTTTAGCAAATGGAGCTGCCCCAAAAGATGTGCAGGAATTGTTGGGACACTCAGATGTCAGTACCACAATGAACGTCTATGCTCACTCCACAAGAGATGCGAAACGAAAATCGGTTCGGCTTCTTGATAAAGTGGTGGGCAATGACTAAAAAATTTCCCTTATTTCCCTTGTGATTATCTCATAAGGGCAAAAATAAGGGAAACTACATATCATTTCACTAATAGATGGGCGGGAAAGCCTGTAAAATGGGGAAAGTTAGAGAGATAATTATATAAATTCCAGTTTGTAGAATTGCAGCCAGTTAAAAACTGAATAACCGCCGCTACATAGAAACGGCACACCAAGACAGGAAATCAAAAAAAGGTTTCCTGTTTTTTTGCGCCTATTTTTGGCATTTTCAAAAATCGCCAGTATTATGCCGTGCAAAGGGGAAATTGAAAGAAATTTCCTCTCCCGTTTGGCAAATCCGCAGGCTGTCCGTGGAGGGCGGGCAAGAAGAAATTTTCACAAATCCCCGCCTATTCGAGCTTGCGTGGTGTTGTAAGGAATGAGGGGGAATTTCTGTAAATCAATGTCCATTTTCCTTTTTGCTGGTTTGTAGGTATTAGCGAGAGAAATATCGCCGCTACTTTGGCAAAATCCCCGCTTGCGGCACTAAAGGTATTGAGGGAAGCCCACACAGGGAAAGCCGCCACTTTCTTAGAGCAAGATTCTACCACAGTACCAAATTTCGCTAATCGCTCATTTTGTCCTATGGGAATCTTGTTGGGGTTGCCACCCCAAGCCCGCCTTTTTGCGGCTTGCGCCGCTTGAAAAATCCCCGAAAAAATATTTTCGGATTTTTCAAAAAACACTTCCGCTTTGCCCCCTGTTTTTCTCCTATTGGTGAGAGGGCAAACCATAAAAAGAAAGCAATTTGGTAATATGTCAAGAGGAAAATGAAAAAGATTTTCATGGAAAAGGGTAACCTTAATAGACCT
>NZ_RAZG01000171.1 GCF_003612565.1 Roseburia sp. 1XD42-69 | reverse complement strand
GGAGGATGAGGAATTAAAAAAATCAGCATGAACTTTCAACTTTTTGTGTCCAAAGTATTGACATAGGTCCACGTACCCACTCGCTCTCGTCCTTATACACACGCTTCTTGACCTTGTAATTCGGCGTGGTACATTTCCCCTGGACAACCGTGCCGACATACACCTCATTTTTCAAAATCCGCAGAACCGCATTGTAACTCCACTTCGGCTCCATGTCTTTCTGGAAGGAACTCTCCAGCCGGATACCGATGCTCTTCTTATACTGCAGCGGGGACAGTATGCCGTCCCGGTTCAGTCTGTCCGCAATCGCTTTCAAGCTGCACCCGGCCAGCTTCATGGCGAAGATATCCCGCACCACATCCGCCGCATATCCATCAACCACCAGATGGTTCTTATCCTCCGGGTCCTTCAGATACCCATAGGCGGCAAAAGCCCCGATATACTCCCCGTTCTTCCTCTTGACCTCCATATGGCTCCGTATCTTCACGGAAATATCCCGGCAGTACGCATCATTGATGAGGTTCTTGAACGGGATGACCATGTCATTCCCATACTGCCCGTCCAGGCTGTCGTAACCGTCATTGACAGCAATGAACCGCACCCCCAGCATTCCCAACACGGAAGCAGTACGGATTTTTCACCTGCCGGACAAACTCCTTAAGCCGCTCCTCCTTCGGCAGGCCCTCATCAATATGGACCCGCATCACATCCACCAGCGAATCCCGGTCAACCGTCCTCACATCTACTAACCTCATTTCTTCAAGCGTCATTGGCCGCCACCTCCTATGCCACAGTCCGCAGAAAACAGCAGTTTTAAAACCTAGAATGGAAAAACAAAAAAAGCCTGCGGGCAGTATCCCGCAGGTTCCCTTCCATCCGCTCCATTCCTTCCCCATCACAGCCTCTCTGCCTCCGCAAGGAGCGCGGGGTATTCTGCCGGATCAATCTCCGACAGCCGCCCCGCCCCACGCCCTTTGATGAGCGCTTTTACTTCCGCCGTATGTCCGGCGTTGGCCTTCTCTGCCAGCACCGCACGGACTTCCGACATCCTCTGCAATTTCCCTCCCTGCTCTGTGGCGGATGCGATTTCCGCCGCCATCCCTTCTGTGGCTTCCCCGAACACCCACACCTCATCACAGAGGGCGAGCAGCTCCATCCCCATAGCGATGCCGATCCGCCTCTCTTCCTCTATCCCCTCATTTAAGAACTGCGGGAATAAGAGGTGCGGCGCAACAGGCAGGAAACCCTGCTCACACGCCATGCGGCAGTAGGCCGCCGCTTTCCTTGCATTCCCTTCCATGTCGCCGCGGAAGGGGCTGCAGATAAAAACCTTCTTACGCATCAGCGTCTCCATCCTTTCTTCATCTTCCTGTCGTGCGCCGCTTTCGCGGCTTCATAGGCTTCCACTTCCTTCTCGATCTGCACCAGCTTGGCGGCGAGGCTCTTCGCCACGATACTGATTGCCTGTAAGATGCCGATAAGCTCCTGTGACTTTTCCATAGGCTCCGTTCCTCCTTTCCGGGACAGTTAAACCTATCCCCTTCACTGTCGTAATGACACTTTTTCGGTTTTCGGTGGATGGAAACGGATATTTTTTCAAAAACCGTTCGACAATTCCCGTAAAAAATGTCACAGAAATACTCTTGCTGGCAGATATGGTCATCTGCTGTCAATTTCAAACCCATGCTCTACAAAGAATTTCCGCAGCTTTGATAATACTTTTCTCTTATGGTCGGAAAGCGTCCGGGGATTTTTCCCTTTCATATCTGCATAATCAGCAAGGGGCATTTCCTCCCCGAACACCTTCATGGCAAGCTCCCGTTCTTCCGGCAGGAGGGAATCCATCGCATCACGGAGGACATCCAGCAGCATCCTCTTTTCCGCCAGTTCCTCCATGCTCTCCGCAAAAAGCTCCGTCCGCATATCGTTCTCTTTCCATTCCTCATAAGATTCTTCCGTGTATCCGTTCTGCTCCATTGCCTCACGGTTCCTCTGATCATGCTTTTTCTGCTGCCACCACGGCCTAAAGTAATTCCTGTATTCCTCTTCCGTAACATTCATTGTGATTTCTTCGTCTCCAGATTTGACTGTGATTTTCCTAAAAGACATAAAGCGTTCCTTCCTTTACGGCTTCGTAAAGTTAGGAACGCTCTCATTCAGATGTGGGACTGGCTTTGAAAAAAAGGCAAAAAATGGCCCTGAGAAAGCTCTTTGTAAGAAATCTAAAATAAATCAACTACCCCGGTGCAAGCACTCAAGCACTGTGCTCGGCTCCTACGTCGCCGCTCACAGCACTTGCCTTTCATTCCTGCTAAAGCGGGAATGAAAGCGGGGTATGAAAGTTTCTTTGTCTCTTCCTCTACACATAATCGTACATACTTAGC
>NZ_RAZG01000170.1 GCF_003612565.1 Roseburia sp. 1XD42-69 | reverse complement strand
AGGTCTATTAAGGTTACCCTTTTCCATGAAAATCTTTTTCATTTTCCTCTTGACATATTACCAAATTGCTTCCTGTCTGTAAAAACCTAACTGACGATACCCCTGATCTCCTTTAAGTCCCGGATACCGTTTTCCTCCATGTACTTTTCCAGCCCGCCGATGATCTCCGGCATGGCATAGGGGTTCCTGAAATTCGCCGTCCCCACCGCCACTGCGGCGGCCCCGGCCATGATGAACTCCAGCGCATCCTCCGCCGTCTGAATCCCTCCCATCCCGATGACCGGGATATTTACCGCCCGGCAGGTCTGCCAGACCATCCGTAGCGCAACCGGCTTTATGGCAGGCCCGGACAGGCCGCCCGTCTTATTTGCCACGCAGAACGCCCTTTTCTTCACGTCAATCCTCATACCCGTGATGGTGTTGATCAGCGAGAGCGCGTCCGCGCCGCCGGCCTCCGCCGCCTTTGCGATCTCCGTTATGTCCGTGACATTCGGTGTCAGCTTCATGGAAACGGGCTGCGCCGCTTTCTTTTTTATCTCCTTCGTGATGTACTCCACCATCCCCGGCTCCTGCCCGAAAGCGATCCCGCCATGCTCCACGTTGGGGCAGGAGATGTTGGCCTCCAGCATATCTATTTCCTGCCCGGACAGCCGTTCCACCACTTCCAGGTAATCCGCCACGGTGCTGCCGCATATGTTCACAATGACCTTCGTGTCAAACTGTCTGAGGAAAGGGAGGTCCCTCTCTATAAAGACATCTATCCCCGGATTCTGCAGCCCCATCGCGTTTATCATCCCGCTGGCCGTCTCCATGATCCTTGGGGCCGGGTTCCCCTCCCACGGGACGCATGAGACGCCTTTCGTGACCACCGCACCTAGCTGGTTTAGATCCACAAACCCACTGTATTCCTGCCCGGAGCCGAATGTCCCGGATGCGGGCATCACCGGGTTCTTTAACCTGATGCCCGCTATATCCACTGATGTGTTTATCCCGTCCGCCTCCTTTCTTGAATCAGTTCATGGCTAATTAAAGGGAACAAAAAGAAAGGAAAAACCAATCCAGACGGTATCAGCGGCAGGCTACAAGAATAAATTGTGATTTCACAAGATTGGTGCTATAATAAGAGAAAAGTTCCTGCCGGGGCAGCCGCCCCGGTGGTATGGATAGGAAGGCAGGAAAGCAATATGCACATCAGCTATAAACCACTCTGGCATACACTGTTAGAGCGTGATATGAGAAAAGAAGATTTAAGGCTTGCCGCCGGTATGACAACGAATATGATTGCCAACATGAGCAAAGAGGGAAAGCACATCAGCATGGACACATTAGCCCGTATCTGCGAAACGCTGAATTGTGAGATTACCGATGTGATTGAGTTAGTACCAGACGAGCCTGCTTCCACAGGAGGTAAGGAACATGAGCGAATTGAAACCAAGAATAACAGAAAACGGAATTGATTATATCCTTGTCGGAGATTACTACATCCCAGATTTGAAACTGCCAGAAGAACACCGCCCCATCGGAAAGTATGGACGGATGCACCGGGAATATTTGAGAGAAGTCCACCCAGCCAGATTGAACATATTGATATTGACCGGAGAGCTATGGACATATCTTGCAGACCTGAACGAACAGGCACAGGAACGGTTAGACACTATCATGGAACAGATGAAAGCTACCGAGGGCGTGACAGAGGAATTAAAGCGCACTTCTCAAATGGAATGGGTGCAGCGGTGCAATAATATCCACAATCGGGCAGAAGAAATTATTTTGCATGAGATGATTTATGCATAACGGTATGGTAGAATGATTATGACAAATCTGAATTTTATAAGGAGTGAAAAGAAAAGTGTGTGAGGAATGTTACTCTGATGAAAATAGAATAACGCCTTTACTAAATCCGCTGGACTGTTTGGAGAACCACACTCAATATATTTGTGGAACTTGTGGACGGTGCATTTGTATCGAGCATGACCCAAATAGAGGATTGCAACGATGGAATTTTCCTTTTAAGTCATTGGAAATTGCAAAACTATATTTGCGAACAGCGGACTATACAACGAAAAGTGCGTGTGGTATTTATGAGATAGAGAACAATAAAGGAAGATTATCTTATAAAATATTTCCAGGGAATGATGAGTTAAATCTATTTTTGAAAAAGAATAAAGACAAGAAATGCAGGCAAATGATGCCTGTGTTTAGTGCTGGAAAGTATAAAGAATATCCACACACAGAAGTACGAAAATTGACGCCTGATGAAATAAAACAATATATGAGTGAACGCTAAATCCCAGCTTGTCGTTCTAAAAATTGGGTTTGTCAAGTAAAATGTGTAAATTAATTTTTCGACGGTCATATGACCGCCATATTTATTATCTGAAGCTCAATCAAAGGGTAGCTCCTCACCATTTCTATAAGCC
>NZ_RAZG01000169.1 GCF_003612565.1 Roseburia sp. 1XD42-69 | reverse complement strand
TCTCCTTTGCTCTTTCACTTGATAGTATAGGTTGTTCAACTTTTTCTGTCCACACTTATATACTAACACCAAGCCCGCGCGGAACAAATGGGTTCCGCTTACGAGCGCACGGCAAACTCATCGAGCAAGCAGCGCACATGGACGGGCAGCCTGCCATGATACACATCGTCCGCCCTGTCACAGAGCAGGTTGAAAAGCTGCGTATACATGATAGACACAATAAAATTGAACGTGTCATCGGTATCGGAGATAATGACAAACAGCGCTGTCTTTTCATCCCCAATCATATCCAGTCCCAACTCGTCATAGCTTGTCAGGTCACGCAGCTCCTTGATGTCAAAGGGGGCTAAACGTGCGCCACAGCTAATTAAGATGCTTTTCGCTGTCTTGCCAGTGACGTTTTGTAAAGGACTTTTTAATCAAATTCACAAAAAGTTTACATTTATCCATCTTTATTTTTAGATAATAGTTTTCCCGCCATATAATAGAACCCGTTTCAACATACAAAATAACCTGATGGTTAAGAGAATTTTATTGAAATTATTGAGAATTATGCTAGAATCATACTTACAAGTTCTGGTAAATTATTAACATTTGAAAGGATATGATTGTAATGGAGAAGTCTTTACCTAATGATAAGGAATTAGAAGTTTTAACGTTATTTTATAATAGATTTTATGATTTGTATGAAGAAATTACTAATGATAATTTTTTTAAAGAAAATGCTCAATTACGTTTTTTTAAATTGAGAGAAGCATTTTCGATATACAAAGAATTATTAAGCTATGAGCCAATAAAAAGCTATCTTGAATGGATGAAAAGAGGTGGAAGACCCCCTCTTGAAGGTATTATCGCAGATGGTCTATTTAGCTTTATACGAAATTTATTATTACACTTTCCTATTTTTAAAACCTGGGATGAAGTATATGTAAATAAAAATTTAGCTACATGGAGTAAAAAAGGACAAATTGATAAATTTCTGCATAAATGCACTCAAATAAAAATTGATGGTAGTGGAATCCTTCAATATCGAATTTGGGAAGTTAAGAAAGAAAAAATGACATACTTTTCAATACATTTTCCTGAGGTCTATAATCAAAATGATATTTATTTGAAAGACATAATTTCTGAAGATGCTGGCATGAAGTTTTGCATGGCACTAATGAGAGAAGTCTTGGATACACAAGTCGAAAATGCGGATGAACCCGATATTAAAATTATGTCTCAGGTATACATGCCCATTAAAACAAAATAATTTTTTGACAAATTCACATTTTATAAATAGTGTCTTGTATAATCGTAAAAATTATAGACTGGGAACCTGTCTTTAGATTCCCAGCCTACAGTTTTGTCTATGCACTTCTATCAGCTTTCAGTTGTTTTACTTCTTCAAGAGAAAGTCCTGAAATATTAACGATTTCCTCCAACGCATATTTGCCAGCTGCCAGCATACGGCGTGCCGTAGCTTTCATGCCTTCACGGATGCCTTCCTGTAAGGATTCGTTTCTCATATCTTCCATGGCCTTACACATAATCTCGATTCCCTCCTTGCTTTCCTTGAAAAATTTCACCCTGCTTGCCAGGATTCCGTAGTACATATCTTTTGCGTCCGTACAGGAGAAGTCGTGCATTAACTTCCCGATTGGCGTATCTCCACGGTAAGCGCCATTTACATACAGTATGTGCGAACCGTCCTCAAATCTTTTCCCGGTTCCTAAAAAGCACCGCTCAATCGGATAGAGCGGCAGCCCTTTTCCCATTACGTCATTCTCTGTAATAAAGATTACCCACGTTTCCGGCAGCTTGTCGAAGTCCTCGCCTTTTTTCAAAAGGTTTGCGTCCATCATGCTGCTGTTGTACCTTGCCCTTTTTCTCCCGGCTCCTTTGTCGGAACGCTGTACTTCCACATTCAGTTTTGCCCCTGTGCTGTCCGTAGCCAGGATATCCAACCTCACTGAGCGGTTCAACAGGTTCTCCACAAATACCTGGGTGCGGACGTCCAGCACCTTTAAATCCGGTTTTTCCAGAACAATCTGCAATACCAGTTCTATGCTTGCCGTATCTCCCTCAAAACACTTTGTGAGGAAATCATCATCAAGCAGGCGAAAGCCTCTTAGCCTCTGTAAATCTTCCTGATGTTTCTGGTCTATCTGTTCCGTCACTGTCAATCTTCCCACCTGCTTTCCCCTCTGTTTTCGTATCTCCATACTACCATAAACCTCCTGATTTTACAAGCCGGGAGCCAGCGCATTTCTGATTCCCGGCCTGTTTCTATTATCATTTTTACATCTGCTGTATCTCATTTTCCAGCATACGCTTGATTTTGTCGCTCATGGTTTCCCTGCTGGTCTTACTGAAATGAACCCGCACAATGTAGGTAGTCCGGCCAATCTTCTTCACCAGTGCGGGAGCGTCCTTATCTGGTGGCGTGGTGGTAA
>NZ_RAZG01000168.1 GCF_003612565.1 Roseburia sp. 1XD42-69 | reverse complement strand
TTTGGTGTGTCAGCGGCAACAGACGGGATGGTGGAAAGCGACAGGGAGACCGGGAATGACAGGAGCTGGGGAGACTTTGCATTAGGCGTGGCAGGCGGAGGCGTGGCAGGTGCAACGACAGGGGCAGTCTTATATGGGACAGTCATGGCAGCACCTGTTGCAGGGCTGGCGGCGGGGATGGATGCAGCGGCAGTCATAGGCCCGTCTGCCTTTACAACGACAGTAGTGCCTGCTATAATAACTGGCGGGGGATACGGGCTTGCCGGTGCGACGGCGTTATATGTAGAAAACGATATCCGTGCAAGGAACGGAGGGTATAACCTCCTGCTGGATAAGGTGTTTGACAACAATACGGACAGGTATGAAGAATGCGGCATGATATTGATGCTTGGGAATAATGTCTATATGGAGTACGGGGCAATGAACATGAACCGTATGCCGGGAGGGGACAGTAAGGAGTCGTTTGGCAATAACCAGTCCGTTCAAAAGTTGAAAGCCCAGAATAGTATGTCTGGAACTGGGGGAGGGAATGCAGGAAGTGGTGGTGGAGCGTCACCTAGTGGATTTGGGGGACAGACGAAAACAGGGGTACTGTTTGGTAAAGATAATGAAGTATTTGATGATTATATGGATTTAGTTGAAACTTTAGATGTATCAACTTCTGCTAATACAGCGATATTTTATTCTGGTCCAGGGAATAGGGCGTTAGCAGAAAAATTTGCGAATTTGAACAATAAGACAACATTAGAAATGACTCCAGGTGGAGCTTATCTTGATAATCTAAATTTATTTTTAGAAAATAGTCCCTTAACCTCAGAAGAGGCGACCAATGTATGGGCGAGATTATCGGCTAGATATGCACAAGGAGCTAATGGAAATACATATGGGTTTGTTAATGGTTCAAGACCTGATAGTATATTTAATACAGTGGAATATCCTGAATTGATTAATAATTCAGAAGTAACAAATATATTTACAGAGTTTATGAGATAATGGAGGATATGTATGCATTATTCGAAAAATTATGATATGATTTGTGCAGAAGATTTTAAAATAAGCATCACACATTGTTATTGTTTAGAATATTATGAAGGCGAAAAAAAGATGATGATTGAATTAGATTTTCGTGAACCTTATTATATTTTAGCACCTGAATTAATAAATCATTGGGAAAAGCCGTATGAAAATATTGAAATAGATCCAGAAAAAAAGCAACGAATATTACGAAATATTAGAGAATATTTGTTAACTCGAACGATACCAAGTCGTATCATTATGAAAGATATAGGAGAAGTGGAATGATTACATTACCAGATGGTAAAATAATTAAGATGCAATGGAAACAGGTTATGTATATAAGAGGTAAAGATTTTATTGTGTTTGAAGTAGTGCCAATGCTAACTGAAAAAGACATTATTATTTTTCCTAGCGTTTCAGGTTGGTTGTCTATACAGGATGTGTTTTCACTTGATGAAAGAAATGAAATTATTTTTCTATTGGAGAGAATTGCTTGGAAGAGAGATATAAAAATTGTAGAGATGGATGTATTACCACATGTTAATAAGGATCTTGAAATAAAACAGGGAATGATTGAAAAGACAACTGGATATGCCAGATTGACAAAAGATAATTTATTTGATGTAGATAGTAAATTGAATAAAAAGCAAGTAAAAGAAATTTATTGTAAGTTAGAAAGAAGGTTTGCGGAGTCAGTCAATGGTGAGGTTCAGATTCCTAAAGAATTATTAATAAAGGGAAGTGTTGTGAGTGAGATTTGCTTACCCATACTTGAAAAAAATAAGAGTGTAAAATTATTAATAATGTAAATGTGATTTTTATGTAAAAGAGTATAACTTTTTAAATTGTGCTTTTGATAATATTGTAGATTTCCATTTTATTTGATGCTATTTTAAGTCAAAGTTACTAAGGGACTTTTTTCACAGCCCCGTTTAGTCTTTTCAATTAGTAGAATTAAAATCTCCCACTTTTATGCCTTGTCAAAGCAATCATTAGGATGTCAGACCCGTTCAAACGGGCATTGGCCACATCTGAGAGAAAGAGGATGTTTTTAGATCCTAAAAAGATAGGTTTGATATTGAAAGCGCAGGACATTCCATGACCTTGGAAAATTCCAAAAGCATTTGTTTTAAGAGAGGAAGCACTGTAGAAATCAGCGCTGTAAAAAGAATTCATTTTTTTGCAAAAAAGATTCTGATACGGTCCCGTGAGGCATTGCGCTTTTAAGAGATCAGGACAACAAATAGGAGGGCGTTATAGCAGGCAAAAAAGAGGAAAGGTACACGCTGATGGGGCCGGGGAAAAATATCGGCAATCGTTATGGAGACAGGGGGATTTCACCTGTTCGGGAATAGCTGTACCACCATAATAACCACGGAGACGGACAATTATCCGGTAATAGAGGATGAGCCGGGGAAGCTTGA
>NZ_RAZG01000167.1 GCF_003612565.1 Roseburia sp. 1XD42-69 | reverse complement strand
GTAGGCTAAGAATCCGGCGCCTTACTGCCTCACGACAGCAGGTTTCCGAACCCTCGCCCCGGAACCGCACGTACACCTCTCGATGTATACGGCTCCCCACTATACATCCTCTACAATTATTTATGGATTCTGTCATAGCAGTCTCCACACACTACAAGCGTTTTTCTTTTCTTCTTGTTCATGATCGCTCCCCATTCTGTATTAACATCAAGGTCGCTCATACTTTTTACTTGATACACTTTGACCGCTGACACGTATGCGCCGCACATTTCGCAGACGTTCGCCTTGTATCTGAAAAACAATTCTTTTGGCTTGTTCATCTGCTCATATTCGGGTATGATGTCTGCATAACTCCCAAGGGCATATTTCACCCTGCGGAATCCCTCATTATAGAGGACTGCATACTTTGTACCTTTCTGTGTTTTGTACGGCACTTTAAACTCTTTGTTTTTGGTATATTTTAGCTTTGCTTTTGTCATTGTGATACGGTATTTTGCCGCAACGGTCTTGTACAGGCTGTATTCCATGACATAATGGAACTTATTTAATACGGAAACATTGCTCGCAAGACGGTAGTAATTGTAAATCCCCCGAATCTGCGCATTGTACTTCCGCACCATTTCATGCACTGGCAGGAAAATATAGTCGTTCCGCTGTAACGGCTTCCAGACTTCCTTTTCCCCTGCCCTTGAAACGATTTTCAGCACACCGTAATTTAACAGCTTCCCCACCCATTTCTCTTTTGGCAGGTACAGCTTGATTTTGCCGGTGTAGGCTTTAACAGTCCCTTTTCCTTTGGCTTTTTTCAGCGCACTGTCGTTGCATACCGTAACGTCATAGCCGAGGAACCTCGCTTTGTCGTCACTGTTCGTGATGAGCGTCTTTTCCGCAGACAATTCCAGTTTCAGCGTTTCCTCAAAGAACCTCCCAATATCGGACTTAATCTTTTCAGCATCTTCTTTGCTTCCGATTACGCCGATAAGAAAATCATCGGCGTAACGCACATACTGTATCCGCTTATAGCCTGTGTCCATTGGGTCGCCCATAGGGATTTTCTGGAACGCCCTCTTTAAGTCTGCCAGTCGGCGTACTGCTTCCTGCTTTTCTGTATCAGAGTAGCCGTCCCATTCTTTTCGGATTTTGGCTTTGCACCTTTGGCGGTATGACTGTTTTCTGGAGTACTCATTGTTCCTTTTTCTGCCCGTACCTTTATCAAATCCCTTTTTGTAGTCCTCCATAAATCGGTCAAACTCATTAAGGTAGATGTTTGCAAGGATTGGGCTGATGCCAGAACCCTGGGCTATGCCGCTGAAAGTGGAATTGTACTCCCAGTTCTCCATATACCCTGCATTGAGGAATTTCCAAATCAGCTCAATAAAGGCTTCATCTTTAATCCGCCTGCGCAGGATATTTACAAGGCTGTGGTGGTCTATCGTATCAAAATACGACTTTATATCTCCCTCCACAAACCATTTCACACCCGTAAAGTTCTGCTGTAACTGTAAGAGTGCCGTATGGCAGCTCCTTTTGGGTCTAAAGCCGTGGGAATAGTTGGAGAATGTCGGGTCATAAATACTTTCAAGAATCATCTTAATAACTTCCTCCACCAGTTTGTCGTCTGACGACGATATCCCAAGCGGTCTCATTTTCCCGTTTTTCTTTTTGATATACTGTCTGCGGACAGGGTTCGGCTGATAACTGTGGTCTTTCACCGCATGGATAATCCGCTCCACTCTTTCTTTACCGTAACCGTCGAGTGTCAGCCCATCTATGCCGGGTGTCATTGCGCCCTTGTTGGCGTAGATGTTTTGGAGAGCCTGCAAGTAGAAATCCTCATTATAAAGATTCCTGTACAGTCTCTCATACCTGTAGTTTTCCTCTTTCGAGTGTTTCTGTAGATTCTCCAAAATAATCTTTGGACTTCTCATGATGTCTCACACACCTTTCCTAAATTATTTCAGTCGTATAGCTGTCTCCCTTCGCCATGTGAACGGTATTACCGCCTCGGACTACTATGGAGACTCCGTAGCCATGCAGGATATTCAGGCACTGTATGCCATAGCTTAAAATGGTAAGCGTTCCTGTTTAGGCTATCCTCGTTTAGGCTTGTCTGTACAAGCGTGTCATGCTGTCGGCTATGACGTTCGCCGTTTTCCGCTTATTGCGGCTGGCCAGTGCGGAATGTGATGTGTAGACGCAGTTCGCACAACTCTGCGTACACCCTGCACTGCCTGACGTATAATAGCTATCTTCCGTCAGTGCTGACGATAAAGCCCCTCTGGCTGTCATTTAAGCAGTGTAGCTGTTTAACCTCATACATGACATTTCATCTTGATGCCCGTTCACAGCCCGATAACTGGCTGAATAGCACCGTTGCCGACATGCTATACTCCCCGTCGGGTTTCCCTTTCGGATAAGTCGGTTGATGATAGGAATTAGGCTT
>NZ_RAZG01000166.1 GCF_003612565.1 Roseburia sp. 1XD42-69 | reverse complement strand
TCTCCTTTGCTCTTTCACTTGATAGTATAGGTTGTTCAACTTTTTCTGTCCACACTTATATACTAACACCAAGGATTAGGGAAGATACGGTATTGATAAATTATCCATTGTACTGCCCGAAATGCAAGCAGGAAACATTGATTGAAGCGAAAAATTTAAAAATAACAGTCATCAAAGAGCCAGACACACAGATGCAGAGCCGATGAACTTGTGGGAAAACTCACAGCTCATCGGCTCTGTTTGTTAGAAAGAAAAGATATTTAGTTGTTTGGGCTTATTTCAGCAGTTTTTCTCTGCATCTCATTCAGCTTTTTGTGGAGCGGTATCGCCATGAATACCGTTATGACTGCGGAAAGCACATCGGCAATCGGCTGGGCGTACATAATTCCATTTAGCCCCCAGACCATCGGAAGAAGCAGGATAACAGGGATAAAGCAAATCCCCTGCCTGCAAGCTCCGAGGATAAAGCCCTCTCTGCCTTTTCCCAAAGCAAGGAACAGGGAAGAATACACCGTATAAAATCCAAAGAGCATGATGGAAATGCCGTTTGCCCTTAAAGACGCTGCACCGATGCGAATCATCTCGGCATCGCCCTTTGTGAATTGGGAAACGATAGCTGTAGGGAACAGAGCCAGTATCACACCGAAAATCACACAGAAAACCGTAGACCATAGGATGGAAGTCTTGATTGCTTCACGCAGACGGTCAAACTTTTTCGCACCATAACTGTACCCTGCAATGGGCTGAAAGCCTTTGATGAACCCGAATACGGACAAGCTGCCCATTGAAATAAGGCGGGTAACAACGCCCATGCCTGCTATGGCAGAGTCCCCGTAATCGCCAGCGGCATTGTTGATTAAGGAAATGGACACACTCGTTAAAATCTGGAATACCAATGTCGGGATGCCGATTTTGAAAATCTCAGACATGGTTTCTTTTGTATATGTGCAGTCCTTAACCCGAAAACGGAATACGCTTTTTTTCCGAAAAATATAGGTCAGATATACGCAGGTTGAAACGACTTGTGAGATTGCGGTCGCTATCGCCGCTCCCGCTACGCCTAAATCAAACACATAGATAAACAGCGGGTCTAAGGCGATATTGAGTACTGCACCCGTCAGCAAGGCACACATGGTTGTTTTAGCAGCCCCCTCGCTAGTCACAATGTTATTCATCGTGACATTGAATACATTGAAGATGCAGGAAACAATGTAAATGCCTGCGTATGTGGCGGCATAAGGCAGGATGCTGTCGGTTGCCCCCAAGAGCTTCAGTATGGGATGCAGGAACACCATAGAAATGATAATGATGACCGCCCCTACGGATACGCTGCTGTATAAAGCGGTACTTGCCACTTTATCCGCATTTTCCTTATCCCCACGACCTAACAATCGGGAAATGTAAGAAGCCGCACCGTTTCCAAACAGCAGACCCAAACCGACAACGACCTGTCCGAGCGGATAGACCACGGAGATTGCCCCCATTTGGCTTTCCCCTAATCCGCCGACGAAATATGCGTCAACAAGGTTGTAGAAAGCATTTACCAACATGCCAATCATTGTTGGGATGCCCATTGCTAAAAGTGCTTTTGGTATGGATGTGCTGCCGAGCAGCTCCATCTTTTTACTTTGACTGTTCATTTTGAACTCCTTTCTGTTGACAAATAGTATTGTTTATACTACTATAAAATACAGTAATTGTGTTGCGGGAATTATAATACTATAATTTGTAGTAGTTGTCAATAGAAAAAGGAGGGATTTTAAATGGCGACCATTGATTTGATTGTATTGGGAATGTTGAAGCGGGAATCCTTGAGTGCATATGATATTCAGAAACTGGTGGAATACCGCAACATTTCAAAATGGGTAAAAATCAGCACACCATCCATCTATAAAAAGGTTATCCAGTTGGAAGAAAAGGGGCTTATTACAAGCCGCACGGAGAAAGAGGGAAAAATGCCCGAAAAGGCGATATATTCCTTGACGGATGCAGGAAATGAGGAATTTGAGAAACTGATGCTTGAAATATCCTGCAAGCCGATTCACATATTCTTGGATTTTAATGCGGTTATCGTTAATTTAGAAAGTATGGAAAAGGAACAGCAGAGGGAATGTCTGGATAACATTGAGAGCAATATCAATGTGCTGAAATCCTATCTTGAGGAGAATATGGACTTAAAAGAAAACGCCCCCGATATTCCTGCTACGGGCATGGCGGTTCTACATCAGCAATTTCGATTAGTGCAGGCAATAGAAGAATGGATAAGGGCATTGAAAGAAGAACTGCTGTAAATGTAGATGGTTTAAAACATAGCAAGAATGATGAAAAGAAAGGAAACTCCTTGTGCTACAATATCTCATTGAACCCCCGCTTTGACATTTCGTAATGTTTAAAAAATGTGGGTGAAAACGAGCCTGCAAATAAAAAGTCAATAGAAAATTGATGATTTCAGGTAAAAAGTTTTATGTAGGATTTTGAG
>NZ_RAZG01000165.1 GCF_003612565.1 Roseburia sp. 1XD42-69 | reverse complement strand
AATTATGCTGTACCTTCTTTTAATTTGAAGAATTTTCGGGTAATTGGGAGTAGGTAAAGTTACGAATAACAATTAAACATGGTTAAATCAGTATGTGCGGAGCGTGACCACAAGGAACGTGACAGATTAAGGGCAAATAGGCTTGAAATGGATAAAAGGGAGGAAGCCGAGAGGGAAAGAGTACAGCATAGTAGCAACCTTCTCAATTCTTATATTGAAAAAGCAATGGCGAGAGAAAATCAACAGAAAGAGAAACATAATCAGATTTTACAAAATATCCATGAAGAGGGGGTACAGAGAAAGTCAGAAGAAGCGTACAGGACAAAAGAAGTGGTAAGTGCAGTAAACAGAGGTATCAGGAATGCGGAGAAAAAAGAAGAAGATAGTAAATCATGGGATGCTTTTATGGATCGAAATAGGAGACTGCTAGATAAGGGGATTGAATCGGTAAAGAGGGAACGGAGCAAGACGTATTTTAGTTGATGGGATAGTAGAATTGAGAGATTTATTATAAGGCATATCGGATAGGGTGGACTTATCTGGTGTGTCTTATCATCTCTATATTTTGTACAAATGTTCTTTGCTTTACACAATATATGGAAAAGAAATTGAAAAATTTTGCGTAAATCTAAAGAAAATAGTGGAAATTGTCCAAAATGTGTTATATAATGGGACAAGCTAAACGAAAAATGCAGGAAACAATGGAAAAGTGCTTGCATAGAATACACTAAGATGATATAATTATAAGCGTTATTAAGTGAGATAGCCTAAGAAACAGGTGGATGAGTTGTAACATTCGTAAATCCTGCGGAGGCAGTAGCGATTAGGTTGTCTTGGTGAAACAAGACAATTTTTTATAGAAAAGGATAAAAATTTATAAATGGGTAATACTGTGGAAAAAGTGATAGAAATGCCACAAATTACTGAAGAACGGAATTATTCAAAAATCATGGCGATTGGATATGAGATAATTAGTATGATTTTTGAAATGTCAATATCATTTGTTCCGATAGTATTATATTGGTTGGTATTTTATCTTTCAAATACAAAAGTAGATTATTTTGAACACATAAAAAATGGAAGTATTATATGGATTTTCTTAGCCATGCTTGTGGTAGGAAATTTCAAATTATTAGTTGACGGGCAACATAAATATGGATTTGCACAAAGGCTAATTATTGCATGTATAATTATTTTCATGTTGATTTTATTAGGGGTTTACTTGGTTTTAAATTTCGCAACGTACGGATTGGTTGATATATCCTTGGTTCAAAAGAATACCACTTGTTTGGTCATTTTATTAGGGATATCAACATTAATCTTAAATACGTTGCGGATAGTATTCTTTTAATAAATATAGAAAGAAGGATAACAAGATGGAATTATTAATGATTTGTTTTTTTACATTATTCTTTTTAATAAGTATAATTGGAATTATTATTAGATTGATTTCTATTTCTACTAAAAGGAATGTAGCGTCAATAGAATTATATGATGATGGAAGCTTCTCTACTAATTTGAACAATGTATATGTTGGCAGGTTGGCGGATGCTACTGTAAGAAGTTCTGTGCGTTTTCATAAGAGTTTATATAAAACTAAGGATGATTACGAACAATATAGAAATAACATTCGAGAGTTGAATTTGCCATAAAGGATATAGAATAATGGATTTGTTCAAAAAATTTGAAAAAGAAATAAAAGAAATAGTTGTCATTCATAATTTTACCAAGCACTATATTTTGCTTGGAGAAGAACTGTCAGATGACTTTGAAACATATTTACAGCCTGTGAAAGAGTTTCGTGATGCATATGAGCATATAGTACGTGTTTTTACAAAATGTATAGGTTTAGGTGATGCTGGTAGCAACATGAAAAAAGAAGAATATGTTCAGAAAAATTTAAGCAAGGCATTGGGACATGAATATAGGGCATTTTTTGATGTTGCGGATTGGTTTTCCATTATTTGCAGAAAGCAGATATATGATATTGTTCAGGGATATACATATGAGCAATTATGTGACAAATATCCTAAATATCCAGAAATGAAAAGCAGATTGTATTTAATTTCTGAGGAAATAGCAACTATAAGAGATAAAAAAGATATATCAAGTAATATATTTGATGAAGTAAATCATTATCAATATGCGTTGGTTGAATTGTTGGGATATTATAGAGATTTGGTACAGTGCGAGTTATAGAACAGTGATAGAAAATGTTTGTTTTTAAATGGCTATATCGGATAATAATACTTTATCTGATATAGTCATTTTTTTACCGATTTACCAAAGCTAAATAAACACTGAAAATAATTGATTGCAGGAGTGATATTTAGTATAATCCTGTCTTTGACAGTTAGTAGATTAAATAATCGTAAACGGTGGGTTTGTCAAGTAAAGTGTGTAAATTAATTTGATTTTTTTCGGCGGTCTTAATTGACCGCCGTATTTATTGTATGAAACTCAGTCAAATGGCAGTTCCTCACCAT
>NZ_RAZG01000164.1 GCF_003612565.1 Roseburia sp. 1XD42-69 | reverse complement strand
AGTGCGCCTTTTTTGCTTTAAAAATAATTTCGATTTTTCTCATTTTGCTATTGACATTTATTAGCTGGACTTTACTGCTTACTCTGCCATTCCTCCAAAAGCTGGATAATGATACCCTCTATGTCATCATTGGAGTATTCCTCTGGAAAATACCTGTTGATCTTATCGCCCTTAATCGTTACTTTTCTTTCGGCTTTTCCTCCGCCAGTATCAGCCTTACCATCGCAGGCGTAAGCTCTCCGCTTTTCCCATACTCCTTCAGCTTTGCCGATTGGGAAGCGTTCATTGCCGCCCCTGTTTCCCCTAAGATAACAGACACCCATTGCTGGGCTTCTTCTGTCAGGAAAGAAATATCCACGCCCTGCGCTATCCCTATCTTTTTCTTATCCACCATGTCAAGCAGATCGTCAGAGAGCCTCGCAAGCCATACATACCTCTGCACCGTCTTTCCGCTCTCCCCGGCAGCTTCCCCCACTTCGTCAAGGGTACTGCCGCCTTTGCTGCCCTGATGCTTCATTGCCTCATATTTCATGGCATAAGCCCTTGCTTTCTCACTCGGCAGAATGTCCTCACGCTGGATATTGGAATCCACCATGATGATCGTGGCTTCATCGTCCGTATAATCCCTGACAATGACGGGCATCGTATCAAGCCCTACCCTTTCAGAACCCCGTTTCCTCCGGTGTCCGGCTATCATCTCATAGCCGCCCCCTGCCCGTGGCCTTACAATTCCAGGTACAAGCACACCATATTTACCGATGCTCTCCGTGGTTTCCTCCATCTTTTCATCATCGAGGACACGGAAAGGGTGGCCTTTGAATGTATGTAGATCGGCCAGCTTCGCATGGATAATCTGCTCCCCCGCCGTATTTTCTGCCCCGCCGAATAAATCATCAAAAGTGTTCAGTTTGACTTTTGACGCACTCCCTGCCTTACTGCCCACTGCCAAGCACCTCCTCCGTCAAAGACTGGTATGCACCCGCAACCCTGCCTTTCGGGTCATGCTGGTAGATGCTGACGCCTTCCGCAGAAGTTTCCGCCGCCCTTACCGACATCGGTATGCTGTTCTCAAATATCCGTACCCTGCTCCCATACGTTTCAATAAGCAGCGCTGTAATATCCCTCGCATAATTGGTACGGTTGTCTACCATTGTCAGCAGGATGCCCTCAATCTCCAGCCTGGGATTGATCTGCCGCTTTACCTTGCCTATGGTCTTGATAAGCTGTTCCAGACCTTTCACGGGCAGATATGCGGCCTGCACGGGTATCAGTATGCTGTCCGCACAGGCAAAGGCATTTATGGTGATCATGCCAAGTGAGGGCATACAATCAATCAGGATATAATCGTATTGCTCCTTTACCATATCCATATAAGAGCGCATCATGATCTCCCTGCTCATCACGTTTACAAGGGAAACCTCCAGGCCGGACAGCTCAATGTTCCCCGGCAACAGGTCAATCCCTTCTTCGTGCTTTAAGATACCGTAGCCCGGTTCCATTTCTTCATCGTTGATGACCTTTTCCATTACGCTTGCAAGGGTGACTTCCAGCTTGTCAGGCTCCGTAAAGCCAAGGCTTGCGGTCAGGCTCCCCTGTGCGTCCGCATCAATAAGTAAAACTCTTTTTCCCTGTTTTGCCAGCCCGATCCCTAAATTGCTCGTTGTGGTGGTCTTGCCCACTCCACCTTTCTGGTTTGCGATTGCTATAACTTTACACATGGTTTTATTCCTCCGTATTAGTCAGATTTTTCTTTGATGTTGGCTTTCTGCACTTCCACATAAGCCCGGTAATACCTGTTTGTACCTTTGTTCCGGTACAGTTCCGAAACTTCCGTCACAGCCACTTTGGGCTGCCTTTTCAGAATTTTCTCGAACCACTTAATATCATTCTTTGTTCCCATCAGTCGAATTTTCAGCACGTTTCTTCTCCATTTCTGCAAGGATTTCCTCAACAGACCGCTGTTTCTGGCAGTATTCCGGGTAACGGAGCTTGATGCCCTGCCAGAAGTACATTGCATAGCCGCAGCAGAAAATATCGCTTACAGAATATCCCCTGCACTCGCCTATCTGCTCGTCCTTGCGCTTATAATCATCAATGCTTGGCGTTCCGTCCGTGTAAAGGTTAAAGGCAAGCCTTACCACCCGGACACTGCCGCTTGTCTGCCAGCCCTGATGCAGACACTCTGTTTTGATGTACCCGGACTTGATATCGTAAATCTGGCTGAAATGATTCCTTGTGTCCTCAGATATGCCGAGAATGTAAATCAACGCCTTGTGGTAGCAGTCCTGATACCTCGCCTGTTCCAATTTCTCAAAATAAAACTTCTCATGTTCCTCGTTTGCAAAAACCATGTGTGTGTTGTTGGCGCTCTGCGCCCCTGCTCTTAACGCTGTGTTGTTCATGTGTGAACCTCCTTCATTAAAGATATTTGAATAAAAAAGGGAACAAACCCCGAAATAGGGTCTATTCCCAAACATCAAACAAGGGAAAGCATATTGCTTTCCCTTGCAGAACTTATATATAGATGGTGTTAGTATATAAGTGTGGACAGAAAAAGTTGAACAACCTATACTATCAAGTGAAAGAGCAAAGGAGA
>NZ_RAZG01000163.1 GCF_003612565.1 Roseburia sp. 1XD42-69 | reverse complement strand
GAAGTATTTCGGCGGTGTAAATATAAAAGTGAAAGGGGATGTGTTCCATGTGACAGTCATGCTGCAGCAGGAAAATCAGGATAAAATTGTGTGACGGAAAAAGAAAGGAGAGAATGTATTATGAGTATGTTAGGAGTAAGCAATGCCGTAATAGGTGCATATCAGCACATAGGCAGGACGCAGAAAAATGCGGCAAGTGGAGCAAGTTTTACAGAACGGGCAGCGCAGACACAGGAAGCCTCGGATGCAGAAAAACTGGAGAATTTCAAAAAAGAAATCTGGAATGAGATAAATTCCATGCCGTGGGGAGCAAATACTTCCATACAGATAACGGATGGGGCTTTTAGGAAAATGATGGAAGACGGCGAATTTAAAAACAAAATGATGAAGATCATCCGGGAGGATGCCGTCAGTTCCAATAAGATGTGCGGTGGGACGTTGATAAACATTGATGAAAATGGGTATAAAGGTTATTCCTATATGGCAGACCATGCAAAAGAGGCAGGCTCGGCATTTGCAGCTCATTCCAAAGATAAGGATGCTTTTTATGTAAAAAAAGCAGAAAAAAGGCGGGAGTATATGAGGCTGTTGGAGGAAAAGCGGGTGCAGGCTAAGAGACAGCAGCAGGAACTTTTGGACGAAAAGATTGCAAAGGCGGAGCAGGAGAGAAGCAGGCTGGCAAAGGCGTGGAGCAGTAAGCAGCGGATGGTGGCGGCATCCAATGCTTATGATGCAAATGTCATGACGGAGACAGCGGCAGGCGGTGATTCGCTGCTTGGTTAATGAAGGGCATCATGCCCGGACTTACCGCAAGGGGGCATGGGCGGCTCCGAATGACAGAGGGGCTGTAGGTAAGATTTTTTGAAGGAGGATGAAAATTATGTCAATGGAGATCACAAACAATTACAGTAACTATGCGGCAAATTATACTGATGCCGTGAAAAAGCCGGATGGCAGGGCGGCAACAGAGGTAAAGATAAGCAAATCAACAAACAGCAAAGACAAGGTGCAGGCGTATTATGAACAGCTATGCAAAAAATTTCCACAGATAAATTTCAACACAAATGGCGGCGTATTACCGAGCAATAGCAGCAGAGTCACGGTAAATCTTTCGTATGACTGTTTGAAGAAAATGGCAAATGATCCTGAATTCGCAAAAGAAATCGAATGGAATCTGTCGGGAGAAGTTGCTGCAAACTCAATGGTTTATGGGTGGGCGCAGAGAGATGGTGTCGTACTTGGCGGAAGGACTGTTACATATGATGCCAATGGCAACAGGCAGTCATCCTGTGGCGGCATGAGGACAGCAAATACAGGGAATGGAAATAACAATACTGATAAAATACAGAAGAAGTATAAGGAAGAGGAAGAACGCCTGTTAAAAGCCAGAAAGAAACGTGAAGAAAAGGAAAAAATTGCTGAAAAGCAAGCAGAGAAAAAGGCGGAGGAAGAAAAAGCAGCGGAACGTCGGGCAGAAAGAAAAGAGCATATGGAAAAACTGATGGAAGGGACGTACAAGGTATCTGCCATTGGCACAGATATGAAAAGCGTTACACAGAATATTGTTGAGGTGGTTTCAGGCACATCATCATCCACAGGGGCAAGTTTTGATTTAAAGGCGTAAGGGATATTCCGCAGCAGACGGCTCAGATATGGCTGTTACATAAAAGGAAATCGGAGGGCTTGAAAAATGCGTGTCAGCAGAATACCGGCATTACTGATTACGGCAATGATGATTCCTGCGATTAGCGGATGCACCACACAGGGAAGCCCCGCCCCGGATGCCATGCATCAGATTGAGGATGGCAGTCCGGCGGTCTATGATGATGACCCGATAGCGGTGGAGCCGCAGCTTGACGAAGATGAGCTGGACGGGGATTTGGATGAATCCAACGTGCAGGGGGAGATCATTTCGGCGGAACCGCATAAAGGGAGCGCGGATTGAAAAAAGTGATTGCAGTAATTTTAGCGAAGGGAGGTGCTGGTTATGAAGTTTGACAGGGGAAGTTAGGCGGTATGTCTGCATGGAGGTAATGAACCGCTCGGACTTATTATGAGGGAGCGGATGCGGCTCTGAACGACAGAGGGGCTGCAATAATAAAAATTATGGAGGACATTTGGAGATGAGTGTAAATGGAATAGGAGTGGGTTATCCCGCATGGCGTGAAATGGGGAAGGCACAGAGGAATGGTTCGGGAACGGGCTATGCAGGCAGGATGGCAGATGCAGATATGGTGAGAGAGGGTTTGGGTAAAAATTTCATTTATTCAAAAGCAGGAGAAAGGTTTTCTGCATATGATGCATATTCCATAATGGGCAGTATGGGTTCAAGATTTCATACAAATAATCTTAAGGCAGAAACAAAGCAGCCAGTTGAAAAAGTAGGGAGTGAGCGGTATTTAATTGAACCTTCAGATGAGATATCTGGATATTGGCGTATATAGGATAAGAAACTTGATAAATCATTTGAGTTTGACCCCAATAATACATCGGTACAAACAGATGGCAATTCGGGTAAAAAATACATTGTGGCGACTGACCCAAGGGGAGGGCTGATGGATGTCATGTCCGCTGGCAGTGAGCTTATGGAGACATTGGCACAGTTTTTAAATGTCGATAATGCAGACAGTATTCCTACA
>NZ_RAZG01000162.1 GCF_003612565.1 Roseburia sp. 1XD42-69 | reverse complement strand
TTCGGGATCTCGGTAAGCAGATACTCAAAGTAATCATACGGTTTCAGATTGTTTGCTTTTGCGGTTTCTGCAATGCTGTAAATGATGGCGCTGGACTTTGCGCCAGCTATGGTATCGATCATCACCCAGTTTTTCTTGCCGATGCAGAATCCGCGGATGGACTGTTCCGCAGCGTTATTGTCCATTGGCACTTCGCCATCGTCCAGGAACACTTTCAGGTATTTTTCCTGGTTCAGGGAATAATTGAAGCCTTCCCACGTCTTGCTTTTTTGCGGCACTTTCGGGAGGGTTTCACGCACCCATACGAAATAAGCCTCCACCAGGGGCTTTACGCTCAGCTGGCGGCGGTTCCTCCGTTCTTCTGCCGGAAGATCCTTAAGCAGTTTTTCCTCCCGGTAGATGGCCTGTATCATGGTCAGCGCAAGATATGCGCGGCTATCCTTCTGCTTCTGCTTAGGCAGCGCTTTTACTGCTTCATCAAACCTGCGCCTCGCATGGGACCAGCATCCGGCAATCTTCAGATCTTCCCGTTCCTCTTCAATCGTATGATAAACCTGATAGCCGTCCGTGACACATACCCCTCTGAAATCCTTCAGGAATTCCCTTGGATGGCTGGCGTTGCGCGTCCTTTGGTATTCATACAGGACGATCTGACATTTCGTATACATCCGTCCGGTGCGGTATACCCACATGTAACTTTTGCTCCCGGCAGGGCGGCCGTCCTTATTCACCAGCACGGGCGTTTCGTCTGCCTGCAGGACGTGGTAGCCGTACAGCTTTTCGTGGAGGTAATCATAAAGAACCGCAAGGTAACGGTCTGCGCACTGGATCGTCCAGTTCGCCAAGTTCTGTCTTGAAATGTGCAGGCCATAACGTTCAAACTCCTGTTCCTGCCGGTAAAGCGGGACGGCATTGACATATTTGGCGTTCATTACCGCTGCCTCCAGCGAAGGGGAAACAAGGCTCCCCCTTAATAAGGTCTGCGGATGCGGCGCTTTGATGACCTCTTCCGTTTCTTTCCCGGCATATACCTTGACATGGTGTTCCTCCACCTCGATTTTCGCCGGGGTAAAGCTGTACCTGCGGTATACTTCATCCGGGAGCTGCTTCCAGCCATCTTTTCCAAATTTATCTTCCAGTTCCTCATCCGTCATGGAATGTTCTACCACAACTACCGGAACCCCCTCCAGATCTTCTTCCCGTTTCCCCTGCTTTTTCTTCGGTTTTGTGCGAGAAACACTTTCCGCCTCCTCCTGTGTATTCTCCTCTTCAGTGACAGCTTCAGATTCGTTAAAGAATACGATCTTCCCATCCACTTCCATAAAGGAAACCTGGCCTTCGGCCTCATGTTTTTCCGATGACCTGCCAAACCGGTGCCGTTTTAGATCCGCCATCTGTTCCAAAACAAGCTGAAGCGTATGATCGATATTTTCAAGCTGCTCCTGCTGCGACAGGAACAGCCGGATAAGCGTTTCCCTGTCAAGGCTGTTCAGTTGTTCTTCCGTATATTTTAATGCCATGCTGTTTTCTCCCGGTATCCTGATAGCTTTATGATACCATGGATACGGGATTTTTGCGAACCTGCCGCTGCCGGATGTCCGTCATAATGCCTATGGTTAAAACAGAGGATATGGCTCCTGTACAGCGCTGCCCCTGGGATTGTTTCCAGAAAGGGAAAGGTGCGCCTGCGTCTGCCACATCCCCTTTTCCAGTACGCAGAGAGGTTGTGCAGGGATGGGACAGGGCATTTTTTTCAGCAGGAAAACTGTCTGAAAAGTTCTCCGTTTTTCACAAAGTCATCCCATGTATTCCGGCGGTTCCACCGACCTGACCGATTTCTTCGGGGTGATTGTCAGCCCTTCCATCAGCCACCGGAACTGCTGCGGTGTTAATTCACGCACTTCATCCGGAGTGCGCGGCCACTGGAACCGGCTTTCTGAGAGCCGCTTGTATAGCAGGAGCCATCCGTCCCCTTCCCATACAAGCCCCTTGATGCGGTCTGTGCGTCTCCCGCAGAAAAGATAAAGTGTATCCTTTATATATGGCCGGTTCCCGGTCTGGGTTTCCACGAGTGCCGCCAGCCGGTCCATCCCGGCGCGCAGATCGGTGTAGCCACAGACAATGTAGACAGCTTTAAAGCTGGTGGCGTCATTAAGCATGCTGCACCACCTTAAGGACTGCTGCAAGCAGTGGCATGGGTGTGGATTCCGTTATGTGGATGGAAAAACCATTTACAGAAACAGAAAGCCCATGCTGTATACCGCTGCCGTTTTGTGTTTCCTCTTGCAGGAGGCATGGGTTTACTGGGACAATCTGCTGCACCGGAGCCTCTGGCGCAAGGGATTCCAGACACACTTCCCTTACACGGCGCAGTCTGTAATAATAGTTTGCTTTCGTAATGCCGTGGCCGGCACACCAATCAGCGACACTCATACCTGTGGGACGGTTTTGGCATTCCCTGATCTGTGCGGCCCATTCTTGTAAACGGTACTGTACAGCCACTGCCGTTGTTTCTGAACTCATAGACTTACCTCCGTATAGCGGTATCAAAAGTTGAAACTTAACTTTTAATACCATGATAGAAATATAGCCTATTGTCACATATTTTGCCGCCCTAGTCGAGGTACGCACTATCTACCGTTTAC
>NZ_RAZG01000015.1 GCF_003612565.1 Roseburia sp. 1XD42-69 | reverse complement strand
AAACCTCGCGTTATGAGCATTGCCCGGCAGAAATACCCTGCTGGTGGCTAGATGCCGGGATGCAGCATTTGTGTAATAAGTCTTAGCGTAGCGTTAGGGCTGCAGGCTTTCTTGGCAATAGCAGAAGCTTTGCTGGAGCGATAAAGCAGTAACCATAGCTACAGTTCTTATGAACCTTATTGTAACATCTGGGGCCATGACTATAAAGTAACTTATTAACCAATAGACAGAGAATGGATGAGCCAGCATTATTGAAGAAGAACCTTCGGAAAGGATGTTTAGAATTATCCTTCTGTCTAATCAAAAAAGAATAAGTCTGTAAGCTGTTTTTCTTGCTTACAAACTTATTATACGAGGAGCTGAAAGCCATGAAAAGATACAACACGCCCCACCCCCACCGGGTAATCAAGACACGCTTGACCGAGGAAGAATACGCCGAGTTTTCCGAGCGTGTCACCCTCTGCAAAATGAGCCAAGCCGAGTTTATCCGGCAAGCCCTTATTAAGTCAAGCATACGCCCGGTTATCATCGTTTCCCCGGTCAATGATGAACTGCTTTCTGCCGTTGGGAAACTCACAGCCGAATACGGGAAAATCGGCGGCAACTTGAACCAGATTGCCCGCTGTCTGAATGAGTATGGCGCACCTTATAACGCCCTCTCCCAAGAAGTGCGAGCCGCCACAGCGGAGCTTGACCGAGGAAGAATACGCCGAGTTTTCCGAGCGTGTCACCCTCTGCAAAATGAGCCAAGCCGAGTTTATCCGGCAAGCCCTTATCAAGTCAAGCATACGCCCGGTCATTACCGTTTCCCCGGTCAATGATGAATTACTCTCTGCCGTTGGGAAACTTACAGCCGAGCACGGGAAAATCGGCGGCAACTTGAATCAGATTGCCCGCTGTCTGAACGAGTACGGCGCACCCTATAACGCCCTCTCCCAAGAGGTACAAGCCGCCATATCCGGGCTTGCCGCCTTGAAGTTTGAAGTCTTGCAGAAAGTAGGTGAAGCCGTTGGCAACATTCAAACATATCAGCTCTAAAAATGCCGACTATATCTGCCCGTCGAGTTAGGGCGTCAAATGGGCGGCAAAACAGATTTTTTTACCGCTGCCACAGGAACGGGCAAAGCCGCAAAAACATAGTGTTTATGCGGCTTTGCGGCGTTTCTGGTATTCATTTTTTACGGTGTGGTGAGCAGATTATTCTACTATTTTTTATCAGTTGTATCATTGAAAGTTATATTTATAGCTTTTTAATGAGTGTTACATGTGATAATATAATATCGGCGGTGACATATCATTTTGCATGGAATTTACTGATACATATAGCGGCATTAAATCCTGTCAATAACGATAGAAGTATATTTCCATATCTTATTTTAGTTATTTTAGAAACATTGGCATTGCCTGTCTTGAGGGGGTCGTATGGCGGCGGGAGCTTAACGAAACTGATGTGTATTTTCCCCGAAAAATTAAAGTAGCCATGCCAAAAAATATTGAGAAGAAAAGACTAAAATAAATTTTTCTGTTATAATGTTAGTATTGTGTATGGTGCTTTATGAAAGGATTTATTTATGATTAGAGAAATCGTGAAAAATGACTTAGATGGTTTATTAAGATTATATATGCAATTACATAACAATCCCATGCCGGAAAAGACGCCTGAACTTCTGCAGATTTGGGAAAGTATTTTCAGGGATAAAAATCATCATGTAATTGTTGCGGAAGAACATGGGAAAATCGTATCTTCCTGTGTCTGTATCATCATTCCTAATCTGACCCATAACCAGCGGCCATACGCTTTTATTGAAAATGTAATAACCGACGAAAACTGCAGAAAGAGAGGATTGGCAACAAAATGCCTGAATTTTGCCAAAGAAGTTGCCCGAAAAGAAAATTGTTATAAAATAATGCTGCTTACCGGCTCTAAGGAAGACAGTACATTGAATTTTTACAGAAAGGCAGGTTACAACAGTGAAGACAAGACAGCATTTATCCAATGGATGTAGTGTGGCAAAGGAAACCCTTGGTTTATATTCTGATATGCAAAATTTAAACCGGGCGGCTATAAAGTATGTAGAGGAAACAATCAAAGCCGGGATGGGCCTGTGGGACATTAAATCATTGTGTGAAGAGTATCTGTTAAACAACGGTGCGGATTCATTTTGGTATTGGGATGTGGGCGCTTTTATTTTTGCAGGGGAGGAAACTGCGGTTTCTGTTTCGGGTAAAGATTATCAGGTGGCAGACAGAATAGTTCAGAAAAATGATATTATTACTGTTGATTTAAGCCCTCAAAAAAATTGTATCTGGGGAGATTATGCAAGGACGCTTGTGTTTGAAGACGGTGTGTTATGCCATGAAATTAGCAGAATAAAAAAAGATGAGTGGCGGAATGGACTTAAGATGGAAGAATATCTTCATATCACCTTAATGGAGATGGCAGCGCCGGATATGACATTTGGAGAATTGTACAATTATATGAATGAACTAATTGTAAAAAAGGGGTTCCTTAACTTAGATTTTCTTGGAAACCTGGGACACTCTATTGTAAAAAATAAAAACGACAGAATATATATTGAAAAAGAAAACTGCAAAAAGTTATCCGATGTGGAAATGTTTACTTTTGAACCCCATATCAGTATTTCTAATTCCAAATATGGGTATAAGAGAGAAGATATCTATTATTTTGATAATGGGAGATTGACAAAATTATAGATATCATAGAGGAAAAGATTTTGGGGGTGAACTGTTACAAAAAATAAAAAATCCCCCTTGACATCTCCCATAAATTGTGCTACTCTAAAATGCAGTTAAAGAAAGATAAAGTCAGTGAGCAAAGATAGTACTGTAAAAAGTTTCTTTTCAGAGAGCCGTCGGCTGGTGTGAGACGGCAGGAAGTTTTACAGGAATGGGTTTGTGAGACGCAAAGCGAATGATAGTAGCGGATGCCGTTTTCCCTACGTTACAGGGGTGAGATATCGAATCGCAGATTCCGTATCAAGAGATTGTAAGATTGGTGGCAGGCATTTTCCGTATCGGTGAATGCTTTTTTTGTCCTCAAATTCTATGTATTGTCTGCCAAAATTGCAATGAAGACTGGGTGGCACCACGAGAAATTCGTCCCGGATGTTTTTGAAAGAAGAACATCCGGGATTTTTTTATGCGCAGGCCCGCATGCGGAAGTTTACCGCTGACGCGGTATGCGGGCCGCGCGGCGAGCAGGGGAAAAGAAATCCCCCTACTCAGTTGCACACGGGCCCCCATAAGGGAAACATGAAAAACAGGAAAGGAAGCGGGAAAATGAAAAGAGTTTACCGGGTATATAAAAAAACAGTGAGTATTGTAAATGAGACTTCCACAGGGATGTATGAAAACCTGGTGGGAGACAAAATGGGATTTTTACTGGAAAGCTATGACAAGGAGTATGACAGGTTTACGCTTTTTGGGGCGGAGCCGGAGGAAATCATAACTTCCAAGGGTACGGAAGGGCTGGTGATTAGCCGGAGGGATGGATCCAGGGTAGAAAAAAAGGGAAATCCCTTAGAGCTTTTAAAGGAGTATTATAACGGATTTGAAATCCGAAGGGAGGAGGGGGATACCGGGTTTACCGGAGGACTGGTAGGAAATCTGGGATATGACTTTGTGCGGTATTCGGAAGTCCTTCCCGATGACAACCCGGATGAAATGGGCATTGAAACCATACAGATGATGCTGATGAAAGAGTTTGTGGTGGTAGACCATGTGGCGGAAACTTTAACTGCAATTGTCTTGGAGGAAGATAACGAAGAGGGCAGGGAAAGGGCATTAAAAAAGGCAGCTTTCATGGTGGAGCAGGCCAGGGACAAAAAGAGAGAATCCTCTGTTTCTTTCAAACGGGACGGAAAAATTATAAAAAAATCCGATACCCTTGAGAGTTACGGGGAAAAAGTGGAAAAAATCAAGCACTACATCCGGGAGGGCCATATTTTCCAGACGGTGTTATCCCAGCGTTGGACCATAGAAACCGGGCAGAGGGGCTTTGATTTGTACCGGGAACTTCGGGAATTAAATCCATCCCCTTACCTGTATTATTTTAATTTCGGGGAGTTTGAGGTGATTGGCAGTTCCCCGGAGATGATTGTAAAAAAACAGGACGACAGGGTTTATACCGTGCCTATTGCAGGCACCAGGAAACGGGGAAAAGACGACGGGGAAGATGAGCGTTTAAAGGAGGAACTTTTATCGGATGAGAAAGAGCGGGCGGAGCATGTGATGCTGGTGGATCTGGCCAGAAATGACATGGGGCGCATTGCCAAATTCGGCACGGTGAAGGTGACGGAATTTATGGGCATCCACAAATACTCCCATGTGATGCATATTGTCTCCACCCTGGAGGGGAGGAAAAAGGGAGATTCCCATCCCCTGGATTTGGCGGCGTCTTTCCTCCCGGCGGGAACCTTAAGCGGGGCGCCGAAAATAAGGGCCATGGAGATTATTGATGAGCTTGAGACAGTGAGAAGAGGGCTTTACGGCGGCGCTACGGGATACATAGATTTTAACGGGGATATGGATTTTTGCATTACTATCCGCACCATGATAAAAAAAGGAAACACTGTATATCTCCAGGCCGGGGCAGGGATTGTGGCGGATTCCGTTCCAAAAAATGAGTATGAGGAGTGCTGCAATAAGGTGATGGCACTGGCAAAAACATTGGTAAATCAGGAGAATTTATAAGGAGGCAGAAATGATTTTAATCATAGATAACTACGATTCCTTTACCTACAATCTGTATCAGTATATTGGAGTTTTTCAGGATGATATACGGGTTATCCGCAATGACAAAATTACGGTGGAGGAGATAGAGGAAATGGATCCGGAGAGGATTATTTTATCCCCAGGGCCCAAAAGCCCAAAGGACGCCGGGATCTGCCTGGATGTGGTAAAAGAGTTTTACGATAAAAAGCCGATGCTTGGCATCTGCCTGGGGCATCAGTGTATCGGGGAGGCATTTGGGGGAAATGTTTCCTACGCAAAGGCCCTGTTCCACGGAAAACAGTCCAGGATTACCCATGAGGGCACAGGATTATTTCAGGGGATCCCGTCACCCATTGCCGTTGCAAGATACCATTCCCTGGCGGTTCAGGAAGAGGGCCTGCCGGAGTGCCTTCTGGTGACGGCAAGGACTAAGGACGGGGAGATTATGGCAATGCAGCACAGGAAATATCCGGTGTACGGACTGCAGTTTCACCCGGAGTCCATTTACACAGAACATGGAAAGCGGATCATTGAAAATTTTTTGACAGTATCTTGAGGGGAAAACCAGAGAAAAAAGGCGGTATATTTTTTAGACAGAGTGAGGAGGCAGTTATGATATTAGATGAAATCGTTGCAGATAAAAAAAAGCGTCTGCCGGAGCACAAGGTAAAAATTTCAGAACAGGAAATGCGCCGCATGGCGGAGGAAAAAAAGGGGGGAAACCACAGTTTTTGCCACGCCTTAAAAAAACCGGGGATTTCCATTATCGGGGAATTTAAGCAGGCATCCCCAAGCCTTGGGAAGATAGTGAGCAAAATCGATTTGACGGAAAGGATGGAGGAGTACTCCCAGTCGGTGGATGCTGTTTCCTGCCTCACGGAGGAGGATTATTTTCTTGGAAATGCAGAGTATTTAAAAAGGATCAGGAAGATGACAGAGCTGCCCATTCTGCGGAAAGATTTCATGATAGAGCCTTACCAGTTTTATGAGGCAAAAGTGATCGGGGCGGATGCAGTGCTTCTCATTGCGGCAATTTTGGATGATGTGATGATGAAAGATTTTTACCAGCTTTCCCGGGAACTTGGGCTTGACGCTTTGGTGGAAGTCCACGATGAAAGAGAGATGGAGCGGGCACTAAAATTAGATGCGGAAATCATCGGGGTGAATAACAGGAATTTAAAGGACTTTACCATAAGTCTTGACAATACCAAAAGGCTTTCAAAGTATATGCCCAGGGAGAAAATTTTTGTGGCGGAAAGCGGCATTGTCTCCGATGAAGACGTGAAATTTTTAAAGGACTGCCGTGTGGATGCCTTTTTAATCGGCAGGGCCTTTATGGAATCAGAAAATCCAAAGGAGCTGGCACAGAAATGGAAAAATTTGTAACGCCGAAAATAAAAATCTGCGGCATAAAAAGAGAGGCGGAGGCGGAGTATCTAAACGAAGCCGGAGCGGATTACGGGGGGGTTGTTTTCTATGAAAAAAGCAGGCGGAATGTAAGCATAAAGGAAGCAGAAAGCATTGTCCGAAGGCTTTATCCCGGCATAAAAAAAGTGGCGGTAACTGTAAGCTTGGATGAAAATCTGGCAAAGGCAATTTCCCAGGCAGGGTTTGATATCCTGCAGGTGCACGGGGAGTTTCGCCCGGAGATTTTAAAGGCGGGGATTCCCCTGTGGCGGGCAGTAAATATCACAGAGAAAAAGCAGCTTCAGGAGATTTTAATCAAAGAATCAGCCTGGGGGGACGCCATTGCCGGTTTTGTGGCGGACGGCAAGGGTTACGGCGGGGGAGAGCCCTTTGACTGGGAAGGGCTGAAAAGTACCGTGGGAAAATTAAAGGCAGAATCCGGAAAAATGCTGATTTTAGCAGGGGGGCTCCATGCAGGGAATGTGGAGAGAGGCATCCGTTATTTTTTCCCGGATGTGGTGGATGTAAGCAGCGGCGTGGAGGAGGAAAATGGCAAAAGCAGGGAGAAGATTTTAGAATTTGTAAAGAAAGTAAGAGAAACAAAACAGATACAAAGCTTTTGAAAAAAAGAGGAGGATATTATGGACAGGAAAACATATTACGGAAAATTTGGGGGACAGTTTGTGTCGGAATCCCTGATGAATACCTTGGAGGAGCTGGATTTGGCTTTTGAGGAGGCCATAAAGGATGAAAAGTTTCTGGGGGAGTACCACTATTATTTAAAGCAGTATGTAGGCAGGGAGACGCCCCTTTATTTTGCGGAGCGGCTCAGCGAAAAGCACAGAACGAAAATTTATTTAAAGAGGGAAGATTTAAACCACACCGGGGCCCATAAAATCAACAATGTCATTGGGCAGATTTTACTGGCGAAACGCATGGGAAAGACAAAAGTGATTGCAGAGACCGGGGCAGGGCAGCACGGGGTTGCCACAGCCACTGGGGCGGCGCTTTTTGATATGGAATGTACGGTCTACATGGGGGAGGAGGATATGAAGCGCCAGGCGCTAAATGTGATGCGCATGGAGATGCTGGGGGCAAAAGTGGAATGTGTCCGCTCCGGCAGCAACACTTTAAAAGACGCCACAAACGAGGCCATCCGGGTGTGGGCAAAGACGGCGGAGGACACCTTTTACATTATCGGTTCCGCAGTAGGCCCCTACCCTTATCCCAAAATGGTAAAAGAGTTTCAAAGCGTTATCAGCAGGGAGGCGAAACGGCAGTTTTATGAGGCAGAAAAAAGGCTGCCGGATGCAGTAATTGCCTGTGTGGGGGGAGGCTCCAATTCCATCGGCATGTTTGCGGATTTTATAGAGGAAAAGGGGGTGGAGCTTATCGGTGTGGAAGCCGCAGGAAAAGGGATTAAAACTGGGGAACATGCGGCTGCCATGGCACAGGGAATTCCCGGAACCCTCCACGGGATGTGCTCTTATCTTCTCCAGGATGAGGACGGGAATATTAAGCTGGCCCACTCCATTTCCGCAGGACTAGACTATCCCGGCGTGGGGCCGGAACATGCGTACTTAAAAGATACGGGGCGGGCGGAATATGTCTCCATTACAGATACGGAGGCCATGGACGCTTTGATGGAGCTTTGCAGACTGGAAGGCATCATTCCTGCAATCGAAAGCGCCCACGCCATTGCCTACGCAATAAAAAAAGCGAAAAGCATGGGAGAGGAGGAAGCCATGATTGTGTGTCTTTCCGGCCGGGGGGATAAAGATGTGAATACCATTGCAGATTATCTTTCCGGGAAGGGATATCTGAATTAGAAAGTCTTTGGAGCGAAAAAGAAAGGATGGGAAAATTATGAACCGCATAGAAGAAAAAATGGCCGCATTACAGGCAAAACAGGAAAAGGCGTTTATTACATATATGACCGCCGGGCTTCCGGACATGGAGGGGATCAAGGCGCTGATTCGTGCCCAGGAGGAGGCGGGGACAGATGTGTTAGAGCTTGGCATCCCCTTTTCCGACCCGGTGGCGGACGGCCCGGTGATACAGCAGGCTTCCTACAAAGCCATCTGCCAGGGAGCTACCCTGAAAAAGATTTTTCAGATGATGGAGGAAATCCGAAAGGAGGGAGTGAACATACCCATTGTCTTTATGATGTACTCCAATACCATTTTTCACTACGGGGTGAAAGGCTTTGTGAAAAAGTGCAAGGAGGCAGGGGTTGACGGGCTTATCGTGCCGGATTTGCCCTTTGAGGAACAAAAGGAGCTGCAGGAGTCCCTTGACAAAGAGGAGGGGGCCATCCTAATCCAGCTTGTATCCCCGGTTTCCGGGAGGCGGATTCCCTTGATTTTGGAAAATGCAAGGGGATTTGTTTACTGCGTGTCCTCCATGGGTGTGACGGGCCAGGAAGGAAATTTCCATAAAGAAATTATTACGTATTTAGAGTCGGTAAAAGCCCTTTCCAAAATCCCTGTGATGATGGGATTTGGCATCCGAACACCGGAGGATATCGCCCCGATGAAACACATTATCGACGGGGCCATTGTAGGGAGCCATTTTATCAGACTGCTGGATCAGAATAACTATGATACAAAAGTGGCGGCGGATTACTGCAAAGGATTTAAGGCAGGTATGGAGAATTTGTGACAGACCATAGGATGGATATAAATGTGAGGCAGGAGGAGACGTATATGAAAGAAATAATTGCAAAAGTAGTGGCAGGAGAGAATTTAACGGAGGCAGAGGCAAAACACGCCATGGATGTTATGTTGAGCGGTCAGGCCACCCAGGCCCAGATCGGTTCGTTTTTGACGGCCCTTCGCATGAAGGGGGAGACCATAGACGAACTCACAGGATTTGCGGCGGTGCTTCGGGATAAAGCGGAGACAATTTCACCTAAGTCCGAAACCTACTTGGATTTGGTGGGAACAGGGGGGGACAGCACCTTTTCTTTTAATATTTCCACCACAAGCGCTTTCGTGGCGGCCGGGGCCGGGCTTCATATTGCAAAGCACGGAAACCGTTCTATTTCTTCCAAAAGCGGGGCGGGGGACGTGCTGGAGGCTTTAGGGGTAAATATTTCGGCGGAACCTGCCAGGGTGGAAAAATGTGTGGATGAGGCGGGCCTTGGGTTTATGTTTGCCCAGCTTTTTAACAAATCCATGGGTTTTGTAGGCCAGGCGAGAAAGGAGCTTGGGGTGCGCACGGTTTTTAACATTTTAGGGCCTCTGGCAAATCCTTCCCGGGCAAAATATATGGTTGTGGGGGTCTATGACTCCAAAATTACGGAAAAAATTGCAACGGTGCTAAGCCGTCTGGGGGTGGAGCGGGCCTTCGTCATGAGCGGATATGACAATATGGATGAATTTACGATTACAGGGGAGACGGTGGTGTCTGAGATAGACCATGGAACGGTGAAAACCTATACCGTGACGCCGGAGCAGTTTGGATTTTCACGGTGCAGCCTGAATGATTTAAAGGGAGGGGACGGCAGTAAAAATGCAGAAATTACAAAAGCCGTGCTCTCCGGGGAAACGGGGCCCAAAAGGGATATCGTTTTGCTAAACGCCGGCGCTGCCCTTTATATCGGGGGGATGGCGGATTCCATCCAGACAGGAATCGGCATGGCAGCTAAGTCCATTGATTCGGGAAAAGCGGAGCATGTTTTAGAAAAACTGGTGGAGATGTCTAATTAGGACAGAGATAAAAAAACGGCAGGGAATTCCTTGCCGTTTTTCTTTTGGGAAGGTATAATGTATGTATTATTTTAAGGGAGGAATACTTATGGGAAAAAGAAAATTGAAAAGTTTTATTTGTATGCTGCTCTGCATCTGTATGCTCATTCCCCAGTCTGGTCTGGCATGGGGGGCACAGTCCGGCAATAGGTTAAAACCTGATACGGAGGATTTAGAAATCCATGTTGGTGAGGTTTTTGGTTCCGGCGGGGGAGTTTCCTCCAAAGACCGTTCCAATTTAAAACTGGACGAGGTGTGGAAAGATGTGACGGGAAAAGGGGTAAATGTGGCTGTGATTGACGGCGGGGCAAATTTAAACGACCCTGCCATTAAGTCCAAGATTAAAGGGGTTTACAATGCAAAAACCGGCTCCACGAAACGCAGTGATATTTCCTCAGACAGCCATGGCACAAGCTGTGCAAAAATTCTGGTGGGGGTGGCGCCTAAAGTCAATCTCTATATTATCCAGGCGGGAAAAGACGGATATATTTACAGCGACCAGGTGGAAAAGGGACTGGCCTATGCCAAGTCAAAAAAGTGCCGTGTCATCAGCATGAGTTTCGGGGGAGATTCCTATTCCCAGTGGGAGTACAATGTCATCAACAATCTTTATACCGCCCCGGTAAACAGCGGGCTGGTGTGTGCTTCCGGTGGAAACAGCGGGAAAAGGGAGTACCACTATGCGGCATCCTACGACAACACTTTGTCTGTGGGGGCTGCAAAGTACGATTCGGGAAAGAAACAGTATGTGGTGATTCCAAAGGGCACATATAACGACAAAATGGATGTGGTGGCCCCCGGGGGAACTACCAGTGCTGCAGCGCCCTTTGCAGCGGGAGTGGCAGCTTTATTATTCCAGGCAAAGCCTTCTATGACGGCAAAGGAATGCCGGGATATCATAAACGCCACGGCAAAGGATTTGGGGGCAAAAGGATATGATTCCCATTACGGCCACGGGCTGATACAGCCTTTAGAGGCCCTTAGAAAAGTAAAGGGTTACGGCATTACATTAAAACAGACCAAGGCAGTGATACAAAGGGGTAAATCTGTTACGATTAAAATAAAATCTATCCGTCCGAAAAGCGACAGGGTAAAATCCTATGTATCCTCAAATAAAAGCGTGGCCGGGGTAAATTCTAAGGGAAAGGTTACAGGAAAGAAAAAGGGAAAGGCGAAAATTACGGTGACCACAAAGAAAGGTTCAAAAGCTGTATTTCAGGTTACGGTAAAATAATTGGAAAGGACAGGATATTTCATTTGGAACTAAATAGAAAAAATGTGAAAAAGATACTTTTTATCATATGTTTTGCAATGGTGTTTTTCTGGGGATTAAACCACGGGCCTTCCGTGCTTATGATTTTCCGGAATCTTCTTGGGATACTGGCACCCTTTCTTATCGGATTGTGTTTTGCTTTTGTAATTAATGTGCTCCTTAGGCCGGTGGAAACTTTGTGGGATAAAATTTCCTGGGGGCGGGGGGAAAAAAACATGAAGAAATTAAAACGTCCCCTGTGCCTGCTTTTAAGCACAGTGATAATCGGAGGGGTTATCTTTATCCTTTTGTTTATGGTGGTGCCGGAAATCAGGAATACCGCCTTTATGATTATTGACATGTTCCCCCAGTATATGGTGCAGATAGAAAGGTGGTGGGCTGACCTTTCCGATGTGTTAATGGATTTTGCAATTGTTCTGCCACAGCCAGAATTAAATTTAAGTGAGATTGGCAAAGTGGCAGGGGATTTTCTCTGGAAAAGCGGCCAGAGTTTTGTGGGAAAAACGGTGGACATTACTACCTCTATTTTTTCAGTTATGTTTAATGTAATCCTTGGGCTGGTATTTGCCTTTTACGTTCTTTCCCAGAAGGAAAAACTGGGGAGAAATCTCAAAAAAGTGATATTTGCTTTTCTCTCCGGGGAAAGGGCAGAGTCGGTATTAAATTTTTTTGCACTGACAAATAGAATATTTACAAGTTTTGTCACAGGCCAGATTACGGAATCTGTGATTATCGGAAGCCTTTGCTTTTTGGGCATGGTGACTTTGCGTATGCCCTACGCTCCAATGATTTCCGTGCTGGTGGGCTTTACCGCTTTGATTCCCGTATTTGGAGCTTTTATAGGAACTGGGGTGGGGGCGTTCCTCATTCTTATGGTAAATCCCATAAAGGCACTTTGGTTTATCCTGTTTATCGTGGTACTGCAGCAGGTGGAGGGAAATCTTATCTATCCCAAAGTTGTGGGGAAATCCGTGGGACTTCCGGGCATCTGGGTTTTAGCGGCAGTTACCATTGGCAGCAGCGCATTTGGGGTATTGGGAATGCTTTTGGCTGTCCCTGTGTGCTCCGTTATTTACAGCGTGGGAAAACAGAGGGTGAACCGGAAATTAGAAAAGAAAGGACTTGAGACCATAGGAGATTGATGGAAAAGGCATAACTGGACTGGTCAATTTTATCAAAACTGGCACTGTGCATCAAACCAATTCTGAATTATACTCATACCATAAAAATCGGCCGAAATGAAAAATTATGGAGGAGTAAAAAATGAGAGACCTTAAAATTCAGACTTTGGTGAAAACCGCACTAATGATGGCATTGGTATATATTTTTACCACCATGTTTAAAATTCCTACCCCCTTGACCGGAGGGTACACCCATTTGGGAGACTGCATGATATTCCTTGCAGTAATGATTTTAGGAAGAAAGCAGGGAACCATAGCGGCAGGTTTCGGGGCGGCCCTGGCAGACTTGCTGGGGGGATATGTGGTATATGTTGTGCCTACCCTGATCATTAAAAGCATTATGGCATTTATTATGGGAACCTTTGTGGAAAAGCTTATGCCGAAAAACAAAATTAACTGGCTTTTCGGCGCCGTGGCAGGAGGGCTTTTCCAGGTTTTTGGATATGCCGTTTTAGAGGTTTTCCTCTATGGATTTGCCGCTTCCCTTGCAACAGTTCCCGCCAATTTGGGCCAGACCTTCACGGGAATTGTAATGGCGGCGGTGATAATTTTTGCACTGTCCAAAGCCCATGTGCTGGATAAGTTAAAAGAGAGACAGGTATCATAAAGATTATTTCAGAAAAGACTGCCGTATTTTGGCAGTCTTTCTTCATTTTTATTTTTGTATAATATTTTTCTGAAAAATTAACTCCTTTTCTATAAAGTTACTCTTGTAATCATTGGAAAAATTCGTTAAAATGTGGGTATCGGCATCGAGGGGCTCCTTTTCCCAAATAGAAAAGGAGATATGAAATGTATAGATATGTAATTAGTGTTTTGTTCCTTTTATTCCTCATTATGTTTGGCTGCGGCAAAAAAAGCCCTGCCTTTGAGGAAGATGTTTTTGAACTGGCTGAAACAGAAACGGAAACCGTGGCGGAATTTGGAGAGGAAACAGAGACTTTGGATTCTTCCAAAGAGGAGGAGGGTCTCTGCTGTGTGTATGTCTGCGGAGAGGTAAATGTCCCTGGGGTATATGAACTTCCGGCGGGAAGCAGGGTTTATGAGGCCATACACCTGGCGGGAGGACTGACGGAGACGGCAGACCCCGGGGCTGTAAACCAGGCCCTTTTTGTGGAGGACGGGCAGATGATACAGGTCTTTGCCCTGGGAGAAGAACCGGTTACAACAGTTCAGGAGGAACAGGAAAACGGCAGAGTCAATCTCAACACGGCGGATGTCAGTGCCCTGATGGGGATTCCGGGAATCGGAGAGGCGAAGGCGAAGAGCATTATCGCTTACCGGGAAGAAAACGGAAAGTTCCAATCGGCGGAGGATGTGATGAATATCACCGGGATCAAAGAGGGATTGTATTCCAAAATGAAAGATTACATTACGGTAAAGTAGTCTGACTTTATAAAAGATGCCCTGGAGGTTAGCAGTAAAATGGCAAAAAAAGTTCTTGTGGTGGATGATGAAAAGTTAATTGTGAAAGGAATCCGGTTTAGCTTGGAACAGGATGGCATGGAAGTGGATTGTGCCTATGACGGGGAGGAAGCATTAAAGATGGCTACGGAGAATCAGTATGATATGATTCTTTTGGATATTATGCTTCCCAAGATGGACGGATTTGAAGTCTGTCAGCATATCCGGGATTTTTCCACGGTTCCCATAGTGATGCTCACGGCAAAAGGGGACGATATGGACAAAATATTAGGTCTTGAGTACGGCGCAGATGATTATATTACCAAACCCTTTAACATTTTGGAGGTAAAGGCCAGAATCAAGGCCATTATGAGGAGAACCGCCCAGGGACAGCCCAAAAAGGAAGAAAGTTCCATGATTGAGAGCGGCGACCTTAGAATGGACTGCGAGAGCCGGAGGCTTTTTGTAAAGGGAAAAGAAATAAACCTTACCGCCAAAGAGTTTGATCTATTGGAACTTCTTGTGACGAATCCCAATAAAGTGTACAGCAGGGAAAACCTTTTGAATCTTGTATGGGGTTATGAGTACCCTGGTGACGTGAGGACTGTGGACGTGCATGTGCGGAGGATGCGGGAAAAAATTGAGAGCAATCCAAGCGAGCCGAAGTATGTTCATACAAAATGGGGCGTAGGTTATTATTATCAGGGGTAAGGAACAAATGTCAAAAAAGAAAAACTTTCCAGGAATTTTTAAGAGCATGAAACTGTGGCTCATTCTGATTTTTCTGCTTATCGGAACCATACCGGCGACGATACTTCGGGGAGGGATACTAAGGTCTTACGAGACGAAAGCGGTATCCAACCGAAGTATTGATATTTTAAGCCAGGCTAGAATCTTAGGGAATCAAATTATATTTAACAATTATCTGGAAGATACATCATCTGAAATTATCAATTCCCAGTTGGAGCAATTATCAAATATTTATGACGGACGTGTCATGATAATTGATGGCAATTTCCGTATTGTAAAAGACACTTACGGGGTGGACGAGGGGAAAACCATTGTCTCGGAGGAGGTTATCAGAAGCTTTTCCGGAGAGGAAATTTCCAAGCATGACTCGGATAACGGGTATATAGAGATGACAATTCCCCTCACGGACACGGAGAGCAAGGAAAGCCTGGGGGTGTTTCTTGTAAGCGTGTCTACAGACAGTATTAAGCTGAACCTTGAATATTTAAAAGACGGGGCCTTGGTGATTGAGATTTCCATGCTTTTGGTGGTTTTGGCCCTGTCTGTCATGCTGTCTATGAGATTGGTACGGCCCCTGTCTGATATGTCAAGGCAGATTTCTGAGATACAAAACGGGTTTGCCACTGAATTAAAAGAGGAAACCTACCTGGAGACGGAGGATATTTCCCACCGTTTTAACCAGCTCTTTGAAAGAATGAAAGTTATTGATGAATCCAGGGAAGAATTTGTCTCAAATGTGTCCCACGAGTTAAAGACTCCTCTTACCTCCATGAAAGTTTTGGCAGATTCCCTAAACGGGCAGGAAAATGTGCCCCTGGAACTTTATCGGGAATTTATGGGGGATATCGGAAATGAGATTGACAGGGAGACAAAAATTATTAATGATTTGTTATCCCTGGTAAAAATGGACCGTTCCGCTGCGGATTTGAATATTTCCAGCGTCAATATCAATGAGCAGTTAGAGTTGATTTTAAAAAGGCTTCGTCCCATTGCCGAGAAGCAGAACATAGAGCTGGTGCTGGAGAGTTTCCGTCCGGTGAGTGCGGAGGTGGATGAGGTAAAACTTACCCTGGCCATTACCAATCTGGTGGAAAACGCTATTAAATACAACCGTCCCGACGGCTGGGTGCATGTGTCCTTAAATGCGGACCACCAGTACTTTTACATTAAAGTGGAAGATGGGGGAATCGGCATACCAGAGGAGAGCCTGGAACATATTTACGAGCGTTTTTACCGGGTGGACAAATCCCATTCCAGGGAAATCGGAGGTACTGGCCTTGGTCTTGCCATTACCAGAAATGCTATTTTAATGCACAGGGGAGCGATTAAGGTGTTCAGCACAGAGGGAGAGGGAACAATTTTTAATGTGCGGATTCCTTTGAATTATATTGCTTCCTAGATTTTTTATTTATGATCAGGAGGAGATAGATGGAGAAAGTCAGCAGATGGCTCCTTATGGCCTTGCTTTTCTCTCTTGCGGCGGGATGTGGAGAACCCGGGGAGGAACAGGATCATTTGGATTATCAGATGTATTATCTCAATAAAGATATAACGAAAATTGAAAGTTTGCCCTATGAGATGGAATCCGGGGAGGATGACACCAAGGGGATGATTGATGAGCTAATCGGAAAAATGCAGGAAGATTCCGGGGATGTGGATTTTAAAAAGGTGATTCCCCAGGATGTGAGAGTGGACAGTTATATTTTGGAGGGGACGTTATTAACCTTGTATTTTAATGAAACTTACCGCACCATGAACCAGGTGCAGGAGACATTGTCCCGGGCGGCGATTGTGCGCACCTTAACCCAGGTGGAGGGGGTGGAATGTTTAAGTTTTTATGTGGGGGAGGACCCTCTCACAGACGGAAGCGGTAATCTGGTGGGTGTTATGACCAATGATAGTTTTATAGAAAATCCTGGAGAACAGATTAACTCTATCCAGACATCCACCATTGTTTTATATTTTGCCAACAAAAAGGGGAACGGTCTTGTGCAGGAGACCCAGGAAGTGCACCACAGCAGCAATATTTCCCTGGAAAAACTGGTGATAGAGCATCTCTTAGAGGGACCGAAAAGTAAAAATGCCCAGTCGGCAATCCCCGAGGGCACAAAGCTGGTGGGGGTGTCTGTGTTAGACGGGGTATGCTATGTGAATTTAGACGATGCTTTCCGGAACCAGAATTACAGCATAGAGGAACCTGTGGTGATATATTCCATTGTAGATTCTTTGTCGGAAATTTCCACCATAAATAAAGTACAGATTTCCGTAAACGGAAATACCAAGGGAGTGTACCGTGACAGCTTTGCCCTGGATGAACTCTATGAGAGAAACCTGGATTACGTGGAGGAGGTAAATAACTCTGAAATGAAAGTGAATGATGTGAAGGGAGAGGGGGAGGAGGATACCAGTGAATAAACGGAAATTGGCCTCTCTTGCAGCTTCCTTTCTCCTGGGAATCTGCGGGGTACTCTGGAATTTTCCTCTGTTTCTTCTTATTTTCCTTTTATATTTTTTGTGGCAGTGCTCCGTCTTAGCCGCCGGGAAAATCAGGGGAAAAAGGCTGGGATTGTATGGAGCGGTTCTTTTAGCGGCCTTTGTTTTGGGAGGGGCCAGGGCGGCCTGCCGGGAAGATGAGAGCAGGTGCGCCCAGTCTTTTTTCATCCAGGGTGAAGATGTGTCACTTTTGGGAAGGCTTAGCAGGAAAGAAGAAAAAGGGGAACAATTCTATTATTATCTAAAAGACAATTATCTAAAATCCAAAAGCGGGACCTATACCTGTCCTCAAATCTTAGTTATTCTTTCAGCCGATGAATCTTCCATCGGAGAAACCTTAGTTATCAAAGGAAAAATAAAAACATTCCACAAGCCGGAAAATGAGGGAGGCTTTCACGAGCTGGCCTACTACCAGAGCCTTAATATCGAGGGGGCAGTGGAGGAGGCAAAGGTGGAAAAGAGCTATGGAGGGCCGGATAAATTTCGGGAATATCTCTATCAGATCCGGGAAATGTTCCGAGAGAGTTATGAAAACTGTATGGGTAATTCACATGGGAAAGTTATGGCGGCCATGACTCTGGGGGAGAAAAGCGGCATGGACAGAGAGCTAAAAGAGTTGTTTCAAAAGTCGGGGGTCAGCCATTTTTACAGTATTTCCGGGATTCACCTGTCTATTTTGGGAATGACGGTTTACCGCCTGCTCCGAAAAAAATGTACCGGGTACACGGCGGCAGCCCTTTCCGGAATTTTTATTTCCTGTTATGGGATTTTTACAGGATTTGGAATTTCCCAGACCAGGGCAATTGGCATGTTTTTCATTCTCCTCTGGGGAAAATGCAGGGGAAAAAGTTATGATATGCTTACCGCCCTTTCCCTTATGGCCCTGATTTTGGCCTGGGAAAACCCGAAAATTTTTTACCACACAGGTTTTCTCTTATCCTTTGGGGCTGTGGCAGGGGTTCTTTTGGCAGGGGAGATAAAAAAGTCCTGTTTTCACAGGGAATTGTCCGGATTAAAAGACACATGCCTTGTAAGTGCATGTATCCAGATCGTGACAATTCCCATCTTATGCAATACCTTTTATGAAATCTCCCCCTATGCCCTCCTTGTGAATCTTGTGATACTGCCCTGTATGGAAGCCCTGCTGGGGCTTGGAATGGCAGGGATGCTTGCAGGATGTTTTTCAGCGGCTGTGGGAAAAATCCTTTTATTTCCCTGTACGGTGATTTTACTGCTCTTTGAGACGGTCTGCCGCGTGAGCTTAAAACTTCCCTGGGCAGTCTTTATTACCGGAAAGCTGTCTGAATTTTCGGTATTAGTATGGTATGGAGGCATTCTTCTCCTTTTGCTCTCCCGGAAAAACCATAAATATGTCGCAGCGAAGGCAGGGGCCTGCTTTATTGTCTTTTTTACGGTTCTAACAGGCCCGTTCCGCCTGGAGGGGGAGTGGGATGTTTTAGATGTGGGGCAGGGGGAGGCTGTCTGTTTTATGGAGAAGGACGGAACGAATATGTTTTTAGACGGGGGCAGCATCAGTGTGGGACATGTGGGGAATTACCGGATTTTGCCTTTTTTAAAGTATCACGGAATCCGGAAGGTAGACTATTGGTTTTTAAGCCATCTGGATAAAGACCACACAAGCGGCATGACAGAAGTGGCCCAGAGCGGATTTCCCATTAAATATCTGGTTTTGGCGAAGGGGATTGTGAGGGATGAGGCATGGGAGGAGTTAAACAGGTTTGCCGGGGAATGGAATATAAAAATTTTGTATATGGGGCAGGGGGAAACCCTTACCGGGGAGGATAAGAGCTGGAAAGTCACCTGTCTCTATCCGGAGGATAAGAATCAGGAGACGGACAGGAATCATGCATCCATGGTGCTATTTTATGACAGCGGCGGTTTTTTGGGACTTTTTACAGGGGACTTATCTCTTAAGCAGGAGGAAAAACTGGCGGAGAGCTGCAAATTTCCCAGGATTGATGTGTTAAAGGCATCCCACCACGGCTCGAAGTACGGCACCTGCGAAAAATTATTGTCTGCGGTAACGCCAAAAGCCGCTGTGATTTCCTGCGGGAAAAATAACCGGTACGGCCATCCCGGTGAGGAGACTTTAAGGCGTCTTTTAAAAAGGGGAACAGCGGTGTACGATACCCGTTTTACCGGGCAGGTAAAAATGCGAAGGGGGGAGATTACCACAGGAAATTCAGTTAGTGATTGAGAATACCGGGAAATTTTGATACAATGAAGAAAAATAAGAAGAGGATGAGATACCATGACAAAAAAACAACGGGCGTTAGAGGTAATTGAAAGGCTGAAAGCCCAGTATCCTATTGCAGGGTGTTCCCTGGATTACAATGAGGCATGGAAACTCCTGGTCAGTGTGCGTCTCGCAGCCCAGTGTACCGATGCAAGAGTAAATATTGTAGTGGAAAAACTCTATGAAAAGTTTCCCGACGTGGAGGCGCTGGCTAAGGCCCCTGTGGAGGAGATAGAAGAGATTGTCCGCCCCTGCGGCCTGGGAAAAAGCAAGGCCAGGGATATCAGTGCCTGTATGAAAATATTAAAAGAAGAGTACGGGGGAGAAGTGCCGGATGATTTTGACAAGCTTTTAAAACTGCCGGGGGTGGGAAGAAAGAGCGCCAATCTTATTATGGGGGACGTGTTTCATAAACCAGCCATTGTGACGGATACCCACTGTATTAGAATCTGCAACAGAATCGGACTGGTGGAGGGGACGAAAGACCCCAAAAAGGTGGAGATGGCCCTTTGGAAAATCATACCCGGAGAGGAGGGCAGCGACTTCTGCCACCGCCTGGTGTACCACGGCAGGGAAGTGTGCACGGCCAGGACAAAACCTCACTGTGACAGGTGCTGCCTTATGGATATCTGCAGGCAGGCGGGAATTTCATAAGAAATGCTTAAGACACAGTAAGAAATAACTGGTACTTTTGTTTAAAATGTGGTAATATGGAAAAAGAGATTAAAGTAGCAGAAGCGGTCAAGGGTTATGACATCTAGGAGGTTTCTCAATGGAATTAGTTTTTACCAATGAGTCGTGCACAGGATGCAATAAATGTGTAAGGGCATGCCCGGTTTTGGTGTCCAATGTAGTGGAAGACGATGGTTTTGTTTATGTAAATCAGGATAATTGTATTGCCTGCGGGGCATGTTTTGACGCCTGTTCCCACAATGCCAGGGATTACAGGGATGACACAGCGGAGTTTTTCGGGAATTTGTCCAAGGGGAAAAAGATATCCGTTATCATTGCACCTGCCTTTTTGGCCAATTATCCCAGAGAGTATAAAAAGGTGCTGGGGTATTTAAAGCAAAAGGGCGTAAACCATATTTACAGTGTGTCTTTCGGGGCGGATATTACGACCTGGGGATATTTAAAATATATAACGGAACATAACTTTGTGGGTGGAATCTCCCAGCCCTGTCCCGCTGTGGTCCGGTATGTGGAACAGTATATTCCCAAGCTGATTCCCAGGCTGATGCCTGTTCACAGCCCTATGATGTGTATGGCTATATACATAAAAAAATATCTGAAAGTCACAGATGATTTGGCGTTTATCAGCCCCTGCATTGCAAAAAAGATGGAGATAACAGATGATAACTGCAAGGGATATGTGAAATATAATGTGACATTTGCCAAACTTATGCAGGCTGTGGGGAAAGATTATGAGAGATGCCAGGAGTACACAGATGAACTGGAGTATGGCCTTGGCTCCCTTTATCCCATGCCAGGGGGGTTAAAAGAAAATGTGGAACATTTTCTGGGAAAAGGACAGGTTGTCCGACAGGTGGAGGGAGAGCGGGAAGCTTACCGCTATCTGGAGGAATATCTTGAAAGGGTAAATAAAGGTAAAGAGCTGCCCTTTATGGTGGATATCTTAAACTGCAGCAAGGGCTGTATTTACGGTACGGCCACGGAGCCGGAGCGCAATACCGACGATGTGATGCTTACTTTGAGTAAAATGCGGCAGCTAGACCAGAATCCTGGGAAAAACAAATCCCTGCATCTGGGGAAAAAGGGAAAAAACTCTAATCCCTGGACGGAAGAGATTTCCCATAAACAGCGTTTTGACAATCTTATGCTTGCATTTAAAGAGCTTGACATCAATGATTTCATCCGGAATTATTCTGCCAAAGCCGTGGAGATTAAAGAGCCCACGGAGCAGCAATATGATGAAATCTTTAAAAAGATGCATAAATATGATGAGGAAAGCCGTAATATTAACTGTGAGTGCTGCGGTTTCACCTCATGCCGGGATATGGCAAAGGCCATATTCAATAATGTAGGAAAGAGAAAGAGCTGCGTATACTATTTAAAGGATGTGGCCGAGAGGGAAAAAAGCAAGATACAGGAGCTAAGGAAGAAGGAGCAGGAAGACCAGCAAATCCATCAGGAGCGCCTTCAGGACATTATCAGCCAGTTTGCCACACTACGGGAGAATGTGACAGAGTTAAGCGTGGCCAATGAGGATTCCGCCAACGAGGCCACAAACCTGGCCCAGTATGTTCAGGATATATCCAATTTCTGTTATGAGTTAAATGAGTCTTTGGAGACGATATCCAATTTTATTGATATTTATAAGACTACCAATGAAAATATAACGGCCATTGCGGGGAAGACAAATCTTTTGTCTCTCAATGCCTCCATTGAGGCGGCAAGGGCGGGAGAGCAGGGCCGGGGCTTTGCGGTGGTTGCAGAGGCAATCCGCAATCTTTCCGCCTCCACAAAAGACCTTGTGGTGGAGAGCGACAAGAAAGCGGAAGATATTATCCCCAAAATCAATAACAGCGTGGGCTCTGTAAAGCGGCTGATTGAAAGTATCAATGAGATGACGGAAAAAATTGCAACCATTGCAGCAAATACGGAACAGATTTCCTCCCAGACTTCCTGTGTACAGAGTATGACAGAGGATTTGAAGGATGCGGTGGGAGAGATATAATAAATTGTAAAGGAGAAAGAGAATGAGATATTCAATTGAAGGGGAACCCATGCCGGTGGTAATTTGTGAACTGGAAGCCGGAGAGAAGATGATTACAGAAAAAGGAGCCATGTCCTGGATGTCTCCCAATATGAAAATGGAGACCGTAGGGGGCGGCGTAGGAAAAATGTTCGGCAGGATTTTAAGCGGTGAGAGTTTATTTCTCAACAATTATACTGCTGAGAGAGGCCCGGGGATGATTGCTTTTGCATCCAGTTTCACAGGGGCAATCCGGGCTTTTGAGATTTCCCCGGGGAAAAACATGATTTGTCAGAAATCAGCATTTTTGGCATCTACAGCGGGAGTGGAGCTATCCACCTTCTTCCAGAAAAAAATTGGAAGCGGATTCTTTGGGGGAGAGGGATTTATTATGCAGAAGCTTTCCGGGCAGGGAGTAGCTTTTGTGGAGTTTGATGGGTATATCAAAGAGTATGAGCTTGCAGCAGGTCAGGCTATGATTATAGACACCGGTTATCTGGCTGCCATGGAGGAGACATGTTCCATTGACATTCAGTCTGTTCCCGGCCTGAAAAATATGGTCTTTGGCGGAGAAGGGGTGTTTAATACAAGAATTACCGGGCCAGGTAAAATTTACTTACAATCTATGCCGATTTCTCAGATGGCAGGGGCATTGCTGCCATATATTCCATCCGGGAGTTAATAACTTATGACAAAAACCTTGCGGTACGATAGACTGGATGATTGCGTATGCGATGGTTCAGAGGATGGTATCGCAGGGTATTTTTATTACAAAAATCAGAATCACATTATCAGTGGGGAAAATAATTGAGGGTATTCAAATGAGGAGAAAAACAGGAACGGAAGCTTTAGAGACAATGCAGGTCTGCTTTTCAGAAAATGCGGATTTGTGCAAATGGAAAGCAAAAGAAACGGTGATTGGAAATGCCATCCGTGAAGTGCCCGGGGGAATTATCGTATATGGGGCAGAGAAGGGGAATATTGAGATTTTTTATTACAGCCAGGAAGTTTTGGAATTGTTTGGGATTTTGCAGAGGGATATTTCCGGGGGAAAGGTTTTTTTGCTGAAGGATTTGGTGTCGAGAAAAGATTTAAAGAAGCTGAAACACTCCCTAGACGAAAGAGATACAAGGAAAGACGGCATGTCCTGCGAATTTCGGATTATAAACAGAAAGACAGGATACCGCTGGGTGTGTTTCCGGGAAAGGGCCATAACCGAGGACGGACATCCGGAGATGTTTATTGCTATTATGCTGGATATTACCAGGGAGAAGGAAAAAGAGATTTCCGCCAAACAGCTGGCCCTGCAGTCTAAGTATATTTATGAGCATGACTCCTTAACGGGATTGTACCGAAAGGAGGCTTTTGAGAAACAGGCTTGGGAATTGATTCATAAGAATCCGGATACAGACTATGTGTTCGTCCGCTGGGATGCGGAACACTTTAAGCTGGTAAACGAGCTCTCCGGTTATGAGGTGGGAAACCAGCTTTTAATCCGGGCGGCGGAGCTGATTACTGATTTTCTGGGAACCGAAGGGGTGGCTGCAAGGCTTGATTCCGACCATTTTATACTCTGTTTTCCTCTTAAAATGCTGGATATCCAGAAATCCTTCCGGAAAATCCGGGGGATATTGTCAAGTATGAATTTTGATTATAACATCCGTATCTATGCAGGTATCTATGTGGTTGTAGACCGGGAGGAGCCGGTGGATTTCATGTGCGATAAGGCCGCTTTGGCCCTCTCCAGCATTAAGGGCAGATATATGGAGACCCATGCATATTACGACCACGAGATGATGCAGAATATGTTAAAGGAACAGGAAGTAAAAAATGATATGTGGGACGCCTTAAAAAATGACCAGTTTAAGGTTTATGTCCAGCCCAAATATGATGTGATTTCCGGGAAAATCGTGGGGGGAGAGGCTTTGGTGCGGTGGAAACATCCGGAAAAAGGCTTTGTAAACCCTGTGGATTTTATACCCTTTTTTGAGCGCAGCGGATTCATCAGCAATATGGACCAATATATCTGGGAGCATGTAGCCCTGTATCTGCAAAATTGCATGGAGAGAGGAAACCGGGTTCTGCCAATTTCCGTAAATGTTTCCAGAATCGATTTTTACAGGGATAATCTGTATGTACATTTTGTGAAACTTTTGGATTCCCATAAACTCTCTTCCAAGTATATGGAGCTTGAGGTTACGGAAAGCGCTTACTCCACCGATGAAGAGATTTTATACCATACCCTGGAACAGCTTCAAAGAGCAGGATTTTCCATTCTAATTGACGATTTTGGCAGCGGATATTCCTCTTTTGGCATGATGAAAAAAGCCCCGGTGGATGTGCTGAAACTTGACATGGAATTTTTGCGGGGCATTGATAAAAACGGCAGGGGGAAAACCATTGTAAAGCATATGGTGGAGATGGCAAAAGAACTGGTGATTCCCGTGATTGCCGAGGGGGTGGAGACACAGGAACATGTGGAGCTCTTGAGGGAAATCGGCTGTGATTATGCCCAGGGATACTTCTATTCCAAACCGGTTCCCTTAGAGGAGTATGACAGAATGGTACAAGGGGAATAAATATGGCTTTGCAGTTTATACTTGGGGGTTCCGGCAGCGGAAAAACCTATGATATTCAAAAGAAAATAACGGGAGAGGCGGACAAATATCCCCATAAAAATTACTTTTTTGTGGTGCCGGAGCAGTTTACCATGCAGACCCAGCGGGAACTGGTTTTGATGCAGAAGGCTAACTGTGTGATGAATATCGACATTGTTAGTTTTGCCCGCCTGGCTTACCGGGTATTTGACGAGCTTGGGAATTTTCCTTATCAGGTACTGGAGGAGACAGGAAAAAACCTGATTTTAAGGCGGGTGGCCCAGGCAAACCAGGAAAAACTTTCGGTTTTACAGAAAAATATTACAAAGATGGGCTATATCAGTGAGATAAAATCCCTGATTTCAGAACTGGCACAGTATAATGTGACGCCGGAGGACCTTGAGAAAGTGTGCGGGGAGCTTCCGGCAGGAAGTTTTTCCATGAAATTAAAAGATGTGCTGGTAATGTATCAGGGATTTTTAGATTTCCTTCAGGATAAGTTTGTCACCCAGGAGGAAATCTTAGAATTATTGATAGATGTGGCGGACTCCTCAAAATTGTTAAGGGACTGTACCCTTGTGTTCGACGGGTTTACGGGATTTACCCCTATCCAAAAAAAACTGTTCCGAAAGCTTTTGGGGCTGGCAGGGGAAATTTATGTCACGGTAACCATAGATGAGAGGGAGAGTTTTTACCGGTGCACCGGAAGCCATGAGCTTTTTGCCATGAGCAAAAAAATGATTTTATCTCTGACAAAAATGGCAGGGGAATGCCATGTGGAGGTTTTAAAACCCCTGGTAATCCCCTTTGGGAAAAACAGCCGTTTTAAACAGGGGAGCGCCCTGTTTTTCTTACAGCAGAACTTGTTTCGGGGAGGGGGCGGGTCTTTTTGCCTTTTGGAAGAGGAAATAAGAATTACAAGCTGCAAAAATCCAAGGGAAGAGCTGAAATATATTGCAGGGGAAATCCGCCGGCTAATTTCGGCAGAACATTACCGCTACAATGAGATTGCCATTGTCTGCGGGGATTTGCCCACATACAGCGCCTACGCCAGGGAACTGTTCGGGGATTATGATATCCCTTTATTTATTGACCAGAAAACAAAGATCGTGTTCCATCCCTTTATCGAATTTTTCCAGTCTGTGTTAGAGACAGTGAGCACAGATTTTTCCTGTGACAGTATTTTCCGGTATCTGCGCAGCGGCTTATCCCGGATTCCAAGGGAGGAAGTGGACTTTTTGGAAAATTACGTTCTTGCGGCAGGCATCCGGGGGTATAAAAAATGGCAGGAGATTTTTTCCTATGTACCGGTGGGATTTACCGGGGAGGATGTGGTTCTTATCAATGAAATCCGGGAAAAAGTGGCGGGACAGTTTGGGGAGATTTACCCTGTTTTACGGGAAAGGGGAAAAACCGTAAGGGAGTTTAGCCAGGCAGTATATACTTTTATCGCTGAAAGGGATATTCAAAAGCAGTTAAAGGAGAAAGAGGAATTTTATGAGCAGGCGGGGGATTTAAAAAACGCCAAGGAGTATGCCCAGATTTATCGGATTGTTATGGACCTAATGGATAAAATGGTGGAGCTTTTGGGGGATGAAACCATTTCCTTAGAAGAGTATGGAAAAATTATGGACGCAGGATTTGAGGCGGCAAAGGTGGGGATTATCCCACCGGGATATGACAGGGTGGTGTTTGGGGATATTGAGAGAACCAGGCTTGACAATATCAAAATATTATTTTTTGCAGGGGTAAATGACGGGGTCATACCCAAATCCCAGGGAGGGGACGGCATTTTATCCCAGTGGGAGCGGGAACTTTTGGAGGAACATGATATGGAACTTGCCCCAACAGCCAGGGAACAGACCTTTATCCAGAAATTTTACCTGTACTTAAATTTGACAAAACCTTCAGAGAAACTGTACCTTTCCTATGCCAGGGTGAACGGGGAAGGAAAGGCGATGCGCAGTTCCTACTTGATTCACACCATAACAAAAATGTTTGAAAACCTGTCCGTAGATGTGGTGGAAGAACCTCCCTTAGAGGAGCGGATTGTCACGGAAAAAAACAGTTTTTCCCTGGTGGCGGAAGGGCTTTTTTTGGGGGAGAGATGGGCTTTAGAGAAAAGAGAAAAGGAGCAGGCTCTCTGGGGGGCGCTGTGCCGCTATTTTGAGAGGGATGAGGGTTTAAAAAGGGAGATAGAGAAACTTTTTTTGGCGGCAAACCTTAAGGGGGAGGAGTCAAACATTGGGGCGGCAGTGACGAAGGCTCTCTATGGAACCACACTTAACAACAGCGTCACCCGGTTAGAAAAATTTGCCGCCTGTGCCTTTGCCCATTTTCTCTCCTACGGCCTTAATTTAAAGGAGCGGGAATTAAGCGGTTTTGCGGCGGTGGATATGGGAAATGTGTTTCATCAAGTACTGGAACTTTATGCCAAAAGTATGGAAAAGGAAGGGTTTAGCTGGTTTGAAATCTCCCAGGAGGACAGTGAGCATTTACTGGGCCTTGCCATGGAGGAGGCCCTATTAAAAAATAAAAATCTAGCCCTTTATGACAATGCCAGAAACGCTTACGGGAAAAAAAGGATGGAGCGGATTTTAAAGCGGACGGTTTGGGCCCTTACGGAACAAATCAGGCGGGGAAGTTTTGTGCCGGAAAGCTTTGAGGTGTCCTTTGATTTCCCGGAAGAGTTAAGCGCGGTTCGTTTTCAGTTAAGCCAAGAGGAAAAGATGCACTTAAAGGGTAGGATTGACAGAATCGATACCTTAAATGCCGGGGATAAGCTGTATGTGAAAGTCATTGACTATAAATCCGGAAATACCACCTTCCAGTTTTTAAATATTTACCACGGACTGCAGTTACAGCTTGTGGTTTACATGAATGCGGCCTTGGAGATGATGGAAAAGCGCCATCCCGAAAAGGAGGTGGTACCTGCAGGGGTGTTTTATTACCATGTGAAAGACCCTGTGGTGGAAACGGAAGGGGAACTTTCGGAGGAGGAACTGCAGAAAAAAATTTTCGGGGAACTGAAATTAAACGGGGTGTTAAGTGATGACGAAACAGTTATGGGGGAGCTTGACAGAGAACTTGCGCCGGGTAAAAATTCTGACGTAATCCCTGCAGGAATCAATAAGGACGGAAGTGTGAAAAAGACTTCAAAAACTATTTCCAGGGAAGATTTTTCCGCCCTTTCCTCCTATGTAAACGAGACCATATTTCACCTTGGACAAAGGATGATGCAGGGACTTGTCACTGCAAATCCCTATTCCCTGGGGGATAAAAAGGGATGCGATTACTGTGAATTTAAAAACATCTGTCATTTTGACAACAAAATTCCGGGCTTTGCCTACCGGCAGTTAGAGGAACTTTCTAAGGATGAGATTTTAGAGAAAATGAGGGAGGGGGGACAGAACCGTGGAGTGGACGGATGACCAAAAAAAAGTAATTACCTTAAGGGACAGGAATATATTGGTTTCCGCTGCGGCAGGCTCCGGGAAGACGGCGGTTTTGGTGGAGCGGATTATCGGAAGGATTTTGGACAAAAACCACCCGGTGGACATTGACCGGATGCTGGTTGTGACTTTTACCAATGCGGCGGCGGCGGAAATGCGGGAGAGGATACGGGAGGCCATTGAAAAGGAGCTGGTAAAAGACCCCTCCAATGAAAATCTTTTAAAACAGTCCTCCCTGGTGCACCATGCAAAGATTACCACTATCCACAGTTTCTGTCTGTACTTAATCCGCAATTATTTCCATCACATTGATTTGGAGCCGGATTTCCGTATGGGGGAGGAAGGGGAGTTAAATCTTCTTCGGGAGGATGTGCTTTCAGAACTTTTAATTGAAAAATATGAGGAGGGGGGGGAGGCTTTTTTCCATTTTGTGGAAACCTTTGCCACAGGGAAAAATGACGACGCATTAAAGGATCTGGTTTTAAAGCTGTATCATTTTGCCAACAGCCATCCCTGGCCGAAAGAATGGCTTTCGGGGCTTATAACTCCATATGAAATTTCCGGGGAAGAGGCGTTAAAAAAGGCTCCTTGGATGGAAAAAACCATGGAATATTTAGGTTTTCTCTTTGAGGGCCTTTTGAAAATTGCCGAGGAAAATGTGCAGCTTACCAAGGAAAATGACGGCCCGGAGTATGCAAAAACCGTGGCGGAACATGACAGGGATTTGGTGGAGAGTTTGATTTCCTGTGACAGTTATGGGAAACTTGGAAAATACCTTTCCGCCCTTTCTTTTGACCGTATGCCCTCCAAAAGAGGGTATCAGGGCAGTGAGGAAAAACTGGAACTTTTAAAGGAAAACAGGGAGGAAATCAAAGACTGCATCAAGAAAATAAAGGCTCAGTTTTTCTTTGCCGATGCAGAAGTTTCCCTTAAGCGCATTGGGGATATGAGGCCCGCAATGGAAGAGCTGGCAAGCCTTACGGAACTTTTTATGGATAAATATGCTGCAAAAAAGCGGGAAAAAAATATGCTGGATTTTGATGATTTGGAGCATTTCGCCTTAAAAATACTGATAGAGGAAGAGAGCAGGGAACTGACGGAGGCGGCAAAAGAATGCCAGAATCTTTTTGAGGAAGTGATGGTGGATGAGTACCAGGACAGCAACCTGATTCAGGAGGAGATTCTTGGGGCAGTGTCTAAGGAGAGCGCAGGGGAGTACAACCGTTTTATGGTGGGGGATGTAAAGCAGAGCATTTACAGGTTCCGCCTGGCAAGGCCGGAAATTTTTATGGAAAAATATGACAGGTATGAAAAGGAGGATTCCCAAAATCAGAAAATTGAACTTCACCAGAATTTTAGAAGCAGAAAAGAAGTTTTAGACTGTACCAACGAAATTTTTTATCGGATTATGGGGAAAGACTTAGGGAACGTGGCCTACGATGAGGATGCAGCCCTAAAGCCCGGGGCGGATTACCCTGATACGGAAGGGGGAAAGCCGGAACTTTTGTTGGCGGATGAGGAGGAAGAACTGTTAAAAGAGGCGGGAATCCGGGATTTCATCTGGCTTGAGGCGGAAGTTGTGGCTGCAAAGATACGGAAATTAATGGAAAACCAGCAGATATGGGATAAGGATGCAAAGGAATTCCGGCGCCTTAAATATTCAGATATCGTAATTCTTTTAAGGAGTTTTGGAACCTATGGGGAAACATTTTTAGAGGTGCTCTCCCAGAGGGGAATACCGGCCCACGCCTCCTCAAAAACAGGGTATTTTCAGACCCAGGAAATTCTTACGATTTTAAATTTCCTCCGGGTACTGGATAATCCCTGCCAGGATATCCCTTTAGCGGCGGTGCTGCGCTCTTTTTTTGGAGGTTTTTCGGATGAAGAATTGGCAGTGTTAAAGTCAGGGGGGGGCGGAAGGGCTTTTCACCTTTGCTTCCTGTACCCGGATAAAGATTCCCTGCCGGAAGAACTGTTTGTAAAAGTGCAGGAAATGCAAAAGAAGATAACTTATTTCCGGGACTTAGTCACGGAACTGCCTGTGCATGAACTCCTGTACCGGGTTTTAAGGGAGACAGGGTATCTCTGTTATGCTATGTCCATGCCCGCTGGCATCCAGAGGAAAGCCAATATTGAGATGCTTTTAGAGAAGGCTGCGGCCTATGAGAGTACCAGTTACAAGGGCCTGTTTCACTTCATACGCTATATAGACAGACTGCAGAAGTATGAGGTGGATTACGGGGAGGCAGAAATTGTCAGTGAAAATGCCGATGCAGTGCGGATTATGACCATCCATAAGAGCAAGGGCCTGGAATTTCCCGTGGTGTTTGTAAGCGGCACCGGAAAAAAGTTTAACCGCCAGGATGCCAGAAGCACTCTGGTGGTACACCCGGAATTGGGGGCGGCAGTAGATTATATCAATCCCTTTACCAGGGTAAAGGGGGGGTCCCTTTATAAAAAAGCAGTGGCAAAACAACTGGATTTGGAAAACCTGGGGGAGGAGCTTCGGGTTTTATATGTGGCTCTTACCAGGGCAGAGGAAAAGCTGATTATCACAGGAATCCGAAAAGACGCAAAAAAAGAGATAGAGAAAATAAAGTTAAAACAGGAGATAAAACTAAATGAAAAGGAACCCCTGTCTTTTTTGGAGCGGGCGGGGGCGGATTGCTATTTGGACTGGATTCTCCCTGTTCTGTCGGGGCAGGTGAAATATCCCATGGAGGTATGGGGCACCCAGCAGCTTGTAATGGATGAGATAGAAAAACAGGTACATAAGACCCAGGGGATGGAAGAACTTTTTTGCCACAGGGAGGCACCGGAGGAGTGGGCGGATAAAATTGTAGAGGAAAAGCTTTCTTACCGCTATCCCTATGAGAAAGAAACCAGCCGGAAGGGAAAATATTCCGTGTCGGAATTAAAACACCGGGCCATAGAAGCCATGGCAGGTGAGGAGCCGGATTTTGCCGAACCCCTATTCCCGGAGGCGGAAATTGTGCCATACATTCCGGTTTTTATGAGCGGGGAAAAGGAGGTCAACCAGGGAGCCCTAAGAGGCAGCGCCATGCACCGGGCGGTGGAATGCCTTCCCATAGAAATTCTCTCAAAAAATCCCAATCTCAGGGAAGTGTTAAATGAGGAGATTGAAAAAATACTACTGGACGGGCATCTCTCTAAGGAAATGGGGGAATTATTGCGCAGGGAAAAACTGGTAAAGTTTTATGAGTCCGATTTGGCGGAGCGTATGAAACAGGCGGCCCTATTGGGGCAGCTTTACAAAGAGCGGCCTTTTGTTATGGGAAAACCGGCGGATGAAGTAGAGCACGACAAAAGCGATACCATAATTTTGGTTCAGGGGATTATTGATGCCTTTTTTGAGGAGGAGGGGGAAATTGTCCTTCTGGATTATAAGACGGATGTAGTGGATACCAGGGAAGAACTGGCGGAGCGTTACCGGATGCAGCTTAATCTGTATGAGGAGGCCCTTTTTAAAAAACTAAAGAAAAAGGTGAAGGAGAAATTAATCTATTCTTTTTACTTTGACGAAGTGATTGTGTGTTAGGTGATGATTGCTTTTGGAAAAGTTTTGTGCTATCTTTTATATAGAAATGAAGAACAGGGGATAAAATAAATATGTTTCAATACGATGAGATATGTATTCATACATTTTTGGAGAAACAGCTTCAGCTCTTCCGGGAAAAAGTTGCAGACACACCGGAGGAGGCGGATGAATTTCTGTCAGACTGCATGGCATATGTCTGTGACAGTATGAAAGAGGTACGGGAATATTTTGAGGAGCAGGGAACAGATATTTCCGGGATGGATGATGAGGAGTTAGAGGAAGCTGCGGAAGTCTTTGAACTTCCTCAGGGCAGGTTTTTAATTGTGGAAAGTTAAGGTGTGTTTTATTGAAAAAATATGATGTGATAATTATAGGAGCCGGCCCCTCCGGAATTTTTTGTGCCTATGAACTCATTGGTAAAGAAAAGGGACTGAATATTTTAATTGTGGAGAAGGGCAGGAAAATTGAGGAGAGGGTGTGTCCTAAGAGGAAGACGAAAGTGTGTTTGTCCTGTAAGCCATGTTCCATTACCACGGGGTTTGCCGGCGCAGGGGCTTTTTCCGACGGTAAGCTCTCCCTGTCCCCGGACGTGGGGGGCAATCTCCCGGAAATTTTAGGGTATGACCAGGCGGAAGCTTTTATCCGGGAATCCGATGAAATTTATCTGAAATTCGGAGCGGATAAAAATGTATATGGCCTGGATAAGAAGAAGGAGATTCGGGAAATCAGAAAAAAAGCGATTCAGGCCAATTTGAAATTAATTGAGTGTCCCATCCGCCATCTGGGAACAGAGGAGGGGTATAAGATATACGCCAGACTGCAGCAGCATCTCTTAGAGAGCGGAGTGGATATGGAATTTCACACTATGGTAAAGGATATTATCATAGAAGACGGAGAGGCAAAAGGGATTCTCACAGATAAAGAAGAGAAAATTTACGGGGATGAAATCGTTGCCGCTGTAGGCCGGGAAGGGGCGGACTGGTTTTGCGGGATATGTAAAAATCATGGGATTGATACGAAAGTGGGAACCGTGGACATCGGCGTCAGGGTGGAAGTGAGAGATGAGATTATGGAGTTTTTAAATGAAAATCTCTATGAGGCAAAGTTGGTATATCACACCCCTACCTTTGACGACAAAGTGCGGACATTCTGTACAAACCCCTCTGGGGAAGTTGCAGCGGAATACTATGACGGGGGATTGGCGGTGGTAAACGGCCATGCATACAAATCAAAGGAATTAAAGACAAATAATACAAATTTTGCCGTTTTGGTGTCCAAGAATTTTACCAAGCCATTTAAGACACCGATTCAGTACGGCAAACAGATTGCCCAGCTCTCCAACATGCTTTGTGACGGTAAGATTATGGTACAGACTTTCGGGGATTTCCGCAGAGGGAGAAGGACTACCGAGGAGAGGCTCTGCAGAAACAATCTCATTCCCACTTTAAAGGATGCTGTGCCGGGGGATTTGTCTTTGGTGTTTCCCCACCGCATTATGGTAGATATTGAGGAGATGATTTTAGCCCTGGATAAAGTGACGCCGGGGATTGCCAGCGACGAGACGCTGCTCTATGGAGTGGAAGTGAAATTTTATTCCAATAAAGTAGTAGTAAACAGAGATTTTGAGACAAGCACAAAAGGGCTGCGGGCCATTGGGGACGGGGCCAGTGTTACAAGAGGGCTGCAGCAGGCTTCCGCCAACGGAATTTCAGTGGCAAGGAGCATTTTGGCGGCCAGGAAAAAATAACAGAAAAGACAGGGTGTAAAAACGGAGAACACATGAGAAGAAGGAAAGGAATATGGCTGGCGGGTGCCCTTTTGGCAGCCCAGCTTTTGTCAGGCTGCAGTATTGGCGGCAAGGAAGTGATTCTGACAAGCGGCATGGGAAGCAGAGATGTGTTTCGCATTGACGGGGTAACCTTTAGCCTTACGGAAGCAAAAGTATATCTTGCTAATTTTCAGAATATATATGGAAAAACCTACGGCATCGATTTGTGGGAACAGAAATTTCAAAATGGGAAATTAAAACAGTATGTAAAAGATGTGGCTTTATCAGAGATGACCCGAATCGTCTGCATGGACCTTCTGGCCAAGGAGCAGGAAATTTCCCTGACAGAGGAGGAGATGGAGGATGTGAAGCGGGCAGCTAAGACTTATTATGATTCCTTAAGCCAGGCGGAAAAAACTTATACCGGGGCAGGTCTTGCGGACCTGGAGGGGATGTATGAAGATTATGCCCTTGCAAACAAAGTGTACCATGTGCTCACAGAGGGGGTAAACGCGGAGGTTAGCGATGACGAAGCCCGTATTATGGAGGCAATGCAGATTTATTTAAAAGATGAGAATAAGGCGGGAGAGGTAAAAGAGAAGCTTTCTGACGGGGAGGATTTCGCCGCAGTTGCCAGCAATTATAACCAGAAAACCGCCATTGAAATTTCTTTTGGGCGGAGGGAAATGCCCCCGGAGGTGGAAGAGGTTGCCTTTGAATTAGACGACGGGGAGGTTTCAGACTGCATCCCCACGGAGGAAGGCTATTATTATATTAAATGTATCAATAAGTTTAACGAAGAGCTTACAGACGCCAACAAATCCAATATTGTGGAGGCAAGGGAAAAGGCGGCTTTTGACGATGTGTATGAGGCATTTATTTCCGGCCTCTCCTCCAATTTAAATGAGAAAGTGTGGAGGGAGGCAGACCTTATTACTGACGGGAGTATAACCACAGACAGTTATTTTGAAACCATTAACAATGTCCTAGACAAGGCGGCTTACATATACTGATAAAAAACGGAAATTTAGTATATGGAAATTTATGTGGTAAAACCAGGGGATACGGTGGATTTGATTGGGGAGATGTACCAGGCACAGCCCCAGTCCATTATCTATGCGAATCAGATGACGCCCCCCTACCCCTTGGCAGTGGGGCAGGCCCTTTTGATTCCCGGGGGTGAAGAGCCCTATGAAAAAATTCCTGTAAGGATCAATGGCTATGCCTATCCCTATATCAATTCCTGGGTGTTGGAGCAGACCCTGCCTTATCTCACAGAATTATCTGTGTTTTCCTATGGATTCACTCCGGAAGGGGAACTGATTCCCCCGGTTCTTTCCGTGGATTTTATGATAGAGGCAGCTTACCGCCACGGAACATTGCCCATCCTTACCCTGACGCCGTTTGGGGCGGACGGACAGTTTAACAATTATTTAATCCACTCCGTGGTGCAGTCCCCGGAGGCGGTGGACAATTTAATTTTAAATTTAAAAAGCGTGGCGGAGGAAAAAGGCTATGCCGGGGTGGACGTGGATTTTGAATATATTCTGGCGGAGGACAGGGACGCCTTTACAGATTTTGTGGCTAAAATAGCCCAGGGCCTCCATGAGATTGGCAGACAGGTTTCGGTGGCTTTGGCGCCAAAGCAGTCTGCCGGACAGAAAGGCCTTTTGTATGAGGGAAAAGACTACGGGGGTCTTGGGGCGGCGGCGGATTATGTGCTTTTAATGACCTATGAGTGGGGTTATACCTACGGCCCCCCAATGGCGGTGGCTCCGATTTTTCAGGTGCGGAAAGTTTTGGATTATGCGGTGACGGAGATTCCTACAGATAAAATCAGGCTTGGGATACCCAATTACGGATATGACTGGAAACTTCCCTTTGAGCGGGGAGTGACAAAAGCGAGAACTATAGGGAACGTGGAAGCGGTGCAGATTGCCATAGAAAAGAATGCGGAAATATTTTTTGATGAGCGTGCCATGTCCCCGTATTTCCACTATTGGGAAAACGGGGAGGAGCACGAGGTTTGGTTTGAGGATGTTCGGAGTATGCAGGCAAAATTTGAACTGATAAAGGAATATGGTTTAAATGGGGCGGGTTACTGGCAGATTATGCGTCTCTTCCGGGCAAATTGGTTACTTTTAGACTGGCAGTTTGATATTATAAAATAGAAGAGTGAATACAGATGAAAATAGATAAAAAAAATAGAAAGAGAAAAAAGCTGACAGCACTGGCTGTGGGCGTAATTTTGGTATATATTTTGCTAATTTGCCCAGGGATTCGTTTTAGGAGGCAGAAAAGCAGTGTAATAGAGGTGTCAAAGGATGCAGCGGAGAGGAATACAGAAGAAAAGCCTGAGGATAAAAAAGAGGAAACATTGACCCACAAATTCCAGGATGTGATAAATCAGGCGGAGCGTCTCTTTCTCTCTTACGATTATGACGGTGCCCTGGATTTAATACAGGGGATAGAAGGCTTTGAGGATGACAGGGAATTAAAAGGGAAGGCGGATTTCTACCAGAAGGAAAAGGAATCCTGTGAACCGGTAAACATACAGGAAGTTACCCATGTCTTTTACCACAGCCTGGTGGTGGACCCGGAGAGGGCGTTTGCCAATCAGGAAAGAGACCCCCAGGCAGTGGGAAATAACCAATGGATGACTACCATAAGTGAATTTAAAAAAATATTACAGGAAATGTATGACAGAGGGTATGTGATTGTAGGCATCCACGACATGGTTAGGGAAAGGGAGGATGAAGAGGGGAATATCCTCTTTGAGCCGGGGGAAATTATGCTTCCCAAGGGTAAGAAAGCCTACGTCTTGTCACAGGATGATTTAAGTTATTATCACTGTTACGATAATTACGGGTATGCTGCAAAAATGATTTTGGATGAGGAAGGCAGACCAACCTGTGAGTACATAACGCCGGAAGGGGAGAGGGTTACGGGAGATTATGACCTGGTTCCCATTTTGGATAAGTTTATTGAGAAGCATCCCGACGCATCTTACCGGGGAGCGAAAGGCATCATAGCCCTCACCGGATACAACGGGATTTTGGGCTACCGCACAGATAACAGTTATCTGAATATAAACGGGAATTTAAACGATGATAAGAGACAGTGGCTTATAGACAATCCTGATTTTGATATTGAAAAAGAGCGGGAGCAGGCAAAAAAAGTTGCAGATGCCCTGAAGGAAGAAGGATGGGAGTTTGCCAGCCACACCTGGGGACATATTAAAATCGGAGATGTGACCTTAAGCCGTCTCATAAGAGATACCCAGAAATGGCGTGAAAATGTGGAGCCACTGGTTGGGGGTACAGATGTGATTGTCTTTGCCCACGGGCAGGATTTGGGAGACTGGGGAAATTACAACGAGTATGATGAAAAGTACCAGTTCCTTAAGGGTGAGGGATATCATATATTCTGCAATGTGGATCAGGGACAGTACCGGGTGCATTTTGGCAGGGATTATCTGCGCCAGGGCAGGAGGGATTTGGACGGATACCGGATTTACCGCAATGCCGCTGGGAAAGAGGACAGCGTATCAGATTTGTTTGATGCGAAAGAGGTGATAGATTCCCTGCGCCCTCCGGTGCCGCCCCTTCGGTAAAATAATGGGGACAGTGAAATTGAAGTTTTTCACTGTCCCCATTTTGGGTTTTTATTTTGTTAAAAGCATCATAATCTTATTGCTTCTTGCGATAAACTTTGTCATTGCCTCCGGCGCTAAGGGCTGGTTTGAAATCATGGCCAGGTCGTAGAGCTGTTCACAGAAATCCTTTACATGTTCGGATTCTTTGTTGTTTAAAATATAGGTTACAAGAGGGTGGTTGGCATTTAAGGTAAGGGTTACATCCCCTCCAAACATGGAAGCGTCCATGCCCATGCCTCCCATGGAGTACATTTTCATCATATCCTGCATACGTCTGCCTTCCTCGGAGAGGGTGATGACAGAAGAGATATTCTCATCCTTTAATTTTTCCACTTTCACATTCAACTTATCATTTTCCAGTTCTTTCTGGAAAATTTCCGTTAAATTGTCGGTGATTTCCTTTAATTCTTCCTCAGACACATCTTCTTTTAACGCTTCCGTAAGGTCTGCGTCGATGCGCATAAATTTGTATTTTTCATTTCTCCGCTCCAGTTGGGAGATAAAGGAGGTATCAATGTTGTGGTCAAGGATGACAGCGTTCATATTCTGCTCTTTAAACATCTTGATATACTGTCCCTGCTGGTTTAAATCCGTGACATAGTAAATCACGCTGCGGTCGTCCTTTGGCTCTTCCTCCGGTGCCTCTGCAGGGGTGCCGTCGGCATTTTCCACAGTCTGGTCAGAGGTTTCATTTTCTGCATCCGCATTTTCTTCACCGTCGGTTTTTTCTTCCTCCACAGGTTTTATCCATTCCGGCAGGGTTAAATATTTGTCGTTGATATCCTTAAACAGGATATAATCGTTCATTTTATCGCAGAATTTTTCGTCTTTTAGGCATCCGAATTTGATAAAGGGGCTGATGTCGTCCCAGTATTTTTCGTAGGCCTCCTTGTCGGTTTTGCACATTCCCGTAAGCTTGTCAGCCACTTTCTTTGTAATGTAATCAGAGATTTTCTTTACAAAACCATCGTTCTGCAGAGCGCTTCTGGATACGTTTAAGGGCAGGTCCGGACAGTCGATCACGCCTTTTAAAAGCATTAAAAATTCCGGGATTACTTCTTTAATGTTGTCCGCCACAAAGACCTGGTTGTTGTAGAGCTTAATGGTTCCCTCAATGGAATCGTACTCCGTGTTGATTTTCGGGAAGTACAGGATTCCTTTTAGGTTAAAGGGGTAGTCCATATTTAAATGAATCCAGAACAGGGGCTCTTTATAGTCCATAAACACTTTCCGGTAGAAAGTTTTGTACTCCTCGTCGGTGCAGTCCTTTGGCGTCTTTGCCCACAGGGGATTTGTGTCGTTTAAGGGAACCGGGCGCTTTACAATCTTTAACTTTTCTGTTTTGGGAGAAACCTCAACGATTTCTTTTTCCCCGTTTTCGTTTTCTTTCTCCTCGGTTTTTGCCTCTTCAATAATTGTCTCAATTACCTTATCTGTGTCCTTTTTCTCCTCCGGGCTTATGGTTTCATATTCCTCCGGGGCATTGGCTTTTTTCAGGAAAATTTCCGTGGGCATGAAAGAGCAGTATTTTTCAATGACTTCCCTTGCCCGGTACTCATTGGCAAATTCCAGGCAGTCTTCATTTAAGTACAGGGTGATTTTTGTACCCACCTCCTCCTTAATGCCGTCCTGCATGTCAAATTCCGTGCCCCCGTCACATTCCCAGTGGACAGGCTGGGCGCCTTTTTGGTAGGAGAGGGTATCGATGTGTACGGCGTCGGCTACCATAAAGGCAGAGTAAAAACCTAATCCGAAGTGGCCGATAATCTGGTCGTCGTTTGCCTTGTCCTTATATTTTTCCAGGAAATCATTTGCCCCGGAAAAAGCAATCTGGTTGATATATTCCTCCACCTCGTCGGCGGTCATTCCCAGGCCGTTGTCCGTAAAGGTCAAGGTTTTTTCATCCGGGTTTACCTCAATTTCGATTTTGGGCTTGTAGCCTGCGGGAAGTTCGTATTCCCCCATCATGTCCAGTTTTTTCAGCTTGGTGATGGCATCGCACCCGTTTGAAATCAGTTCCCTGTAAAAAATGTCATGGTCGGAATAGAGCCATTTTTTTATTACCGGGAAAATATTGTCGCTGTTAATTGATAAGTTTCCATGTTTGTTTGCCATAAAAAACACTCCTTTTATAAAAATATTCATAGTATACAATCTGCCGTTGAAATCTATATTAAGACGGAACGGAAAAAAAGTCAATAAAAAATTAGCACTCTTTAATGATGAGTGCTAACAAAATACGGAAAACCTTTGAAAATAAAGGATTTCTTATTTCTTAAAATTTTATAAACAAAAATATTCCAAAATCAAGACTTGACCGTATCTATCATTAGGGAATATTATATAGAGTAGGGAAATGATTACGAAACTGCGAGGTGCAATTATTTATGATCGTATTAAAGACAAACCGGGAATTGGATATGACATTTGACCGGCTCATTAAAACTATGGGAGTTCCGGTGGAATGGACAAAACATTTTGTTGTAATCGGGGACTATCTGATTCTCCAGGGAAGGGTACGTTCTTTGTTTTTTAATTTTGAAAGTAAAAAAGTGATTACAAATGTTGTTGATATTCCCATAACAGAGGATGTGGTGCAGATTGAAGATGGGAATAAAGTCTGCAATGTGTTGAATCTTGTATTATACGCATTTGGAAAATGGGGGGTAATCCATGGGATTAAAGTGGAAAAGGATTATGCACAGGTAAATGCATTGTTTGAAAGCGTGCTTCGTGAAATCCATGTGGAGCCGGGATATACCCGGGAGAACTTCCGCTTTTACAGGGATAACCTGCGGATAAATTATGAGGATGTGGTACAGATTGCCCTGGAGTCCACAGAGGAAAAAATTGAGGATGAAGGGGAGGAAGAGGAGGCGTCCCAGGGCCTTTGGCACAATTTGGTGTGGAAGAAGCGGATGTCCTCCTTTATAAAGACGGAGACTACCTTTGAGGAGCGCCAGGCAGGACGTCTTGGAAATAATTTTTATATGGTGGGATACCAGTGTCCCATATGCAGGGAAAATCTCCACATGGTGGTGTTTCCGGAGGGGAAGGAATTTAAAATTGAGACAGAGGAGGGGCGGGTTCTTTTGGCAAGGGCCTACACTTGCGAACACTGCCATTGTTTTTACACCCCACGGCCCAAAAAGCTTTTGATAGAAGGGGACGTTTACGACATGGAGTTTTTAAACGACCTTCGAGCTTACGGGGATTATGTGGAACTTCTGGGAAACCATGGGGATCGGGTGTCCAACTACAATTTTAATGAGTTTGAGTCAGAGAGAGGGCAGAACAGTTCCGGTGAGGGAAAAGCAGCTATTGAAAACCTTTGCGATTCCATTGAAGATCTGTCCAGGGAGGAGCTGTTCCGCCTGGAAAATATGATAGAGGAAGGATTTTATCCAGGGGAGAGCGTAAAAGCATTGGAATCCACTGTGCTTCGGGCCAGCAGTACCAGAAAAGGCAACCCGCTGCCCCGGGAAGAAAAGCATCCGGTGAAAGAGAGCCCTAAAAAGCCCGAAGGCTCCGGTGAAAAAGAGATCTCTGCTGGGACAGGGGAGAAGCGCGGGGTGGTTTGGGAGGAAAAAGAAGATGTAGAGGAAGTAAAAATCCCAAAAGAGCCCCAGCAAGTGAATCCGCCGGAGGAGGAAAAAGAGGAAATTCCATATGAGACTAAGGCTACACCGGGGGAGCAGGCGGCGGCCAAGAGAAGATATGATGCCAAATTCGGGGTTTTGGACAGGCTGTCCATTCCTCAGATGAAGGAGCTTCGCTCCCAGCTTGAGAAGGAGACGAAGCTTTCCTGGGAGGACAGGAAAGATTATCTGGACAGGATCACAAAAAAGGAGCAGGAGAAAAAGCTTAACCATATCCGCCAGAGGGCCATTGAGGGGCAAAGCAGTTCCAACTATGGACAGATAATGAAAATTATAAAAGAGCTGGAGGGGGAAGAACTTCCTTTGGACTTAAAAGAAGAGCTCCTCACACCTCTTTATCAGAGGCGTAAAACCCAGGCAGAGACGGAAGTGGCTAAATTAATGGCCAATATGCCAAAGACTTTGGAACGGGCGGGGTATGAAAAACTAAAAAAGAAGCTTTCCGGTTATCCCGAGGCGGATTTAAGCGTGTATGAAGAAAAGCTTATGGCGGCCAGGGAGCAGGCGGAGGGCAATGAGATAGCATCTATGATGCGCCATGCCCGCACAGGGAGCAGGCAGGACCTTTCTGATTTGGCAGAGCGTCTGCAGAGCCGGGGATTTGCCGAGGAATTGATTGCACCCCATCTGGAAAAGATAAATGCAAGAATCCGTCAGATGGACGAGGAGGCCATAGATAAAATCTGCGGCAATCCCATGTCTTTGACAGAGGAGGAAGCAAAGCAGGCCATCGAAAAAATTAAAAACGGCATGTTTTTGCCGGAGTTAAAGACACACGCCTTAGAGATGTTAAATAAGCGCCTGGTAAAGATTAAGACCGACGAATGTGAACTTTTGGTGAGTAAGCTGCAGTTTGCTATGACGGAGAAAATGAGGCAGAATCCCAGGCATCATTTTTATCCTGCAAGAAAAGTGATGATGCAGGAGTGCACAAAGGAGGAACTTTCGGAGATTCAGTATGCCTTGGATACTTACGGCACCAACAGGGGCATTTTTGAATACCCTATTCTTGTGGTGGACACATCCAGAAACGAGTCCGGGAAGGAGGGCATGATTTTAACGCCGGAACATCTCTTTTACCATACCATGATGAATGCCTACGACATCCCCATCTGGGATATTAAAGGGCTTAAGACTTCCACCGGGCTGTTAAACAGCGGGATTTTTGTGGAACTGAAAAACGGGACAAAGGCAAAGATACCCTATGCGGTGGAGCGCTCAGAATTAAAAGCCTGGGGTGTGATTCTGCGGGACTTTATCAGGTATCTCCAGGAAAAGCCGGACAGCAGAAATGTGTCATATCTGGCAAAGGACAAGCATGAGACCATATGTTGTTTCCGCTGCGGGTACACCTACAAAGGGGGGAATATCTGTCCCAAATGCGGTTACAAAATGAACCAGTAGTGGAAGGAAAATAGGAGGAGTTTTTTTGGAAGACATACGAACGTTTCGCAAGGGTGATTTGCAAAATGTGAAAGAAGTTTTAAGGGAAAGTTTTTTTGTGAAGGGGAAAGATGAGGTTTACAATGAATGGGAGTTTGCAGAGCAGATTCTTTTGGATAAAGGATTTCGGGAAAAACTTTGTCTGGTGGCATCCCAGGGTGAGGAGATTGTGGGTTATTGTATTATGACAGATGCCAGAATTGAGGATGAGGAAGGGCTTGCCCTAGGGCCTGTGGCTGTTAAGAAAGAGTTCAGGGGCCAGGGGATTGGCACAAGATTAATCGATGCCTGTTTAGGCCGTGCCAGGGAGGCGGGATTTCCCTGGGCAGCAGTTTTGGGGGGAGAATTTTACCATCGGTTCGGCTTTGAGTCCGCTAAGACCTGGGGGATTTTCCTCCCGAAGGGACAGCAGGGAAACGAATTTTTACAGATTTTGTTTTTTGACGCAGGTTCCCAGGGTGTGGCCCAGGGGGAGCTTTGGTACTGCGATTCTTTTTACAATAAGAAAGGGGAGTTACTGTAACGTCAGGGGAGGGGAGTGGTTCATTTTTGAACCGCTTTTTTCTTCTTTCACAGGAAAGGACATTCATGAAAATAGCAGAATATTTAAAACATCACAGGCTTGTGATGGACGGAGCTTTCGGCACATACTTTGAAGCCTGTTTTCCGGAGGAATCCGGGGTGGCGGAGCTTTGCAGCCTTACAGCCCCGGAGAAAGTGAAAAAGGTCCACAGGGATTATATTAAAAGCGGGGCAAAATTAATCCGCACCAACACTTTTGCCGCCAATACCATGTTTCTTTCTGATTTGGAGCAGGTAAAACTTGCCGTTGCCAGAGGGTATGAGCTGGCCAGGGAAGCGGCGGAGCTTGGGGAAGAAATCTTTGTCGGTGCGGATATCGGCCCCATTTATGACACGGGATTTTTGGGGAAGGAAGTGGTTTTGCAGGAGTATAAAGAAATCTGTGATACCTTTTTTTCCTGCGGGGCTGACATTTTTGTTTTAGAGACCCAGACGGATTTTGCGTATTTAAAGGAGATTACAGAGTATATCAAATCCAGAGGGGATGTTTTTGTGCTGGTGCAGTTTGCCGTGGATAAAAGCGGATACACAAGAGACGGCATAAGCCTTGAAAAAATAATTGAAAAAGCTGCGGGGATGGATACTGTCGATGCATACGGCTTTAACTGCGGTGTTGGGGCGGCCCATCTGTTCCGTCTCTTAAAACATGCGGCGTTTCCCAATGAAAAATATGTAACGGCGCTGCCCAACGCAGGGTATCCCTTGACGCTGCGGGGAAAAACCCTGTATGGGGACAGCAGAGAATATTTTGTGGATACCATGGAACAGGTGGCAGGCCTGGGGGTGGATATTTTAGGGGGATGCTGCGGCACCACCCCGGAATATATCCGGGCATTGAGGGAAAGATTAGAGTCTGTACCTAGGGGGAAAAAGAAGATTGCAAAAAGGGAGGAAAAAGTTTTGCCCAAAGTGCAGTCTTGCTTTTTAAAGAAAATTTCCGCAGGAGTTATGCCTTTTATTGTGGAATTGGACCCGCCTTTTTCCGCAGATTTTGGGAAAGTCTTAAAAGGGGCGGAAATACTAAAGCATGCAGGAGCGGATTTAATCACTCTGGCGGATTCCCCTATGGCCAGGGCCAGGGCAGATGCAGGAAAGCTTGCGGCAAAAATCCAGAATGAACTGGAAATTCCAGTGATGCCCCACATTGCCTGCCGGGATAAAAACCTGATTGCCATGCGTTCTGGAATTCTGGGAGATTATATGAACGGACTGAGACATTTCCTGGTGGTGACGGGGGATGCGGTGGCCCGGGACCAAAGGGGAAGCGTGACCTCCGTATTTGATTTTAATTCCATTTCTTTTATGGAATATCTTTCCCGGATGAATGAGGATGTATTTGGGGAGGAGCCGGTGTTTTTTGGGGGCGCTTTAAATTACCACGGGGCAAACCCAGATGCCATTATAAAGAGAATGGAGCAGAAAATAGAAAATGGCTGCGGCATGTTCCTAACCCAGCCCATTTACTCCGGGGAAGATATAGAGAGAATCGCCTATATCAAAGGGCGCACACAGACAAAAATCATGTGCGGGATTATGCCTTTGGTCAGCTATAAAAATGCTGTATTTATGGCAAATGAGATGCCGGGAATCCGGGTGCCGGAGGATGTGATTTTAAGATACCGGCAGGATATGACCAGGGAGGAGGGGGAGGAAGCTGGAATCCAGTGTGCCCTTTCCATTGCCCGGGGATTAAAAGATATTGCAGATGGGTATTATTTTATTACACCCTTTAACAGGGCGTCCATGATTGCCCGGATCATTCAACAGTTAAAACAGGAGATATAAAATGACAAAACAGGAATTTTTGGATTTAGTGGAGAAGGGGCCTGTGATTTTAGACGGCGCCACAGGCACAAACCTCCAGGAGGCGGGGATGAAAATGGGGGTGTGCCCAGAACAGTGGATATTAGAAAATCCCCAGGTTATCATAGATTTGCAGCGAAAGTATGTGGAGGCTGGAAGCAATATTTTGTATGCCCCCACCTTTACGGCAAACCGGGTGAAACTTCATGAGTATGGGCTGTCAGGGAAACTTTGGGAGATGAATCAGAAACTTGCGGCACTCTCTAAGGAGGCAGCGGGGGATAAGGCTTACGTGGCGGCAGATATCTCCATGACAGGAGAACAGATCTATCCCATCGGGGATATGATGTTTGAGGAACTGGTGGATATCTATAAAGAACAGGCTGCGGCCTTAGAGGCTGCAGGGGTAGACCTTTTTGTGGTGGAGACTATGATGAGCCTGCAGGAGTGCCGGGCTGCGGTAATTGCCATAAAAGAGACCAGCCATAAGCCTGTTTTGGTCAGCCTTACCCTGGAGGAAAACGGAAGGACTCTTTTTGGAACAGATGGGGCTACGGCGGCGGTGGTGCTGCAAAGCCTGGGAGCGGATGCCGTGGGGCTTAACTGCTCTACGGGGCCAGAGCAGATGGCACAGAGGGTAAAAGAAATGTATGACGTTTCCCATGTGCCCATTTTGGTAAAGCCCAATGCGGGACTGCCAAAACTCTCAAAGGGCAGGACTTGTTATGATATGGGGCCTCAGGAGTTTGCCCGGGGGATAGAAAAACTGGCCCGGGCCGGGGCAAGGATTTTTGGAGGGTGCTGCGGCACGACCCCGGAACATATCAGAGAAATGGCAGGGGCACTGAAATCTGCAGATCTGCTCCCTGTAAAGCAGGAGCGCAGAAGATTTCTGGCATCGGAACGCAGCCATATGGAAATTGCCCTGGAGGGCGCTTTTACCATTGTGGGGGAGCGCATCAATCCCACCGGAAAGAAAAAACTTCAGGCGGAATTAAAAGAGGGCAGCCTTACCATGGTCTGCGATATGGCAAAACAGCAGGAGGAACAGGGCGCAGCTATTTTGGATATCAATATGGGAATGAACGGAATAGACGAAAAGCAAATGATGCTAGACGCCATCTACGAGGTGACTTCCATGGTGGATTTGCCACTCTGTATTGATTCCAGCCATGTGGAGGTGATAGAGGAGGCCCTTAGGATTTATCCCGGCAGGGCATTGATTAATTCCATTTCCCTGGAAAAAGTGAAATTTGAAAAGCTTTTGCCCATTGCAAAAAAGTACGGGGCTATGTTTATCCTTCTTCCCCTTTCCGATGCAGGGATTCCTGAGACCAAGGAGGAGAAGCACAAGATTATTGAGACGATCCGGGAAGAAGCCATCCGCCTTGGCATGACAAAGGAAGATATTGTGGTGGACGGCCTTGTGGCAACTGTGGGGGCAAATCCCAAGGCGGCCATAGAATGCCTGGATACCATTTCCTACTGCAGGGAACAGGGCCTTGCCACCATCTGCGGCCTTTCCAATATCTCTTTTGGCCTGCCGGAGAGAAGCTGTATTAACACGGCGTTTTTAACTGCTGCCATCACAAGGGGGCTTACCATGGCAATTTCAAATCCCGCCCAGGAGGCCCTTGTGGATGCCGCATACGGCGCAGATTTGCTTATGAATAAAGAAGGTGCGGATTTGCGCTATATCCAGAGGATGAACCGGAAATCCGCTGTGGAGGAAAAGTCTTTCCTGAGGGGCGGGGAAAAAGACAGGGAAAGCTCACCCAAAGAGAAAGTTTTTGACTGTGTCATAACGGGGAGCAAAGGAAGCATTGTGGAGGAGACAGACAAACTTTTGGCAGCGGGGGAGAAACCTGGGGAGATTATCAGTCAGGTTTTAATTCCTGCCATTAACAAGGTGGGGGAACTCTTTGAAAAACAGGTATATTTCCTGCCCCAGCTCATCTCCAGTGCCAGTGCCATGCAAAGGGCTATCGCCTATCTGGAACCTTTGATCAAACGGGACAAAAACAGTGGGGAAAAGGCCACTGTAATCATGGCTACCGTGGAGGGGGATATCCACGATATCGGGAAAAACCTTGTGGTAATGATGTTGAAAAATTACGGTTACCACGTGATTGATTTGGGAAAAGATGTGGCAGGACATGTGATTGTTGACACAGCTATAAAAGAAAATGCCCAGGTGATTGGGCTTTCTGCGCTGATGACCACCACCATGATGCGGATGAAGGATGTGGTAAACCTGGCAAGGGAAAAAGGCTGTAAGAGCAAAGTGATTATCGGGGGGGCGGCAGTGACAGAGAGCTTTGCGGAGGAAATCGGTGCGGATGGGTACTCCAAAGATGCGGCGGAGTGCGTCAAACTGGTGGAACGGCTTTTGACCTGCTGATATGAAAGGAAAAATGGAATATTAGAGACATTTTATGGTTTTTTTTTAATACAGTGGGAAAGGCATCTTGCTTTTTTAAGAAAATTGTATACAATAAAAGCAACAGTCAGCTTTTCTGGATAAAGCTGGCAGAAAACTAAATGTAAAGGAGACAGGCAAATATGTATGGTTTTGGTGATATGATTAAGGTTTTAAAGAAAAGTCCAAAGAAAATTGTGTTTACAGAGGGTACGGACCCCCGTATTTTAGAGGCAGCTTCCCGTCTTCTGGCAAGTAATTTCCTTCACCCCATTTTAGTGGGAAACGAGGATGAGATTTTTGATGCCTCCGAGGAGAGCGGTTTTAATATCCGGGGAGCGGAGATTATCGACCCTGCAAAGTTTGACAGAATGGACGAGATGGTGGAGATGTTCTGCGAACTCAGAAAGAGTAAGGGGGTAACACCGGAACAGGCAAAAGAGACATTATCCCAGGCAAATTATTTTGGAACAATGCTGGTAAAAATGGGGATGGCGGACGCTTTGCTGGGAGGGGCAACCTATACCACAGCAGATACGGTGCGCCCGGCACTGCAGCTCATTAAGACAAAACCCCAAAACAGTATTGTTTCCTCCGTATATATTCTGGTGCGCCCAAGGGCTACCGGCGAAAACGAGGTTCTTGCAATGGCAGACTGTGCCATCAATATCCATCCCAATGAGGATGAACTGGCAGAGATTGCCGTGGAGGCGGCAGAGTGTGCAAAGATTTTCGGGGTTGACCCAAAAGTTGCTTTCTTAAGCTACTCTACATTTGGTTCCGGTGAAGGGGAGGATGTAGATAAGATGAGAAACGCAGCCCAGAAGGCAAAACTTAGGGCGCCGGAGCTTGAGATTGAAGGGGAAATGCAGTTTGACGCAGCGGTTTCTCCCCGTGTGGCGCGCACGAAATGTCCGGATTCCAAACTGGCTGGACATATTAACACCTTTATTTTCCCGGATATCAATGCGGGGAATATCGGCTACAAGATTGCACAGCGCCTGGGAAGTTTCGAGGCCTACGGCCCAATCCTCTTAGGATTAAATTCGCCTGTAAATGATTTGTCCCGTGGGTGCAATGCCTCTGAGGTGTACTCCATGGCAATTATCACAGCGGCGTTGGCATAAATTGTCTGAAAATTATAAAAAATTCATACAAATGTGTTTCTTTTAAAAATTGCAAAAAATATGTTGACTTTTGTATGAAAACCATTGTATAATAGCAGGGCAGGTTGAGGAACGGGAAATAGTTCAGAAAAGTAACTCAGCTTGTCCATATGGGATCTTAGCTCAGCTGGGAGAGCATCTGCCTTACAAGCAGAGGGTCATAGGTTCGAGCCCTATAGGTCCCATATCATATGGCGGAATAGCTCAGCTGGCTAGAGCACACGGTTCATACCCGTGGTGTCGAGAGTTCAAGTCTCCCTTCCGCTATTTTCCTTTCGTATTGGCAGTGCAAATTGCACTGCCTTTTTTTATGCAAAGTATTGCCGTGACATAGGCGGTGAAACGGAATTTTCTTGTGAAAGCCTTTGATGTGTGATACCATAAGGAAAGATAAAATGAGTTAGAGGGAACTTATATGAAGTACATCATTCACTACGATATTGCAGCGATCTTTGTGGTGTTAGCTGCAATGGTGCATTTTTTATACAAGAAAACAATCAGCACGCGTCAGACAAGGATTTTTACCCTGTTAATTTTGGCCGCCATAGTGTCCAACATTGCAGATTTAATTTCCATCTATCTGATAGAAAATCCCAGGGAGGTGCCTCTCTGGCTGCACTTTACAGTAAATGAAATATACCTGATTACGTTTAACGCTACCGCGGCAGTATATTATGGTTATATCATTGGGGTTACCAGGGGGAGGGAGAGGATCAGCAAGTGGGAGATGACAAGGATTTTGCTTCCTATTTCCATAGATATTGTCCTGGTGCTCTCCACGCCTTTTACCCAGGCGGTGTTTTACTTTGACAGCGGGAAAAATTATCTCCATGGCAGGCTGTTTATGGTTCTTTATGCCTTTGCGCTATTTTATGTCCTGGCCTCCCTTGTCCATACCATAAGATACCGAAAGACCATGACGCTGTTGCAAAATGCAACGGTATACTTTTATACAATATCTAGTTTTGGGGCGGTAATTCTACAGATTTATTTTTCCAATCTTATGGTGGCCCAGTTTGCAGTTGCTATATCCGTGCTTTTGATTTATCTCTCCCTGGAAAATCCTTCGGATTACGGAGATAAGATTCTTGGGGTGTACAATGCCCTGGCTTTTCATGAAGTGGTGAGTTCTTATATTGAAAAAGACAAGGATTTTCGCGTTGCAGGCATTCAGATTGAGGGGCTCCGCTATGTGGGGGAGATGCTGGGAGTCAAAAACCAGCAGCAGGTTGTGAAGAGTATTGCGGCATTTTTCGTTCAGGCGGCAGGAAGCCGCAGGGTATTTGCCCTGACGGATACCAGGTTTGCCATTGTGGAAAAGAAAAAGGCTCTTGACTGGTCCGGTTTGATAGAAGAAATCTAGGGACGATTTCAAAAGCCTTTTTCCTCCCAGGGCGTTGAAATTGCCCTGACTGCTCCCGTGTGCATAATTGATTTGCCAAAAAGCGTCCAGAAGCTGGAAGATGTGACGGATATCCTGAATTATTGTTTTGAGGAGAAGGGGAGGGGCAGCCGGGAGGAAGTCATATATGCAGGGGAGGAGCTTTTAAAACAGGGAAAAAGGGAAAACAGGATTCTCCAGATTTTAAGCCAGGCAATCCGGGAACATCTGTTTCAGGTGTATTACCAGCCTATTTTTTCCGTGGAGAAACAGCGGTTTACCTCGGCGGAGGCCCTGCTTCGCCTCTCTTACGGCGACATGGGATTTATCAGCCCCGAGGAATTTATTCCGGTGGCGGAAAAAAACGGGCTTATATTGGAAATTGGAGATTATGTGTTCCGGGAAGTATGTCATTTTATGACGGAACAAAAAATCTGGGAGCTTGGGATCGAGACGATACATATTAATTTGTCGGTAGTGCAGTGTATGCAGGAACAGCTTTACGAACAGCTGGTACGCATTATGGATGAATATCAGGTGGACTATTTCCGCGTACATCTGGAAATTACGGAAACAGCGGCGGTGGTTTCGGAGGATACTCTGTGGGCAAATATGCAGAGGCTGATAGATGTGGGGGTGGAATTTGCCCTGGATGACTATGGAACAGGTTTTTCTAACACTATGGCTGTGATAAAATATCCCTTCCGCACCATTAAGCTGGATAAGTCCATGGTGTGGGATTCTATGAAGAACAAGAAGGCTATGAGTGTGTTAAAGCACAGTATTTCCATGATAAAGGATATGAATATGGATGTGGTGGCAGAGGGTGTGGAGGAGCAGGAACAAGCCCATAAACTGGCGGAGATGGGCTGTGATTATTTCCAGGGGTATTACTATTCAAAGCCGGTGTGCGGTGAGGCGTTTGTGGAAAAAGTTAGGGCACAGTAAGTTTTGTGGGAAAAGGCAGGTGATATTTACCTGCCTTTTTCATGGATTTTTGTAGGAATTTTTATATCCGTGAACCTGTTTTAAACATAGGACAATATATAGATGTAGGATGAAAAAGGTGCCAGTTATTGTAATCATTATTACGAATCCGGAGGTATACCATGACGCGTCAGGAATTTATTGATTTACTGGAAAGGGAAGGGACGGGAGTATTTTCTTTCTGCCGTATGCTTGCAGGGAGTAAGGAGGAGGCGGAAGAGCTTTACCAGGAAACCATGCTTATGGCAACGGAACGGCTTTCTTATATTGACTGTACAAAAAATCCAAAGAGTTTTTTAATTTCCCTCTGTGTTGGGATTTATAAAAATAACAGGAAAAAGGCTGCCAGAAGGCAGCGGATAGCCCCGGTGGGGGAACTTACGGAGGAACTCTCCTCAGTCCTTGCAGATGAGGGGGAGACGCCGGAGGAAGCATATCTTCGCCGTGAAACAGCGGAAATTATACGGATGGAGACGAAAAAACTCCCAGAGCATTTAAGGATTCCCGTTTATCTTTACTATACCGCCCAGCTCTCTGTGGAAGAGATTGGAAAAATGATGCACATACCGAAAGGCACCGTAAAAAGCAGACTGCACAAGGCAAGAATATTAATAAAGAAAAAGTTGGAGGATTATGGCTATGAGGAAGGAAAAAGAAATGGAGCTCATGATGCAAAAAGCGCTTGCTTCTGAAATAGCGCCGGATGAGAGTTTAAACAAGAAAATTATCCGTGAATGGGAGAAAAAACGTGCTTCTAATCTGGCAGATAATCCTGGATGCAGAAAAGAGGTAAAAAATATGGGAAAACGGAAAATAGGATTTATAGCAGCGGCGGCAGCAGTTTTTGTTTTGGCAGTGTCTTCAACGGCAGCAGTTGCGGCGGTGAAATATTTAACAAAAGATGAGATTGTTACGGGAATGGAAAATAATGCGGCGGAAAAAGCATTCCAGGAGGGGGAATCCCTGGAGTTGGATGAATCCTTGGAGGCGGGGGATTACCGGTTTAATCTCTACGGGGTGACTACGGAAGAAGAACTGATAAAAAGCGGTTTTAAGGAGGATATGGAGAGAGAGGGGGGCACTTATGTGGTTCTTTCCATAGAAAGGCTTAATGGGGAGCCGATGCCGGATACCAGCAGTGATGCCTATAACAATCTTCACTTTTTTATTTCTCCCCTAATTCAGGGGTTAGAGCCCTGGCAGTATAATATGGCTTCCATGGGGGGAGGACATAGTACCATGGTGAAGGATGGCGTACTCTACCGCATGATTCAGTGTGATGACATTGCACTTTTTGCAGACAGACAGATTTATCTGTGCATTACGGATACAGATTTTTATGAGACGGCTGCCTACAATTACAATGAATCGGACGGCACAATTACCAGAAATGAATACTATGAGGGAATTAATCTTTTAATGGAGCTTCCCATTGACAAAAAAAGGGCGGATGAAAAAAAAGCTCAGGAATATCTGGAAAAGCTTAAGAAGAGCTGGGAGCCAGATACGGAAGAGATAGTGGCAGGGGAAAACGGCATTGTGTCTACAGACTGCAGAGTTTTAGATGAGATTATATTAAAAGAGAGGGAAAAAGACTTAAGTATTACTACATTGGATGACATACCATTGGAGATATTGTTAGGCTATGCCGAATTGCTAGAAGATTCTAAACAGGAAGTAACAGCGGGTGAAAATGGGATAGTGGAATTTGCATACAAATACAGCGACGGCTCAGTAAGTGAAGTGACAGGCTTTCTTGGGGATGAATTTCTGGAGGGTAAAACAGATGTTGTGTTATTGGGAAGCGCATATTCTGAAGATGATGCCGAGTTTTGGGTTGCCAGGAGAGATGAGAGTGGGAAAATAATATGTATGGTGTATTTAATTAATGAGTAAGTGATAGCATTATAAGTAGTATCAATAACTATATGAAATAAGTATTTAAAACCAAATTATATTGACATAAGAACCGCGCGGTGATAGGATATTTCTGGAAAGAATGTAGAAAGGCGGGTCATTATGTTAAGAAATTTAAAAATCGGAGATAAAATTGCAAAATTACCTATTATTCAGGGGGGAATGGGAGTGGGAGTCAGCCTTTCCCACCTGGCAGGAGCAGTGGCGGCGGAGGGAGGCATCGGGGTTATCTCCACAGCACAGATTGGTTTTAATGAGGAAGGGTTTGAGGAGAACCAGAAGCTTTGCAACTTAAGGGCCATTGAAAAGCATGTGAGACGGGCAAAAGAGCAGGCCAGGGATGGCCTGGTGGGGGTCAACGTGATGGTGGCTTTAAAAGATTATGCCCAGCATGTGCGGGCAGCGGTGAAAGCCGGGGTGGATGTGGTGATTTCCGGGGCAGGGCTTCCGGTAAATTTGCCGGAGCTTGTGGAAAATTCCGACACAAAGATTGCCCCCATTGTATCATCGGAAAAGGCGGCAAATGTGATTCTTCGGATGTGGGACAGGAAATACAAAAGGACGGCGGATTTTGTGGTAATAGAAGGGCCTAAGGCAGGGGGGCATTTAGGGTTTTCCCAGGAGGATTTGGCCCATGTGGAAGAACTTCACTACGATTCTGAGATAAAAAATATTATAAAAACAGTAAAGGAGTACGGGAAGAAGTTTGGGCGGAAGATTCCGGTGATTGTAGCAGGAGGCATTTTTTCCGGTGAGGACGTGAGCCATGCCATGGCTCTTGGTGCAGACGGCGTACAGGTGGCATCCCGTTTTGTGGCAACGGAGGAATGCGATGCATCGGATGCTTACAAGCAGGCTTATGTACAGGCACAGGAGCAGGATGTGGAATTGATTCAAAGCCCTGTGGGCATGCCGGGGCGGGCGCTTCGGAATGAGTTTTTGGAGGAAGTGAAAGAACACAATCTTGCAGTGGGGAAGTGTTATGGCTGTCTGGCAAAATGTAAGCCCAGTGAGATCCCCTACTGTATTACAGACGCTTTAATTAAGGCGGTGAAGGGGGACGTGGACCACGGCCTTGTGTTCTGCGGGGCAAATGTGGGAAAAATTCATGAGATTACCACGGTTCATCAGGTGATGGAAGAGCTTGCCCGGGGAATTCCAGAATAGGTTTGCAAAATAGGCGGAGGGAAAAATAAAATTTGGAGGTAGGCATGAAGCTGGAACGAATGATTGGTATTTTGTCAATTCTTTTGCAGAAGGAGAAGGTGACGGCTCCTTATCTGGCGGAAAAATTTGAGGTTTCCAGACGAACTATTAACCGGGATATCGAAGCGATTTGTATGGCGGAACTTTTTCAAAACGTGAAGTACCTCCTCCAAACCTCTCACCCCAGGAGTTTTTTACTCCCAGATACCAGGTAAAAGCGAAGATACAGCCGGAGTATAAATGGAGGCTTATTGAGGAGTACGGGCCGGAGAGCTTTTCTGTTCTGCCGGAGGGGACGCTGCTTTTAGCCTTTGGTGAGGGAATCAGGAAAAAAATGCAGTGGGAATATCCGCCCGGACAAATAATGCTTCAAAGGATATGGAGAGGTTATCGGCGGACTATACGGTGGTGGCTGCCTGTGAGGCTGCGGAGGAACTTTCCGGAGAAGCTGATACAGTCTGTCGGATTCCCGCCGGAAGATATGCGAAATTTGTTGTCCATGGAGATATGGTGCAGGCGGTTGCCAAAGCCTGGCAGGAAGTCCATATTTATGTAGGAATAGAATAAGAATCATTTTTAACATTGTTTACAAAACTGCCCGGAAATTTTAAGGGGCAGTTTTTATGTCATCAATGATACACAACATGTATAATTTGATTGACTGTTAAATCCTGGTAAGTTAAAATATAAAATAAATATTGCCCAGTGTTAAAGTGGCATATTTGAATATTTATACAAAACTGAAAGTGGAGAAATTTTACTTGAAGAATTGGAAACTGAGTAGAAAGATCACGCTGGGAATTATGTTGATTGTAGCATTTGTATGGGATTGTTGTACATGATAGCTCACAAAACCTTAAAAGGGATGATGCAGGAAATGGGGAAAAGCAAAAGACTGCCCAGGCTTACACGGAAGAATATTTTGAGATATTGGATAATTGGGAAGGGCTTTATATCGGAGAATGGAATTCCCATTGCATTGTCCATTCTAATCCGGATGGAGTGGGAATTATTATAAGAGAAGGAGAGACTTTAAAACAGCTTCAGGATGAACTGGCTGGGGGGATAGGGGTATATAGGAGGAGGCACTTTTATTGAGGGGCTGGAGGAGACAACGGAAGCTATGACGGAGCTTGTGAGCCGGAATATAGAAAATGTAAATGCAATCATTGAAAGGAAAATACGATGCGGGTTGGTTTAGGATATGATGTACACAGGTTAGTAAAAGAGCGGAAACTGATATTGGGAGGGGTAGAAATTCCCCATACATTAGGGCTTCTTGGACATTCGGATGCGGATGTTTTAGTCCATGCCGTTATGGATGCCCTCCTTGGGGCGGCAGCCCTTGGGGACATCGGAAAACATTTCCCTGATACGGATGAGGCGTACCGGGGGATTTCCAGTATGAAACTTTTGGAACATGTGGGGAAGCTTATAGAAAAAGAAGGGTATCTGGTGGAGAATATTGACGCCACCGTGATAGCCCAAAAACCCAAACTCCGGCCCTATATTGGGGAGATGGAAAAAAATATTGCAAAAGTGCTGAAAATTCAGGATAACCAGGTAAATGTAAAAGCCACCACCGAGGAGGGGTTGGGGTTTACCGGGAGGGAAGAAGGGATTGCTGCCCAGGCTGTCTGTGCATTGAGCAGCCTTTATGAAAACAGTGTTATGGTTTCTGACAGTGCAGGGGGATGTCCGGGATGCGGAAGAAAGTGAAAAAGAAATTTATAGTTATCCTTAGCCTGACTTTTCTGGTATTACTTTTAGGAGGCGTGATTGGCTACAATATTCCGATAAGTTTCGGCGGATCTTATCCGCCGCTTTTGCCTGCCCTTCCCCCGGATACTCTGTTGACAAAAGAACAGGTTTTTGAGGACAGGGAAGCGGCAGTCCGGTTTGTGGAAAATGTACACCCTTATTTTATCCTGGAAGAAGATTTATCCGCTTATCAAAGGGCCCGCCAGGATTATATGGATAGTACGGAAAAGGAGATGACGGCGGAAGATTTTAAGGCGGCCACGGCAGAGTATCTCTGCTTTTTCCAGGACGGACACACATGCATTTGGTGGGAGGAGCAGGAGTATCTGTCACTGAATGGGGTATATCAAAAGGGCCATACATATGTGGGAAAGAATGGTGAAATCACGGATGTGTATGTGACATCCATTGGCGGCAGGGATATGGAAAAGGTTTACCAGGCTATCGACAGGGTGATTCCAGCGGAAAATGAAAAGGCCAAAGAGAAGAACAGGGACAATTATGCCACAGGAAGGAATATACTAAAGCTGGCTGGGGCGGAAATTTCCGGGGACAGTGTTCTGGTGACCTATTCAGACGGTTCAGAGGAAGAATGCATGTTTAGAGAAGCGGAAAAAAGTTCCGGGACAGAGCAGGAGAGGCTCCAAAATACCTGGATTATGGATGAAGATGTCTTTGTTATAAATTTTGTGGAATGTGTGGACGATGATAATTTAAAATCCATTGCAAAAGAACTGGAATCTGCGGTAAAAAACGGGTGTGGGAAGGTGCTCATGGATGTAAGGGGAAACGGGGGCGGAAATTCCAATGCCTGTAAGCGTCTTTTAACAGCTATGGGAATGGAAGCTCCGGAATACGATATGTTGGTGCGTTTTTCAAAAGAAGCAAAAGAGCAGGCGGGATATTTAAGGAGCAGGGGCAGTGTTCAGTGGAAGGGGTCTGACAAGTGCAAAGGCAATGAGGATGTGGAACTTACCCTGCTCTGCGACAGGGATACCTTCAGCTCCGCCACCATGCTCCTTGTGTGGGTGAGGGACGGGAATCTGGGGAAAATCGTGGGGGAGGCAAGTTCCAATGCCCCAAACAGTTACGGGGACATTCTTTATCTCTCCCTGCCCAATTCCCATTTGGACGCATCCGTTTCCCACAAGCAGTTTATCCGGCCGGATGAAAAAGATAATTCTCGGATGCTTATTCCCGATATAGAGACAAGTTCCGGGGAGGCCTATGAGAAAGCTATGGAATTGTTTGGGGATAATACATGAGAGACTTTATTTTAAAAGCATTACAATTCCGGTTAATCCTGCGAAAAACAAAACTCCTTTATTCGCCAGCACATCCTTTATAACTGCTTTTTTCACAAGCCCTGTACTGCCGTCAAGAACAATTTTTTTCCGATTGACAAGAAACAGTACGAACCCTGTTATGCCAAGCAGAAACAGTATCATAGAATAAATTCCCGCCGCCGTCAATGAAATGCCAAGGAGCGCCTGGGTAATGATACTGCCAAAGAGGTTGGATAATCCGTGCATGAAAATTGCTAATTTAATATCCCCTGTTTTTACTGTAAGGTAAGACCAGATCATTCCTAGGATAAAAGTGTAAACAATCTGGGGTATCCCTAAGGAAACGCCATGTACAACTGCAAAGCAGAAGGAGGAAGCCAGGATATAAAATCGTTCCCCGTATTTTAATAATTTCCGGGCAAACAGCTTTCGGAAGACAAGCTCCTCCACAACAGGGTTAAAAAGCAGCAGCATAAAGAGCATATATCCGGATAGGGCGCTGCTGTCAGATGGAATACTGCCTAGGCCCAATGCTGCGGATACATTTACAAGCATAGTAAATACCAGGATAGAAGTAAACTGCAGGAGAAAGCACAGAAAAACAGTTTTTACCGGAATCTTCTTTTTATCGTATTTACAGGGGGAAATTTTTTGTGTGATGCAGAGAAAGAAACCCAGGCCAATGACATACAATACCCCTAAACCTACTGCTGTTTTCAGGCTGTCAGAAATGGGCAGATACCGTTTTATAAAACAGGAATATGTCCAGTACAGGCCAAACATGACTGCAATCCCAAAAGAAACTCTTTCTAAATCTTTTTCTTTATGATTCATTACATTTTCCTCCCTTTTGATATTCCTTAAGTTTTTCCGTGTATTTTTTTCCCCTTATCCTGTGCTCTAGTTCAAACAAAAGAATAGAAATCCCCAGGCATACAAGAAAAATTCCCACAAATTTGACATAGGTGCCAATCCGTGTCAGTTCCGTGATCCACCGAAATATAACCCCGCAGATAAATGTAACAGCGGCAAAGGGGACCACAAAGATGCAGGCCCGCTTTGCATCTGCCATCTTTTTGATAAAACAGGTTCCGAAGGAAAATTCCATCCAGATTCCCCCTGGGACAGAGAGGAGAAACAATTCAGCCAAACGGGTGACAGGTATGGTTTTTACGTCTAATGCAAAGGAAATGATTGTGAAACATATTGTCATAACGGTAAAGGTTCCGGCAATCTGCCCAGGAATATTTTTCATAAAATTTTTCATCGTCTTTTCCCTCCTAATCCCAGCTTTTCCTTTAATGCAGGTGCGTATTGCCGGGAAATGTATAGTTTTTCCCTGTTCTCCATAGTGGCAAGAATCTTTCCGCCGAAATCAGGCTTTAAAGAATGGACTTTTTTCAGATTGATGATACAGGATTTGGAGATTCTGATATAGTCCATCAGGTGGTAACGCTCTTCAATTTCATACAGTTTATAACCCAGTTCGTACACTTCTTCTGCCGTGTATCCGAAGGTTTTTCTGTCTACCGATTCAATATAAAAAATTTCATCCAGGCCGATGTTGAATATTTTTCCATTGGCACTTCCGGTAAAGCTGTTTTCCATCTCCTCCAGATGTTCCAGAAAGTAAATGATTTTATTCACCTGCTCATTCTGTTCTTTATATTCTACCGTTACTTTTGTGTTCTCAATTTTGAGATTTTCAATTAACTTTAAAAGCATGTGGGAACAACTCCTTTCAAAAGAAGTATAGCAGGATTTTACTTAAAAGCAATGGCTCTGTGCGTAAGATGCGGTATGGGTTACATAAACTGCATAAAAGGGAAACAGTTCCAAACCTTAGCTGTTGACAATGAATAAGGACTTTACACATAGTATAAAACCACTTATAATAAATACAGAATCATAAAAGGGTGGTGAAAATATGGAGGTGGCAGAAATGACAGAAAAAGAGCAGATGCAAAAGAATATAGAAGAGTTTTCCAGATTACAAGATTATATGTCTGTCTGTGAAAAAGATTCGGAACCTTACAGAAGGATGAAAAGACGCTATGCAGAATTAAAAGTAATACTCACTGCATCGGGAATCAATCTTACTGAAATTGATTATATTAAAGAGTAACAATAAATGGCAGCAGAAGAAAAAATCTTGCTGCCATTTTTCCTTATATCTGCCTTTTTTGAAACAGTAAAATACCACCCCCGGCAAAATTAATTCCTGAAGTTTTTGGAATCTTGCCTGTTTATCAGCGATTTCACCTGTTGTGTATTTGGACATAGCCTTTCACTTCCTTTCGGCTGTAAATTTACCATATTACCCAGGGTTACAAGCAATAGGTTACCCAGGGGGATTTTAGAAAAAAGAAATTTTGCGGAAATATTATACCTCATTTTTGCCCCTTTCCGGAAAGTTTTTAAGTAAGAGTTGACAAAACCCTTTTAGATGCATAAACTATAGTTGAATAAAAAAGGAAGCGTGTGTTATGGGTTTTATCAGTTTTGCAAAGGAAGAATTTCAGGTAATTAAAGAGAGGGATCCGGCAATCAAATCTCCCATGGAAGTCCTGCTGTATCCCACATTCCGTGTTATGTTAAGTTACAGGCGGGCCCACAGGCATTACTTAAAGGGGCATTTTTTCCGGGCAAGGTATATTTCCCAGAGGGCGGCCAGAAAAACAGGGATTGAGATACATCCCGGCGCCCAGATCGGCAGGGGTTTTTTTATCGACCATGGAAGCGGGGTCATTATCGGGGAAACCACCATAATCGGGGACAATGTGACTTTATATCAGGGGGTGACTTTGGGGGGAACCGGAAAAGAGACGGGAAAGCGCCATCCCACTTTGGAGGATAATGTTATGGTCAGCGCAGGGGCAAAAATTTTAGGCTCCTTTACCATAGGGGAAAATTCCAAAATCGGGGCGGGGAGCGTGGTTTTAGAGGAAGTGCCTGCAAACTGTACCGTGGTGGGGGTTCCCGGAAGGATTGTAAAACGGGATAACCAGAAAGTTCCAAGAAGCGATATGGACCATGTACATCTTCCTGACCCGGTAAAAGAGGATATTACCGCACTGCAGAAAGCAAATACTGCACTGTGCAATAAAGTGATAGATTTAGAGCAGAAGTTAAAAGAGCTGGAAAAACAGAAAGGATAACCGAATGAAACTTTTTAATACTTTAACAAGACAAAAGGAAGAGTTTATTCCCTTAGAAGAAGGGAAAGTGAAAATGTATGTCTGCGGGCCTACTGTGTATAATTATATCCATATCGGAAATGCCAGGCCTATGATTGTCTTTGACACCGTAAGGCGTTACATGGAATACAAAGGGTATGAGGTGAATTATGTATCCAATTTTACGGATGTGGACGATAAAATTATAAAAAAGGCCATAGAGGAAGGGGTAACTTCTGAGGAAATTTCCAGGCGTTTTATTGAAGAGTGCAAAAAGGACATGTCCTCTTTAAATGTGAAAACTGCAACCACCCATCCCCTGGCCACAAAGGAAATCCAGGGGATGATTGACATGATTTCCGCTCTGATAGAAAAAGGCTATGCCTACCGGGCGGAGGACGGCACGGTGTATTTCAGGACAAGGAAATTTAAAGATTACGGCAAATTGTCCCATAAAAACCTGGATGATTTACAGGCGGGGCACAGGGATATTAAAGTTACGGGGGACTTTAAAGAGGACGATTTGGATTTTGTTCTCTGGAAGCCCAAAAAAGAAGGGGAGCCTTTCTGGGAGTCTCCCTGGTGTGAGGGACGTCCCGGATGGCATATTGAGTGTTCTGTTATGTCCAAAAAATACCTGGGGGATGAAATTGACATCCACGCAGGAGGGGAAGATTTGATATTCCCCCACCACGAAAACGAGATTGCCCAGAGCGAGGCGGCAAACGGGGTGGAATTTGCAAAATACTGGATGCACAACGCATTTTTAAATATCAATAACAAAAAAATGTCCAAATCTTCAGGGAACTTTTTTACCGTAAGGGAAATCGGGGAAAAATACGATTTGCAGGTGCTTCGGTTTTTCATGTTAAGCGCCCATTACAGAAGTCCCTTAAACTTTAGTGAGGATTTAATGGAGGCCGCAAAAAACAGTTTGGAGCGCATTGTCACTGCGGCAGAAAATTTAAAGCATTTACAGGAAAATGCAGCCGGAGGGGAAACTTCAGGCCAGGAAAGCCAGTGGCTTAAGGAAGCCCAGGGGTACAGGGAAAAATTTGAGGCGGCCATGGAGGATGACTTTAATACGGCGGATGCAGTTTCCTCTGTATTTGAGCTGGTTAAATTTATCAATACAAAAGTTTCTTCTGAGAGCAGCAGGGCATTTTTGGAGAAACTGTCGGATTTGTTAAGGGAGCTCTGCGATGTCCTTGGAATTATTCTGGATAAAGAAGCGGATATTTTAGAAGAGGAGATAGAAAATCTTATGAAAGAGCGCCAGGCGGCCAGAAAGGAAAAGAATTTTAAGCGGGCGGACGAAATCAGGGATTTGCTTCTCGAAAAAGGGATTGTTTTAAAAGATACCAGAGAAGGAGTACAATGGAAAAGGGCATAGATGCATATATAAGGGAACAATTTGATATCGGGGAGGTGGATATTCGCACATATTCACCTCTCACCTTTGCGTATATAGGGGACGGGATTTATGATTTGGTGATCCGCTCTATTGTGGTGGGAAGGGGAAATACCAGGGTAAACGAGCTGCACAAAAGGACAAGCTATATTGTAAAAGCCCATACCCAGGCTTTAATGGTAGAAAAACTTATGCCAAACCTCACAGAAAAAGAGCAGGATATCTACCGGCGGGGTAGAAATGCAAAATCCTTTACCATGGCAAAAAACGCCACTGTGGCGGATTACAGGAAGGCTACGGGGTTTGAGGCCATGATTGGCTATCTGTACCTTACGGATGATTTTAAGCGCATTGTGGAACTGGTGAAGCTGGGGCTTATCAGCCTTGATATTCAGATATAAAAGAGTCCGGCATTCAGCCAGCCGGCGCAGATAAAAACGGAGGAACATATGGAGACAGAGGAATTAAAAATTGAGGGAAGAAATGCGGTATTGGAAGCCTTTCGCTCCGGTAAGACCATAGATAAGCTATTTGTCTTAGAGGGGTGCAAAGACGGCCCGGTGCAGACGATTCTGCGGGAGGCAAAGAAGAGGGATACCATTGTAAATTTTGTGGCAAAAGAAAGGTTAGACCAGCTTTCCCAGACAGGCAGGCACCAGGGTGTGATTGCCCTGGCGGCGGCTTATGCCTATGGCACGGTGGAAGATATGTTAAAAATTTCAGAAGAAAAGGGTGAGCCCCCCTTTCTTATCCTTCTTGACAATATTGAGGACCCTCACAATCTGGGGGCCATTATCCGTACTGCCAACCTTTCCGGGGCCCACGGGGTGATTATCCCAAAGAGAAGGGCGGTGGGGCTTACGGCGGTGGTGGCAAAGACTTCCGCAGGGGCCGTCAACTATACCCCGGTGGCGAAAGTCACCAATCTCTCCAATACCATCGCAGAACTGAAAGACAAGGGGATGTGGTTCGTCTGTGCAGATATGGGGGGGACGCCTATGTACGACCTTGACTTAAAAGGTCCCATAGGCCTTGTCATCGGAAGCGAGGGGGAAGGCGTGTCTCCATTGGTGAAGAAAAACTGTGATTTTGTGGCATCCATTCCCATGAAAGGGGACATTGATTCTTTGAACGCATCTGTGGCGGCAGGGGTGCTGGCCTATGAGATTGTGCGTCAGAGGGGAGTATAGGTTGGAAGATTTTTTAAAATATTCAGACGAGGAACTTTTGTCCCGGTTTGGAAAAAAGGAACCGGAAGTGATGGACTACCTGCTGGGAAAATATAAGCCCCTGGTGCGGAAAAAGGCAAACGCCCTCTACTTAATCGGCGGGGACACGGACGATTTGATTCAGGAGGGGATGATTGGGCTTTTTAAGGCAGTGGAAAGTTTTGACCAGGAAAAAGAATCTTCCTTTTATCATTTTGCCGAGCTTTGCATTACCAGGCAGATGTATTCTGCGGTGGAGGCTTCCCGGAGGAAAAAACATGCCCCCTTAAATTCCTACATTTCCCTCTATGACGAGGAGGGGGAAAACGGCGTGCGGCTGGCGGATGTGCTCTCCGAGGAGGGGGAAAAAAATCCGGAGCGCATGTTTATCGACCGGGAGACGTTTCTACAGGATTTGGAGAAGTTGTCGGAAAATTTAAGCACCATGGAACGAAAGGTTTTAGACGGTATTTTAGAGGGGCTTAATTATAAGCAGATTGCGGCAAAGCTGGGGAAGTCCCCCAAATCCATTGACAATGCCCTGCAGAGGATAAAGAGGAAGGTGTAAAAGCCATCTTAAAAGAATCCTTATAATTTTTCACATTTTTTTAATAAACTTTCCATCATAAATTCATATTTTTGGGGTATATTAATAACATCAGTTGAAGGACAACTGATTACAAACAAACTTTTTCATAACTCTTCCCTAAAACCCGTCTCGCAAGAGGCGGGTTTTTTTGTGTGAAAATCCCAATATTTTTACGGGTAAAAAGTGCCTGTGCATGGTTAAAAAATAACTTTTTTAAGAGTAAGTGTAACACTTGGTAGGTTTATGTGTAATCTTTGGTCATGGCGGGTTATGTCGAAATATGGGACAATATATATAGATGTTTGAGGAAGCCAGAGGGATTGAGAATGAAAAATGAACAATTATTCCCATTTGAGAGAAACCGTTATTATGGCGGAAAAATGCTGACTTCCGCAGATTTTACAGCGGAACAGCTCTATATGAATAATAAGCGGCGTTTTTTAAACCGTGCGCTGTACGGGACAGGGGTAATTTGCGGGCTGAATGTACTGGAACTGGAGGATTCCTCCATTTTGGTGGAAAACGGCGCAGCCCTGGACGGGGCGGGACGTGAGATTGTAGTTGCTGAATCCGTGGTAAAAAAGCTCCAAGCCTTAAAGGGATATCACAGTATTACAGGGGAAAAGGCATTTTTGTGCCTGAGATATAAAGAGGAAGAAGTGCATCCCATGTTTTGCGCCATGGCTGAGACGAAGGACAAAGAGTACCAGTGCGGCAGAATTGAAGAGGGATATGAACTTTTTCTCACAGAGGGGGAAGAGGAGGAAATTTCACCGGAAAGAGACGGATTTTTCCGGGAAGGATGCATTTTGGACAATGAGGATTTTAAACTTGTGATAAAGATGCCTGTGTTTGTGTCAAAAAGGAAGGAGGTAAAAATTTCCCTTATTCTATACAAAAAAACGGAACAGGAGAGGGAACTGTCTTTTGAGGGAAAGGTTTTTATGCCTGGATTTCTCAATGAAAAAGGAAGCCATGAGCTTTTTCTCCATATGGAAAGCAGAGTTTTAATCCAGGGGGAAAAGCAGGAAGAGGCCTTTTGGATGCAGGTGGAGCCCGCCGGTTTTGGGGGACAAGTGTTATTTTAAAAAGGGAGGAGATAAAGCTTTGTCTGGATGAAGAGGAGACGGAGCTTATGAATGACGTACATTTTGAGTTTTTTTTGGAAGATATGTCCCCGGAAGAATTGTCTATGCGGGAGTTTGGGAAGTTGACCTGGGAAAAGAAGCAGGCGGGGGAAAAACTGGGAGTGAGGTTAGCGCAGTTGTCTCTGGTGCGCAGGGATGCTTCCTGTGTGATTGGGGAGATCCGGGAAAAAGGCGTCAAAGAATACATTGCCTCCCCGGCACAGCGGCGGCAGCAAAGCCTATACCTTTCTTATTTCAGAGAGGGATATGAGAAAGAATCCTACATACAGGAGGAGGGACAGGCTCAGAGTTTTTCTAGGGAAAAAGCGGCGCAGCCAGAAAATATGGCGTGGGGAAGGGTGGAAATACCTCTGTCTGTGAATATGAAAAAAGGGGATATCTGTTATTCCCAGGAGATTATGCACGGGTTGGGAAAAGGGAATGTGTATGTGGACGTGGGAATTGAATATTTGGAGGATGACCCCAGAATCAACCGCAGCATGAGGACGACAATCTACGGGAATTCCGATTTGTTTCCACAATCCGACTGCATGGATTTCCAGACGGCGGTAAAAGTTATGAATGATAAGGGAAGTTTCCAAATCGGGGCAAAACTTGTGGGGGAGCAAAAAAGCATTATTCTTCAGATGAGCTGGGCTGCCATCCGTTTTTCCACAGGGAAAGACAGTATGGAAAGCCAGGAGGAGGAGAGAAGCATTGTCCCCAAAGTATCCACGGTGCGGTTAAAAACAAAAGAGAGTTACTTTTTTGAAGTGGAATTTAGGCATATGGAAAAACAGCGTCTCACCTATGAATTGACGGAGGATGGCAGCGGGGAAATCGGAGAAGACGGGGTTTATATAGCCCCGGCAAAAGAAGGGGTGTATGAAATTTGTATTTACTGTACGGATATGCCCCAAATATCCACTTACGTGTATGCCATTGTAAACAGGTAAAAGATCTCAGGGGGGCCTTATGGTACTGGACGGAGGAAAAAGGCAGTATAAAGTAGTGAGGGAAGTGTTTTCCGGTGAGAAAAATGACGTTTTCGTCTGTATGGATCTTTGTTTGGAAGGTGCAGAGTATAAAACTGCCTGGAGAGTAAAAGACAGGGAGATTACGAAAAAACTCCTGGGAGCGCCGGAGATTTGGGAAGACTCCTTTGTGAAAAAAGAGCATATGTATTTTGTGTTTCCTTACAGAGAGGAACGTCCCTTGGAAAAATTTTATTTTACCACGGTTTTGGCAAATTCCCTGAAAGAGGAAAGTATCTGGCTGGATTTTGCAGTCCGGTGTATGACCTTTGGAATTCCCAATGAAATTTTATATCTTCTGCTAAAACAAAAGCAGGCGGGGATTACCCCGGAGGGAAAGGTGTATTTTAACTATTTTCTTGATTTGTCAGAATACGGGCAGGCCGGAAAAGAGCAGGATTGCGCCATGCTCTGTGCCGGGGAAATTCTCGCACTGGCAAAGGCCGGAGGAGATACAACAGGCAGTTCTACAGAACTGCTAAAACAGAAACTGGGAAGAAAGGCTTATGGGGATTTCTTTCAGCTTTACCAGGATTTAAAACTGATGGCAGACAGGCAGGAAAAGAAAAATTTTTTTAATCTTATGAAAGATGCATTTGTGAAAAAAAGAGTTTTTTTCTACAGGTGCCTATGCGTCTCTTGCCTTATAATTGTCCTAAGCGGGGCAGGTGTATTTTTCTTTCAGGCTTTTTTTGGGGAGACAGTTCTTCACCGGATATTTGGACATACATTTGAGAAGATTGGCACAGAGTCTTTATTGCAGTAATAAGGGGGTGGAACATGAGATATATTCCCAAAATCATCATTTCTATAATTATATATATTTTTCTGCTGTCGCTGTATGGAGCATTTTTTCTTCCATCCTCCGATGGGAAAATTTCCGTAAAGCAGGTAGGGATGGATGAGGAGGGAAATGTTTACCTTGCAAGGACAGGCAACTGGGCCCTGTGGCTGATAAAAGCGGAAGTGGGGGGAGGCCGGGAAATTATCAGATGTTCTACTTTTCCGGTGGTCAGTGAGGAAACGGCGGTGTCCCTATTCTGTGACGAAGGCGTCCTCTATGTGCAGCAGAGCTGGTACAGGCAGGGGAGACAGTTTATAAAGGTATCATGTCTGGAAAAAGATAGAGATTCCCTTACAAAAGTGTGGGAAAAGGAGGTGGAGGAAGATGTGGACTTGTGTGATTTTCAGGTAAAAAAAGGAATTATTTTTACCACAGGCATAAAATGCAGGTCGGAGGAGATTTTTCTCTATTCCAATGAGGAAGATAAGGAGAGGGTCGTGAAACTGGAAGTGGGAATCCCTGTACAGGCTTGTTACACCCCATCCGGTATTATGGCTCTCACGGAAAGCCAGGAACTTTACTGTTTTGATAATGAGAAGGCCGGAAAAATGTATCTGAAAAACGGGGTTTACCTCCAGGCAGGGGGGAAGGGCTTTTTTTCCAGAAATACGGGGAGCAGAGATTAAATTATTATGATGGATCGGGCCATCTTTTATTTCAGTTTCCCCTGAAAAATTATTTGAGAAATGTACAGATGGATAAGCGCCGGGAGCATATAGCAGTGCTTAGCAATGACGGAGAGAGAGACAGGCTGTATGTGTATCATAAAAATCAGGAAAAGACAGGGGGCTTCATAGAGTTAGATATTTCTCCGGGGGAAATCTGTAAAGAATTGTTCCTGTCTTTTGGGGCAGTCACGGTGATTTATGTTCTTGTTGTAATTTTAGTTTATTCTCTCATTGACAAAATCAGGAAGAAGAAAAAGATTCAGTACCAGATGCTTTTTACCCTTTCTTTCGTCAGTTTGTGCTGGGTGTTGATTACCTTTGTGGTATTTTGGAAATTTGAGACAGACAGAGTGGTGGAGCAGTTAAATTTTAACGCCGGAATCTGCAATGAGGTACAAAAAGAGCGGCTTTTAAGAGTTTTTAAGCCGGAGTTTTTTTATATGGATGCCTATCTGGGAAGTTTTTGGCAGGGGGAAGTGGAGAATGCTCTTTCCAATGAGGACGTGCTGGACGCCTGGGGCCAGCCATTTATCCACACGGAAGTCATTGTGCGGGAAGGGGGAGAGTACTATGCTGTATTTTCTGAGGAGCGGGCGTTTGGGACAAATCTTGCAAACGTATATCAGAAAAATGCATTTCATGATACATGTATACTTTGCGATGAATATGAGCGGGAGGGGAAGAGGACAGAATTTTTACTGTACTGGAATGGGAATGCCTACGCTTCCTCCATATCCCCTGTTCCGGGAAAAGAGGGGATGTATATCCTGACAAAATTTCCCGTTATGGACCTTGATGAGAAAGTGGCAGAGGCTATGAAATATCCCATTTTACTGGGAATGGCAGGATGGCTGTTTTTGTTTCTCTTTTTCTTTACTTACCTTCGTATCAAGTGGCGTCCTTCCAGGGTACTGGTGTCCCAGATGGATAAAATATCCCGGGGGATTACTTAACTTAAAGATAGTATATACATACAGCCTGCTGACACATTGCTTGCAGATGCCCCGCAGAAACCAAACCATACAGAAAAGGAGTTTTTGCATATGAAGTCAATATTTGAACAGTTAGGCGGCACATATCACGAAGAAAATGGGTATCTTATTCCAGATTTAATATTACCCAACGAAGAAGAACAGCCGATAGGCACATGGGGACAGCGGCATCAGGATTATCTGAAACAGTACCACAAGGTTACATACACCAATCTTCTCACAAGTGGCAGACTGAACTCCTATCTAGCCGTCATTGACAGGCAGGCGCAGGAACGCTTTGAAAGGCTTATAGAGAGCATGAAACAGGCACAGGACATAACGGAACGGCTAAAGGAAGAAAATGCCATAGAGTGGACAGGCAAAATAAATAATATAAGGGCTTGTGCGAGGGAAATTGTGAACGGAGAAATTATTTTTATATAATCAGAATTGGCGGCAGGGAATATAATTCTTTGCCGCCTTTCAAATGGAGTAACTATATTATGAAATTAGCTTGTGAAATATATTGCTGATTCTTATCCAGCAAATGTTTTAGGGTTTTCAGTCCTGTTTCCAATTGTTGTAAGGAATCAGGGGAACAGGTTGCAATTCTTATAGCTGTGGATTCAGCTTTGCCAACGGTAAAACGGTCAGAACAGAAGATATGAATGCCATTGTCTGTTGCCTGCATTTCCAACTGATAACCGTTATAATGGGCAGGCAGGGGCAGCCATTGGAAGAAGCTGTATTCATTCGGGCAGATGCTGTCTGGAAAGTATTTTTTATATATCCTGTTCCGTTCTTTTGCCTGTCTTTTTTTCTGCCCTATGATTCTGCCTGCATTGCCGCTTGCAATTAATTCGCTTATAATTTCTGCGTTAAGCAGCGGTATTTTCAAATTTACATTATTAGCCGTTTCAAGAAAGGTTTGTCTTAAGCAATCAGGGATAACCATATATGCGCATCTTAAGCCTGCTGAAAGTGATTTTGACAGGCTGTGCAGGTAAATGGTATTATCTGGTATCAATGTCTGAATCGGTTCTCCTGTATCATTTGCAATAAATCCATAAGCGTCATCTTCCATTAAAATCAGATGGTATTGCTGTATGAGGCTGGCAATTTTCCTTTTTCGTTCCATTGACATGACAGTTCCTGTCGGATTATTGCAGGACGGCATTAGGAAGATTCCTTTTATATCCATTATCCTGCACTGCTTTTCCACTAGGTCGGGTATCATTCCATCCTCATCTGCGGCTACTGATATCAACTGGACATTTAACTGTCTGGCTAAGCCGATAAAATTGGAATAAGTGTAAGAATCAGTTAGGATTTTATCTCCAGAGTGGAAAAGAGCCAAAAATACAATCGTCAGGGCATTTTGAGTTCCTGCCGTCAGCATGATGTTTTCAGGCTCTGTTTCTATATGGAAAGATTTCAGCCATTTTATGGCGGTCTGTTTGTGCTTGTAAGATTCCGATATGCTGTCAAATTCAAAAAGATACTGGGAAGTATTGCGTTGTATGGTTTTTTGCGCAATATCAGCGACAATCTTATTATACTGGTAAAAAGGTCTGATTATGCCCAGTTCTACGCACCCGTTGTTTGCCTTATGTAAAAAAGGGATGGCGGCATTTGGGGATACAAATGTGCCTTGCCCTATATTGGCATAGATTAGCCCCTTATTTTCACAAATCTTGAATGCACGGGTTATTGTGCTTAGGTTCAAATCAAGAAAGTCTGCTAATTCCCTTTGGGGCGGCAGTTTTGTATTTCCAGCCAGTTTGCCGCTTTGGATATCCTGTTCCAAAAGTTCCGCAATAGATATATAAATTGGTGATTTTAATTTTTCTTTATCGGGTATCCATGGCATTGGGTAATTTTTAAAAGAATTAACTGGCAAGCTTTTTCCCTCCCTGCTCAAAATTGTCTTACATACAATATTAGCATTGAAAACATACAAAGTCAAGAATATAATCTATATTGTATGTATTGTGTGCAAACAATACCATGCAACAAAAAGGAATAAATTTTATTTTAGTAGGAAAGAGGTTACGAAATGAAGGATTTAACGAGAGAACATGAGTTAAAGACAATATTTTTATTTTCACTGCCAATTTTGGTCGGCAATCTATTCCAGCAACTATATAATCTTGCGGATACGGTTATTGTAGGTAATTTTTTGGGGAAAGAATGTCTGGCGGCGGTAGGGTTCAGTTTTCAGATACACTATCTGCTGATTGCCCTTTCTATGGGCATTTCAATGGGGGCAAGCATATTGGTTTCACGTTATTTTGGAAGTAAGGACATGGAATCTGCGAAAAAAGTTATGGATACGGGATTTGCTTTCTGCTTTTGCCTCAGTTTGATAATTGCTGCTTTGGGCATATGTTTTTCCTATCAGATTCTGCTTGTCTTCCGAGTGCCGTCCGCTTTGCTTGAAGCGGCTGACATATATCTTAAAATTATGTTTATCGGCGTTATCCCCACGTTTGCATATAACGCGCTTACAAATATTCTTCGCGGGATGGGGGATTCAAAAACACCTACATATATTCTGATAGTGGCAGCGCTTCTGAATATTGTGCTTGATATATTGTTCATTAAGGCATTCGGAATGGGTGTGGCAGGGGCGGCATTTGCGACTGTGTTATCGCAGCTTTTGTCATTTATCGTTTGTATGGTATATATGAAAATACATTATCGCAGCTTGTTTATTAATGTATTGCATTTACAGTTTGACAAGGCAGAATTAAAAAAGAGCTTGAAGATAGGTACGCCCGCCATGATACAGCAAGTATTTGTGAGTGTGGGATTTATGTCATTGCAGTTTCTGATTAATGGGTTTGGCACGGATTGCATGGCGGCATATACTGCCGCATCTAAGGTAGATGCTTTTGCAGAAATGCCCGCCTTGAACTTAGGGCAGGCTATGACTAATTTTACTGCCCAGAATTTAGGGGCAAAAAGGAAAGACAGGGTATTGAAAGGCGGGAAATACGCATTGGTTATGGGGATTGCAGTATCAGCGTGTATTTCTGTTGTCATTGTATTGTTTCCGTCTGTATTTATAACAATATTCAATAGGGATACGTCTGTTTTAGATATTGGCAACGGCTATCTGAAGATTGTGCCTGCTTTTTATATTATCTTTGCAGCCATGCAGGTATTAAACGGATTGCTTTTGGGGTATGGAAAATCATTTGTGCCGATGATTGCTTCCATATGTTCCCTGTGCTGTCTTCAAGTGCCTGTCGCTATTATTTTGTCTGGCACAAAGCTTGGTTATAATGGAATTTGGATAGCCGCTCCAATCGGCTGGTTTGGAGGGCTATTAATCCGCGCAATTTATTTTTATCATGTCAGCAAAAAAGAAAAACAATAAAAATATACATAAAGAATTTTACCAAACTTGAATCAATGGATAAAAAATTAATGTGGCAATTTAAGCAACAGCTATCTGCAAAAAAACAAATTTGTGTTGAGGATAAAAAGAAGATGGATAGCTATTGCTTATTGCCTGCATTTCATTCATAGCATGGATGTTCACCATATAAAAAAACGGCGTGTGGTGGGCGGTATTGCTATGCCCTAAAAAACTTAACAGACACTCTCCAGACCTGTTTTTGAAGTTTGGAGGGTTTTTTATGTTCTTTTTTAGGGCGGTAATCTATCTGCTCATGCAACACAGAATTTATCCGTACATAGCATATCGGGGAATAGCAGGAAGCCAGTTAAAAAAATCCCTGCCCATGCAACGCTACTTCTTGCCATGCAACCAGAAGTATAATCTCCACTTAACAGAATATGTATCTCCTATAACCGTAGAGGTCACCGAGCCTTTGCGGTTTTTCTTTTGTCGTTTTTTATCGGAATGTGCCGCAGGGCTGTTTCTGCTGTTGGCTGCCGTTCGCCTCCTATCCAATCTGGTTTTTAGCATTTTCAAAAATTTCAGATTGGAGGAAAAAAGAATGGCATACAACAACGGACGGGAGAACAGGAAATGGCTTATCTGGAAAGAAGCCGAGGAAAAAATATTACGGGAGCATGGAGTTGATGAAACCACCATTGAACAAATCCGCACAGACGACAGGGCAGACTTCAATTCCAACAGGCGGTTTTACCATTGGACAAGCGACTTTGGCGAATACCTTGAGGGAATGGCAGACAGGGAGCGGAATGCCGAGGTAAAGACCGTTGTTGATTTACTGGATGAGATTGAGGACGAAACTCTGTATCGGGCATTGCTTACGGTGGACAGGCGTACCCTGCAAATCATCCTGCTGAAAATGCAGGGCTATTCCACAAAGGAAATTGCACCGCTTGTTGGATTGACAACAGGGGCTATTTATGCACGATTAGACCATCTGCGGAAAAAGTTGCGGAAGATTTTATAACCAACTAATAAAGACAGCTTTTTGACGGGCTATTGGGTGGGGGATAAAATTCCCCCGCCAAATTATAAAATTGATGTATAAAATTCCTGTCCACAGGGAATACTAAAAAGTTTGCCCAAAATCTTGACATGGGTACAGCCGCTATGATATTCTGAAATGCCCGTGAGGGAATTGGAAGATTGAAAATGAAATAGCACATAGATGGAAGAACGGAATGTCAGCCAATGGACAAGGCTGACCGCTGCCGAATTTATGCTGCCCTTTTCGGCTGGTGTATGGCAGCATGGTTTTGAATTTCAAAGCCGTTACATAGCATTGCGAATCCGAGCAGGAGAAAAAACTCCTGTCGTTCGTGGTGCGGTGTAGCGGCTTTTTCATTTATCCAAAAGTCAAGAGAAATCAAATCCAGAACGGAGGTGCAGGGACATAGGATTTTCTTTTCGGAGGGTAAGACAGGTATGGAAGAATGGCGGCTGCACAGGAAAAATGCTCTGCGGCGTTGTCCACAGAGATAGCGAGCATCGGATTGTGTCAGCCACAATCCCAATCCATGCCGCTTGCGGGCATGGACTAAATCAGGGGACAGCCCCTGAACAATGTCGTCAACTTAAGCCGACATTACCCCCTATGTATTACAGATTTACCCGTATGTAAAACCCATTCGTTGTTCCGTGATGTCCAGATATCCTTTTGAAGTGCCTGTCTGGACGAATGATTGACCTCATTCTTTGAATTCGGGTTATGAGTGCCGTTAGTTGCTTTTTGTAATTCGGAACGGTCAACAGACTTTTCACATATCGGGAAACGATGCCTATAATGTAGCTTCTATTTAGCTGGTATTTATGCTTTCCACTGGTTAGTTTTTCTTCCATTTCTGCCTCTGCAGATGACTTCATCAGCGCAGATAAGTTCGATATGAATAAAGCTGCATACAAATCCTGACGGATTACCTGCGGATTTTTCCCTGAAAAGTTTTCTAACCGCATTTTCGTTTTTAGCTCGCCATATTTCGTTTCGATTTCCCATCTTCTGTGATACAGATTTTGATGGTATGAAGCATCTTGACGATCTTCAAAAAGATTGCTGACAAGTATATGCGGTTCTTCGCCCGAAGTGTCTTTTATAATGCGAATCTGAGTCGTGCGTCCTTTGTAAATATCTGTTACGGTATGGTCGCCGTCAGGACATCCGTTGACGCACGAAAGAAAAGAATGGGAACAGCGAATCAAATAAGACAATCCTTTATCCTCAAGTTCATGTATCAGCGCCCTTGACGGATATCCCCGGTCAAATATGATTAGATTCTTGTAATTTCTGTCGTTTGCCAAAGTGCCTGATGAAAGGAGCCTATGTGCATGTTCTCTTTCGCCTATAGATATGCCCGTAAACTGGACGTCCACAATCAAGTCATTCGTAACGTCATACAATACAGTCAGTCTTGCCATGGGATAAGAGGAGTGGTTATTCTTCTTCAAACGAATTCAGTCTCATTTTTTTTATTATGGGCAACAGCAATGTCAGAACCGTCAATAGCAAATATGCGATACCCGTCCCATGTTTTTGGATGGCTGGTAAATTGAAAAATGTCAGTTGACATTTGAAAAATATCTTCAAACGCCTGTGATGAAATTTTGTATCTTGCCTTTGAAAAAGCCTGCTTGGAGACAGAAAAATCTTTTTCTTCAAAAAACAAATCTAATTCTGTCGGCAGCGACTTGCGTGGCAGCCCTAATATAAAGGAAATGATATCCTGAAATGATAATTTTCTGTTTCTCGTGAAAGCATTATCTTCCAAGGAATGTTTTGTTCTAAATTCATCGGAAGAAATAAGAGTTTTAACATTTTTAATTAACTTGCAAATACTATTTTTTTTAATCATTTTTCTGCCTCGCAATCAAAGTTTATAATCAATTGCGCGGCAACATTTTTTGGCGTACTTGTCAAGTGTTTTATTAAATTTTTTGAATTATTTCCTGTTGGTATAATGGGGTAATGTCGGCTTAAGTTGACGACATTGAGCCCCTGAATACCCCGAAGAAAGGAATTTAAGACTGGAGGATTAAGGAAAATGAGCAAAGAAAAATCAGAAAAGGGCGTGCGGAATGTCCCGATTACCGTCCGATTGAACGAGGGAGAACATGAAAAATTAAAGCAGTGCGCCGCCGCTTGCGGTCTGTCCGCTGCCGAATTTATGCGCCAGTTATGCAAGGGAAACGCCCCGCAGCCGAAGCCAAAAACCGAGTTTTGGGAACTGTTAAACAAGCTCTATGAAGTGCATGACGCTTTCAAAAAGTGTGTCCCATACTATCCAACCGCCACTGAAATCTGTAAGGAGATTGAGGATTTTATCTTAGAACTGCAACAGAAAACAACTCTCCCACAACGGTTCAGCATAGAAGAATTGACAGAACAGGGGGCGGTCTGATATGGCGGTAACGAGCCTATGGCATGTCAAAGGGAGCATAAAAGACGTGATTGACTATATAGAAAATCCAGAAAAGACCGTGCCGAATGAAGATATGCAGGACTTCTTTGACGTGTTCTCCTATGTGAAAAATCCGTCAAAAACAAATGAGGGCGAGTATGTTTCCGCTATCAACTGTTTGAAAGAAACCGCATTACAGAGATGATTTTGACAAAGAAGCAGTACCAAAAGACAGGCGGATATATCGCATGGCACGGCTACCAGAGCTTCAAGCCAGACGAGGTAACGCCCGAACAGTGCCACGAAATCGGATTAAAACTGGCAAGGGAAATGTGGGGCGATAAATACCAGATAATCGTTGCCACCCACCTTGACAAAGGACATCTCCATAATCATTTCTGTTTTAACTCCGTTTCTTATCTGGATGGGAGCAAATATAATTACTCAAAATCCGAACAGAAACGGCTAAGGGAGGTGTCCGACCGCTTATGCCGAGAGTACAGTTTATCGGTGATTGAAAACCCCAAGAAAGCCCCTGCAAGACCGCTGTATCTGGACGAAAAAAGCGGAAAGCCGACACGGTACAACGTCTATCGGGAGGATTTAAGGGAAGCAATCAACGGGAGCAGGGATTTACAGCACATGATGAAATACCTTACCGATAAAGGATATGAGATTGATTTTTCGGGCAGCCATTGGAAAATGAAGCTGCCGCAGTACAGGCATTTCACAAGGTTAGACACGCTTGACGAACGGCTGACTCCCGATTTCATACGGTCATGTTTAGGCGGGGCTTCCCGATATGGAAACTACAAAGCAAGGATTTCCTACTCCCCGCATATGCCAGAGCAGTATAAAAACGCATGGAAACCGCATCAGAAAACCACAGGGATTTTAGCGTTGTATTACCACTGGTGCTATCAGCTGGGGATATTCCCCAAAGGCACAGACTACAAGCCGGCAAGCCCGCTGATGAAAGAGGAACTTCGGAAACTGGACGAGATTACCGCACAGGTAAGGTATATGTCAAAGCATAACATCTCTACCCTTTCCGACTTACACGCCGACAGGGAGAAAAACCAGACCGAAATGAATAAACTGATTGACTACCGCCAGCACTTGCGGAACAAGGTACGCCGTGCCACACCAGCCGAAAAAGAAACACTCCGAGCCGAAAAGCAGGGCGTGACGGAGCAGATAACAGAGCTTAGGAAACGGCTGAAATATGCAGACGGGATTGAAAAACGCTCTGCCCATATCGACAACTGCTTAGACCAAATCCACGATACGATTGAAAACCAGCGGTTAAACCAACAGAAACAGCCAGTTAAAACAGACCGCAGGAGGGAGGAATCATTACGGTAAAACAGCTATTTGACAGAATAATTAAGTCAGGAATCCAGCCAAAAGAGAAAGGAATCCCAACAGGGTATTTCATAGAAAAGGATGGGCAGACTTCTTTTGTCTGCGGCAAAAACATTGTCCATCTTACAGAGCATTTCAGCGGGAAAAAACAGACCGTGGAAACGCTTGCGGAGAATGTCATGCGGTACGAGATGAAAAAACCATAAGAAGAATATTGTTGCAATGATGGAAAAACGGCCTGCCCCATGCTATAATAGATTCATGCAAGCAGTGTATTGTGGCGGGCTGTTTCCAAAGACAGGAGGTTAAAACAAGTGAAACAGCAGCAATACAATACAGCGTTATATATGCGTTTAAGCCGTGATGACGAGCTGGAAGGGGAAAGCGCAAGCATTTCCACGCAGAAACAAATACTCAGGGATTACGCAAATGAACAGGGATTTTTAGTCGTTAACGAGTATGTGGAAATGAAAATCGCTTAATTGATACAAAAGGAATAAACAGAATAACGGCAAAAAGGCAGAAATAAAGGCTTTCAGTACATTAAAACGTGACTGAAAGCCTTTTTCTTTTTATAGTGATTCATAGCATCGGGAAAAAGATATTTGAAAGTGAACCCTCTCCACGGATACATGAACCCTCTCGTTTTGGTAAACATGAACCCCCTTAAGGAAAAATCAAAAAGTATCACCCTTGTCCGCTGATGGCATATATTCTGTGTCACAACAGACCGCTGAATTTTTGAGAATGTTCCTTTCTGCAGACCAGATAGTAACTGACATTAAATTCAGGGTCCGTGATAGGCACTGCCACACGGGACGGGGCAGGTATGGAGTCAATGAGTTCATTGTGGTAGTAGTCCGTGGTGAAAACCGGCATAGTGGAATTCTCAATCAATTCCAGGAAGGTGTAGCGTTCTGTCTGGACGAGGAACCTGGAATCGGGCATTTTCTCTACCACCAGATCATGCCAGAAACCAATATCCTGAAATAAAAGCATATTTTCTCCATTCATTTCAGATACGCTTAAGGATTTTCTGCGTGCAAAGCGGTGCCGCTTGGGAAGAAGGAAGGACAGATGCTCTTCGCCCCATTTCCGGCAGGATAGCCCATCGTCTTCCGGGCAGAAAGGAAGCAGCACGAGATGGTAAAGTCCGTTTCTTACTCCGTCAAGGAGACAGGATGTGCTTTTGGTTTCTGATGAAATAGATGCCATGGGAAAGGCGCCGGTAATGCGGCGTATGAGTTCCGGTATCAGGACAGGCGTGCAGGAGCCAAGCGTGATGGTTCTGTTCTTCCGGTCAAAATCACGGGCATGACGGATCATGTTTTCGGTCTGTTTTAATAGCATTTTGGCATCTTCTGCTGCGAGGGTTCCGGTTTCATTAAGTGAAATACTGTTTTTGGTGCGGTGAAACAGCGGAACATCGAATTCTGTTTCCAATCTCTGCATATTTCTTGTCAGTGTAGGCTGGGAAATATGCATTTTTTCTGCGGTTTCTCGCAAGGTTCCAGTCTGGTAAAAGGTAACGAATTGTTCCAGGATATGATAATCAACCATGTGGGAAAGCACTCCTTTCTGAAGAAATTATAGCAGATGCAGAAAGGAAAGTAAATGACCCAGATTTCATTTTATGAAATCTGGATTGCGGAATTAGCATTGTACAAATAAAAAAATCTGCAATAAAATGGCTTCAGGACGAAAGGAGGGGACGGAAATGATTTTTTACTTTACAGGAACCGGGAACAGCCTGTATGTGGCAAAAGAACTGGATCAAAACAGGATAAGCATTCCGCAGGTCATAAAACGGGAAAGGCTGGTATTTTCTGCGGACAGCATTGGCATTGTATGTCCGGTTTATGGGCATGAAATGCCGAGCATGGTAAAGGAGTTTATCCGCAGGGCTTCCTTTGAAACGGAGTATCTTTTCGTTGTGCTGACCTATGGCGCACATCATGGAGGAGCGGCGGAGATTGCCGATCTGTTTTTCCAGGATGCAGGGAAACAGGCAGATTATATCACGACCATTGAGATGGTGGATAATTTTCTTCCGGTATTTGATATGAAAGAGCAGATGGCAATAGATAAACAGGTGGAAAAGCGTCTGGATGAGATCAGGGCTGATCTGCAGGCAAAAAGGTATGGGATACAGAAAACAAGCCTTGCGGAAAAGACCGCACATAAAATGTATCTGAAGATGGTCAAAAATGCGCCGGAAACGGTCTGGGCGGCTTTCCGGGTGACGGACGAATGTGTGGGCTGCGGAATCTGCACCAGGGTATGTCCTGCCGGGTGCATCCGTCTGGAAAACCAATATGCAGTCCATGAGCCGGAAGGATGCCAGGCCTGCTACGCCTGCGTCCATGCCTGCCCGAAAATGGCAGTGCAGTTTGCCCTGCCCCGGCCGGAGAAAAATCCCGCAGCGAGATACCGTAATGAGCATGTGACACTTTGTGAGCTGGTAGGGTCCAATGACCAGACGGAAAACGATTAAAAACGAGGAGGATATTGATATGGAATATGTAACATTGAACAATGGAGTAAAAATGCCGGTTCTTGGCTATGGCGTCTATCAGGTGACAAAGGAAGAATGCGAGCGGTGTGTGCTGGATGCCCTGCAGGTGGGATACCGCAGCCTGGATACGGCGCAGAGCTATTTCAATGAGGAGCAGGTGGGCAGCGCAATCCAAAAATCTGGTATCCCACGGGAAGAGATATTTCTGACCACCAAGGTGTGGGTGGAGCATTATGGATATGAGGCGGCCAAATCTTCCGTGCTGGAATCCATGAGGAAGCTGCAGACGGATTATCTGGATCTGGTTCTTCTTCATCAGCCTTTTTCCGATGCTTACGGTGCGTACCGTGCGCTGGAGGAGTTTTATGACGGGGGGAAAATCCGGGCTATCGGTATTTCCAACTTCTATGTAGACCGCATGGTGGACTTTGCCGCCTTTAACCGGATTAAGCCGGCAATCAACCAGGTGGAGATCCATATCTTCAACCAGCAGAAGCAGATGAAGGAATATGCAGATAAATACGGCATTCGGTTAGAGGCGTGGGCACCTTTTGGCGAAGGACGGAAAGGCACTTTTGATAACGAAACAGTGGCAGCGATTGGCAGTAAATATGGAAAGACCGCCGCACAGGTCATGCTCCGTTGGCATATCCAGCGGGGGATTGTAGTTATCCCCAAGTCCACCCACAGGAAACGTATGGAAGAGAATTTTCATGTGTTTGATTTTCACCTGTCGGAAGAAGACATGGACGCACTGGCGGCATTGGATACTGCCTCCAGCTCCTTCTTCTCCCATCAGGACCCTGCTATGGTTGAATGGTTTGTCAGGATGGTGGAGGAACGGAAGACAAAGCATGACAGCAGTAAGGAAAAGAAGAACTGGTGATACCAGGAAAAGAGATGAAACGGGAGGAAAACGTCAAATGAAAAAACGTATTATTGCCACTTTGCTGGCAGGGATTATGGCAGTTTCCATGCTGACGGGATGCGGCAGCCAGTCGGCGGACACAGTGCAGGATACCTTAGCGGATGCAGGGCAGGAAGAAAACCATACATCTACGGAAGGGGAAGCTGCTTCAGAGACGCTGATGATTGCCAGGCAGGGTATGTTCTCTTCCGGAGGCACGATTACGGAACCGGTAGAAGGGGAATATGATCCAACCACAAACTGGATGGATGCAACCCGCGCAGGGAATACAGCCCATGTGGATCACGCTAATGTATTTTATCAGATTCCTGCAAATGATAACGGAACCCCAATGGTTTATCTGCATGGCTATGGACAGTCCCGTATGGGTTGGATGACAACCCCGGACGGTCGTGAGGGATGGTCTGATTTGTTTCTAAAAAAAGGATATGCGTCATTTCTGGTAGACCAGCCAAGAAGGGGCGAGGCAGGCGCCACGGCCACAATGACCACGGATGGATTCCTTGACACATGGGCGGAAGATTCCAAGGATTATAAACCGGGCGATCAGGCATGGTATACCCATTTTCGGATTGGGCGTATTGCCCCGGAACGGTATGAAGGGTCTCAATTTCCAGAGGGAGATGAGGCACAGGATCAGTTTTTCCGTCAGATGACGCCCAATACCGGCGATTTTGATCAGGCGTTGGATGCGTCTGCCCTTGGCTCTGTGCTGGAAGATGTATATGAGATGACAGGCAGTAAATCTATTTTTGTGACACATTCCCAGGGCGGCGCTGTTGGCTGGGATGTTCCGGCAGAAAATATCGCTGCGATTATTGCCATTGAACCGGGCGGTACACCACAGGCAGGTTCGGAACAGTACCAAAAATTATTGGAAGCGGATATCCCCATCATCATTTATTTTGGGGACTATATTGACAATGGGCCGGAAGATGTTATGTCCACCGGTTTCTGGCAGTCCGTCCGTGACGGGGCGATTCAGTTTGCGGAAAGCTACAATGGCGATGGAGGTGACTGTACAGTAGTCAATCTGCCGGATGAAGGGATTACCGGGAACAGTCATTTTATGTTTCAGGAATTAAACAATGATGTCATTGCCGACAATATTGAGGCATGGCTGAAAGAGAAGGGGTTGGGCTGAGATGAGGTTCATGGTGAAACGGATGACTGGAATGGCGATGCTGATGTTTTTGGCGGCAGGATTTCTTTGTGGCTGCGGCAGATTGACCAGACAGGGGGAAGAGGCAGTTTTGGAGGAAGATGACCTCCATATTGAAAATTCAGTTTCGGTAAAAGCCGTTCAGGAGATTTCCCGAAATGGGGAAGCGTATACGGCGGACACTCTGATATCGGATGTGGCAAATGATCCGGTGTTTGGGGATTACGGGCGGCTTATTTTTCCTGCAGATGCCGGTTATTACAGTGGGGATACGCTTGGAAGCCTGCGCCTGACATGGTATAGCAATATCAATCCGGATAAGACGGTGGAAATCGTAAATTACATGAAGGAACACGCAGAGGCGGAGGAACCCATTTTCTTTGATATTTATTCTGCACAGGAAAAGGCGGCTGACCCTGCAAAAGAAGATACCGGGTTATTCTTCTTTCAGGGAAATCCGGGTGAAAAGTTTGCGGTATGCAATGCGGGCGGCGGCTTTGCTTATGTAGGGGCCATGCACGACAGCTTTCCCCATGCACTGGAATTATCCAAACAAGGTTATCATGCATTTGCGTTGATTTACCGTCCCGGCGCACAGACAGCCTGTGAGGATCTGGCAAGAGCCATCAGTTTTATTTTTGAACACGCAGAAGAACTGGAAGTAGATACAGACTGCTATTCCCTGTGGGGAGGAAGCGCCGGCGCAAGAATGGCGGCATATCTCGGAAGCTATGGTCCTGCGGCTTTCGGCGGAGAGGATCTGCCCGGCCCCGGCACAGTAATCATGCAGTATACCGGCCATTCTGAATATACAGAGAATGATCCGCCCACTTATGTATGTGTGGGGGAAAACGATGGGATTGCAAGCTGGAGGACGATGGAAAACCGTCTGGAGCGGATGGCTGCCCTGGGAATTGATACGGAATTCCACAAATATCCCGAACTTTCCCACGGGTTTGGCCTTGGGACAGGAACTGTGGCAGAAGGCTGGATAGAGGATGCTGTTGCATTTTGGAAAAAGCAGATGTAGAGGAGAAATGCCATATGAAAAGAAAAGTGATTGTGATTGCAGGAGTCTTATTAGCAGCGATTATCGCCATTACCGTTTTTATGAGGATGATGGGCGGCTCCGGCGTGGGAATTGATAATGACCCTGAAGCGGAAGTAAAAGGGGACAGCAATGTGCTGGTGGCTTATTTTTCATGGTCTGGAAACGGGCAGCAGATGGCAGGCTGGATTTCTGAGGAAACAGGCGGTGAACTGTTCCGAATTGTCCCGTCTGAGAGCTATGGCGAGGATTTTGATTCCTGTGCTGATCGTGCGAAAAATGAACTGGATAATGAGATACGCCCGGAACTGTCTGAACACATAGATGCGGAGACGATGGCACGGTATGATGTGATTTATCTCGGTTTCCCTGTTTGGTGGTACGACCTGCCTATGCCGGTTTGGACATTTCTTGAAGAGTACGATTTGTCCGGGAAAACAGTCATTCCTTTTTTCTCCCACAATGGAAGCTCAAATGGCGCAAACAGTGTAAAGCGGGTGGCAGAACTTGCGGACGGTGCAACGGTTCTGACAGAAAATGCGCTGTCGCTGCGTGGAAGTAATGTTTCAGGTTCCGAACAGGAAGTAAAGGAATGGGTAAAAGATATTGGCAAATAAAAGGTAAAGGAGAAAGCGATTATGAAAAAAGTAACGGCTGTTTTAATGAGCATATTCCTGTCATTTGGCCTTGCCGCCTGCGGCAGCACTCAGGATGACAGGAAACCGGAAGCGATAGACCGGATGGTGGAAAGTGTGGAAACGGAACCGTCCGCACAGCCGGAAACGGAAATCCCGGAGGAAAATATAGACGTAAATACAGAAGAAAATTCCGGTTCCGCAGAGGGGAAGGCATTGGTTGTCTACTTCTCCATGCCGGAAACCAGTGATCCCGATAACATGACCCAGGAGGAAGATAACAGTGTTGTGGTCATTGACGGCGAGGTGTTGGGCAATACCCAATATGTGGCCTATGTCATTCAGGAGAATACCGGGGCAGACATCTTCCGCATTGAGCCGGAAACGCCGTATCCGACGGATCATGATACGCTGGTTGATTTGGCGGCGCAGGAGCAGGAGGATAACGCCCGGCCAGCCATCAAGGGCAACATTGAGGATCTGGGACAGTATGACACAGTTTTTGTAGGTTTCCCCAACTGGTGGGGCGATATGCCGATGATCCTCTATTCGTTCTTTGATGCCTATGATTTTTCCGGCAAGACGGTCATACCGTTCAATACCCATGGAGGCAGCGGTTTTTCCAGTACCATCAGTACGATTGCAGAACTGGAGCCGGACGCAGATGTAAGGGAAGACGGCTTTACCGTATCCAGAAATAACGTGCAGGATGCAGAGCCGGATATTCTTGCGTGGCTGTCGGATTTGGGATACATAAATCAAGACGCTGACGCTTCTGCTTTGGCAGAAAAAGAATCAGAAAATACGGACGGGAAATCACTGGTGGTTTATTACTCTGCATCAGGAAACACGGAAGAAGTGGCGGCTTATATTGCAGGAGCGATGGATGCAGACCTGTTTGAGTTAGAGCCGGAAGAACCCTACAGCAGCGCCGATTTGGATTGGACGGACAGGGACAGCAGGGTTTCCCATGAGCATGATAATCTGGAGGAGCGGACGGTTCCTCTGGTAGCGGACACAGTAGAAAATTGGGATTCCTACGATACGGTATTTATCGGTTATCCGATCTGGTGGGGGATTGCCGCATGGCCGGTAGACGGTTTTATTGCTGCCAATGACTTTACCGGGAAAACGGTGGTTCCTTTCTGTACCTCTTCTTCCTCTGGTCTGGGAGAAAGCGGCGAATTATTGGAAGAAGCGGCAGGAACCGGTGAGTGGCTGGAAGGCATCCGTTTCCGTTCCGGGGCTTCCGAAGATACGGTTGTAGAATGGGTAAATGGCCTTGGCTTATAAACCGCCTGAAAATCACCTGATTGATAAGGCTTTCGATAATTGAAGCGGGAGGGCAGGCAGCAGATGAAAAAAAGATTATTATTGCTGTTGACACTGATACTCTGCGTTTCTGTAACTGCCTGTACTTCCAGAGGTGGGCAGACAGAAACGCAGTCTTTAGCGCAGAGTGATGCAGAGAGCAGGCCGGAAAAAACAGTACAGGAGGATGCAGGAAGCAGACCGGAAAAAACAGCGCAGGAAACGGAGGGAACGGAAATATATCGGGATTTTCGGGTTGACAATGTATTTCATTCTGATTCGGAAGGGGATATTCATTACAATATCTATATTCCCGAAACTTATGACGGCACGAAACCCTATGCGTTGTATTTCACGCTTCCCGGATATGGGGGACTGTATTTTCAGGGAGTTGCAGCCAATATCAAAACAGAAGAATTTGGCTTTGAAGCGATGAAATACAATGAGGAAATGATTATCGTTGCCCCACAGTTAAATGACTGGGGTGAAACCTCCGCAGATCAGACGATTGCATTGGCGGAATATTTTCTGGAACAGTATAACATTGACCGGGACAGGGTGTATGGAAGCGGCTATTCCGGAGGAGGCGAAACCATGTCCCTTGTGCTTGGGAAAAGACCGGACTTGTTTACTGCTTATCTTCATGTCAGTTCAAAGTGGGATGGAGCGTATGAGCCGGTGATAGAGCAGGAGCTTCCCGTCTATCTTGCCATTGGCAGGAATGACGAATATTATGGTTCTGAGCAAACCCAGGAAGCCTACAATGCACTGTATGCTTTGTATGAGCAGAAAGGATTTGACAAAGAAAAAATTGACGGCCTACTTGTGCTGGATATAAAAGAGCATGAATATTTTACGCAGCGGGGCATCTCAAATGAACATGGCGGGGGCGGCTTGTTTGCCAGAGACACGGAAATCATGGGCTGGCTGTTTCAGGCAACGAAGGAACCGAGTCACGGGGGCAGTATCAATGCGTCTTTAAGCGGAACCGTACCGGCGGAACTGGAATATATCCCAGATAAATATAAAAGCCCTTCGGAACATCCGGGAACACTGGAAAAGCTGACTTACCAGACATGGGAATCTTTTTCCTACGAGGAAAAGACGCAGGAACTGACAAAAGAGGCGTGGGTGTATTTGCCTTATGGTTATTCAGAAAATCAAGAATATAATGTTTTCTATTTAAGTCACGGAGGCTGGAGCAACGAAACGACCACGATGGGAACAGACCAAAATCCCCGTTCCTTTAAGCATGTGATCGACCATGCCATAGAGGACGGGAAGATACAGCCCCTTATCATCGTCCTGCCCACCTATAATAACACCAGCGGCAGGGACAGCGGGGATTACAGCCTTGCGCTCCGGCTGACAGACCGGTTTCATAATGAGCTGGTAAATGACCTGATTCCGGCGGTGGAAAGCAGATACAGCACATATGCGGAAGATACCACGCAGGAAGGATTAAAAGCGTCACGCAACCATAGAGGATTTGGCGGTTTTTCCATGGGTTCTGTCAATACATGGTGTACTTTCCGGTATGCGCTTGATTATTTCCGGTATTTTATGCCTATGAGCGGAAGCTACTCTACAGACGGCGAATACATGGCAGAGCTGGTAAAAGAATCTGGACATGATTCGGATGACTTCTTTATCTTCGCCGCCTCCGGTACGGATGACTTTGCGTACAGCGCTTTTAAGACACAGATTATGGCAATGGGGAGTGTTTCGGACGGCACGTTCCGGTTTGCCGATAATGAGGCTGATGGGAATCTGTCTTTTTTGGAACGGGAAGGGTATGTCCATGATGCTATAGCCAGTGATGAATATACCTACAATGGGCTTCGCTTTTTCTGGAACAGGGAACAATGATTTTATAAAATAGCAGGAGGATATAAAAATGAGCATTTTGTTTATCAATGGCAGCCCGAATAAGAACGGCAACACAGCGGGACTTGCAAAAGATTTATTGAAGGGAAGGGACTATGACACGCTGAATTTGACGGATTACCGGATTGGCAGTTATGGGCAGGATTTCCCGGATGACCAGCTTGGAGAGGTGATTGGGAAAATAAAAGAGGCGGAAGTGATTGTGATTGGTTCCCCGCTCTACTGGCACAATATCTGCGGTTCTGTGCGGAATATGCTGGATCGCTTTTATGGTCTGGTAGAGGAAGGCTCTTTATCGGGAAGGAGGCTGTATTTTCTCTTTCAGGGCGCAGCGCCGGAAAAGTGGATGATGGAGGCCGGGGAATATACCATGAAGCGTTTTGCAGGGCTTTATGGGATGGAGTATGCAGGAATGGCAACGAACCGCTCCGAGGCGGTCAGATTGTCGGAGAAATTATAAAAATATTTTCATCAATTTTACAGGAGGAACACAGTATGGCGGTAAAACAGACAGCAGGAAGGACTGCGCTTGGGGAATTTGCCCCTAAGTTTGCGGAGTTGAATGATGATGTGCTTTTCGGGCAGGTGTGGAGCAGGGAGGATAAAATGTCCCTCCGTGACCGTTCCTTGATTACGGTTGTGGCGCTTCTTTCACAGGGGCTTACCGATACCTCTTTTATGCACCATCTTGAGGCGGCAAAAGCAAACGGCATTACAAAGAAAGAAATTGCGGAAATGATTACCCACGCAGCCTTTTACGCAGGGTGGCCAAAGGCATGGGCGGCGTTCCGCCTGGCGAAGGAAATCTGGAAGGATGAAACAGGTGAGGCGGATGAAAAGACTGCACATGAAAAGTCTATGATATTTTCAATCGGGCAGCCAAATGATGCGTTTGCCAAGTATTTTACAGGGCAAAGCTATCTGGAGCCGGTTTCTGAAGAACAGGTAGGTATCTTCAATGTGACTCTTGAGCCGGGCTGTCGGAATAACTGGCATATCCATCATGCCGATAACGGAGGAGGCCAGATTCTGGTCTGCGTGGCAGGCAGGGGCTTTTATCAGGAATGGGGAAAAGAGCCTGTGTGTATGACTGCGGGGGATACGGTCAACATCCCGGTAGGCGTGAAGCATTGGCATGGCGCAGCGCCGGACAGTTGGTTTTCACATCTGGCGGTGGAAGTGCCAGGGGAAAATGGGCATACAGAGTGGTGTGAACCAGTCAGCAGTGAAGACTACGAAAAAATCAAATAACAAATTGCAGGAGGGAAAATCATGGAATATGTAACTTTAAATAATGGAATCAAAATGCCGGTGTTGGGATACGGCGTGTATCAGGTAAGCAATGAGGAATGTGAGCGCTGTGTGCTGGATGCAATCAGTGTCGGCTACCGCTCCATTGATACGGCACAGGCATACGGAAATGAAGAAGCGGTTGGAAATGCAATTAAAAAATGCGGCGTTCCCCGTGAAGAATTATTTATCACCACAAAGGTGTGGATCAGCAACGGCGGCTATGAAAAAGCGAAGACCTCTTTGAGGGAATCCCTGTGCAAATTGCAGTCGGAGTATATTGATCTTGTACTGATCCATCAGCCTTTCAATGACTATTATGGGACTTACCGGGCAATGGAAGAAGCCTATAAGGAAGGCTGGATTCGTGCAATCGGCGTATCCAACTTCTACCCTGACCGCCTGGTTGACCTGTGCAATTTTGTGGAAGTGAAACCGGCGGTCAATCAGGTGGAAACCCATGTATTTCAGCAGCAGGCGCAGGCCCACGAATATATGGTGAAATATGGCGTGCAGCATGAATCGTGGGGGCCTTTTGCAGAGGGGCGCAACGATTTCTTTACCAATCCTGTCCTGACAAAGATTGGGGAGAAATACAATAAGAGCGCAGCACAGACGGCTCTCCGCTTCCTGATTCAGAGCGGTGTTGTGGTGATTCCGAAGTCTACCCATAAAGAGCGCATGATCCAGAATATAGATGTGTTTGATTTTGTGCTGTCTGGTGAGGATATGGAAGCAATTCAGGCACTGGACGAAAAAGAAAGCCTGTTCTTCTCCCACTATGACCCGGCAATGGTGGAAATGCTGACAGGGCTTCACCAATAGAAACAGGAGTAACAGGAGGCAGGCAGCATGAATCGGAAGACAATTTTGAAAATAGTGGTTGATATTGGAATGACGGTCATGCTGCTGTTCCTGATGACTTATGAACGGATTGGGGCAGCGGTACATGAGTGGCTTGGAATGGCGATGTTTGTTCTTTTCATTTTCCACCATTTTTTGAACCGAAAATGGATCGGATATGTTTTGAAAGGAAGATATACGTTGTTTCGCATTTGGCAGACCATTCTTGTTGTTGGAATCCTGCTTACAATGGTCGGTTCTATGTATAGCGGGGTAATTCTTTCAGAGTACGCATTGTCATTTCTGCCAATCAAAGGCGGGCGGGCTTTCGTCAGAGAGGTTCATATGATTTCCGCCTATTGGGGATTTGTACTGATGTCGCTTCATCTGGGGCTGCACTGGGGCATGATGATAGGGATTGCAAAGCGGTTTGTAAAAGAACTTCCTGCTATCGGGAGATGGCTGCTTCGTGGGATTGCCGTTCTTATCGCCGGATATGGAGCGTATGCGTTCATACAGAGGGAAATTGGGAGGTATATGCTCTTGATAAATCATTTTGCCTTCTTTGATTTTGAGGAACCGTTGATATTCTTTCTGGAGGATTATATAGCAGTCATGGTTTTGTTTGTATGGGTGAGCCATTACTTTTCTAAGTGGCTTAGGCGTATAAAAAAGAAAGAGGAATAAGAATCCGTATGGCGGTTTTTAATGATTGAAGGTGATAATATCGGACGCATAGTTGTATTTGAGCTTAACGAACAAACTTCTGATTTCTTTGATGACCTAATAAAAATGGCAAAGCAACATTCCGAATCGGAATTGGCTTCTTTAGAACATGAATCAGTGATGTTATTTACGGATTTGGAAATAGACTTGATGCATCATAAAGTGTACTGTGGAAATCAGGAAGTGGGTTTGACGATAAAGGAATATACACTCTTATGCCTGCTTGCGGTAAATGAGGGGTGTGTTCTTACTTACGACCAGATATATCAAAGGGTTTGGGGAGAAGAGGCATTTGGAAGTACAAACAATGCAATTAAATGCCACATTCGAAATCTCCGTGAAAAACTGCGAGAAGCAAATCCAGATGCTCGATTTTCAATTCGGTGTGTGCGTGAGGTTGGATATTGTTTTGATGTGAATGCAGATGGAAAAGTTATTACATAGCAGTGGCTTGGGAAAGGTAGTGTAAATAAGTTTGTGTTTTTGGAAATAAATGGCTCCTTTTTGGTAAGAATTAGGATATGCAAATT
>NZ_RAZG01000161.1 GCF_003612565.1 Roseburia sp. 1XD42-69 | reverse complement strand
TTTCTTTCTCTCCGCCATAAATCTACATTTTTTCTTCGGCGTTTTCTTACATTTTATCATTGGCGCTAACATTTGGAAGTAAGCAGATAGAAAGCCTTTTGGAGCAGGCAAAAGCGGCGCAGAAGTCGAAACAGCGTGGAAAGTATTTGAAAAATAGCAAAGAGGAAAGGTAGGAAACACTATGGAAAACAGGATTTATGACGAAAATAACGGTCTTTGGTATGTAAGGCAAGGCGACTATTACCTCTCAGAGCTTGCATTACTTCCCGAAGAAGAAAAACCGATTGGCATTTGGGGGCAAAGGCATTTGCAGTATTTCAAAGAGCATAAGCAGTTCGTTTATCTCAATCTGCTGACAAGCGGCAGGCTGAATGAATATTTGGCAAGTGTGGATAAACAGGCAGAGGATTTGTTTTCTCGGCTGGTAAAGGAATATGCCGATAGGCAGGGAGTGACGGAAAGGTTAAAAGAGGAAAACCAGCTTTTATGGGTTCAGAAAATGAATAACATTCGGGCTTGTGTGAGGGAAGTTGTGGAGAGCGAGGTAATCTATTCATAAGTTATAGGTGGCACTTCTGCCGTATGTGGAAGTGCCTCTCAATCAAAAAAATAGTTCGGAGAATTGAAAAATCTTATGAATTTGTGTATACTTGGAAAAAGAAATTAGATTGATAAATTGGGATTGATAAAGGAGAACAATATGAGAAAAACAATTTTATTTGTAATTTTGCAGCAATATGCAGATTGGGAAGCTGCTTACATTTCATCTGCAATTTCTATGTTAGGGCAAGACAACTATGAGATAAAAACAGTATCTTTATCAAAAGATTACGTTCAATCAATCGGTGGATTTAAGGTGTTGCCAGACTATGATGTTGCATCTGTTCCGAATGATTATGAAGCTCTTATTCTAATTGGTGGGATGACGTGGAGAAGCGAAAATACACAACCAATTAAGGTACTGGCAAAGGATTGTTTTCAACGGGGAAAATTGTTATGCGGAATCTGTGACGCTTCTGCATTTTTGGGTACAGCAGGTATATTGAACCATGTTGCTCATACAAGTAATGATTTGAATGATTTGAAACAATGGGCAGAAACGAATTACACTGGAGAAACAAATTATATTGCGAAGCAGGCAGTTTGTGATAAAAATGTGATAACGGCTAATGGAACGGCATCTTTAGAATTTGCAAAAGAGATTTTGCGTGCATTACATATAACTGATGAAAAAACAATCGCTGATTGGTATAACTTTCACAAATTAGGCTTCTATATCGCTCCAATGCCTAAAATGTAAATTCCAGTTTTAGGGAGGATTAGATGTTAAAAAGATACAAGTTAAGTTTTGAAATTTGGGGATTGTTGCTATTCTTGATTGTTATGATACCGAATTTTATTTGGTTTGCTATCCCTGCGCCAAACGATATACTAAGAGCAAAATCAATTACAGAAATGGTCGATACAGTAGCTTCTGTATGTCAAATATTGATGATTGTTTCTATATGTATTTTTAGAAACAGAGAGAGTAAAAAGTTGTGTATATCCCCTTTTGTTATCATGGTAACAGTTTGCTATTTACTATATGTGGCAAGCTGGATAGCTTACTATAATGGTATGACAAATGCGATTGTAATATTAGGATTGACTATTCCACCCTGTTTAGCATTTTTGTTTTTTGCGATTGATAGAAAAAATGGTATAGCTTTAATTCCTATTTCAATTTTTACAATTTGTCATGTGGTATATGGAGTAGCAAACTTTATAGTTTGATAAATTCGAGTTTATCAGGAAGTTACAAGGAACGAAAAGTCTGAAATTATGAGGATACAAGAGATGGTTATTTTAATTACAGGAGCATCGCATACAGGTAAAACAGCACTTGCTCAAAAGTTACTTGAAAAATATAAATACCCATATTTATCAATAGACCATCTAAAAATGGGGTTAATTCGCAGTGGAAATACAGAACTCACACCAATGAGCAGTGAGAAGGATTTAACTGCATATCTATGGCCTATCGTTCGTGAGATAGTTAAAACGGCTATTGAAAATAAGCAGAATTTAATTGTTGAGGGTTGCTATATTCCGTTTGATTGGAAAAAGGATTTTGTTTACGAATATCTCGAAAATATTAAATATTATTGTCTTATAATGAGTGAAGGCTATATTAGAAGTCATTTTGCAGACATAAGAGGATATGCAAACACCATTGAAAATCGATTAGATGATGAATGCTATACGATGGCGAGTATTTTGGAAGACAATGCAGAAGTATTACGTAATGCACAGAAATATCAATTAAACTACATACTATTTGAAGATAAATACGAAGTCAATATTGATTTCTAGCGACAGTTTCCTGTTTGTGAAATTGACGGCAAAACTTAGTGTTGATTTTCTAAGCGAACTCGCTTATAATTTAAACCATAGCATATAGCTATTATCCGCAGTTACAGAGCCAGTGTTATCAACAGCGATAACAAAATGATAACATTAGCTCATATAGGCAGGATAATATGGATATATCAAATAATCAAAAGATTTACATACTCGACAGGGAATAAATCTTAAACAAAATTAGTTAGGAAAAGTCGAGTTCGAGTAACGGATAAAATCCCGGGAGTGTAATATAAAGTGTGTAAGTTACCGGTAACAAAAACTTACGCACTTTATTTTTATGATAAAGTGC
>NZ_RAZG01000160.1 GCF_003612565.1 Roseburia sp. 1XD42-69 | reverse complement strand
AGCCCTAAAGTTTTTCGCCTTTCGTCCGATATAGTGGAAACTCAAACCGCCGTGTAAGCATATTAACTCTGTTTCCCCACTTTCCAAGCGGTTTCTGCTGTCAGACCTGCCTGCGGAAACGGCAGACCGCCGCATATGGTGGTAAGCCATCTGCGGCGGTTAGCTTTTGTATATCCTTTATCTCAGCAGAGCCATACTCCCTGTCAATTTGTTTACTTTCTTTTTCGCACCACAAATGGCAACCCCATAATAATTCAATTCCGTTTCCGGAACATCCTTCATCTTTTCAATAAACTCATCATAGGTCTTGCACCCCTGCGCAAGATCTGAAAAATCTACCACCGTCAAATCCGAAAACTCCGGCTCATACAGCTTTTCACGGATAGACTTGATTATCTCCACATTTCCCTTTAAAATTGGCACTGGAAATTCAATGATCCCCAAATGCCTGTTGCCTGTCCTGTCATACACATCTGCGCCTACGACCTCCGGCATCTGCTTTCCCAGCGTGATACCCATGATCGCTGCCGTGTTCGCTATAATGCCAAGCGGCAGGTTCTCATCAATCACCATGACACATTTTTCATTCTGTAAATCCATCTTTCAATTCTCCTGTTCTTTGGAGGATTTTTCCTCCTGATTTTTCTGATAACGGCGGTAGAGATAGACCCTGCGAAAGCCAAGCCGCCCATACCGCTCCGGCAGTTCTTCCTCCCCCGGAATATCTGCCAGTATCCTTACAATTCCATTTGCCATCGAAAACCGCAGGATGTCCTCCATGCTTATATCCGGCAGATTCCCGTCCGGCAGGAATAAAAGCCCTTGACGCTTTATCCCGACAACTATCTCTCCCGCCATGACGTACCCCGTCCCGCCGTTCCCGTTTTTCAGGAACAGCCCGCCCTGCATTTTCCCTTTCATGCAAAGTTCCCCGGTATCCGTTGTTAAATTCCATTCACCGACCACGCCGCATTTTTCCAGCCCGTACCCATTGTCCGTAAGGATAGAACTCAGGTGGTAATTGGTATGCTCCACGATGCGGAACACACACCCTGTCCCGCACTGGCGGCTGATTTCCTCGCACCTACGGATGTTCTCCGGGATATCCCCATTCGAAAATTTGTAATACAGCGGATAGACCAAAAGCTGCCCTTCCATTCTTTTCAGCACCCATCCCCGGCAGACTTGCGTTTCCCTGTCGGGGAACAGGCTGATGATCTGCTCCTCCGTCCTTATCGCAGGCTCATTCACTGTTCCCACTCCCCTTCCCGTTATATTCAGAAAGGAAAAGCCCTGCAACCGCCAGAACCGTCCCTATAACGGAAACCCACGTTACCGGCTCCTTCAGCACCAGCACGGAAGTCACCACCGTTATGACGGGAACCATGTAAATATAGACGCTGGTCCTGACTGCGCCAAGCACCTTTACCGCAAGGTTCCATGTGGCAAAGCAGAGCGCAGAAGCCCCCAGCCCAAGTGGTGTTAGTATATAAGTGTGGACAGAAAAAGTTGAACAACCTATACTATCAAGTGAAAGAGCAAAGGAGACGTTCAACATGGCGAAAAATCAAAAATCTTACACTCCGGAATTTAAACAGCAGATCGTGGATCTGTATAATGCCGGAGGAACTTCGTATCCACAACTGGAACGTGAATATGGCGTAAACCGGAGTACGATTAGCGGCTGGGTAAAGCAGCTTTCCCCTATCAAGGTATCAGAGGAGGAAACGGTCACTCTCAAGGAGTATAAGGCTCTCCAGAAAGAAATCCAGCGCCTTAAGACCGAGAATGAAATATTAAAAAAAGCGACCGCCATATTCGCAAAAGAACAATAGCCGAGATTGTTGCATTTATCCAGGACAACTTAACAAACTACTCTGTATCCCAGCTTTGCAGTGCCTTGAAATTCCCAAGGAGTACCTATTACAAAGCTCTGGTTTGTGTACCTTCAAATAAACGGATGGAGTATGAGGAATTCGGCAGGAAAGTGAAACAAGCCTTTGAGGATTCCAAACGCAGATACGGGGCTGTCAAACTATGCCGTGTACTCAATGGCGCCGGGACACCCTGCAGCATCAAGCGGGTCCAGAGGCATATGGCAGAGCAGGGACTGCGCTCTGTGGTAGTAAAGAAGTACAGCCACCATGCCAATCACGGCAGTATCCCAGATGATAAAGTGAATATCCTGAAACGTGATTTTGGAACAGAAACCATCAACCAAAAATGGTGTACAGATATTACCTACATCCATGTGCAGAAAGAAGGATGGACTTATCTGGCGTCTGTCATGGATTTGTGCAGCCGTAAAATCATCGGCTATGCCTATGGCACATCTATGACAGCGGAATTGGCAGTGAAAGCGGTAGAGAATGCCTGCCTGAACGTCAGGGAAACAAAAGGAATCATCTTGCATAGTGACCTTGGGAGCCAGTATACGAGCCAGGCGTTTGAAGATTGCCTGAGCGGGAAAGAAATCCTGCATTCCTATAGCCGTAAGGGAAATCCATACGATAATGCCTGCATACTGTTTTTGAGGATGCTGCTGTCGAAGCGATCCTGAACGCCTCGGATGGGACACCCCGCATGGTAAACCGTCTCTGCAGCCAGAGCCTTCTGTGTGCAGAGGCAAAAAGGCGGGATCTGGTAGATGCGGACGCAGCCATGCAGGCTATCAACGACTGCGAGCTGGGATAG
>NZ_RAZG01000159.1 GCF_003612565.1 Roseburia sp. 1XD42-69 | reverse complement strand
GAGGCATCCTGTATCTTATTTAATTTGAAGAAAAAGAAGGGATTTTGGTTCAGATAAACTAACGAATAACACTACGGCGAAACCCCTCTCACTTTATCAAATAAAATCTTAAAAACATTATTTTGTATTTCTTTTTCCGCTTTTGAAATATTTATAAACTTGACAAATGCCAAAAGTGCTGTATAATACAGTAGTGGATAATACAACTATGGAGGTGAATTATGTCTACGATTGATTTAATCATTTTAGGCTCATTATGCCAAAGTCCTAAAAGTGCGTATGACTTACAAAAACAGATTGAATCCCGAAACTTGTCAAGGTGGATAAAAATTGGTTCGTTTACTGTTTACAAGAAAGTGGTTCAATACGAAAGCAAAGGATATGTTATTAGTGAAACTGTTAAGAATGGCAATATGCCCGAAAAAACAGTGTATACAATAACGCCAAAGGGAAAAGAAATTTTTAAGGAATTGATGACTAAATTTTCTTTAGCAGAAACAAGAGTATTTTTAGATTTTAATGCAGTTATTGTGAATATGGCTTTACTTGACGAAAATTCTGCAAATGAGTGTATTGCAAATATTAAAAACAGTATTCAAAACACTAAAATGCAGATTGCAGAACAATTACCCACACATAAGGACATTCCGTTATTTGGACGGACTATTCTGGAACAACAATTTTTGCTTTTAGAAACACTGGAAAAATGGGAAGAAAATTTTGAAAAAGAGTTGGCGAAAGAGAGGGAAGAAAAATGAATTTGATGTATTTTATATTTTTTAATTTGGTGATTTATTTACCATTTCACTTATTTGAGGAAGCTGTTGGTGATTTCCCTAAGTGGATGTATGAGCATAAATGGCTGCCTTATCATATGACGCATGGACACTGGATGGCTAACAATTTGTTTATTTACTATCCAATGCTTCTTGTATCAGTTTTTTTATTTGTGTTTATCAATCAGTTTGTCTGTTTCGGAGTGGCAATTCTTATATGGGGAATCATAAACTTTGGCGACCATTTTTTCTATACAATCAAAGATAGAAAAATTTCTCCGGGGTTAATAACTGGAACACTTTTTCTTGTCAATTCAATCTTCGGATTAAGAAATTATTATTTTTCAGATTTCTTTTCTGTATATCAGTTAATCATAGGAATTTTGATTGGTGGTGTATTATTTGGTTTGCCTATGGGATTATGTGTTGTTTTATATAAATTTTTTGATAAGTATTTCAAATAAATGCTTAAAATGCACCCGTAAACCATGCACCGCCCCATGTGGGAGAAAGGGGGAATTTTCTATGGCTTGTACAGAAGCATACAAGGAACACATGCCTTGCCGGGAACGGACCGACCAAGATAGCCCGTGTCTTGACAGAACAGCAGACACCCACGCCGGGAACGCTGGAATACCGCCGGACGGGAAGCACACGCCGCTACCACCCCGGCTATGAGTGCAGGTGGGCGACAAACACCGTGGCGCATATCCTTGAAAACCGGGAATACACGGGCTGCCTTGTGAACTTCAAGACCGAGAAAGTGTCCTACAAGGTAAAGCAGAGCAAAGAGAACCCCCAAGAAAAGCAGGTAATCTTTGAGAACCACCACGAACCAATCATAGACCTTGACACATGGGGGCGTGTGCAGGAGCTGCGCAAGCAGCGAAAACGCCCCAACCGCTATGATGAAGTGGGCTTGTTCTCCGGCATACTCTTTTGTGCCGACTGCGGCAGCGTCATGTACCAGCAGAGGTATCAGACGGACAAGCGGCGGCAGGACTGCTACATATGCGGCAGCTACAAGAAGCGCACGGCAGACTGTACGGCGCACTTTATCCGCACCGACCTGTTGACCGCCGGAGTGACCGAGAACTTACGGAAAGTCACCAGCTACGCCGCCAAGCACGAAGCCCGGTTTATGAAGCTGTTGACCGAGCAGACCGAGGACGGGAGCAAACGCCGGAACGCCGCCAAGAAGAAAGAGCTGGAAGCGGCAGAAAAACGGATTGCGGAACTCTCCGCTATCTTCAAGCGGCTGTATGAGGACAGTGTGGCGGGGCGCATATCGGACGAGCGTTTCACGGAGCTTTCGGCAGACTACGAAGCCGAACAAAAGGAACTGAAAGAACGTGCCGCCGTTCTGCAGGGCGAGCTTTCAAGGACACTGGAAGCCACAGCAAACGCTGAAAAGTTTATGAAAGTAGTCCGCAAGTACACCAGCTTTGAGGAACTTACCCCTACCCTGTTACTGGAGTTTGTGGAGAAAATCGTAATCCACGAATCGGAATCCCTTGACGGGAAACGCCGGGGGAAGCTCCGCAGACAGGAAATCGAAATCTATTACTCTTTTGTCGGCAAGGTAGAGTTGCCCGACTAAAGCCCGACCCGTCCGGCAGTCAGCCGGACAGGGAACGGCAAAATTTTTTACACTTCTTTTACTTCTTTATCTCACATGAACAAAACGGCTGGGGGTGTATGCGGATAGCCAAACAACTGATGGTGGATAAAATCCCCATCACACGGGTAAAAAGCAATAAGGAATATGACATGAATTATTATTCGTGGGGGAGCGCAAGGATTAGCCATATCCAGCGGAACCCGTTTTACAAGGGCGCATATCTTGTCTGCCGGATGCACCAGAAGGGAATTCGCTCCAATACCTATGACATCTTAAACTGCCTTATCAGCCGGATTCTGGTGGGTGAGGTGAAAAAGATTGACGGGGAGAAGTTTCAGGAAATTAAAATCATTTATAACTTTGTCGGTGAGATACTGGCGGTAACAGAATAATGGCAATGCCCTTCTCTCTTTTCGGGGGAAGGGTTTTCTTTTTGCCCGTACACGAAAAAGAAGCCGGGTTCCCTATTCTCCGGCTTCCGGGATAAACTGAAATTTGTCATAAACTAGTATAGTAAATATTAAGTTGTTGATAGTTTAAATAGCTGCCGCTTCATCAGTATCAATTTCATCCATT
>NZ_RAZG01000158.1 GCF_003612565.1 Roseburia sp. 1XD42-69 | reverse complement strand
TGAGCTACAGGAAGAGTCAGAAAAACACTGGGATTTTCTGGCTTCTTAGTGGTACAAACTTTTAACTCACAAGATGATTTGATTTTGTTAGATATTATGATGCCAGATGTTGACGGATTTATGTTTTGCAAAAAAATCCGAGGAATTGTAGACTGCCCTATTCTATTTCTCACAGCAAAAGTAATGGAAACAGACATTATCTACGGATTAGGAATAGGTGCTGATGATTATATTACTAAGCCTTTCCGAATAGGTGAATTACGAGCCCGTGTTACTGCCCACCTGCGTCGGGAAAGACGGGAGCACCATAATACATTAGGATTTGAACAGGAAATCAAGTTTGATTTATCTTCAAAGGAACTTTTTATGAAAGGCAAGAAAGTTGACCTAACCAAAAGCGAGTATGAAATTTGTGAGTATTTAGCCAGAAATAGAGGGCAGGTATTTACAAGAGAGCAGATTTATGAAGCTGTTTTTGGATTTGATGGTAACAGCGACAATTCAACGATTGCAACACATATAAAGAATATTCGCAGTAAGTTGGCAGGATATGGTGTTACTCCGATTAACACAGTCTGGGGGGTAGGATATAGATGGGAAGGATAAAACGGACTTCATTGCAAATGATTTTCTGGAAATTCTTAATTATTCTCATATTCGGATTGCTCTTATCGGCGGCAGTTCCTTTTTTGCTCCTTGCATTTGCTTCAAGTGCAGGGTATGTGACTTATGCTAATAATGCGGAACATTCCGTACAGGAAATATCGCCGATAATTGCGGCTGCACCAGATATTACAAAGGTTGCAATCCCTTCCTATTGTGAATATCTGATACTTGATGAAGATTATAATGTCCTCTATACAAACATGGATACAACGGAGCAGGAAAAGGCGTTGGAATTTGCAAAAACTGGAGAAAACAGTGACCCTACAAGCAGGACACAATACCAATTCATACCGAGGGAAACAGAATATTGCGTACTGAAATATTATGTGGGTTCGCAATATAAAAATGACTGGATGCAGAAACATTTGCCTGCTCCCGAAATATTATTATTGCTGTTGATAGGGGTAAATTGCATAGCGGTTTGCGTTTGTCTGACAATACGATATTCCCGAAAACTGAAAATTCAGTTATCTCCGTTGATTATGGCAACAGAACAAATACAGAAGCAAAATCTTGACTTTGAGGTAGAAAGCTCTGAAATCAGTGAATACAATGCGGTATTGAACTCTATTTCAGAAATGAAGGACAGCTTAAAATTATCTTTAGAACAACAATGGAAAGCAGAGCAATCACAAAGGGAACAAATAGCCGCACTTGCTCATGATGTAAAAACACCTTTAACTGTTATCCAGGGGAATATAGATTTAATGAATGAAACGGAACTTGACGATGAGCAACGATTATATGCAGGGTATATTACGGAAAGTTCGGAACAGATACAAGTATATATAAAGACTTTGATTGATATATCCCGTACAGTCACAGGCTATCAGCTTCAAGTAGAGAAAATTGATATAGCGGATTATATGGAACAAATTGAAGCACAGGCAAGTGCGTTATGTGTTACAAAGGAAATTCGCTTAAGCATGGAAACAGATATGGGATGTTTTGAAGCGGATAAATTGTTGTTGGAACGGGCAATTATGAATGTTGTCAATAATGCCTTAGAATACTCCCCGCAAAGAGGAACAATATATGTGGAAACGCAGAGGAAAGAAAACTTTCTGCAAGTTATTATAACAGACGAGGGAACTGGTTTTACGAATGAGGATTTGCGCCATGCAAGGGAGCAGTTTTTTATGGGCGACCACAGCCGAAGCTCTAATATGCACTTTGGCATGGGGCTTTATATCACAAACAGCATTGTAAAGCAACACAACGGGGAACTTACTCTTAAAAATTCCGATAAAACAGGCGGTGCAGAGGTTACAATAAAAATTCCATACTAGGATTTAATGGGCGATGGAAAGCATCGCCCATTATTTTTGCAAATCTTTATGAAATCTTCAAAAATACCTCGTAGTATTTAAAAAGTGAACGGCTGAATTTAAAGTCCGCCAAATAAAAAAACGGCGTATGGTGGGCGGTATTGCTATGCCCGAAAAGACTTAACAGACACTCTCCAGACCTGTTTTAGAGTTTGGAGGGATTTTTTTATGTTCTTTTTTCGGGCAGTTATCTATCTGCTCATGCAACGCAGATTTGATTTATACATAGCATATCGGGGAATGGCAGGAAGCCAGTTAAAAAAATCCCTGTCCATGCAACGCTACTTCTCACCATGAAACCAGAAGTAGAATCTCCGCTTAATAGAATTAGTATCACTTATAACCGTAGAGGTCACAGAGCCTTTGCGGTTTTTCTTTTGTCGTTTTTTATCAGATTATGCCGCAGGGCTGTTTCTGCTGTTGGCTGTCGCTCCCCGCCTCTCTCCATCTGGATTTCAGCATTTCAAAAATTCAGATGGGAGGTACTTACGGTGAAGTATGCACCAAGAAAAGTATATATCAAAGAAAACAATGTCTATGTGGAGTTGTCCTATCGGGATTTCTGCCGCCGCAGGGAATCCGACCAGAGATACATGGACAAGCTGTTTATCCCAGTGCAGGGCTGTCATGCGTGTTATGTGGCTGACAGGTTCGGAGGTGGTGCAGATGAGTGAGGAGCAGTTCCGGAATGAGAAGATGTACCACGCCACCATGAACATAGCGAAATCCCTCATGGAACAGGGGGCAATGACGGCAGAGGAGTACGGTCAGATTGATACAATTTTCCGGGAAAAATACCGCCCGATTTTGGTTAGTTTACAGACCGAAATGAGTGGATATAAAGCTGGTTCTATGGCATCATGTGACACTGACAAGACGGCGGGGTATGCGAGGGTATCCACGGATTCCGAGGAACAGGCGATAAGCTATGAGGCGCAGGTCGATTATTACACCCGGTACATAATGTTGTTTTCCAGATTAAAAGAGCCGCCAATCTTCAGATTATTTTAGCACCATATAAAATTGATGTAGTTC
>NZ_RAZG01000157.1 GCF_003612565.1 Roseburia sp. 1XD42-69 | reverse complement strand
CATATCCGGCTTTTGCAGGAAGAGTTCCGTTATACCTATATCCTGGGCAGGGACGCCTATGCGTCGGCAAAACCTGTCTATAACCCCATGTTTGTGGGCCAGTCCATCCATGGCACAGTGATAAAAACCGGAGGGGATGCGGTGAGGCTTCATTTAAAGATTGATAAGAAGCAGGATGTTTCCACAGCGTACCCTTACCCCTGGGTGCCGGATACGGGAAGCTTTTGGAAAGTCCCCCTCCGCTTTGCTCCGGCGGAAAAGTGTACTGTATGCCGGAAACCGGCACAAAGGTGTCTTTGTATTTTCCGGATGAAGATGAGCGGAATGCCATAGCCGTCAACTGCATCCGCCAGAACGGGGCAAGCTGCAGCGGGATGTCAGACCCCTCTAAACGTGCCCTGACCACAGCGGAAGGGAAGCGGCTTTACCTGGAGCCTGGGATGATGGGTTTTGATGTAAAAAGCGCAGGGCACGCCATGTCTTTAGAGGACGGAAAGAGTATTTCTTTCCGAAGCGGGACAACGGTAAACATCTGTGCCGTGGAGAATATCGGCTTTTTTGCAAAGAAAATCACCGTGAACTCCCCCCAGGCGCTTAATATTTTAAGGGACCCGGAGAATTAAGGGTGTAAAATTTTCGGGAAATGGGGAGGACATGGTGGGCATGAAAAACGGAAAGTATTCCTTAGTGGAACCGGGAAGCGGAGTCACAGTGTTTAGCATGGAGGGAGGGGAAATAAACCTTTTTGGAAGTTATACAAATATCATTACAACCGGAATAGATACTTACCCTCCCATAAATGACAGTTTAACCAGCAAAAAGACAGAGGATAAGGCAGAGCAGATGGAAAAGGAGGGGAAGCCTGCTTTTGGGGACGGTGTGTGTATCTGCGTCTGTAGAGACAGGTAGATATACTGCTGAAACTGTAAAAAATGACCGGATAACCGGATACGACAGGGATATCAAGGACTTTCGGAAAGGCTTGGCGGACAGTGCCTCTGTAGGGGCCCAAAAAGGGGCAGAAGCCTTTGTAACTGCGCTGGATATATTATCTATTGTTAGCGGTTTTAATGGGATTATGGGGCCAAAGCCTCCAACAGCAGCCCTTGCGGGGGCGGACGGGGAAATGATAGCAGTGCCGGAAATATTAGAGGTTGATGCGGGGATTTCTATTTTGTATTCTAAATCCTTTCCGGAGGGACTGTTTGGGGAGAAGAAGGAGGTGGAGGAAAAGGAAGGGGTTTATGTTGAAAGTGGTAGTAATAAAATAGAAATTAAGAATCCTGTATTAGAGAATATTAGAACAGGTAGTGCGTTGAAAGAAGATGCATTACATGCTTTTAATGATATTATTGATAATTACGCAGGTTATGCTACAAAATTTTCATTGGTGGGCAGGGACGGTATAAAACGTTCATTATACCAGATTAAAGGTTCTTTAAATGGCAAACAGGGAATATTTGAGTGGATTGTCGATCCGGATCCAACCAAAGGGGTAACACATCGTAGATTTATAGAAGGTATAGACATAACAGGGAAGCCTAATGCTAGACCATAGGAGGATTTTTTATGTATGGAATTGATATTTTTGAAAATATAAATATGTCTATAGATTGGTATATGGTATATTGGGGTATAAAGAATGAAATATTGGGTGTTAATATTGCACAAGATTACGTTTGTAGAAAAATGGAGCAAGATGAAACGCTTTTGGATGAAGAAATCGAGTTGTCTTGGAAATCAGAAGATACTGCAAGTGTATTAGATATTATTGAAAAGATGCCCCAATTTTTAGATGCCATAGAAGAAAATATGGAAAAGGCAAAAGAAAAAGTTCGTATTGCAATAATAATGTTTTTGAGACAAACCGAGAAAGATGTTTCAAAATTATTCGAGCAAATCGATATGGTTTATGCAAATTTCAATTATCCGGAAGATATGGAAAAGTTTATTACGTATATGCCGATGGATGCGGAATATATTTCAAAAGACCATTCTATAGAGGAAAACAGATGTTATTTATTGAGTCAATTGGATAATTACATTAGTAAGCAGGTACAAAAATATAAATTACAATATGTGCAATTCTAAGTAATAATTTATAATTAAGTAAGATTAGTCTAACGTAAATGAAAGGTGTAAATAAAGGCAAACAAGTTATTGTTATAGAAGATAGAGGTTAAAATATTAGAAACAAATGAACTAAAAAACGAAATGGAATTTCAGATTAATAGTGTATTACCCGATTTAAGTTTAAATAAGATAAACTTTTCAGTTGGTACAGATAATAGCCCTGAAGGTATATATACGCATAATAGTATGTATCATTATGTAATTACTGAAGAAGGAAAAATCAGGATTCACAGACAAATAGATAATGAGGAGGAAGTGTTTTGGATTCTTTTAAATGAAATTCTTTTTCAAGTTGCATCGGATTATGCAACACAAAATAGAATTCCAGGAAAAGATTTTATATGAAAAATCATGCCAGGAGAAGGAATAGATAAATTCAAGTTAGGGGTTCATGTGAAAAATATTATTCAGTGGTTAAATGATGAGTATGTGATACAAGAAAGGGATGATGGTTCATGTGTGATTACTATTGAAAATGCTATGTTTTGCTTTGATGAACAGAGGTTACTTTTTCAAATAGGGGTTACAAAAGGATATAGTGGTAAAATTGATGGTAGAATTGGGATTGGAGATACACTAAGTGATGTAAAAAAAGAGCTGGGTACTTTTTATGAGGAAGGGGATGATTATTTAATTACAAATGTAAAAGGAGTGGCTTTGGAATTAAGTGATGATGACGATTGGAATGAATTAATGACACCAATAGAATGGATTTATGTCTATAGATTGTAGATAATGGAAAATCAACGGTGTTTATCGTTAGCACAGTATTGCTAAAATAACGGTGAACTAAAGTGTTAATGTATCCCTGCATATGTCCATTTGATATTGTATCCGGAGGTATGCCGCCACGGGGCGTACCTGTGGTTTGGGATACCGGAGTGCGGGGAGAAAGGC
>NZ_RAZG01000156.1 GCF_003612565.1 Roseburia sp. 1XD42-69 | reverse complement strand
TGGCAACTTATAGGATACCATAAAACCATATGGAAGGGTTATTTTTTTATTGATAACTTACAACTCACAAGAATATTAGATGATGCAAAAAATAAAACTTATGCCGCTGCAAATAATATTATGACTTATGCATATTGGAACGTGGGAAAACGCATTATTGAGCAGGAACAAAAGGGCGAGTCAAAAGCAATATATGGTTCATATCTTGTTAAGCGGCTTTCACAGGAACTTTCAGAAGAGTATGGAATTGGATTTTTGGTCGCTAATATTAGAAACTGCAGGCAGTTATATTTAACATTTCCAAAAGAATCCTATGGTTATTCATTGATCGGGAAAATTCATTGGTCACATCTTAGAACTATTATGCGATTAGATAATGAAGAAGTGCGTTATTTTTATTTGAATGAGGTTGCAAATGAATATTAGTCTGTCAAGGAATTGGAGTGCAATATAAAGTCAGGTTATTTTAAACGAATTCTTTCAACGCAGTTTCCAGAGAAAATCGGGCAGATACCAAAATTTGTAAAAGATCCATATGTTTTAGAGTTTATGGGCATAAAAGATAATAATGCAGTTATTGAAAAGGAAGTAGAAAATGCAATTATCAGTAATTTGCAGAAATTTTTGTTAGAAATGGGGCGGGGATTTTGCTTTGTGGACAGGCAGATGCATATATGCACTGAAACATCAGATTTTTATATTGATTTAGTGTTTTACAATTATATATTGAAATGCTTTGTGTTGATAGATCTGAAAACCCATAAACTGACACATCAGGATATAGGGCAGATGGATATGTATATTAGAATGTTTGATGATTTGAAGCGGCAGGAGGATGACAATCCTACAATCGGAATTATTTTCTGTACAGATAAGGATGAAACGATGGTAAAGTATTCTGTTTTAAACGAAAGTGAACAGATATTTGCATCTAAATATATGACTGTGCTGCCTACAGTAGAAGAACTGAAGAACGAGTTAGAACGTAATCAATTGATGTATGGAGAGGAATTGAAGGACAATTAGTGTTGTTATTTCGTTCAATACATTTAAGATAAATGAAGGAGATGTTATATGTATTTAAAGAGTCTGAAACTTACTAATTATAGAAAATTTTCAACAGAACAAAATGAGATTGAATTTATTAGTTCCAAGCTTGTTAAAGTAGACAAAAAAATAGAGAACCAAAATGAGAAAGATATAGTTGAAAATGATAACTTTAATGAAGAAATAGCAGACATTGATGTTGCGTCTGACACAACTTTAATTATTGGAAAAAACAATGCGGGCAAGACAACGATAATTACAGCACTGGATACTTTGATAAATCATGGGAAATTTGGCATTAATGATTTCAATTATAGATATTTGCAACGATATTTAAAAGAATATGACATTAATGATGCGAAAATAAATTTGCCGTTTATAGAATGTGTTTTAACAGTAGAATTGGAAGAAAATAGTGATGACAGAATTTCAAATTTAATACCATTTATGCTGGTTGAGGATGTTGATAATTCAGAATTGAAGATTTGTATTAGATATGAAATTGCAGATGTAAGTTTTTTTAAATCAGAAATGGAGAAATTGTTTTCTGAAGAGACAGAAGAAGTCACTTTTGCAAGTTTTTTTGAATTGCTAAATAGTACGGATTTTGAAATAAATTATTATGATAAAAATGCTAAAAAGATTGATGTTGATTTTAAAATTTCTAATCTAATGGAATTACAATGTATCAAAGCGAATCATTTAAAATCAGACCATTGTTTAACAGAGTCTTTTAATAAAATTATAAAATATAGATATGAGCATACATTTCAAAACGAGAAAAGAGAAGTAAATAAAAAACTGAAAGAAGTTAATAGTGATTTGTCTAAAAATATTAGTAAGAATCATACTGATATTATTCAGAAAGTGTTAGAAAGACTAATTTCTATGGAACGTATGGGAGTACAATTGAGTGCAGATATTACGTTTGATAAACTAATTCGAGATCTTATTAAATATGAGTATATTGAGGATAACGCAAATGTTCCAGAGGATCAGTTCGGTTTGGGATACACTAATTTGGTAATGATTATTGCTGCCATAATAGATTACATTGAAAAATATCCGGATTCATCATTTAATAGTAAAATTAATCTTATTTCTATAGAAGAGCCAGAAACATATATGCATCCACAGATGCAGGAGTTGTTTATTAAAAATATAAATGAGGCAATAAAGTTTTTATTATCGAGTAAAAACAAGGATGTAAATAGCCAAATTATTATTACAACACATTCTTCGCATATTTTAAATAGCAAAATTCATAGTGCGAATACTTTTAATAATATTTGCTATTTAAGCGAAAATCAATTTAATGCTGTAGCTGTAAATCTAAACAATAAAAGAATTATGCCGAAAGAAGACGAAGACGAAGAGTCAGAAGGTTTTAGGTTTTTAAAGAAACATATTAAATATAAAGTATCTGAATTGTTTTTTTCTGATGCGGCAATATTTGTTGAAGGTTTTGCGGAGGATATAATATTGCCATATTATATTGAAAAAAGAAAAAAGTTAAATAGGCGTTATATTTCTATCTTTAATATTAATGGTGCGCATGGATTCTTGTATAAAAGGCTTGTTGAAGCACTTGGGATTCCAGTGCTGATAGTTACAGATTTGGATATTAAGCGAGAAAATGAAGACGAGGATGAGGGCGAAAGCGTATATAATACTAAAGCTAAAAAGACAGTTTTTTATGCGCAAGTTGATTGTTTAAAAGGAAAAGAAACAACCAATGCGACCATAATTGATTTGAAGGGAGATTCTGATTTGTCTAATATTTCAACATTTATAGAAAAAGATAATTTATGTTTGGCATATCAAGGAAAAATAAATGGATATTATGCTACGAGTTTTGAAGAAGCGCTTATTCTAAACAATTATGATAATGAAGTCATGAACAATATACTTAAAGAGTTAAAACCAAGAATTTATACGAATATTGTCGGAATTAAGCCTGATTATAAGAAAAATATAGACAATTCACACCACTTTACAACTTTTTGAAAAATAAAATAACGCACAAGACACTTTCTCATGTATAATAAGTTTGCAC
>NZ_RAZG01000155.1 GCF_003612565.1 Roseburia sp. 1XD42-69 | reverse complement strand
AACAGCTCTAAGCCTTTGGCGGAAAGATAATGGGGCTGTGTCGGGATAACCACGCTGTCAGCAGCCGCAAGAGCATTGATGGTCAGCATCCCCAAGCTCGGCATACAGTCCACGAGAACCGTGTCGTAATTCTTTTTTACTTCATTGATGCAGGTTTTGAGTACGCTTTCACGGCTTATAGCGTTAATGAGCCTTACTTCCAGCCCCGACAGTTCAATGTTGGATGGGAGCAGGTCAACGCCCTCGTCATGGTGCAGGATGCTTTTAAAAACATCGACAGGTTTATCATCAATGATGTCCCGCATGATAGTCGAGAGCGTGTCGGGCAAGTCATCTGGTCGGCTGTAACCGAGCGACATGGTTAAATTTGCCTGTGCGTCGGCATCAATGAGCAGTACCTTTTTGCCCTGCTGTGCCAGAGCCACGCCCAGATTGACCGCCGTGGTGGTCTTTCCAACGCCGCCTTTCTGGTTGGTTAAAGCGATTACTTTGCAATTTGACATAGGATGCGTCCTCCTTTCGCATAGATTTAGCCACTTTGTCAAGGTGGCTATGTAAGAGTACCAGAGAACGCAAAAAAGCCGCTTACTCTTAAAAAATCAATAAGAATAAGCGGCTCTGTGATGTGCCTTAGACATATTCAATTTTCATTCTCTTTACTGGTGCGTTTACGACCTTAAATATCAGTTCGTCAACGCAGTCCGTATATCTGCCCTGCTGAATGAGTTGGTTTTTCAGCTCCACAAGGCTATGTAATAAAATGCTCCGTTCTTGGCTGTCTACATATAAATGGTTTTTCTTTTCTCTCATAATCAACACCATCCTTTCATGGTTTAATTGTATAGGAAGATGGCTTTATGTTCAAAGGTGTAAAAAGAGTGTTATGCGGGGGTATTGATAAAAGGTGTAGTTACGCTTTTCTGCTGATTCTATGCGGTTTTCTGCTCTCCACCAAAATGACAACTCCAGAGATGTTGGATAGTGCGGAGAGGTAACAAAACAAATACAAATAAGAAAGGGACTTCCTCAATCCTTAAAAGGCTATGACAGTGACGGTTATAGTCTTTTTTCATGCGGTAATTACCATAGAAAATGAACTCCTATTTCTACAAGTGAAGAAATACCCAACAACAGTATTCCGCAATCCAATCTCCCGACAATTAACGGAAGAAAAACATATGTCAGCTACCGCAAGCAGAGGGCAGTCAGCACCGAGCAGAGGGAACGGGCAAGGCAGATGATGATTGCAAAGAATAAGGCAAAGGAAAATTAAATGGAACTGTGTATGCGGTTGTGGTAAAATAACAGCGTTGAACAATTAAACAAATCGGAATTTATCTGTTTTCGATAATCAATTCTTTGCACTTCCATTCTTCACCCAGAACACAATATGTTTCTGTCGTATCAAGAACTGTATCGCTAAAACCGACTGCTTTATAACAATAATAAGCCGGGAGATTATTCTCAAAAACGCCCAATGATGCTTTTTTTGCTCCATATATTTCAAATACAAATTTTAGACCCAGTCGGAGCATAGCTTTTCCATAGCCTTTTCCTCTCTTGTGAGGATTTACAATAACAAATCCAAAACGTAGTTCATCCAATGATTCATCAGGGTTTCTTAGTGTAAAAAAGCCAACGATTCCTGTATCATCAAATGCAGTAAACGGCATTAGAGATTCAACAAAACAAAATTCCTTTTGCGTTATCGGATAATTACCGAGTATACCTGCTGTCCATTGATAAAATACTTTTTCATCCTGACACCATGATAATATTGTATCTACATCTGAAGCTTTATATGGTCTTATTCTAATCATACATTTTCCCTCGCAAATTCCGATTGTGCTTTGATGATTTTTAAGGGAAATATTAGCTGTTATATTTGTTTATTAAAATCTCCGCAAACCCTTGAAAACGCTAAGTTTATCGCAGGTGAGCTTTCCCTTATTGTTTCCCTTGTGTTATATCTTCCCACAGGGCATTACGAACCTTGATAAGGGAAAAAATGAGGGAAACAAAATCACATAAAACATTATAACACAAAACATATGGGAATTGTGAACTGATTGAAATGCTTTCAAAAAAAAGACAAGATGACAGATAATATGAATGTGATTTACGCAACATACAATATCCACCATAACAGTATTGACGTATACACCTATGCAGGTTATTTCTTGCGGATAGACTGCAATAAAGCAGAAGAAGGATTGAAAACCACTCCCTGCTCTGAATGTGCCTTAAATGCTTTGGCGATAGACGAACCGCTTGATATATGCAATCCATCGACACGTCGATGGATTTATTATATCTTGAAGGAAATATGCAGATGTGGGTGGATGCAGAGGATTCGTTAGAACTATGCTAGATAATTCTTAAGTCAAAACAAGTACCAAATGATTTATAGTGTCATTTGGCGTTTGTTTTATAGATTTCGTCCTTGATACTGTATTGTTACTACATAGACTGTTTTACATGGTTCATCAATGCGGAAAATGGCGATATAATTATCAATCAGTAACTGACGGTAGCCTTTTCCGGCATATCTACCCTCGTTACGCTCTTGATGGGACTGTGGAAATGTGTCTAGGCTTAAAATAGACTTCTTAATTCTGTCAATTTGTCCTTTGGCATTTTCAGGAGCCAATTTCTCATTTGCGATATATTCGTAAATGTGGTCTAATTCATGGATTGCTCTGGGGTTGACTTTTACCTTGTATTTATCCAAAATGTTTTTTCTCCAATTCTGCAAAAACTATCTCTGCGTCAACTGCTTCTGCTCCGTTAGCAATTTCCTGCTCGGACTCAAATATGGCTTGGTCAATGCGGTTCATTCTTGCAAATTTGTCATATAATTCACTACTCATTACAACCAAATCGCTATATCCGTTCTTAGTAATAAAAATAGGCTCCTGTTCCTTGTGTGCGATATTAGAAATCTCGGTTGTATTGCGTAAATCCTTAATAGGCATAATAAGTGGCATAATGCTTCACTCCTTTCTTTAACACAATTATAGCATAATTATGTCCAGACGACAACAAAAAATGCAACATGATGAAAATTTTAATATTTCATAGAGTAAAAGATTTGAAAAATAATTGTTGACACATATATTAATTTGCTGTATAATCCCATCTTCGACAGTTACAGAAAAACAAAGTGGCAGAATCCCTTGAATTTATTGGGGATATGCCACTTTT
>NZ_RAZG01000154.1 GCF_003612565.1 Roseburia sp. 1XD42-69 | reverse complement strand
CGGATGTCTTTATCCCATGAATGGGTGTAAAGACATCCGGTATTGTTCTTTTCCTTAAGTTAATGACATTGAGTAAAATCAATGTTTTTTAAGGGCAGCGGAAAACGGGACGGCGCAAACAAGTGAACAACAGCACAGAAAGCGGGCGATGTCGGCAAGACACCGCCCGTTTCTGCGTCCCGGCCAGCGCCGCAGATTATGAAAAGTCTGCGGCGTTTTTTTATGTCCAGACACCGAAAGGAGCGGAGAGCCATGCCAGTATTCCGCGTAGAGAGGAACAAGGGGTACACGGTGATGTCAAACCATCACCTGCGGAACAAAGACCTGTCCCTGAAAGCCAAGGGCCTGCTGTCGCAAATGTTATCACTCCCGGAAGATTGGTATTACACGTTAAAGGGCCTTGCCCTTATCAACCGGGAGAAGATCGATGCCATCCGGCAGGCTATCCGGGAGTTGGAGCAGGCGGGGTACATCGTCCGTTCGCAGGAGCGTGACGAACGGGGACGGCTGCGGGGTGCGGACTATGTGATCTATGAACAGCCGCAGACGCCGCCTGCATTGGATTTACCTACATTGGAAGATCCTACGCAGGAAAAACCTACGTTGGAAAATCCAACGCAATTAAATAAAGATATACAAAGTAAAGACCCAAAAATTACAGACCTATCAATTACCCATGATGTGGTTATTCTCAATGTTAATAAAATAGACCGTTGAAATGTCCACCATTTCAGCGGCCTCCTGCCTGGACAGCCGCCGCTTTTTTCTTGCCGCCTTGACATCCTCCCCCAAGGGTTCAAAACCGGGACAATCCTGAATGTTAGCCATATTGTATCACCTATCTATATTGTATACTTTACTTTTTGGCTTGAAAATAAAGAATACAGAACAGAAGCTAATCTTTATTGTTTACATTCTGGGTGTTGATTTATTCGCCGTATCTCCGTAAAATTAGATTGTGTATTGCAATACGAAAACCGTTGTGAGGTTTCTGTGACATTTTCATGTTATCCTAATAAGGGAAAGGAAGTGAAGCCATGAGACTTTTAGTCGTTGAAGATGACCGTCTTTTGAACAATACTCTTTGCTACAATCTTTCGGCGGCGGGCTACACCGTGGACGCTGCTATGTCAAAATCAGCGGCGGTCAATTTCTGCGAAGCACAGGACTATGATTTAATCGTGCTGGATGTCAATTTACCTGATGGAAACGGGTTTGACTTCTGTTTGGAAATCAAAGAACGTCGTCCTGATACCGCCGTGATTTTCCTGACCGCAAACGATATGGAAAGCGATATGCTGAAAGGCTTTGAGTTGGGAGCAGACGATTATGTGACAAAGCCGTTTCCGATCAGCGTATTCCGAAAAAAGGTTTCGGCCTTACTGGGCCGCATCGAGAAGCAGACAGGCGGCGATTGCTACACAGACGGCACACTATCCGTCAATTTCTCGGAATTGACCGCCACCCTCGCAGGAGAGCCGGTTGTCTTCACACCGATGGAATACCGCTTGCTAAAGGTGCTGGTGAGAAATCCGCAAATCGTTCTGACCCGACAGATGCTTCTTGAAAAGCTGTGGGACGCAGACGGAAATTTTGTGGATGAACATGCGCTGACGGTAGCGATCAGCCGCATCCGGGGGAAAATTGAAATAGACGGCCTGCAATATATCAAGACCGTCTACGGTATGGGCTATATGTGGATTGGGGGGATAAAGAAGTGAATGGGAGCAAACTTTCCATCAACCGGGCCTGTGCGGTAGGGGCAGCTTTTTTAGGTTTGCTCTCCGTTGTGACCGTTACTGTGGCTTTTCTCTTTACCAGAAACCCAGCAATCGTATGGCTGGGCCTGCTGTTTATTCTGTTGGTGTTCGCCTGTGTAGCCCTTTTCGTAGCCTTTCTGCGTCGGAAGTTGGTGTTATTTTCGGACAGACTATGCGAAACAATAGACAATATGCTGGGTGGGGCATCAGTCCCGCCGCAGGTCTATGAGGAAGAAAACCTGTTTTATAAAATCAACCACCGGCTTGTTCGCCTATATGAAGTTATGCGGGAAAATCGAGAAAGCGTAGCAAAAGAGCGGGCCGATTTGCAGGAATTGATTTCTGACATCTCCCATCAGGTAAAAACGCCGATTGCAAATCTCCAGATGGTAAACGCCACTTTGCTTGAACAGTCTGTGACAGAAGAAAAGCGTCAGGAATTTTTGCAGGCATCCAGCGGCCAGCTTGAAAAACTTGACTTTCTTATGCAGGCTATGATAAAGACCTCCCGTTTGGAAACTGGCGTGATTGCCTTGGACAAAAAAGTGCAGCCGATTTATAACACCTTGGCGGCGGCGCTGGGTGGTATTTTGCTGAACGCTGAAAAGAAAAACATTCATGTCAACGTAGAATGTCCACCCGACATACTGCTGGCCCATGATAAGAAATGGACAAGTGAAGCCCTGTTTAATATTTTGGATAATGCTGTGAAGTACACGCCAGCGGGCGGTGCGATCCAGGTGTCCGTTCAAAGCTGGGAGATGTATGTAAAAATTGACATTGAGGACAGCGGCAAGGGCATAGCGGAGAGCAGACAGGGAATGATCTTCAAACGCTTTTACCGGGAAACAGAAGTACATGACGTTGATGGCATAGGCATAGGACTGTATCTTGCCCGCAAAATTATCACAATGCAAGGCGGCTATATCAAGGTAACTTCGACAGTTGGTAGTGGTTCTACATTTTCTGTGTTTTTGTGATAAAATACCTTATAGAGCAGGAGGTTGAATATGGAATACATCATTGAAACAGAAAATCTTACAAAGCAGTATGGCACACAAAGGAGTGTCGCAGACGTCAATATTCATGCAGTGAAAGGAAAAATTTATGGTCTACTTGGAAGAAACGGAGCCGGAAAGACTACGACAATGAAAATGCTTCTTGGTCTAACCCGCCCCACTTCCGGCGAAATCAAAATATGGGGGACACCTTTATATGGAAATGAAAAGAAACTACTCCCGCGTATTGGCAGCTTGATTGAAGCCCCCGGTTTTTATCCAAATCTAACCGCTACGGAAAATTTAGATATTTTTGCTACATTGCGGGGAGTACCGAACCGCCATGTAATAAAAGACGCTTTAGATTTAGTTGGCTTACCTTACTTGTGAGTTGTAAGTTATCAATAAAAAAATAACCCTTCCATATGGTTTTATGGTATCCTATAAGTTGCCA
>NZ_RAZG01000153.1 GCF_003612565.1 Roseburia sp. 1XD42-69 | reverse complement strand
AAATACTCTTACATATCTAATTCTTATCAGGAAAGTCTAAAGTTCATAGACACAAGATTTTTTACAGCCTCCCACAATAGGCAATCCGAAAATTGAAATAAAAATAAATCTGTAATATGCCCCCTATGCCCTTATATACGTCTATCCCCTTATTACCCTGCTACCAATGGGATATAATAAAATCTGTAATCCTGCTGCTTAAAGAATCCATATAGAATCCATGCAGGGAATCCATAGCAATATTACAACGTGTGGCTATCTTCCTCTCCGATAACAATATTTTTTGTAATCGTTCATCAAATCAACAATACCATTCAGAACGCTATATTATGCCAAAATCCAGCTTTAAACCAAAATTGTATGCTTATTGCCATAAAGTCCGGATTTGCCCTTGTTTTGATTGATTTGCGCTAATGAATCCATATAACATACAATCAAAGACGCTATGAACGACTTACAATAAAAATAAAAATAATAATATAAATACATAACACGCACAACAAAAAAGGGATGCTATACCCTGCTGCATCCCTGAATATATATCATTTTCTATTCGCTTTTGTCCATTCCCATAATATAATTAACGGCTTTTTCCGCTTTTCCTGCTGCTGATACAATAAACTTGTTATCATTCTTTAAGACTTGCAACCAATTTTGAATATATGCAGCACTGTTTTTAAATGTCTGTTGTGTTTCAATTCCTAAGATATTCAATATATTTGCGCTTCCTATTTCTGCAACTAATTCTTCTTTTGAGTATGTTTCACTTCCGAACGCTACAACAACTCTATTCTCTAACCTGTCAAGCCTTGTTTTATGTCCAGTGCTATGCGTCAATTCGTGAAATGTTGTGCCATAGTATTCATTTGCATTCTGATATTGCTCTTTTAATGGCACAACTACCCTGTCACTTGAAGGGCTATAAAAAGCCTTATTACTTTTCGTTTCATGAAAGTCTATATGTTCCCTTGTTACATAGTCTATAATAATCTTATCCGCTTGTTCTATTGGTTTAATATCATTATTCAGCTTTTCCGCTGGTAAAGGTTTAATGCCGTCAACTTGTGATATATGAAATACATTGATGTATCTAAGCAACGGTATTTTTTTGACTTCCTTTTCTCCATTGTCGTTAAGTTCTTCTTTTTCGTATATCTTCCAAAATACAACTATCTCTGACTTTTCACCCTTGCGAACGTGACCGCCTAAATCCTGCCATTGTTTAAACGTTGCATATTCTCCATTATGTTTCAAAAGCATTTGATTGATTAAAGAATAAGGCTTCTTACTTATTCTATTGAATGCTCTATCTCTAACACCAGTCCACGGCTTATTCCAAGGGATTCTACCTTTTTCCAGTTCTGCTATTATCCTGTCTGTTACCATTTGGTATACGTTTGTTTTAGTAGTTTTGTCTGTCATATGTAACACCTTCCTTTGATTTGTTTTCTGGTATGATTAAATACAAAAAACATATAGGTGTGTAAGTAGCAATAATAACTAAATATTTGACCACTTACACACCTATATTTTGTGAATTATTACTACTTGCACAAGTATAAATTATTTGATATGATGTATTCAACAACAAACAAGCGAAACAAAATTAAAACAAAAAAACAAAACCAAAATCAAAATTACGGAGGTATGAATCATGTTGACAAAAAAAGAATTAGAAACGAAGGTACAGGAATTAAGAAGTTTAAAAGCTATGAAAGAAGAGCTTGAAAACGAACTGAAATCAGTAGAGCGTGAAATCATTTCTTACATGACAGAAAATGGAATTGATACAGAAATCACCGACACGGCAAAGATTACTTATAAACCGCAAAGCAGAACCACATTAGATAAGGGAAAGCTGCAAGAAATATTTGGTGAGGATTTAAAACCATTTGAAAAGACAACTTCTTACAATGTATTGCGTGTCAAATAACAGTCGTTAGAGCGACTATAAACAGGCTTTAAGCTCTAAGCGTTCCTGTCATTGGTTCAATGATAATTGCCAATCAATGGCAGGGGGTAGCAACTGTAAACAATCAAAGAATTATCAAAGAAATAGATGGAGGATGAAGTAATATGATGAGCAAAGAACAATTTGAAAATGGCACAAACTGGAAAATGAGTTATGAAGAGTATGTAAAATGCTATTGTCCAGATTGCGACAAAAGGAACTGCCCACATAGAGAAGCATTTAGAAGAGTTCCTAAAGCGGATGGCGGTTTGGGTTTATGCCCTAACTTGAATGCATAACAGCACATAAACAGGCACAATAAAATGCGGATGCCTTATGCAGTAAACTTTATCAAAGAATCAATGGTTATTCCTAATTCACTGCATAGGGCAGCAGGGTAATAGAAAAGATGGAGATATAGAGCAATGGGAGAATTAAAGAACTGGAAAGGATTTATGGGATTGAACATGGTGGTAACAGAAAATCAACTGATAATAATTATAACTTGAAATCACAAGAAGAACTTGCAGCAGATTTAGGTATTTCAATTCCCACTCTCCAAAATTACAAACAGCTTGCCAATATGATACCTGAACTGTCAGAACTGGTTGATACTGGTATTGTTACTAAGACTACTGCCCTATCTATTATGAGGAATCTGTCAGAGAAGGAACAGGAAGAATTGATAAAGGAAATGGATATAACTAAAAAGTTGACTGCAAAAGAAGTAAAGTCTTATATTGATAAACTTCAAGAAAAAGATGCTGCTATTGCTGACTGTAAACAAAAGGTTGATTCTTTACAGCAAGAATTGGAAGAAAGTAAGGAACAACAAGTGAAAATCCAAAAAGAAACAGTTTATCCAGATGATTATGAATCTACAAAAGAATTGTTGAAAGGATATGAAGAAGATTATAAAAACCTTCGCAAACAATTTGAAAGTAAGGTTTCAGAGAATCAAGATTTGAGAAAACAAATTGAAACTATGAATGATTCATCTACAGAAAGGCAATATGAAAAACAGTTACAAGATTCTGTATTACTCTTCTGTTCTAAGGTAAATACATTTATTGAAAAAGTAGGTGGATATGTTTGGTTATCGGACAAAATAAATGAAATACCAGAATTAGAGCGTAGGGGATATGTTGAAGCGGTAAATGCTATAAAGGCTTGGGCTGATACAATGGATTACAATACAATGTTAACAACCTAACTCAAGCAACTACAACATATTGTGTTTTTCTTTTAATTGGCACGGGGTTCCCTG
>NZ_RAZG01000152.1 GCF_003612565.1 Roseburia sp. 1XD42-69 | reverse complement strand
GAGTACAAAACCTAAGTTGGCTTTTTAGAGAGCTTTATTTTATTTTTATATTTCTTCGTGAAACAGCCCTAAGGGCGCAGCAACCACCGCACCCCACATTTATTATCGTTCTAACGATTTCTCTATCTTCCATTTTCGCCCTTTTAAGTCATTCTGCTTCTCATACAGATTATTGCGTTCTTTGCACAATTCTTTCATGCGTTCCAACTGCGCCCGCACTCCCTCCCGACAATCCGGCTCTATCTTCTTATATTCCCCGGTCAGATTGCGGATTGCATTATTGTTTTCCTTTATCTGCTCCGAAAGACATACCCAGTCTATCAGATTTTGCACCTCCTTGTCCGTTTCGTAAAGGTCTGTATCTGCTACGATTTTAGCACACAGCCGTATCATAACTTTCTTTTCCATATCGGTCATATCTACCAATCCCCCTTTCCTATCGGCTCATTTCAAAGGTACGTTTCAGGCGTTTATTTGCCCTTTCTGCCTGTTCTAATACCTTAGACCGTTCCACTATCGACTGCACCTGTTCCCTGCCCAAATGACGCTCCAAACGCTCCAAATCAGACGCTTTTTCCTGCAATCGGTCTATGGTGTCGCTCTGCTCCATGACCTTATCCGTCAAGCGGCTAATCTGTTTCTGTTGTCCGTCCACTTTGACGGTCAGCTTCTTGCTTTGTTCTGCAAGCTGTACGCATTTGATAGTCAGATTTTTTACCACTTCTTTCAATTTCTCCACAAGCGGTAAAGCCTTTTTATCCCGGTATGCCTTTGCGCTCATCAATGCCCCCGGCTCTGCCAACTGCCATTTCATATCTTCATCATAGGCGTAGATATTGCGCTCCATGACTTCCTTTGACTGCACCATTTTGTTAATCTCCTGCTGTAACTTTTTCTGCTGTTTCTCCAATTTTTCATTTTCGGATAACAGCTTTTCTTTATCCCCTATCAGTGTTTCCGTTTGCTCTTTCAGCAGATGATTTGTTGCGGTAAGTTCTGATACTTCCTTCCGGATTGCTTCGCCCTCTTTCCGTATCTGCTTCGTTTCCTGTCCTGCCGCAATCTGCTGATGAAGAATATTGGATAATTCCTTTTTACTGCCAGAGATTGTCTGTTCCAGTTCCGCAACCTCTTTCTGTCGCTCCTGCTTCTCAAAATCGAGTACAGACAAATGCTTATTATGTGTGCCTAACTGTTTCCACTGTACGCCATGCCGCCCCATGACTTTTGAAAGCTCCTGCTTCTCCGCTTCAATCCATTCATTCCATTCCGTCATTCCCCTTGTACCGCCTTTGAATCCCTGTTCCGACAGTGCGCCTTTTAACGATACTCTTGTATCAAGCCCACGCTTACTGTTACGGATAAAGGGAACAAAATCAATATGGATATGTGGTGTCTGCTCGTCCATGTGCAAGTGGCTTGAAAATACATATAGGTTCGGATTTCTTTTCTGAAACTGCTCCATAAACTCACGTAAAATCTCTTTCGCCAACCGCCCCTCACTGCTCTGCACATTCATATCGTCCTTGTTGCCGATTTGGAAGATAACTTCATAAAATAATTTCTCCTGTTTGCCCCGGCGTATCTTTTCGTAATAATCATCAATCTTTCGGTCACTCCGTTTCTGCTTTGCGTTGTAGCGTTCCAGTGCTTCATCAAAAAGATTGCGGTAAACTTCTTTTATATCCAAATGGCAAAATTCCACGTTATCCCGGCTTCGTTCCTTATCTACATTTTTAGCTGTAAAGGCTCTTGTATTGTGATTGACCGAACCTTTCCCCATCATACCGCTAATCGTTCTTTCCAATAGGCATATCCTCCACATTCTATATATTTGTGCCACTATTCTTACTGCGCCGACTAAGGCGCAAAGCGAAGTTTCTTCGCTTCGGCTTTGTTACTTTCCCGAAAGTAACCGAAAGTAACGCAAAAGCACTTTCGACAGGCTACGCTCTATCAAAAGTGCCTTTGCGCCCTGCCGGGGGCTTTTCCGCCCTTACGGACGGGGCGGCTTTTCGCCGCCTTGATACCGCCGCTTTTCAGCTCTCTCCCAACAGCGCAACATTGCAATGTCTATAATTTTTGCAACCTTGCAATCTTCAAGAACGCAATTCCAAGACTGCAAAATTCTAATACCCTGCATTGTTGCGCTGTTGCCTTGTCTGTCTGTTACAGACTGATTTTATCCAGTTCCCAATACCATGTATTGTTTATCCGCTTTGCCCGGACACCTAACTCTTTCTTCGCATTTTCCAGTGTCCGCTTTGATATGCCCTGTTCGTCCGCTAGATTGAAAATCTCATTGCTCTGCATGGCATTGTTTGTTTCTGCCAGTTCCCTAAGCAGACGCTTCGCCTGTTCCATTTTATTTGCTTTGGGAGCAATGCCGCCTAAGACTTCATCAGCAGTAATCTCATAATCCCCTAGCCATTGAAAACCGTCCTCCGACAATGCAAATGCTTTTGGGTGTCCGAACGCCGCAAGGTTGTTTTTAATCTGCACCACAGCCCTTATATTTTCTTCTCCCTCAACCCTGCCGACTAAAAGAACGCTTCTAGCGACTGCAAAGAAATCAATCGAACCCATTCCCCGGTATGCCGCCTTATTTCCTGCCGCTTTGTTCATATGCCCAACAAGGACAATCGCACACTGGTATCTCTCTGCCAGTGCCGCTAATTTCTTCGTCATATCCCTTGCTTCGTTTGCCCGGTTCATATCCATACCGCCGCCCAAATAGGCTTGTATCGGGTCTAAAATCAACAGCTTTGCGCCTGTTTTGATAATAGCTTGCTCTAACCGTTCATCTATCATGGAAAGTGATTTAATCTTTTCATCAATAACCGAAATTTTCCCACAGTCTGCCCCCGCCTGCTCTAACCGGGGCTTTACCGTATCGGCAAGCCCGTCCTCTGCACTCTGATAGATTACATTCAAAGGCTCTGTCAGTTTCATTTCACTGTCTATATCCTCTCCTTTAGACAATTTCGCCGCTATATTCAGTACAAATGTTGTCTTTCCATCGCCCGGATCGCCTTGAACAATAGTCAGCTTGCCATAAGGGATAAACGGAAACCAAAGCCAAGAAACTTCCTGCGACTGTATCTCCGACAATTTAATCAACTGTAATTCTGTTTTTGTTTCTTCCATAATGCCCTCCATTTCTAGGGCTGTTTCACGAAGAAATATAAAAATAAAATAAAGCTCTCTAAAAAGCCAACTTAGGTTTTGTACT
>NZ_RAZG01000014.1 GCF_003612565.1 Roseburia sp. 1XD42-69 | reverse complement strand
GGATTTTTCTAATATGTTTTTCCAGATATATTCTGAGGTTTTAGAGCCGGAAAAAATCAGTGAAGTCTGCCTTGGGATAGAAGGCGTTTTTCCAGAGGCAATGTACATAGGCTGTTCCACCAGCGGAAATATCATTGACTGCCAGCTTTCTGCAGAAATTACAGTGGTGTGCACGGCCTTTGAATATTCTTCCACACAGTTTCAGATATACCAGTATGACCTTTCCAGGGAGAGCGTGGACAGTATTACCGGGCAGATTGTGGAGGAGACGAAGAAAAATCCCTGGGTTAAGGCCATAGAGATGTTTTTTACCATCCCGGAGGGCTCTACCACCCGGTTTTGCGACGGCATGAAGGATGTAGACCCGGATATCCAGATTTTCGGGGGCGTCTCCTGCAGCGACGATATCACCAGCAATGACTGCCTTGTGTTTTCCAAAGGGGGAAAGATTTCTTCCAAATCCGTGGTAATTGTGTTTTACGGCGGGGAAGATTTTTATGTGGATTCCATTAAAGTTACCGGCTGGAAACCACTGGGCAGGAAATTCCATGTGACAAAGTCCGACGGCTGTATTCTCCATGAACTGGACGGGATTTTGGCATATGACGTGTACCACAAGTACCTGAATATAAAAAATGATGAAAACTTTTTTACAATACCCTGGAATTTCCCCTTTTTTATGACCATAACGGCACCACCATTCTGCGCACCCCGGTGGCCAGCAATGCGGACGGCTCCATTACCATGACATCGGATATGGACGTAGGCTCCCTGGTGCAGATTTCTTACGGGGACCCCAGCACCATTGTGGAGAGTATCCGGGAGGACAGCCGGAGGATTCATCAGTTCCAGCCGGATATATTACATATTTTTTCCTGTGCGGCCAGACGGACTTTCTGGACATCCAAAGAGCCAACCTATGAAATTCAGCCCTTTAAGGAAATTTCCCCCTCCTGTGGCTTCTTTTCCCACGGGGAGTTTTTGCGCACAAAGGGAAATTTAAACCAGCACAATGTTACCCTTGTCATTGCCGCCATGCGGGAAGGGGAGAAAAAAGAGGCTTCCGCCATGTCTGTATTGACAGAGCGGGGAACATTGTCAAAAGTGCCTCTTGTGTCCCGTCTTGCCACTTTTATCAGCGTTACCTCTCTGGAGCTGGAAGAGACGAATCAAAAGCTGGAGTACGCTAATGAAAAACTGAAAATGGCGGCGATTATAGACGGCCTTACCGGGCTTTACAACAGGAAGGAAATCCAGTCCCAGATTGAGAAAGAGCTTGCCCGGGAGGGTACAAGGAAATTTTCTTTGATCATGCTTGATATTGACAATTTTAAACAGGTGAATGATACCTACGGCCATCAGGAAGGGGATATGGTGATTATTGCCCTGGCAAAAATCCTTCACAATGAGGAGATGGCCTACACGGATAAATTTTCCGCCGGGAGATGGGGCGGGGAGGAATTTATGCTGCTTTTGCATGATACCGACGTGTCTGCGGCATCCTTTATCGCAGAGCTTATCCGCCAGTGTTTTGCAAACACTTCATTTCCCACGGTAAGGATGCAGACCATCAGCCTTGGAGTGACCCAGACAACGGAGGATGATACCTTAGACAGCCTGTGTACCAGGGTGGATGCAGCGCTGTACAAAGCAAAAAAATCTGGGAAAAACAAGGTGGAGGTTTTATAGGTAAGATGGAGGAATTTACCCATTGCAGCTTATGTCCCAGGGACTGCAGGGCAGACCGGGCCGGGGGAAAAAGGGGAGCCTGCCGGGAGAGAGATAAAGTGCGCATTGCCAGGGCGGCGCTGCATATGTGGGAGGAACCCTGCATTACAGGCCGGGGCGGTTCTGGCACCGTGTTTTTTTCCGGCTGTACACTGGGATGCGTTTTTTGCCAGAACGCATCCATTGCCAGGGGCGGCGCAGGAAAAGAGGTAAGTGTGGATTACCTGGCGGAAATATTTTTAAGGCTTCAGGAGGAGGGAGCGGAAAATATTAACCTTGTGACGGGAGACCATTTTGTGCCCCAGATTGTGAAAGGATTACAGCGGGGGCGGGATGGGGGGCTTTGCATTCCAGTGGTATACAATACCTCTTCCTATGTGAAAGCGGATACCCTTCGGTGTTTGGAGGGGCTGGTGGATATTTATCTTCCCGACTTTAAATATTATGACAGTGGAAGGGCATACCGCTACGCAAAGGCGAAAGATTATCCTCTCACTGCAAAGGAAGCGATAAAAGAGATGGTGCGCCAGCAGGGGAAACCGGAATTTGTGGGGAAAAACGGGGAAGGTTTAGACAGCAGAAAATATAATGCCCTGGAGGATGGGGAAGGAATTTTAATGCGCCGGGGAACTATTGTGCGGCATCTCCTTTTGCCGGGAGGTTTAGAAGATAGCAAAAAAATTATTTCCTATCTGTTAGAAACTTACGGCGAAACCATATATATAAGCATAATGAACCAGTATACCCCTATGGGAGTTTTTCCGGAAATGCCGGAGTTAAATTCCAGGGTCGCGGAGGAGGAGTATGAGGCTCTTTTGGATTTTGCCATAGAAAAAGGACTGGAAAACGGATTTTTCCAGGAGGGAGATACGGCGAAGGAGAGTTTTATTCCATCTTTTGACGGGGAAGGAGTGTAAACGTTTATGAAAACGGTGAAGAGAAAATCGGTGGGAACGCATTTTTCCATGTGCGTTCAGCCGGCATTTATTATTGGGACAAACAATGAAGACGGGACATACAATTTCGCCCCCATTACCTGGGTCAGCGTTACAAATGAGAAAGATGATGATTATTTGCTGGTTATCAGCATGTTCGGCTGGAAAAAGACAAAACAGAACGTAGGGAGGACAGGAGTTTTAAGTGTAAACCTTGTGAGTACAGATATGATTGAACTTATGGACTATTTTGGCGCGCATCACGGAAAAGATGGAAAGAAAGACGCAGTTCCATACGAAGTTTCACGGGGTGAAGTTGTGGATATTCCCGTTCTTGATGCAAGTCCATGGGTGTATGAATGTGAAGTGGTTCGATCTGTAGAGACCGGGAATTCCACTACTTTTTTCTGTGCAATAAAAAATATTCAGATAGATGAGCAGCTTGACTGCAAAGATACTTTTGATGTGAATCTTACAAAACTTGACCCTGTAATTTATTCCGGCATGTACCATAGTGTTGGGAAACTACTTGGCAAAATAGGAGATTTTGTACAGAGCTAAGTTACATTTTGCCGGATTTTATAGAAATCACAGGCTTTTCTTAAACAAGAAAGAGAGTGCCTATATTATAGGAAAAGGTAATTCCTTTTCCCACATTTGGGATAATCAGGGCAGCCGCACAGTCCACTGCAAAAGCCAGAAGCAGGATTGTATTCATGGTATTTCTGAAAGGCAGGGGAAGTTTCAGCCACAGCCTGGTGATAAAACCGGACAGAAAGCAGATCCAGACAGTACCTGCAATTCCAAAGCCAAGAGCAGATAAAAAACAGATATAACCGTGGAAATTTAAAAAAGCTCCACCATAGTCCCAGTAGCGAAGTCCCCAGACCGTATCCAAGAAATATCCGATGGCCAATTCCAAAAGCGTTCCAATCAGCAGGGAAAGTAAAAAAATAGTAACCGGGTGATGTTTTTTGATGGGTTCGGCATACAAGATGCGCTGCAGGGGATTTCCAAGCAGAAGGTAGAAGAGGACAGCGCCCGCCCCATAAACCGGCAGCCATGGGCCATAAAGAAAGCCGCGGTTTCTAAAGATTCCATCTTGAAAGAGAAAAATCAAAATTTCCCAGAGGAAACCGCCAATAGAAGCCAGAAAAAAGAAGAATACCATCTGGGAGATTAGGAAGGAAACTGCTTTTTTTCTGGGTAAATTTTGTTGTTGTAGATTTTGTTGAAGGTTATTCTTTTTCATTCTTGTGTGGTTATCCTCCGGAGAAAGTTGATCATAGGTATACATGATAATGCTGCATTCAATATCAGAGATAGTATATCCAGAGAAAGAAAATATATGTGGGAGGTCTGATTGGGGGTAAGGGATGCCTATGTGACTGCAGCTTTCATTCATCCCAAGGATTATTCCACTAAAATTTTAACCATTTTGTATTCATCTCTATAACTGCCATCGTCATATTTAAGGGCGCGAAAATTTTTCCCGGTTTCTTTAAATCCAAATTTTTCATACAAACTCTTTGCCCGGTTATTCCCGTCAACCACCTCCAGCTCTATCTGTTCATAGTTCATATTTTTTGCCAGTAAAAAAGCATAATCCATCATTGCAGAACCAATGCCAATATTCCAATAGGCCTCCTTGAGCGCTATCGCAAAACCGCATCTATGGGCAATGCGCCGCAGGTCGCCATTTGTTACAATTCCGCAATTACCTGCGAGAATGCCCTCCACTTCCGCCGCCATCATTATTTCCCGGGGGTGATTTCTTTTACTTTCTAAAAGCTGCTCCTCCGCCTCAAGGGTAAATGCAGCCTCGTCCTCATTTCTAAGAAGAAACGGAGTCTCCCTAGATACAATTCGCAGATATGCAATCATGTCCTTTGCATCTTTTGTTTCAACAGACCGCAGTATGCATACACGGCCATCCCTTAATGTTACTTTTTTCTCTTCAAATACCATTTTCCTGCCTCCTTTTGGCTTTCTATAATATGCTGTTTTCCATATCAAACTCCCAACGCTTGAGTGGTTCAAATACAGTGGCGTCAATCTGTTTCTTGTTATATTACCACAAATACACACAGGATTCTATTTATTTTTCTTATTCTTTTATTCTGTCCAATCATCATCTGCCAAAAATGCAAAACAGAAACATGAGTGGAAGTTTAGAATGCAAATGTCTGGATAATGATACCGCAGCAAGACATATCTTGTCCTTGCTGATTTTCCCGGAGGGGAGTATAATACCTTTATGCAAAATCTATTCATAGAGGAATTGGCAGTAAAGATGAAGACGGCATTGCAGAGTGTTTAGGAATTGTCATGTGAAGAAAAGGGGTGCATCATGAGGGATATGATGAAATTTGCAGACAGGGAAGCATTTCGAAAATGGCTTTCTGAGAATTGCCAGTCAGATGCGGGGATTTGGCTTTTGTTCGGCAAAGCCGGCGGACCAAAAACAATTAAGGCGGGGGAAGCACTGGAGGAAGCTCTCTGTTTTGGCTGGATAGACGGACAGATGCAAAGCATCGACGACAAAACCTATAAGAAATATTTTTCTATGCGCAGGGAGAAGAGTAAGTGGTCAGAAAAAAATAAGGCATTGGCCCAAAAACTTGAAGAACAGGGGCTTATGACAGAATTTGGGAGGAAGAAAATAGAGGAAGCCAAAAAAAACGGCCAGTGGAACGCAAAAAATTCCATGGCGGTTACGGAGGAACAAATTGCCCAGGTATCCGCATTGCTGGAAGAGTATGAGCCTGCCTTCACAAATTTTAAGGCTATGTCCTTATCTGTAAAGAAAACCTATACCCGGGCATATTTTGATGCGAAGACAGATGCCGGACGGGAAAAGAGGATTGCCTGGATGGTGGACAGGCTCAACAAAAATTTAAAACCGATGTGAGGTGATGTTCAAATGAATTATGAAATAGTGCCTTTGAGAGATATGCCTGAAATAAAAGAACGGGCGGCACAGTGGTTTCATGAAAAATGGGGGATTCCCCTGGAAGCATATTTGGAAAGCATGAAAGAGTGCCTGGCCGGAGAAAAACCAGTGCCCCAGTGGTATATGGCCCTGGAGGGAAACAGAATAATCGGCGGATTAGGCGTTATCGAAAATGATTTCCATGGCAGAAAAGACCTTACCCCCAATGTCTGTGCCCTTTACACAGAAGAGGACAGGCGGTGCAGAGGAGTGGCCGGTGCGTTGTTAAATCATGTCTGTGCAGATATGAAGGACAAAGGGGTTGACGTGTTATACCTGGTAACAGACCACACTTCTTTTTATGAGCGTTACGGATGGGAGTTTTTATGTATGGTGCAGGGAGAGGGCGAGCCGGATTTGACAAGAATGTATGTGCATAGAAAAATATTTAAAAAACATAAGCGGTGAATTAATGGAGGATTCATGTGGATAATAATTTGAATGAAATTATAGAAACAAAAGAAACTTTTAATATTTTACATGTACTTGATGAGTTTTTTACATCTGCATTTGAATTGGCCCAATCGTCATATGATGCTGTTATTAATTCAGCATTTTTTGAAAATTCTGTGGAGGTGATAAGAACGATTGATGATTCGGCTGAAGGGTTATCAAAGATATATAAAGGCATAAAGGCTGTAGCAAGTATTCCAGATAGGCTGTTTCTTAGAAAATTTGAGAGATTGTGTCTTGGAATAGGTAAAATACCTGAACACAAAAGGAAAAAATATGTTAAAAAGATAACACGCAAAAAATTCAATAAGGATACTGTATTTATTCTGGATGTAATAACCAGGGTAGAGGAGTTGGAAAAGATAGATATCTTTTCGCGGTTATGGGAAGTTAAAATGGATGAAAAGATAGATGATGACAGATTTAGAAGATTTGTTATTATGACAGCCAATACCATGTTGCAGGATTTAAAATATATGTCGAATTATATTTCTAATGATAATTTCTATATAACTTCTATGGAAGAAGAAGGATTGGTCACTCAGGGGTGGGTAATGTATGCAGGTTTAGGTATAGGAACAGACGAAGATTCCGGCGGCAATTTGTATGAGTATACCAAAATGGCAAAAGAATATTGTGAGTTTGCCTGGAATAAAACACCTACAGATGAAAAAAAGAATGGACCCATTATGTTTACAGGAGATTCCATACCTGCTGAAAGTATCGAAGACTTGTTTACTGATGAAAATCTATAAATGAGTGGAAAAATTTGTCTTGCGAATCACTGGAATTTATGGGAGAATCTTTAAAGGGGTTTCAAATAGACTTTGAGAAATCCTATATAAATGAGGAGAGCTTTTAATGACAGAAAAGACATTTGAAACGCCATGTGGTGATATCCACTATTGGGTCAGTGGGAAGCCGGAAAAACACAATTTGACCCTGGTATTTTTGCCAGGGCTCACCGCAGACCACAGGCTGTTTGAAAAACAGATAGAATATTTTAAAGATTACCATGTATTTGTCTGGGATGCCCCCGGCCACGGCAAATCCTGGCCTTTTCAATTTGATTTTACCCTGATGGATAAAGCAAGATGGCTGGATGAGATTTTTAAAAAGGAAGATATCTATCATCCCGTGATTGTGGGCCAGTCCATGGGGGGATATGTGGGGCAGGCCTATGCCCAGTTATTTCCAGAGAAACTAAAAGGGTTTGTGTCCATTGACTCTGCGCCCTTACAGAGAAAATTTGCAACGGGGATAGAAATCTGGCTTCTGAAAAAAATGGAGCCGGTATATCGGTATTACCCCTGGAAATCTCTTTTAAAAACCGGCACAAAAGGAGTGGCAACATCAAAATACGGCCAAAAGCTGATGTATCATATGATGATGGTTTATCAGGGGGATAAGAGGAGATATGCCCGGCTGGCAGGCCATGGTTTCCGTATCCTGGCGGAAGCCATAGAGGCGGACCTTCCTTACAAAATTTCCTGTCCTGCCCTTTTAATATGCGGGGAAAAAGACCGGGCAGGCTCCTGTATCCGGTACAGCAAAGCCTGGCATCAGGAAACGGGAATCCCCTTGGAGTGGATAGAGGGGGCGGGGCACAATTCCAATACCGATGCGCCGGATAAGATAAATGCACTCATAGAAAAAGTACTTTTGGAGGTAAAAGATGAAATGGAATAAATTTACCATAAAAACCACAACCCTTGGGGAGGACTTCTTAAGCGCCATGTTAAGCGATCTTGGCATAGAGGGGATTGAAATAGAGGACAATGTTCCCCTGACAAAGCAGGACCAGGCGGAGATGTTTATCGATTTTCTCCCGGAGCTTCCCCCGGACGAGGGAATCGGATATGTAAGTTTTTACTTAGAGGACGGGAAAGACCACAGGGAAATTTTAGAACAGGTGAAAGCGGGGATAGAAGAGCAGCGCCAGTTTGTGGATGTGGGGGAGGGAACCATTACCGCAAGCGACACGGAAGATTTGGACTGGATGAACAACTGGAAACAGTATTTCCATGCATTTACCATAGACGATATTTTAATTAAGCCTACCTGGGAGGAGTTAAAGCCGGAGGATAAGGATAAATTTTTAATAGAAATCGACCCTGGTATCTCTTTTGGGACGGGAAAGCATGAGACTACCCAACTCTGTATCCGTCAGTTGTCAAAATATATCAAAGAATATAAAAAAGATGCCCCGGTAAAGGTATTGGACGTTGGCTGCGGCAGCGGAATCCTTTCCATTGTTGCCTTAAAACTGGGGGCAGACTTTGTACTGGGGACAGATTTGGATGAAAACTGTATTACCTCCACCAGGGAAAACATGGAAATCAATCATCTTCCGGCAGAGTCCGGGAATTTTTATGTGGGCAACCTCATTGACGATGGAGAACTGCAAAGTAAGGTGGGGACAAGCGATATTGTAGTTGCCAATATTTTGGCGGATGTGATTATTCCAATGGCAAAGGTTATCCCTTCCCTGTTAAAGGAGGGGGGCGTCTTTATCACCTCAGGGATTATTGATTTTAAAGAAAATGAGGTGAGGGATGCGATAAAGGCAGCAGGAATGGAAATCATAGAAGTCAACCATCAGGGCGAGTGGGTCAATGTGACAGCCAGAAAGAACGGGTAAAATGTATCAGTTTTTTGTAACAGAGGAACAAATCGGCAGGGAATTTATCACCATTACAGGCGGGGATGTAAAGCATATCAAAAACGTGCTGCGGATGAGGCCCGGGGAGACCATACGGGTGAGCAATCAAAAGGGGCAGGATTATTTTTGCAAAATAAGCGAGGTGGGGGAAAATTTCGTCCAGGCGGATATTTTAGAGACGGGGGCCGCCACAACAGAGCTTCCTGGGAAAATTTACCTGTTTCAGGGAATCCCCAAAGGGGACAGAATGGAACATGTCATTGAAAAGGCAGTGGAACTTGGGGTATATGAAATCATACCGGTTCGTATGCGCTACTGTGTGGTAAAGCTGGACGATAAAAAGCAGCAGGCGAAGTTAAAGAAATGGCAGGCTTTAGCCATGGCTGCGGCAAAGCAGTCCAAGCGGAGCCTGGTGCCAAACATCCACCCGGTGATGTCTTACAAAGAGGCCATTGCCTATGCCTTTCAATCGGAAGCCTGCCTGATCCCCTATGAAAACGAAAATGGAATGGAAGGTACAAAAGCCGCTTTGAAAAAAATCAGAGGAAAAGAATCTGTCAGTATTCTCATAGGCCCGGAGGGGGGATTTGCCCCGGAGGAAATAGAAGCCGTAAAATCCAGGGGGGAGGTTATCTCCCTGGGAAAGCGGATTTTAAGGACGGATACGGCGGCAATCACGGCAATGTCCATGGTAATGATGGAGATGGAAATGCAGTAAAACAGCAGTTTATTTTTGGAAAGGAAAAAGCGGCAGCATGGAAGTATATTTGGACAATTCCGCCACTACCATGTGCAGCAAAAACGCTGCGGAAAAGATGGTGCAGGTATTGCGGGAAGATTTTGGAAATCCTTCCTCCCTCCACAAAGTGGGGGTAAAAGCGGAGGAGTATATCAAAGAGGCCAAGCAGAAAATTGCCAAAACCCTAAAAGCGGAGGAAAAAGAAATTTTCTTTACCTCCGGAGGGACGGAAAGCAATAATCTGGCGATTTTCGGAAGCGTATCCGCCAACAGGCGCCGGGGGAAAAGGATTATCACTTCATCCATAGAACACCCTTCGGTGCAGGCACCCATGGCATATTTAAAAGACATGGGATATGACGTGATATTTTTAAACGTGGATAGGGAGGGCCTTGTCTTACTAGAAGAATTAAAGGACGCTTTAAATAATGAGACTATCCTGGTGTCAATTATGCATGTAAACAACGAAATCGGTACGGCCCAGCCTTTGGGGGAGATTTCGGAGTTGATCAAAAAATATGCTCCGGGGGCATTGTTCCATGTGGACGCTATTCAGTCCTACGGTAAATTTCCCATAGTCCCCAAAAAGCTGGGGATAGATTTGCTCTCTGTCAGCGGACATAAAATTCACGGGCCAAAGGGCAGCGGGTTTTTGTATGTAAAGGACAAGACCAAGATAAAACCCATACTTTTGGGGGGAGGGCAGCAGAAAGGCATGCGCTCCGGCACAGAAAATGTCCCTGCCATTGCAGGGCTGGGAGTGGCAGCCTTTGAGGCATATGAGAATCTTGGACAGAATATGGAACATATGAGAAAATTAAAAGAATATTTTATATCTAAGGCAACGGAGATAGAAGGGGTAACGGTAAATGGTAAAATCGATGAAACTTCCGCCCCCCATATTGTGAGCCTTAGTGTAAGGGACGTAAAAAGCGAAGTGCTGTTACATTCTTTAGAGGAGAAAGGCGTGTATGTTTCCGCAGGGAGCGCCTGCTCTTCCAATAAAAGGGCCGTCAGCTCCACGTTGCAGTGCATTGGGTTAAATCCAAATTTAATAGATTCCACAGTGCGGTTCAGCTTCTGCCCTTCTACGACTTTGGAAGAGATTGATTACGCCCTGGGATGTATGGGGGAAATCATTCCCTTCCGAAGGAAATTCATAAGAAAGTAAAACAGGGCAGGTTTTTTGTTTGGAGGAAAGTATGTATAAATCATTTTTAATTAAGTACGGAGAAATAGCAATTAAGGGGAAAAACAGGTATCTCTTTGAGGAGGCTTTGGTAAAACAGATTAAGTACGCCTTAAAAGAGGCGGAGGGGGAATTTAAGGTCCGCCGTCTCCAGGGAAGAATTTATGTAGATACCCTGGGAGAGTATGATTACGATGAAGTGATGGAAAAACTAACCCACGTCTTTGGCATTGTAGGGATTTGCCCGGTGGTTTTGGTGGAGGATAAGGGCTTTGATGCCCTGGCGGAAGATGTGATTTCCTACTTGGACAAGGTTTACCCGGACAAGAACATCACTTTTAAAGTCCACGCCAGACGTGCCAGGAAAAATTACCCCATGACCTCCATGGAATTAAATGCGGCCTTAGGGGAAAAGATTTTAGAGGCCTTTCCTGAAATGAAAGTGGATGTGCATGAGCCTAAGGTTCTTCTCTCCGTGGAAATCAGGGAGGAGATAAACATTTATTCCGTGGAAGTGAAGGGTGCAGGGGGAATGCCGGTGGGGACAAACGGCCGTGCCATGCTTTTGCTCTCCGGCGGCATCGACAGCCCGGTGGCAGGGTATATGATTGCCAAGCGGGGGGTGGCCATTGACGCCGTGTATTTTCATGCCCCCCCTTATACCAGCGACAGGGCAAAGCAGAAAGTGGTAGATCTGGCGAAAATTGTTGCGAAATATTCCGGCCCCATGAATCTTTATGTGGTAAACTTTACGGATATCCAGCTTGCCATTTATGAAAAGTGCCCCCACGAGGAGCTCACCATTATCATGCGCCGGTATATGATGAAGCTGGCGGAGCATTTTGCAGGGGAAGAGGGCAGCCTTGGCCTTGTGACGGGGGAGAGCATCGGCCAGGTGGCAAGCCAGACCATGCAGTCTTTGGCGGCCACAAACGCAGTGTGTACTTTGCCGGTGTACCGTCCCTTAATCGGGTTTGACAAAAATGAGATTATAGATATTTCCCAGAAAATTGACGCCTATGACACCAGCATCCTTCCCTACGAGGACTGCTGTACCATATTTGTGGCGAAGCATCCTGTGACAAAGCCCAGTATAAAAGTGATTGAAAAGTCGGAACTGAAACTTTCGGACTGCATCGATGGATTGTTAAAAACAGCCATAGACACCGTGGAAGTGGTAAGGGTGGAATAACAGAAAGGGAATTTAGGGGAAATGCGGATGAAAGTTTCCTTAAGAAAGCAAAAAGGCAGGGATGCCCTGCCTAATAATTGCTAGATAAATTTTGGTTTTTGGGTTTACAGAATTATACGAGATATGGTTTTAATACCTCAAGGACTTCCTCCTCGTTTCCTTCTGTATGTATAGCCAGCTCAATGGGTTTGGATAAATCCAGGCTGAAGATACCCATAATGGATTTTGCATCGATAACGTATCTGCCGGAAATTAAATCAAAATCATACTCAAACTGAGCAATGGCATTTACAAAAGCTTTTACCTTATCGATAGAGTTTAAAGAAATCTGTACTGTTTTCATGGTTAAATAACCTCCTTATCAAACATATTGATTAATCCTATAGTACTTGTTTTCCAAATAAAAGTCAACTGCAATCGGACAGTCATTACTACAAAAAATGGAGAAAAATGTGAGCAAATTAAACAAAAAAACAGTTGCATTGCATAACCTGGGATGCAAAGTGAACGCATATGAGACAGAAGCTATGCAGCAAATGTTGACAGAAGCAGGCTTTCAAATCGTAGATTTTAGTGAAAAAGCCGATATTTATATAATTAATACCTGCACGGTGACAAATATGGCGGACAGAAAGTCCAGACAGATGCTCCACCGGGCGAAAAAGCAGAATCCGGAAGGGATTGTGATAGCCGCAGGCTGTTATGTCCAGACAAAAAAGGAGGAGGCCCTCTTAGACCCTGCGGTGGATATTGTTGTCGGAAATAATAAAAAACATGAACTTATTAATATTCTCAAGGCTTATGAGGAAGAAAACCGGAAGATAGAGACGGTTTTGCCCATCCAGTGCACAAAAGAATATGAAAACTTATGGCTTACAGAGCCAAAAGAGCATACCAGGGCATTTATCAAAGTCCAGGACGGCTGCAACCAGTTCTGCAGTTACTGTATTATCCCCTATGCCAGGGGCAGGGTGAGAAGCCGTGGGATTTCCCATGTTTTAAAGGAGACAAAGGAGTTAGCAGACCATGGTTATCAGGAAATCGTCCTCACAGGGATTCATTTAAGCTCCTATGGGACAGATACCGGGGAGGAACTTCTGCATTTAATAGAAGAGACAGCCAGGATACCAGGGATAAAGAGAATCCGCTTAGGCTCCTTAGAGCCAAGGATTGTCACGGAAGAATTTGCAAAGGCGCTTTCCGGGATAGAAAAGGTCTGCCCCCATTTTCATTTGAGTCTGCAAAGCGGCTGCGATGCCACATTAGCCCGGATGAACCGTAAGTATACCACCGGGGAATATGAAGAGAGCTGTAATATATTAAGAAAATATTTTGAACATCCCGCAATTACCACGGATGTTATCGTGGGATTTCCAGAGGAGAGTGAAGAAGAATTTGGGCAGACAAAGGCATTTTTAGAAAAAATCCATTTTTATGAGATGCACGTGTTTAAATATTCCCGGCGGAAAGGCACGAAGGCCGCAGAGATGGAGGGACAGATAACAGAGCCTGTAAAGGCAGGGCGCAGCCAGGATTTGATTGCCCTGGGGGAGAAAATGTCAGAGGAATTCCGGGAATATTACCTTGGCAGGGAAGTGGAAATTTTAATAGAAGAGCCCTTTTTCCTGGAAGGGGAGGTGTATTACGGAGGATATACAAAAGAATATGTAAAAGCGGCGGTAAAATCAAAGACGGATATTTCTAATACCTTTGTGAAAGGAAGGATAACGAAGCGGCTTTTAAGCGGCGTTTACCTGGCAGAGTGACAAAGAAATATAAGAAAGGATGGGATTGCCCGATACTTTTTTCCGTTTCATAGTTGAATTTTAGGACATAATATATTAAAATACTACTAGCAGTGCTTTTGCGTGCAGCAAACAAAAGAGCAGAGAATAGGGCGTGAAATGATGCAGAATTTGAATAACACACAATATTTTAGAGTTGAAAAAGAACCGGAGATGCAGGTAAAGGACGTGCTGGCAGTGGTATATCAGGCGCTGACAGAGAAGGGCTACAATCCGGTGAACCAGATTGTTGGGTATATTATGTCTGGAGATCCCACTTATATTACCAGCCATAATAACGCCAGGAGTCTGATTATGAAAGTGGAGCGGGACGAAATCGTAGAAGAAGTTTTAAAGGAGTATATTCATTCAGTATTGTCAAATTAACAGGGAATTGGAGGTTGCGATGCGGATTTTGGGACTGGATTTCGGCGGCCATACCGTGGGGGTTGCAGTCAGTGATTCCTTAGGCATCACCGCACAGGGGGTGGAGATTATCCGGAGGAAATCCCCCGGCAAGCTGCGGCAGACATTGGCAAGAATCGAAAGTCTTGTCTCTTCTTATGGTGTGGAAAAAATCGTTTTGGGATACCCGAAAAACATGAACGGCACAGAGGGGGAACGGTGCGAAAAAACAAAAGAATTTAGGGATATGCTGGTACGCCGGGTAAATCTTCCGGTGGAACTGTGGGATGAGCGTCTCACCACAGTGGCAGCGGACAATATTATGACAGAGAGCAATATAACCGGGGAGCGCCGCAAAGAATACGTGGACGAGATTGCAGCCATGCTGATTTTGCAGGGATATCTGGACTATCTGTCAAATCAGAGTAAAAAAGAGGAATAAGCGCATGGAAAAAATTAAGTTTACGGATCCGGATACCGGGGAGGAAATCTTATTTTTCTGTCTGGAGCAGACGAAAATGAAGGGATTTACCTATCTTTTAGTCACGGAGGATGAAGAGGGCGATGCGGATGCCTATATATTAAAAGAGATAACCCAGAAAGAGGAGGAGGCCACATATGCCATGGTAACAGATGAGGTGGAGTTAAACGCCCTGGGGAAAATCTTTGAAGAATTAATCGAAGACGTGGATATTGAAGTGTAATTAGAAATTATTATATCAGAATTTAATATGAGAAAATAAAAAGTAAGACACAAAAAAGTTATGGAGGTAACAGATTGAAACATAAAACAACAGAACACAGTAAGCTTAAAATCATTCCTTTGGGAGGGTTAGAGCAGATTGGAATGAACATTACTGCCTTTGAGTATGAAGACAGTATTATTGTGGTGGACTGCGGATTGTCATTCCCGGAGGACGACATGCTGGGAATCGATTTGGTGATTCCGGACATTACGTATTTAAAGGATAATATAGACAAGGTAAAAGGATTTTTTATCACCCACGGCCATGAAGACCATATCGGAGCCATTCCCTATGTATTAAAAGAGATAAATGTTCCTATTTATGCCACAAAGCTTACCATAGGAATTATTGACCACAAGTTAAGGGAGCACAATATGCTCACCAAAGTGAAACGGAAAGTGGTGCGGTACGGACAGCACATTAACCTGGGGAACTTCCGGGTGGAATTTATAAAGACAAACCACAGCATACAGGATGCGGCAGCCCTTGCCATTTATTCCCCGGCGGGGATTGTGGTGCACACCGGGGACTTTAAGGTGGATTACACCCCGGTATTCGGGGATGCCATAGACCTGGCAAGATTAGGGGAAATCGGGAAAAAAGGGGTTTTGGCCCTGATGTGCGACAGCACCAATGCGGAGCGCCCGGGATTTACCATGTCGGAAAAGAGAGTGGGAAAAATTTTCGACAATGTTTTTGCGGAGCATAAAAATTCCAGGATCATCATTGCCACTTTCGCCTCCAATGTGGATCGTGTGCAGCAGATTATAAACGCAGCCTGCAAGTACAACAGGAAAGTTGTGGTGGAGGGCAGGAGCATGGTAAATATTATCTCCACCGCCACGGAGCTTGGGTATCTCGACATACCGGAAAATACATTGATTGACATAGAGCAGCTTAAAAATTATCCCGACGAGCAGACGGTATTAATTACCACGGGAAGCCAGGGGGAATCCATGGCAGCCCTTTCCCGCATGGCTTCCGGGATGCACAAGAAAATCACCATAAAGCCAAAGGATACCATTATTTTCAGCTCCAACCCAATTCCAGGAAACGAGAAGTCTGTATCCCATGTGATAAACGAGCTCTTTATGAAGGGGGCGGATGTGATTTTCCAGGATGCCCATGTGTCGGGACATGCCTGCCAGGAGGATATCAAACTGATTTATTCCCTGGTGCGGCCAAAATACTCCATCCCGGTGCACGGGGAGTATAAACATCTTGTGGCCCAGGCAAAAATAGCCCAGGAACTGGGGTATGACAAAGACCATATCTTTATCCTCTCTTCCGGCGACGTGCTGGAGCTTAACGAGGAGGAGGCTAAGGTAAACGGCCGGGTCCATGTGGGAAATGTAATGGTGGACGGACTTGGCGTGGGAGACGTGGGAAATATTGTCTTAAGGGACAGGCAGCATCTGGCGGAGGAGGGCATTATCATTGTAGTCCTCACCATGGAATCCGGCTCCGGGCAGATACTGGCAGGCCCGGATATTGTGTCCCGAGGGTTTGTCTACGTGAGAGGATCCGAGAGTTTAATGGATGAGGCAAAACAGGTCTTAGACGACACCATGATGGATATTACAAACAGAAATATAACAGACTGGAGCAAAATTAAAACAGAAATCAAGGATTCCCTGGGAGAATTTGTATGGAGAGAAACGAAACGAAGACCAATGATTATTCCAATCATTATGGAAGTATAATAGATGTGTTCAGAAGAAGAAAGGCAAGTGCCGACCCGGTGAAAGCAGCAGCAGAGTCATTGGTGTCTGCCATCCGCCAGAGCGAGGTTTACCAGACATATCTTTCAGCAAAGGAAGAGATTATGCAGATGCCTGTGCTGAAAGCCCAGATGGACGAATTTCGGAAGAGAAATTACGAACTGCAGAACCTTACGGTAAATGTGCTGGAGGAGACAGAGAAACTTCAGCAGGAATTTGCCTCCATGTTGGACAATGCCATGGTGCGGAGGTATTTAAATGCGGAGAATGCATTTTGCCGGCTGATTCAGCAGGTAAACTGGCAGTTAATAGAAGAATTGGATTTTGAGGCGGATTTTATTGGAAAATCTTTAAGAGAGGCGGAGTAGAGGCTCTATGGATGCAGGCAGGATTCTGATGAAATTTTTTAGTGTGTGTCTTTCCGTAATCGTTTTTGTGGTATTTGCCTTCCTTTTGTACCGCATGGGAGAGTATTCCTTCGATTTTGGTTACCGGGTATTTACGGAGAAGGCCATGACCACAGAGGAAAACGCAAAAGACAAGGTGGTAAGGATTACTTCTGATATGGGGGCAAAGGAAATCGGGGATTTGTTAGAGAGCAAGGAACTGATAAGGGATTCCAATCTTTTTGTGGTACAGCTTATGCTCTCCGCATATAAAGATGATATGAAGCCCGGGACATATACCTTGTCCACCTCCATGACTGCAAAGGAAATGATGCAGGTTATCTCTGCCGAAGAGGAAGAAGAGACAGAAACGGAAGATGAAAAATGATAGTAGAGGAACGCCTGACAACCTATATCAACTCTTTGGAGCAGGGAAATACCCCTCTTTTAGAAGAGATAGAGAGAGAGGCACTGGAAAACTATGTGCCCATTATCCGAAAGGAAATGCAGCAGTTCTTAAAATGGATTTTAACTTTAAGGAAGCCGGAAAATATATTGGAAATCGGTACGGCGGTGGGTTTTTCCGCACTGCTTATGGCAGAGTACAATCCCCTGCCCTGCAGGATTACCACCATAGAGAATTATGAAAAAAGAATTCCCATTGCCCGGGAAAATTTTAAGCGGGCAGGTAGGGAAGATAGGATTACCCTGTTAAAGGGGGATGCCCAGGATATACTTCCAACCCTAAAAGAAAACTATGATTTTATTTTTATGGACGGGGCGAAGGGGCAGTATATCTCCTTTTTGCCGGAGGTGGTAAAAAGGTTAAAGCCTGGCGGCGTCCTGGTCTCCGACAATGTGCTCCAGGAGGGAGATATTATAGAATCCAGATTTGCCGTTACCAGAAGGAACAGGACCATCCACAAGAGGATGCGGGAGTATCTCTATGAGATTACCCACCATAAATCCCTTGTTACAGCAGTGCTTCCTGTGGGGGACGGGATTACGGTGAGCACAAAAGTGGATTAGTTTTTAGTAAAAGAGGACATAACATGAAAGCACCGGAGTTATTGGTACCCGCCGGCAGCCTGGAAGTTTTAAAAATAGCAGTTGTATTTGGAGCCGATGCGGTATATATTGGAGGAGAGGCCTTTGGCCTTAGGGCCAAGGCGAGAAATTTTTCAAGAGAGGACATGGAGGAGGGGATTGCCTTTGCCCATGCCCGGGATGTAAAAGTATATGTGACAGCCAATATATTGGCCCACAATGAAGATTTGACGGGAGTGAGGGAATATTTTCTGGAATTAAAAGAAATTGGCCCCGACGCCCTGATTATTTCGGACCCAGGGGTATTTCAGGCCGCCAGGGAAATCTGCCCTGAAATAGAGGTCCATATCAGCACCCAGGCCAATAACACAAATTACGGCACCTACCTTTTCTGGCACAGCTTAGGGGCCCGCCGGGTGGTTTCCGCCAGGGAGCTTTCCTTAAAAGAAATCAGAGACATCCGGGAACAGATCCCGGAAGAGCTTGAGATAGAGACATTTATCCACGGGGCTATGTGCATTTCCTATTCCGGCAGGTGTCTCCTCAGCAATTACCTTACCGGGCGGGATGCCAACCAGGGGGAGTGCACCCATCCATGCCGCTGGAAATATGCGCTGATGGAGGAACAGAGGCCGGGAGAGTATATGCCTGTCTTTGAAAATGAGAGGGGAACCTTTATTTTTAACTCCAAGGACCTTTGTATGATAGAGCATGTGCCGGAATTGATAGAGGCAGGCATTGACAGCTTTAAGATAGAGGGGCGGATGAAAACGGCCCTGTATGTGGCCACGGTGGCAAGGACATACCGCAGGGCCATAGATGATTTTATGAAGTCCAGGGAATTATATGAAAAGAATATGCCCTGGTATAAAAGCCAGATATCAAACTGTACTTACCGCCAGTTTACCACAGGGTTTTTCTTTGGGAAACCATCGGAGGAAGCACAGATTTATGATAACAATACCTATCTGAAGGAGTACACCTATCTGGGAATTGTGGAAGATTTTAAAGAGGGACTCTGCCAGATCAGGCAGCGGAATAAATTTTCTGTGGGGGAAATGATTGAGGTAATGAAACCGGACGGGGAAAATGAAAGCGTTACGGTTTTAAAAATTCTGGACGAGGAAGGGAAGGAACTAGAGAGTGCACCCCATCCAAAGCAGAAATTATTTTTAGATTTAGGAACAACATTGTCACAGTATGATATTTTACGCAGGAAAGAAGAGGAGTGTTGACCATGAAACAGGAAAAATATGTTGCATATGTGGGCACATATACCCATGAACACAGTATGGGAATCCATATTTATGACTTGGATGTGGAAAACGGACGAATGAAAGAGCGCCAGATGGCAAAAATCAATAATCCTTCGGATTTGATTGTCTCCAACAGCAAGAAGTTTTTATATTCCATTACCGATGACGGGGTAAAGGCTTTCCGCATTTTGCCAAACGGGGATTTAGAGCCCATGAATGAACAGTGGATTGGGGGCATGCGGGGATGTTATCTGGACGTGGACAATTCCGACAGGTATCTCTTTGTGGGGGGATATCATGACGGCAGGGTTTCCATGATGCATTTAAACCCGGACGGGTCGGTGGGGGATATTGCCGACGGGGTATTCCACAAAGGGGTAGGAAGAAGTGCGGCAGACAGAAGCACCAGGCCCCATGTAAACTGTGTGAAAGTGACTCCAGACCAGAATTATCTTTGTGCGGTGGACGGGGGATTGGATCATGTGAAAGTCTATAAAATCGATTATGAGTTTTCCAAATTAAAGCTGGCAGATATTATCCGATGCGATTTGGATTCCGCTCCCAAAATGATTCGTTTCAGCAAGGACGGAAAAAATGCTTATGTTTTAAATGAATTAAAGAGCACTGTGGACGTATACAATTATTCCATCGGGGACAGCGGCCCTGAATTTGAGCGTATCCAGACGATTTCCACAGACGAAAATGCCAGGGATACAAGCTGCTGCGCCCAGAATATGGAGTTTTCCAGGGATGGAAATTATCTGTATTGTTCCAATGCAGGGACAAACGAGATTGTCACCTTTGCCAAGGCGGAAGACGGAACTCTCTCGGAAGTGACCTGGACCCAGATTAGCGGGGAATTCCCCAAAGCCCTGGCGGTATTTCCAGACGGCAATCATTTTATGAGTTTAAACCATGAGAGCAACCAGATTTCTATTTTCAGAATGTATTTTGACAGAGGATATGCACTGATGGACGGGCGTCCCATGAATGTGGAAAGGCCCAACTGTGTCTATATTCACAGGCTTTCGGAGTAGAGATGAAGCCCGGCGAGAAGGGGTGGAATTATGGGAAAGAATGCACGATTGGCAGACATTTACATCAAAATCTACAATAAAAAGCCTCTCATGTGGGAGGATATGAAGTTTTTGGCTGTGTATGACCCGGAGTGTTTTGAGAAGACCTGCAAAAATCTCATTTTCAAGATACCGGAGACTGAAAAGCTGATGCAGCCCCTGCAGGAGACCAGGGCATTGCCTGTGTGCAGAAAGCCCGGGACTGCCCCCATGCCTCTTTTCCAGAAACCGGAAGTACTGCCTGCCCTGCCCAAAAACCCTGTGCTTACGGAAAAAGACAGGATTGAAGTTCTGTTGGAAAACTTAAAGAAGATGGAGCGGGATGAGTTTGGCGTCCAGGAAGTCAGTCTGGAAAAAGTGAAAAATCTTCTGGGGAATTTGTATATGGAGATGCTTTTTCCCCACAATGACAGGGACAAATATTTTCAGTTTGAGAATCGGGACAGCAGTATTTTTAACAAGAAGGCGTAAAAAACGAGCAGGAAATCCTGCCCGTTTTTTCTATTTGTGATAAAAATCATAAATTCCCTGGATATTGGCAGCCATATTTAACAAAAGCCCGTCTAAAACCGTAAGTGCCGCCATACTCTCCACCACCACCACAGCCCTGGGCACAATTACCGGGTCATGGCGCCCTTTAATGGAGACGGAAATGTCTTCCCCGGACTTATTTACGGTAGTTTGCAGGGAGGAGATGGAGGGGGTGGGCTTTATGGCGGCCCGAAAAACGATGCTGTCCCCATCGCTTATTCCCCCTAAAACCCCGCCGGAATGGTTGGTGCGTTTTTGGATTTTTCCCTGGGAGCCGTAAAAGAAGCTGTCGTTGTTGGTACTTCCCCGGGAAATGGCTGCCGCAAATCCATCCCCTATTTCAAATCCTTTTACTGCGCCGATAGATAAGATGGCTTTGGCAAGGTTTGCGTCCAATTTTTCAAATACCGGGTCACCGATGCCTGTGGGCAAGCCCAAAATCTGGCATTCAATAATCCCCCCGCAGGAGTCCTTGTTCCGCATACAGTCGTTTAAATAATCCTGGGCCTGTTTTGCAGCGTCTGCATCAGGCATGTACAGGGGGTTGCCGTAAACAGCCTCCAGGTCGAAGGACTGGATGGACACCGGGCCTATGGATTTTGTGTAAGCCGTTACGGTAACCCCAAGTTCTTTTAATAATTTAGCCGCCACAGCCCCAGCTGCCACACGGCCGATGGTTTCCCGGCCGGAGGAGCGGCCTCCTCCACGGTAATCCCGGAATCCGTATTTTTCGTCGAAGGTAAAATCTGCATGTCCGGGGCGGTAGTAACCTGCAATCTCGCTGTAGTCCCTGGAAAGCTGGTTTTCATTTAAGACCATCAGGGAGATAGGACATCCGGTAGTCTTTCCCCCAAATACCCCGGAGAGGATTTCCACGGAATCATCCTCTTTCCGGGGGGTTGTATATTGGGACTGCCCGGGCTTCCTTCTGTTTAAGTAAACCTGAATGTCTTCTTCTTTTAAGGCCAGCCCTGCGGGACAGCCGTCAATTACCACGCCGATGCCCCTGCCGTGGGATTCCCCCCAGGTGGTAATTTTAAAAATTGTTCCTAATGTTGAACCTGCCATATAAGCCTCCTGTCTGTCTGTAAATAACCATCTCTTCCGGTTAAAAAGGCGTTTTTATCTATTAAGATTATATAGCTTTTTTAGCCGGGATTCAAGGCTTTCGGCGGAAATGCAAAACGATTGCCATTTTCAAGGAGGCAGGAATATTTAAAAAAGTCCTTTCCATATGGAAAATGTTGTGCTATAATAGCAAAGATATATCGGGTTTTCCCAAATTAAAACACGAAAAAGGAGAATAATATGAAACACGTAAAAACATTAAATACAAAGAGATTACAGAACACATTGAAAAAAGGCGGATGCGGCGAGTGCCAGACTTCCTGCCAGTCAGCCTGCAAGACTTCCTGCACTGTGGGAAACCAGACTTGCGAGCAGTCAAAATAGGAAACTGAAGAAAAAAGCAGAAGACCGCCCGCCCAGCGTGCGGTCATTTCGTTGTTGCCTGCAGGTTTTTAGCAGATAACGGCACTATTTTAGAAAGAGAGTAGTACAGTGGTTCATCAATTTAAGAATAACGGATATAATATCCTTTTGGATGTAAGCAGCGGGGCCATCCATGTGGTGGATGATGTGGTTTATGACGTGGTAATGCTGTGGGAATCTTTAAACCAGGAGGAGATTTTTGATAAACTGAAAGGCAGGTATGACGGGGAGGAACTCTCCGAGGCCATTGAGGAAGTTGCCGCTTTGGTCAAAGAGGGGGAACTGTTTACGAAAGACCAATACGAAGGCTATGTCTCCGATTTTAAAAAGCGCCCCACGGTGGTAAAGGCACTCTGCCTTCACATTGCCCACGACTGCAACCTGGCATGTAAGTACTGTTTTGCAGAGGAGGGGGAGTACCACGGGAGAAGGGCTCTTATGTCCTTTGAAGTGGGAAAGGCGGCCCTTGATTTTCTCATTGCAAACTCCGGCAGCAGAAGAAATCTGGAAGTGGATTTCTTTGGGGGGGAGCCCACTTTAAATTTCCAGGTGGTAAAAGATTTGGTGGCATACGGCAGGGAGCAGGAAAAGATTCACAATAAGAATTTCCGCTTTACCCTCACCACCAACGGGGTTTTGTTAAATGATGAGATTATGGAATTTGCCAACAAAGAGATGGCAAATGTGGTGTTAAGCATTGACGGCAGAAAAGAAGTCAACGATAATATGCGTCCTTTCCGGGGAGGGCAGGGAAGCTATGATGTGATTGTGCCTAAATTTTTAAAATTTGCGGAGAGCAGGAATCAGGAAAATTATTATGTCCGGGGAACCTTTACCCATCACAACCTGGATTTCTCCAAAGATGTGCTGCACCTGGCGGATTTGGGATTTAAACAGATATCCGTGGAGCCGGTGGTGGCAAAGGAGACGGAGAGTTACGCTATAAAAGAAGAGGATCTTCCCCGCCTGCTAGAAGAGTACGATATCTTGGCGGCAGAAATGGCAAAGCGGAAAAAAGAGGGAAATCCCTTTACCTTCTTCCATTTTATGATTGATTTGGAGGGAGGGCCCTGTGTGGCAAAGAGGCTTTCCGGCTGCGGCTCCGGCACAGAGTACCTTGCAGTGACCCCCTGGGGGGATTTTTATCCCTGTCATCAGTTTGTGGGAAATGAAGATTTCTGTATGGGCAATGTAAAGACAGGAATTACCCGGACGGATATCAGGGATTCCTTTAAGAGCTGCAATGTGTATGCAAAAGAAAAATGCAGGGAATGTTTTGCCAGGTTTTACTGCAGCGGCGGATGCGCCGCCAATTCCTACAATTTCCACGGGGATATACATAATGCCTATTCCATTGGCTGTGAGCTAGAGAAAAAGCGGGTGGAGTGTGCGATTATGTTAAAAGCGGCAGAAGCATTTTCAGATTCAGAAGTAAAGTGAGGTAAAAAATGAAGAACAAATTCAACAAAAACAGAGGTATTGCAGTTTTTTTGATTACTTTGTTGATCATTGCGGGGCTTGGCTATTATTCCTTTGTAATTCTCTCCTCCACAGGGGTTGGGGAGAATAAAAGCATTAAGCTGGGGCTTGACCTGGCAGGGGGCGTGAGCATTACCTACCAGATTGAAAGTGAAAATCCTTCCAAAGAGGATATCAACGACACTATTTACAAGTTGCAGAAGCGTGTGGAGGGCTACAGCACGGAGGCTGTTGTGTACCAGGAGGGAGACGACAGGATCACCGTGGAAATCCCCGGGGTCACAGATGCCAACGAGATATTGGAGGAGCTGGGGAAACCGGGATCCTTAGAGTTTCAGACCTCTGACGGGGAAGTCTTTATGACAGGGGATATGGTAGCGGATGCCCAGGCAGCTACCATTACCAACAACATGGGAAATAAGGAACATGTGGTGGAACTGAAGCTGACAGATGAGGGGGCAAAGGTTTTTGCAGACATGACAACAGAAAATGTTGGAAAAATCCTTCCCATTGTCTATGATGAGCAGGTAATCAGCGACCCGGTGGTAAATGAGCCCATTACAGGGGGAACGGCACAGATTTCCGGCCAGTCCACCTTTGAGGAGGCAAACCAGCTTGCCACTTATATCCGTACAGGATCCCTTTCCCTGGTGTTAAATGAGATGCGTTCCCAGGTGGTGGGGGCACAGCTTGGAAGCGATGCCATTTCTTCCAGTTTAAAGGCGGCGGCTATAGGCCTGATACTGGTTATGGTGTTTATGATTGCTTTTTACTTTGTTCCCGGTGTGGTGGCGTCCATGGCACTTGTCATTTACACAGAGCTTATCATTGCCATTTTGTATCTCTTTGAAGTGACCCTTACCCTGCCTGGTATTGCAGGTATTATTCTCTCCATCGGTATGGCTGTGGATGCCAACGTAGTTATTTTCGGCCGTATCAGAGAGGAGATTGCCACGGGAAAAACAGTTTCCACCTCCATTGACATCGGATTTAAAAAGGCAATGTCCGCCATTGTGGACGGAAACATTACCACCCTGATTGCGGCCCTTGTGCTTGGGCTTTTAGGCTCCGGCACGGTAAAGGGATTTGCCATCACACTGGCCATCGGTATTCTTTTGTCCATGTTTACTGCCCTGGTTGTCACAAGGGTAATTATGAATTCCCTGTTTGCCCTGGGGCTTAGGGAGGAAAAATTTTACGGCAAGGCAAAAGAGAGAAAGGTTATGCCCTTTGTGGAAAAGCGATTCCTGTTTTTTGGCATATCCATTGCAATTATTGCTGCGGGATTTATCGCTATGGGCGTGTACGGCTCTAAGGGAAACGCCTTAAATTACGGCCTGGATTTTAAGGGGGGTACCTCCACTACGGTTCCCTTTGATAAGAGTTATAGCATAGAGCAGGTTGATTCGGAAATGGTTCCCCTTGTGTCAGGGGTGACAGGGGACAGCGATGTGCAGACTACCCAGGTACAGGGAAGCAACCAGGTGATTTTTAAGACCAGAACCTTAAGCCTGAAAGAGCGTGAAGAACTAAATAAAGTCTTTGTGGACAACTACGGGGTAAATGAAAATGATATTCAGTCCGAGAGCATCAGCTCCGCCATCAGCTCCGAAATGCGGGGAGATGCGGTGAAAGCAGTGATAATTGCGGTTATCTGCATGTTAATTTACATCTGGTTTCGGTTCAGCGATGCCAGGTTTGCCGTCAGCGCCATTGCAGCCCTTGTACATGATGTGCTTATGGTGCTTGTCTGCTATGCACTGGTTCGTATCTCCGTGGGAGGCACTTTTATCGCATGTATGCTGACAATCATCGGTTACTCTATCAATGATACCATTGTTATTTTTGACCGTGTCAGGGAGAATGCAAGGGGAAAAAATATTAAGGAAGTGGCAGTTTTGGCTGAGATTTCCAATAAGAGCCTAACCCAGACCTTGAGCAGAAGCATTAACACAAGTATTACCACATTTATTATGATTTTTATGCTGTGGCTTCTCGGCGTGGCGTCTATCCGTGATTTTGCACTGCCCATCATGGTAGGCCTTATCAGCGGAACCTATTCTTCTGTGTGCATTTCCACAGAGCTTTGGTATGTGCTTAAGAGAAGGTTCGGTAAAAATAAAGCAGCTTAGTAATTGTGTGAATTGGAGGAATCATATGTATACATTTGAAGATATCAAAAAAGTTGACATGGAGGTGGCGGAGGCCATCACAGCAGAGTTTGACAGACAAAGCAGCCATATCGAGCTGATTGCTTCAGAGAACTGGGTAAGCCCGGCGGTAATGTCGGCAATGGGCAGCGTGCTCACCAATAAATATGCGGAAGGTTATCCGGGAAAGCGGTATTACGGAGGATGCGACTGTGTGGACGTGGTGGAAGATTTGGCTAGGGAGAGGGCAAAAAAACTTTTTGGCTGTGAGTACGCCAATGTGCAGCCTCATTCCGGGGCCCAGGCAAATATGGCAGTGCAGTTTGCCATTTTAAAGCCGGGGGATACGGTGATGGGCATGAACTTAGACCACGGCGGGCATTTGACCCACGGAAGCCCTGTAAACTTTTCCGGCTCCTATTTCCACATTGTCCCCTATGGGGTAAACAATGAAGGTTTTATCGACTATGACAAGGTAAGGGAAATTGCCCTGGACTGCAAGCCTAAAATGATTATCGCAGGGGCAAGCGCATACGCAAGGACAATCGACTTTAAAAAATTCCGTGAAATCGCAGATGAGAGCGGCGCCGTTTTAATGGTGGATATGGCCCATATAGCGGGCCTTGTGGCGGCAGGGCTTCACCCAAGCCCAATTCCCTATGCGGATGTGACCACAACAACCACCCATAAAACTTTAAGAGGGCCAAGGGGGGGCATGATTCTCTGTAATAAGGAAGCTGCGGAAAAATATAACTTTAACAAGGCAATTTTCCCCGGTATCCAGGGAGGGCCTTTGATGCATGTCATAGCGGCCAAGGCAGTTTGTTTTCAGGAGGCTTTGCAGCCGGAGTTTAAGGAATATGCAAAAAATGTGGTGGAAAATGCCCAGGCTTTGTGCAGCGGCCTGAAAAAAAGAGGAATAAAGATTGTTTCTGACGGAACGGACAATCATTTGATGCTGGTGGATTTAACTCCTTTAAACCTCACAGGGAAAGAAGTGGAAAAACTGTTGGATGCTGTAAATATTACCTGCAATAAAAATACCATTCCAAACGACCCCAAATCTCCCTTTGTCACCAGCGGAATCCGTATCGGAACCCCGGCAGTAACCTCCAGAGGATTAAACACAGAGGATATGGACCAGATTGCAGAAGCCATAGCCCTTATGTTAAAAGAGGGAGACGCAAAGGCAGAAGAAGCAAAAGCCATTGTAAAAGCGTTGACTGACAAATATCCCTTGAAGTAAAAGTAACAAGGACACATAATATTCATAGAAAATTAAGAAAGAAAAATTGCATTTACAAAAATATAGTGATAAGATGGTTACGGACTGGAATTTGTCCGCAGCCATCTTTTTTTGCCCTGGACAGGTGTATCCCAGGGGCGGCGTTATAAATCAGGAGGAACCTATGAGTAAAAAGAAAGTTGGAATCATAATCGGAACAGTGGCAGTGATTGCGGCGGCAGCCGCAGTTGCGGTATGGAAATTTGGCGGTAATATGGGCCATGACAGCAAAGACAGAGTATATGTGGAAAAAGTATCTTCTATTATGGGAAGTTCGGCAGGGATGCAGAACCGTTATTCCGGTTTGGTACAGCCCCAGAAGACAGTGGATATCAATGCGGATTCCGAGAGGACGATAAAAGAGTTTTTGGTAAAAGAGGGGGATACCGTGGAGGAGGGAACGCCCCTGTTCGTCTATGACACAGAGGATTTGGAAATGGATCTCCAGCAGGCAAAGCTTGAGATTGAGAATACGGATTTGGAAATCAGCGGATACAGAAGCCAGATAGCAGAGTTAGAGAAGGAGAGAAATGCAGCCAGCGAGGACGGGAAATTTGAGTATACCACTCAGATTCAGTCTGTCCAGACCCAGATTCGCCAGGCGGAATATGAAAAATCCAGTAAAAAGCTGGATATAGATAAGATTCAGGCTAAAATTGACAATTCGGAAGTGGCCAGCACGGCGGAGGGCGTGGTTAAAACCTTAAACGACCCCAAAACCAGCGATGCAAACAATATGGGGGGGGAAAACAACGCCACAATCTCCATTATGGTGACGGGAACCTACAGGGTAAAAGGCACTTTGGACGAACAGACCATCAATGCGGTTTATCCCGGAAGCCCTGTGATTATCCGCTCCCGTGTGGATGAGACACAGACCTGGACTGGCACGGTGGACAATATAGATACGGGGGAGACGGCAGGGAGTGACAACGATGAGATGATGTCCTACAGCAGCGGAGGGGATGACGGTTCCAATTCCGCCAGCAAATATCCCTTTTACATATCTCTTGACAATGCAGACGGGCTTATTTTAGGCCAGCATGTGCTGATTGAGCTGGATCAGGGACAGACTGAGGAAAAGGAAGGGCTGTGGCTTTACGCCAGCTATATTGTTATGGGAGAAGGGGGAAACGGGGAGGAATCTCTGGCTATGGATCAAAGCATGGATATTGCCGGGGAATCCCTGTTTAACACGGAAGCAGATATTGCCGGGGAATCCCTGTTTAACACGGAGACAGATATTGCCGGGGAATCTTTGTTTAACACAGAGACGGGATTTGACGCCCTGGGGGATCTGGGAGGAGATTCGGATATAGCAAGTGATGTGGATGTTTCGGGGGCAGACACAGGTACAGGAGAGGCTTTTGTCTGGGCGGATGACGGAAATGGAAAACTGATGAAAAAGCCCGTGGTGCTTGGTGAGTATGATCCCATGATGGATGAATACCAGATTCTTTCCGGCCTTACGGAAAATGACTATATTGCCTTTCCTATGGAAGGATTGTATGAGGGGATTATAACAGTTACCGATCAGGAGGAGGTAGACTATTCTTCCGGCCTGTACAATCAGGAAGGTACGGAATACATGGATGAATTTGGCACGGAGATGCTGGATGAAAACTGGGATGGCACGGAGATGATGTTTGACGGGGATAGTGTAAATATGGATGAATTTGGCACGGAGCAGATGTATCCTGTGGATATTACAGATTTTGGAAACGGGGGAGAGGATGGCTCCGATACGGAGGAGGTGTCGGAATGATATTGGATTTGCAGCATATTTTTAAGGACTACAATCAGGATAAACTTGTAGTTCCTGTGCTGAAAGATGTAAACCTCCAGGTGGAGGAGGGGGAATACGTGGCGATTATGGGCCCCTCTGGTTCCGGGAAGACCACATTGATGAATATTATCGGCTGCCTGGACCGCCCCACCTCCGGAGCTTTTGAGCTGGCGGGGACAAATATCCTCACCTTAAAGGATAAGGAGCTTTCCAATGTGCGCCTTAACAGCATAGGTTTTGTGTTTCAGAGTTTTCATCTGATGCCAAAGGAGACGGCTTTAGAAAACGTGTCCCTTCCCTTAAGCTATGCAGGGGTAAAAAAGAAAGAGAGAAAAGAGAGGGCCCTAAAGGCGCTGACAAGAGTGGGCCTTGAGGACCGTGCCACATTTATGCCAACCCAGCTTTCCGGTGGGCAGAAACAGAGGGTGGCCATTGCAAGGGCCATGGTGAATAACCCAAAGATTCTTTTGGCGGATGAGCCCACGGGAGCTTTGGACTCCAAATCGGGCGCCCAGATTATGGAATTGTTTCAAAAGTTAAACGACGAGGGGGTAACCATTGTAATGATTACCCACGACAGTAACATTGCCTCCCATGCAAAGAAAGTATATAACATTATCGACGGTGAAATCTCCCAGGCAGCAGAGAAGGAGGAGGACCATGAAGAAAAAAATTAAAAAAATTATTATATTTTTGATTGTGGTGGGAATTCTGGCAGGGGCAGGCGCCGGCGGCGTTTTTGCCTACCAGAGTTACCGCAGGGAAAACCTCACGGCGGAAGTCGTCTATGTCTCTAACTTAAATTGGGGATTTTATGAGGACGGAGGTGTGACCAGCGAGGGAAATATTACAAATGATTACGCCCAGAACATTTACACCGAGGATAAGACCGTAAAGGAAGTCCTGGTGAAGGAGGGGGATACCGTGGATGTGGGGACGCCTCTTTTAATTTATGACACCACCCAGGAGGAAATTCAGGTGGAGATGAAAGAGCTGGAGGCCCAGGGCATTGCAAATAAGATTATCCTGGCCCAGAGGGAACTGGAGAGGTTAAAGAAAGTGACCCCTGTGCCGGACGACCAGGCGGATAATATTCATACTACCGTCCCGGGGAGCGGCGCAGCCCCATCCACCCCTATGAGAGATGTGGTTGTGATGCAGGTGCAGCAGAAAGTGGGGGATGCCTACAATTATATTGATAAATCCGCAAAGCCCTACACCGGGAAAGGAACCCCGGAGGAGCCCTACCGGTTTGTGTGCACCCCGGAGTGTTATGTGACAGGGACCTATTTAAACAAGCTTGTGAAAAATGAGCAGGCGGCGGCATTTGAAATCTGGTCCGGAAATAGTAAGGACATGGGAAACCTCCAGAGCTGCTGGACGGTGGACGGCTCCGACATGGGGGCTGTAGAGGAAAACACCAAATGGCTGGTAACCACCCAGGAAGTGATGGAGGAGGAAAGTTACCAGGAAGAGGAAGAGATAGAGGAGGATGAGCCGGAAGAGGATACAGTGGAAGAAGTATACACTGTTTCGGAACTTAGGCATGCCATAGAGGAAAAAGAGCGGGAAATCAAAGACTTGGATATTGACAAGAGAAAATCAGACTTGGAATTAAAAAAGCAGAAGAAAAAGGTGGAGGAGGCACAGGTAGTCTCTGCCATTAAAGGTGTGGTGAAGTCGGTGGCGGATGTGGAAAATCCCCCTGCGGACGGAAGTCCTTTTATGGAAGTTCAGGGTTCCACAGGTATCTATGTGCAGGGAAATGTCAGCGAGCTGATGTTAGACCAGGTGAAAGTGGGCCAGGACATTACCGTAAGTTCCTGGAACAGCGGCCAGACATACACGGCCACGGTGTCGGAGATCTCAGATTATCCCTCGGAAAATAACGGATGGTACGGCGGGGATGGCAATTCCAATGTGTCCTACTATCAGTTTACCGCCTATATTGAAAATCCCGAGGGCTTAAAAAACGGGGATTATGTGAATCTTTCCATGACAGGGGAGGTATCCCAGGAACAGTCCAATAAGCTTTATATTGACAAAGCCTATGTGAGAGAGGAAGGCGGAAAATATTATGTGCTGAAAGTCGGGGAGGACGACCGCCTGGTAAAACAGTATGTGCAGACAGGGAGAACCATATATGGTTCTGCCATAGAAATTAAAGGTGGATTAAATGAGAGTGACAGAATTGCATTTCCGTACGGAAAGACAGCAAAAGAAGGAATCCGGGCAGTGGAATCCGAAAATATGTAAGGGGGCAGGATATGTTAGAAAACATTCGGTTATCGTTTAAAGGCATCTGGTCCCATAAAATGCGTTCCTTTCTTACCATGCTGGGCATTATTATCGGTATCGCAGCCATTATCGCCATTGTCTCTACTATTAAAGGGACAAACGAGCAGATTAAGGAAAACCTAATCGGTTCCGGGGACAATACCGTGGAAATTTCCCTGTATCAGGGAGACTGGACTTACGAGATGGGATATGAGGGGATTCCTGCCGGGGTGCCGGTGATTAACAGCCAGATGATGGAGGAAATCAAAAATATAGACCACGTGGTGGGGGCCTCCGCCTATCTCTCCAGACAGGAATATGAGGTGTACCATTTAAATACCTCTATTTCCGGAGGAAATGTTTTAGGGGTGGACAACAGCTATTTTTCCACCTGCAATTTTATTATCCGCAGGGGAAGGGGATTTTCCGAAAAGGATTACTCCCAGTTTAGGAAAGTGGCATTGCTTGACAAGGATTCCTCCGACGCGCTGTTTCAGGGGGAGGACCCCTTGGGGAAAACCATTGAGATAAAAAAAGAGCCCTTTGTGGTAGTGGGGATTGTGGAAAAGTCAAAAGTATTTGAACCCACCATTAACAGCATAGAGGATTACTATACCTATTCCCAGGATGCATCTGGGAAGATATATATTCCAAACAGTACCTGGCCCATTATCTATCAGTTTGACGAGCCCCAGAACCTTGTGATTGAGGTGGAGAGCACAGACGATATGACAAACGCCGGGAAAAGCGCCGCTGATATTTTAAACAGTTATGTGACCACCAGTGATGAGACATTAAAATATAAGGCGGAGGATTTATTGGAGCAGGCAAAACAAATCCAGCAGCTTAGTCAGTCCACAAACAGCATGTTAATCTGGATTGCGGGAATCTCCTTAATTGTAGGGGGGATTGGCGTTATGAATATTATGCTGGTGTCCGTGACGGAGAGGACCCAGGAAATAGGGCTGAAAAAGGCTATCGGGGCCAAAAAGTCCAATATATTAGGGCAGTTTTTAACGGAGGCGGCAGTTCTCACCAGCATGGGGGGGATTATGGGCGTGGTATCCGGCATTATTTTAGCGGAAATTATCTCCAGGCTCAGCGAGATGCCTGTGGCAATCAGTGTTCCGGCAGCCGTAGGGGCAGTGGTGTTTTCCATGGCTATCGGGATTGTATTTGGAGTGTTCCCCTCCTATAAGGCGGCCGCCCTTGACCCCATTGAGGCATTGCGGAGAGAATAAATCTAAAGGGGAGACGGAAAGGAGAAGGCCATGAATAAAATCGAGGAATTAATCGGATACGGCAGGGAAAAGGGATGCTCCGACATTCATCTCACTTTTGGAAGCGAGCCCGTGATGCGGTGCGCAGGGGAGCTTGTGGTTTTAAAAGGCTATGGCATTATGAATGACGAGACATTGATGGAATGTGCGGACCTTGTTTTAAAAGGGGCAGGGGGCAAAGTTGCCGGGGGAGAAAGCCTGGAAGATTTGGATGTGTGCTACGAGACGAAAGAGGGCAGCAGGAACCGGGTAAATATTTACCGCCAGCAGAACCATGTCACATTGGCAATCCGCCTGTTAAAGGAGCATATCCCCACGATAGAAGAGCTGAACCTGCCGGAGGGCATAAGAGAGCTCACAAGCTTAAGGCAGGGGCTGGTACTGGTAAACGGCCCCGCAGGCAGCGGAAAGTCCACGGCCCTTGCGGCTATGATCCATGAGATAAATGTGAATTTTGCCAGACATATTATTACGGTGGAGAATCCTACGGAGTACCGCCATGTGAACCGAAAAAGCATTGTAAACCAGCGGGAAGTGGGAACGGATGTTTCCAGTTTTGCCCAGGGAATTAAAAGTGCCTTAAAGGAAGACGCAGATGTGATTCTTGCCGGAGCCCTCCAGGATACGGAGACGATTTTGGCAGCTTTAACGGCTGCGGAGACAGGGCATCTTGTGTTTTCCGCCCTTCACATTGCAGGGGCGGAAGAATCTGTCTCCTATATGGTGGATTTATTCCCTCAGCACCAGCAGCAGCAGATAAAGGCCAGGCTCCAGGCATCTTTGCGGGCGGTGGTATCCAGGCAGTTTTTGGCTGATGGGGATAAAAGCAGAAGAAACACGGAAGTTACAGTTATGGGCCGGAAGTAATGTATTCTCATTGAACCAAAGCCTTTCTTGTGATACAATGTAGCATATGTGAATAAAAGGGACAGGTATGTCTGATGGAAGGAGTTTGTATGTTACACAAAAAGATAGGATTTTTATGGGGAGCATTGGCAGTGGGAGTTTTTCTTAGCGGCTGCGGCAGCAAGTCGCCCTTAGACCCGAAAAATCCCGTGGCAATCGATGTGTGGACGTATTACAACGGAGATCAGCTCTCGGCCTTTGACAGCCTTGTGGAGGATTTTAATGCCACAGTGGGCAGGGAGAAAGGCATTGTGGTGAAAGGGTACAGCCAGGGCACTGTAAATGATTTGGAGACGAATGTGCTCTCAGCAATCAAGGGGGAAGTGGGAGCGGCGGAAGTGCCGGATATTTTTGCCGCATATGCGGATACGGCCTACGCAGCCGACCAACTGGGCCAGGTTGTGAATTTAAAGGAATATATGAGCAAGGAGGAAATTTCTTCTTATATTGACAGTTATATAGGGGAAGGGGATTTTGACGGGGATGGTGAGATTAAAATATTTCCCACGGCAAAATCCACAGAAGTTCTTGTGTTAAATAAGACAGACTGGGACAAATTTGCAGGGGAGACCGGGGCAGATTACGAAGATTTGCGGAATATGGACGGGCTGTTACAGACAGCGCAGAAATATTACGAGTGGACCGATGGGAAAACCCCCGATGTCCCGGGAGACGGAAAAGCTTTTTTTGGCAGGGATGCCATGGCAAATTACATGCTGGTTGGCAGCATGCAGCTTGGAACGGAGGTTTTTCAGGTCTCTGAGGGAAAGATGACTTTAAATTTTGATAAAACCACGGCCCGCGCACTGTGGGATTATTACTATGTGCCCTTTGTGAAAGGGTATTTTGCGGCGACGGGGCGTTTCCGCAGTGACGATATTAAAACAGGGAATATTATCTCCTATGTAGGATCTTCCTCCAGCGTCTATTTTTTCCCAGGGGAAGTGAACAGAGATGACGGTGAAAACTACCCCATTGAGATGGATGTGCTGCCCTGCCCCAAATTCTCCGGGGAGAATTCGGATTATGCCGTGCAGCAGGGCGCCGGAATGGTGGTGACAAAGGGAAATGATGCGAAGGTATATGCCTGCGTGGAGTTTTTGAAATGGTTTACCGCAGATGAGCGGAATATAGAGTTTTCTGTAAATTCCGGCTACCTTCCGGTGACAAAGACTGCAAATCATATCAACGCCATAGAGGACAGCGGGGTTATGATAAATGACGATGTAAAAAAGATGCTTTCCGTGGCTGTAGATACGGTAAACGAAAATCAGATGTACACTACCAGGGCTTTTGAGACAGGGACCAAGGCCCGCAATATTTTAGAATATTCCTTAAGCGATCGGGCAGCGGCGGACCGGGAAGAGGTGGCCGGGAAAATGGCTTCTGGGATGTCCCTTTCGGAAGCGGCAGAAGATTTTATTTCCGACGCATCTTTTGAAGCCTGGTATGAGGAAACCTTAGAGCAGCTTAAGGCATTGGAAGGTTAAAGGATACGGGGGACGGCAATGTCTGGAAAGAAAAAAGACAGAACAATTTTTCGGGTATTGGTGCTGCCGATGATAAGCATATTGGCCCTGGAGCTTTTTGTCCTGGCTGGAAGCCTACAGTTTGGGGGCGTGATGAGAGAGCTGAACGAAAACGCCCGGGATATGTTAAAGCAGCAGGTGGAAAACAGAGGAAATTATCTTCTGACGGAAATGATTGGAAATTGGTCCAATCTGGATATGATATCAGCTCAGATGAATTCCATTGTGGAGGAAAAAATAAACAGCGGGGAAATTACCCTGGAGGACTTGGATAAAAATACCAAGGGCTCCCAGGAACTTTTAACAGCCATATGTCCGGAGCTGATACAGGGGATGCGTAATAAGCAGGTTTCCGGTATTTTTCTCATACTAAACACCGGGACATTCTCCGGGGAGGACGGGCTGGATGCACTTCAGGGCATTTATCTTCGGGATTTGGACCCTTCTTCCGCCCCTTCCCCAAGAAATGAGGATATTTTAACGGAGCGGGCCCCTGTGGAGGTGGTGCGTTCCGGGCGGATTGCCACGGATACGGGCTGGCAGCCTGCCTTTTCCGGGGAGGACGGGGGAAAGAGCCCGTATTTTTACAAGCCCTTTTTGGCGGCTTATAAAGATGAGGGAAAGCTTCCGGCAAAAGAATACGGCTACTGGACTGCGGAACCCTATACATTGTCAGGAGATAAACGCCTGGCAATTTCCTATTCCGTGCCCCTTATTTTAGAGGATGGGACGGTGTACGGGGTTTTGGGAGTGGAAATTTTAACAGACTATATGCGGTCACTTCTCCCCTGCGGTGAACTTATGGAGCAGGAACAGGGATCTTATCTTCTGGCAGTTTCTAAGGAGGGGGATCACAGGCTTTTGCCGGTGCTTTCTTCCAGTGAAGCCATGACAGGGGAGGCATTGAATGAGTTGGTATTTTCTCTGGAGGAAAAAGATTCCGGTGAGGCTTATGATGACAGCGGAAATTATTTCGGGGCGGTAAAACCCTTAATTATTTACAGCAATAACGGGCCTTTTGAGTCGGACAGATGGTATCTTTTGGGAATTGGGGCACAGAAGAATCTCTATGCTTTTTCCAGGCAGATACAGACCATGCTGTTTTTGTCTTTTATTCTTACGATTGTAATCGGGCTGATAGGAATCTTGTTTGTCAGTTACCGGTTATCCAAGCCCATAAAGCATCTTTCCCACGAAGTGGAACAGGCCAAAAAGAGCAGTCTGCTCCCGGAGCTTACGGATACCGGCATCCGGGAAATTGACCAGTTTGCCCATGCCATTGTAAGGCTGCAGAAGGAGGTTATGGATTCCTCCACACGTTTTTTGCAGATTATTAACATGGCAAGTGTGGATATCGCCGGATATGAGGTGAAAGAGGGTGCGGAGGAAGTATTTGTGACAGAAAATTATTTCCCTATGCTTGGCCTTTCCGGGGTGGATACCGAAATGCTCACCCCGGAGGAATTTCTGGAAAAATCAATGCATGCAAGACAGAGCCTTCCATCTTCGGTTTCAGAGGAAAACGGGATTGTTTATAAAGTACCGCTGGACGCCCACAGGGTGCGCTATGTGCGTTTTGAAGATATGCAGGACGGAAAACGCCATGTGGGATTGGTGGAGGATGTGACTGCAAGTACGTTAGAAAGGATGCGGGTAGAGCGGGAAAGGGACTGCGATGGCCTTACAAAGCTCTTTAGCAGGCGGGGATTCCGGAGGGAAGCAGATGCCTTGTTCCTCAACCCGGAAAGGTTAAAACAGGCAGGGCTTTTAATGATAGATTTGGATAACCTGAAATCCACCAATGATACCTACGGCCACAATTTTGGGGATATGTACATTCAGACGGCAGCAAAATGTTTTTCGGAAAATACGCCGGATGATACCCTTTGCGCCCGGATTTCCGGGGATGAATTCCTGATTCTTTTCTATGGTTATGACAGCTATGTTGAAATATGGGAAAAGTTAAAGGATTTGTACCGTGCCATCGGTGAAGTGAAGTTTCATTTTCCCGACGGAACCAGTATGGGCTTAAGCGCATCCGGCGGTGTAGCCTGGTTTCCCAAGGACAGCCGCGATTTGTCTGATTTGATGAAATATGCGGACTTTGCCATGTATCAGGTAAAATGTACCAAAAAAGGTGAGCTGAAAGAGTTTGACGAACAGGCTTATCAGCAGAAAATTTTCCTGAATCAGAGCAGGCTGGAATTCAACCAGATGCTGGAGGGGGAAGGGCTGACGTATCATTTCCAGCCTATTTTCTATGGCCGGGACGGGAATGTGTTTGCCTATGAAGCTTTGATGCGTGTGAATTTCCCCACGCTGCGCTCCCCGGAAACCGTTCTGAAGATAGCGAGGGAAGAAGGGCGGATGCAGGATATTGAGCGGCTCACTATGTTTCGGGCAAGCCAGTGTTACTGCACGCTGTTAGAGGAAGGAAAAGTGAAAGAAGAGGCGCTTTTGTTTTTAAATTCCATTGCAAACGTGTCCATGACAAAGGAAGAAGGGCAGCGCTACCATGAGGAATTTTCCCATATTCAGGGGAGGGTTGTGGTGGAAATTACAGAGGCGGACCATCTGGATATGGAGCTGATAAACAAGAAGAGGGCGACGGAGGGATTCTCCGGCATGTTTGCCCTGGATGACTACGGCAGCGGGTACAACAGTGAGATTAACCTGTTGGAATTAACACCGGAGTTTGTGAAGGTGGATATTATCATTGTGCGGAATATTGACAGTGACCCCAATAAACAGCAGATTGTCTCCAATATCGTGGAGTATGCCCACAAAAGGGATATGGTGGTGATTGCGGAGGGCTTAGAGACACAAAATGAGGTACAAAAGTGTCTGGAACTTGGGGTAGATTTGCTCCAGGGTTATTTTCTGGCCCGCCCTGGGGAGGTTCCCCCTGAGATTAACCCGGAGGCATACCGTGTGATAAAAGATTACTGGGAATAAAAGGAGCTGTAGAATAGATTTTATGCTTCAAGTGTGGTATACTAACACTGAAAGTACTTTTAAGGAGAGAAAGAGGAAAAGACATGATTGATTTAAAATTTTTGAGGGAGAACCCTGAAATCGTAAAACAGAATATCAAAAATAAATTCCAGGACAAAAAGCTGCCCCTGGTGGATGAAGTAATTGCATTGGATTTGCAGTCCAGGCAGGCAAAACAGGAGGCGGACAGCCTTCGGGCCAACAGAAATACAGTGTCCAAGCAAATTGGGGCACTTATGGGCCAGGGGAAGAAAGAAGAGGCCATGGCTTTAAAAGAGCAGGTGCAAAAAGATGCCAAGCGGCTGGAAGAGTTAGAGGAGCAGGAGAGGACGCTTCAGGAAAAGGTGAATCAGATTATGATGACCATTCCAAATATAATTGACCCCTCGGTGCCCATTGGAAAAGACGACAGCTGTAACGTGGAGATGGAAAAGTTCGGGGAGCCCATTGTCCCTGATTTTGAAATTCCCTACCATACGGAGATTATGGAACGCTTTTGCGGCATTGATTTGGACGCCGCGGGAAAAGTGGCGGGAAACGGTTTTTATTACCTTATGGGGGATATTGCAAGGCTTCATTCCGCTGTGATTTCCTATGCCAGGGATTTTATGATTGACAGGGGATTTACTTACTGCGTGCCGCCCTTTATGATCCGCAGCAACGTGGTGACAGGGGTGATGAGTTTTGATGAGATGGATGCCATGATGTATAAAATCGAGGGGGAGGATTTGTATTTAATCGGAACCAGCGAACATTCTATGATTGGGAAATTTATTGATACCATAAACGAGGAGGACAAGCTTCCCTACACCCTTACAAGCTATTCCCCCTGTTTTAGGAAGGAGAAGGGCGCCCACGGCATAGAGGAGCGGGGGGTGTACCGTATCCATCAGTTTGAGAAGCAGGAAATGATTGTGGTGTGTAAACCGGAGGAATCTCCCATGTGGTATGAAAAACTGTGGCAGAATACCGTGGATTTGTTCCGGAGCTTGGATGTTCCGGTGCGCACTTTAGAGTGCTGTTCCGGGGATTTGGCAGATTTGAAGGTGAAATCCTGCGATGTGGAGGCATGGTCCCCCAGGCAGAAGAAATATTTTGAGGTGGGAAGCTGTTCCAATTTAGGGGATGCCCAGGCCAGGCGCTTAAAAATACGGGTGAAGGGCAAGGACGGGAAGTATTTTGCACATACCTTAAATAATACGGTAGTTGCGCCGCCCAGGATGTTGATTGCATTTTTGGAGAATAACTTAAACCCAGACGGAAGCGTAAATATTCCTGAGGCATTAAGACCTTATATGGGCGGAAAAGAAAAAATGGAAGTTGTAAAATAGTTTATTTTATTATATATTAGAGAAATATAGCAGGAAAAGGACTGAATTTTCAGAACCTTTTCCTGCTTTTTTAATCTTTCCTTTTACAGCACCTGGTCTTCCTCACTGGGAATATATCTTGCAATTTCGTCTAAGCCGCAGTGCAGGATGCGGCACAAATCATTTAAGGTGGTGGTGTTCATGGGCTTGTTTTTCCGGAGTTTGTCAAGGATTGCGCTGGAAATATGGTGCTTATTAATCAGTGTATAGGTAGTTTCCCCGGAATTGCTTAAGGTTTCCCAGAATGGGCTGTATTCTATCATTTTCGTTTCCTCCTTGTGCGGGTTTATAAGATTAATGTATGATGTAGTTTTGTTCTTGACTATAGTTAGAAAGATGACTATAATAGTAGAGTGTGTAAAATTACAAAAAACATTCAGGCGCAGGAAAAAAATTAGGAATCTATTCTGCCGGGGGAATTGCAAATGAGGAAAAAATTGTGGGAAATGACACTGGGAATTTTGTATCTATCCATCTTTGTTTATCAGTTGGCAAGCAGGGATACCATAAGGCTGAGTTTTGATTTCCCCGTGGGGACGGGGATAGGCTGCAGGGTGCAGGCAGTGATTGATCTTCCCGGAAACCGGGAAAATCCCTTAGATTTCACCTTAAGATATGACGGCGGCAGGCTGGTGTACTGCAAAGAGGCGAAAGGAAAAGGGTTAAAGGGGCTTTCCGTTGTATCCGGGCTGTCGGAGACAGGGGAGATGCTGCTTGAGATATCAGCCCTAACGGGAAACCGTTTTTGGGGCGGGGGAAAAATTATTCTGGAATTTTATGTAAAAAAGCCCTGTCGGGACATGTATGAATATTTAAAACTTTGTGATGAAAAAATGAAAAAAGTGAAAAATCCCTGCTGCCGGATTGACAATGATTTTAGAAAAAATTATAATGATGGAAATGGTTTTAGAAAAAATAAAAAGGCGGATGAAAATTAATGAATTTTTTGTACAAATTGGAGCGGAAATTGGGAAGGTTTGCCATACCGGATTTAATTGTCTATCTTTTGGCAGGGTACGTTATCGGTTATACCTTAAGCTATGTGGCTCCCCAGGCGCTATATTATCTTACCTTAGAGCCCTATTTTATTCTTCACGGGCAGGTTTGGCGTCTCATTACCTGGGTGCTGATTCCACCTGGCACAAATCTGATTTTTGCACTGATTATGATGATGTTTTACTTTCAGCTTGGAAGAAGCCTGGAGCAGACCTGGGGGACATTCCGGTTTAATGTATATATTTTCGGCGGCATTATCTTTACGGTAATTGGAGCCTTTGTCCTTTACGGGATATATTCCCTCATGGGGATAAAGGCTGTTGGAATGGGAGGATATTTCAGTACCAACTATATCAATATGGCCATATTTCTTGCTTTTGCCATGTGTTACCCTGAGATGCAGGTGCTTTTGTATTTTGTGATTCCCATAAAGATGAAGTGGCTGGCATGGCTGTATGTGGTGCTCATTGCCCTGTCCCTTTTTGAAAACGGCTGGGCGGGAAGGGTTGCCATTATCGCCTCACTGCTAAACTTTATTGTATTTTATTTATCCACCAGGAACTACCGGCAGATTTCACCCAGGGAGATAAAACGAAAGCGGAATTTTAAAACCCAGATGAGAGCCCCAGTGGGATACGGCACCTCCAAGCACAAATGTGCCATCTGCGGCAGGACGGAAAAGGACGACCCCAATCTGGAATTTCGTTTTTGTTCCAAATGTGCAGGTAATTACGAATACTGCCAGGATCATTTATTTACCCATACCCATATGGGGGATGGGAACAGAAAAATGTAGGAGACACATATGAGAGATACGATTTTGTTGTTTGAATCCAGGGATTTGTGTTATGAGTCCAACCAGTATTTTATGGAGCAGCTAAACCAGGAATTTCAAAGGGCCGGATACAAAACCGAAATCTGTGATTTGTCTCTTGACATGGAAGAAAAATTAGAGGATGTGTTAAAGCGGCGGCAGGAATTTTCCGCCGCTTTTGATTTCAATTCCAGGCTTACCAGGGCGGAAATGGAGGATGGCACGCCTTTTATCGATGCGCTTTCCATTCCCTTTTTCAATTATCTGGTGGATCATCCCCTGTATCACCACGGGGGGCTTAGGCGAAAGTTTGAAAATTATTCCGTTATCTGTATTGACAAGCGCCATCAGGAGTATATCAAACACTATTATCCCCACATAAAAAATGTTTTTCTGGTGCCTCTCGGGGCGGTGGAGGCAGGGAAAATACAGACTTTGGAGGAAAAGCGCTTTGACCTTCTTTTTCTGGGGACCTATGTGCCTGCGGAAGAAATTTATGAGGAGATTTCGGATTACCCATGGGAGCAGAAAAAGGAAGTGCTTACCCTGATAGAGTGGATGGAGGCGGAGCCGGAATTTACCCAGGAGGATGCGCTTTTTCAGTATCTTATAAAGACAGGGGAGGAGCTTACCCGGGAAGAATTTGCCAGCCGTTTGCACAGAGATTATATTGTGGACAGATACCTTCGTTTTCTTAAGCGGAAAAAGATATTGTCGGAGGCGGCAAAATCTGGAATCCCCCTTACGGTTGTGGGCCATGGGCTTGCGGAGATTCCGGAATTGCATAGTAAAAACGTCACCATATATCCCGGGGTGGGATTTGCCGTCTCGGCCCAGATGATAGCGGATGCAAAAATCCTGTTAAATATTACCCCGGGATTTCTGGGGGGCGTCCATGACCGGGTATATTCTGCAAGGGTCAACCGTACCCTTTGCTTTACGGAAAAAAATCCTTACACCGAAAGCCATTTTATGGATGGGGAGGAAATTGTGCTCTATGATGAAAGGAAGCCGGAACGTATTTTTGAACTGGCATGGAAGCTTTTAAATGACAGGGAAGCCCTGGTAAGAATTGCCGGGAATGCCTGTGAAAAAGCCATGTTACAAGAAACCTGGCAGTGCCGGGGGCAGCAGATACTTAACATTATCCGGAATTTCTGAAACTTTTCCGGTTTAGGCTTGATTTTTCTACAGATTACTATGTATAATAATGTCAATAGCGACACAAAAATCAGGAAGGAAAGATTGAAAGAATTATGGAACACGAAACAGAATCCCGAAACTTTATTGAGCAGATTATAGATATGGATATATCGGAAGGGCACTGCAGGGAGGTACATACAAGATTTCCTCCGGAACCAAACGGTTATCTTCATATCGGACATGCCAAATCTATTTTGTTAAATTATGGTTTGGCAAAGGAATACGGGGGGAAGTTTCATCTCCGTTTTGATGATACAAATCCCACCAAGGAAAAAGTGGAATTTGTGGAATCCATAAAAGAAGATGTGAAGTGGCTGGGGGCGGACTGGGAAGAGCGTTTGTTTTTTGCCTCCGATTATTTTGACCAGATGTATGAGGCTGCGGTAAAGCTGATTAAAAAAGGAAAAGCCTATGTATCTGATTTAAGTGCAGAGGAAATCCGTAAGTACCGGGGAACTTTGACGGAAGCCGGAAAAGACGATCCAAGTGCAGGCAGGAGCGCGGAAGAAAATCTGCGGCTGTTTGAAGAGATGAAAGAGGGAAGATATCAGGACGGGGAGAAAGTGCTTAGGGCCAGAATCGATATGTCCTCCCCCAATATTAACATGCGTGACCCGGTGATTTACCGGGTGGCACATATGGAACACCACAATACCAAGGACAAATGGTGTATTTATCCCATGTATGATTTTGCCCATCCCATTGAGGATGCCATTGAGGGGATTACCCACTCCATCTGTACCCTGGAGTTTGAGGATCACAGGCCTCTTTACGACTGGGTGGTGCGGGAACTTGCATACGAGTATCCTCCAAAGCAGATAGAATTTGCCAAATTGTATCTCACAAATGTGGTGACTGGAAAGCGTTATATCAAGCGTCTGGTGGAGGAGGGTATTGTGGACGGCTGGGACGATCCCAGGCTTGTGTCCATTGCAGCCCTGCGGAGAAGGGGATTTACCCCGGAATCCATTCAGCGTTTTGTGGAACTCTGCGGGATTTCAAAGAGCAACAGTTCCGTGGACTACGCCATGTTAGAGTACTGCATCCGCGAGGATTTAAAGTTAAAGAGGGCCAGGGTGATGGCGGTGCTTGATCCCATTAAGGTGGTGATTGACAATTATCCGGAAGGGCAGACAGAGGAGCTTACCATTGTAAACAATATGGAAAACGAAGCTCTGGGAAGCCATACCGTGACTTTTGAGCGGGAGATTTATATTGACAGGGAGGACTTTATGGAAGTGCCTCCGAAAAAATATTTCCGGATGTTCCCGGGAAATGAAGTCCGCCTGATGCAGGCATATTTTGTCACCTGCAACAGTTTTATAAAAGACGAAAACGGAAAAGTCACCGAGATTCACTGTACCTACGACCCCGCCAGCAAAGGGGGGAACAGTCCAGACGGAAGAAAAGTGAAGGGAACGATTCACTGGGTGCCTGCCTCCACCGCAAAAAAAGTGGAAGTCCGTCTTTATGAAAATATTGTGGACGAGGAGCTTGGGGTGTACAATGAGGACGGCAGTTTAAATTTAAACCCAAATTCCCTCACAGTGTTAAAAAATTGCTTTGTGGAACCATTTGGGGCAGATGCAAAGCCCTATGACAGTTTTCAGTTTGTAAGACAGGGATATTTCTGTGTGGATGCAAAAGACAGTACCCCAGAGAACCCGGTATTTAACCGTATCGTATCCTTAAAGAGTTCCTATAAATTGCCGGATACAAAATAACATGGAGGAAAAAATATGAATTTGCTATCAGGATTAGAGAAATTTGGCTTAAACGTGGAGAAAATAGACAAGGACTTGTTTAAGAAGGAGTTTGAAAAGCAGAACAGCAGGCCAAAGTCCAAAATACAGCCCTCCCAGTCTGAAAAAGATTTTCTCTACAACAAGAAAATAAACTGTACTGTATGCCGGGATCCCTTTGATGTGAAAATTGTGAAGAGTGCCAGGCTTAGGCGCATGGAGCCGGACTTTGACCTTCGGCCCAGATACCATGACATTGACCCGGTAAAGTATGATGTGTATTCCTGTCCCCACTGCGGTTATACGGCTATGCCCCGCTATTTTGAGCACCTCACCAAAGGGCAGATTGAGCTGATTAAAGAAGAAATCTGTGAGAACTTTGTATTTCCCACTGAGGATGAGCCGGAGACTTACGATTTGGAGACTGCCATCACCCGCTATAAACTGGCTATGTTTACTTCCATTACCAAACATGCCAGGGATAGTGAGATTGCTTACACCTGTTTAAAAATTGCCTGGCTGTACCGGGATTTACTCAAGGAGATGCCAGAGACAAATGCAGAGGAAATTGCTGCAAAAAAAGAGGCGGCGGACCTGCAGGCAGAGTTTTATAAGGAGGCATTTGAGGGATTCCAAAAGGCAATTTCTTCTGAGGATTTTCCTATTTGCGGTATGGACAGCTACACCATGGATTACCTTATGGCATGTCTTGCATTCCATTTTAAACAGTATTCCTACGCATCAAAGTCCATCAGCAATATTCTCTCTTCCCAGACGGCCCAGAGGAGGATTAAGGATAAAGCCTTAGATTTAAAGACGGATATTGTAAATGCCATTAAGCAAGAGGCAGCGGGTAAATAGGAGAAACTATGACAGAATTAATGATTCCTTTGGACAATGATTCTGCCAGGCCGCTGTATCAGCAGATTTATGAATATATCAGAAAAGAGATAGCAGACGGTAAGATTTCCTGTGGGGAAAAATTACCGTCTACTCGTTTATTGGCAAAGCACCTTCTTTTGTCCCGGAGTACGGTGGAAACCGCCTATGAGCAGCTTTTTGCAGAAGGGTACATTGAGGCCAGGGACAGGCGGGGATATTATGCCAGTGATATATCGAAACTATATCTGGAGGGGGCAGGGCAGAAGGAGAGAAAAAGCAGGATTCCTGTTAGGACAGAAGAAAAGGAGAATTATAAAGTTGTTTTTTCCCCAGAGGGAAGTGAAATGGGATGTTTCCCTTACGGCGTCTGGAGAAAAATTTCCAAAGAGCTTTTGTCAGGGGATGACCCGGAACTTTTCCTATCCGGGGAACCTGCGGGAGAACGTAAACTCCGGGAAGCAGTCTGCCGTTATCTCTACCATGCCAGAGGGGTAAACGCCTCTCCAGAGCAGATTGTGGTGGGGGCAGGGAATGAGTATCTCTTAATTCTCCTGGCGCAGATTTTGGGAGAAAAAAAGAGGGTTGCAATGGAAAATCCTACATATCTTAAGGCGTATTATACTTTTTCCCATATGCACTATGATATTTGCGCCATAGAGATGGACGGCGGAGGGATACTCTTAGAAGAGGTAGAAAGAGAAAAACCTGATATTGTATACACGATGCCCTCCCACCAGTTCCCCATGGGAGCGGTTATGCCCATGAAGCGCAGGCTGGAGCTTTTGCACTGGGCCTTAGGAGGGGAGCGTTATATTATTGAGGACGACCATGACAGTGAGTTTCGCTATCGCGGGAAGCCGATTCCCTCCCTGCAGGGAATCGACAGAAAGGGAAGCGTGATTTATATGGGGACATTTTCTAAAAGCATCAGCCCATCCCTCCGTGTCAGCTATATGGTGCTGCCGGAGGGGCTTTTGGAGAGATACCGCAAAAATTGTGGCTTTTATGCCTCCACCGTGCCAAAGGAGCAGCAGTTAAAGCTTACCGCATTTTTTAACCAGGGGCATTTTGAGCGGTACTTAAACCGTATGCGGGGAGTTTACAAAGGCAAACATGACTATCTCTTAGGGCTTTTGCGGAAAGAGCCCTGGGTGCATAAGATTTACGGGGACAATGCGGGAATGCATCTCTTAGTGGAGGTGGATTCGCTTTTGTCCCAGGAGGACATTGTAAACCGGGCCAAAGAAAACGGGGTTGTTGTGTATACTTTAGAGGAGTACCAGATACCGGGAAGCGTTTTAAAGGAAAAGGAATATCCCACCCTGCTTTTGGGTTATGGGGCATTGACTGAGAAAGAGATGCAGTATGGTGTGGAAGTATTGGGGGAGATTGTGAGGTGAAGCTATGTTTTTTAAGAGAGAGAAAAAGGCAGAGGGGTTGGAAGAGAAATCCTTTGACCGGGAGAAACAGATACCTGTGTTAAGGTGCAGTATCTGCAACGGGGAGCAGGTGGCAGGTTTTAAGGATAGGGAGACCGGGAAATTCCATGAGGCGGCTTTTATACGAAATGAGAAGGAACTGAAAGAATTTATGGAAATATACGGGATTGAGAAGATTACGAAGGAGTATTAAGGAGATGGTACGATGATGTCCATAGCAGTTTGCGATGATGAAATATTAGAATGTCTCACCATCACGGAAAAAATTGGAAAAGTCTTAAAAGAACTGAACATACCCCATGTAATCCGCCAGTTTACCAGCGGCACAAAACTCCTTAAGGCTGCAGAAAGCTTTGATTTGGTGTTTCTTGATATCCTGATGCCGGATTTGGACGGCATGGAGACGGCAAGGCTTTTTCGAGAGAAGTCTTGTGAAAATATGCTGGTATTTCTCTCCGCCAGCAGGAAATATGTATTTGACGCCTATGATGTGGAGGCTTTTTGGTATCTCCTAAAGCCTTTGGACATGGGGAAATTGAAAACCGTTCTCATAAGGGCTGTGGAAAAGACAAAGAAAACTTCCGGGGATTTTATTATGGTGAGTAAGGAGAGGCAGAAGATCAAACTGTTTTTAGATGACATCAGTTATTTTGAGATTATGGGGAGGATGATTGTGGTTCACGGTCCAGAAGGGAATTTTACCTACTACGGGCGCATGGGTGTTTTGGAGGAGAGCCTTTTGGAAAAAGGTTTTTTCCGGTGTCATAAGAGCTATCTTGTGAATCTGAAATATGTGGACGGATATAACAGACAGGAAATTTTTCTGGATACCGGGGAGAAAATTGGAATTGCAAAGAGGAGATATGAACTTTTCTGTCAGGAATATCTGAGATTTATGAGAAAAAACGGAGGGATTTTATGAGCCCGTTTTTTTCCCTGTGGGATATGGCGGTGTCACTATTTTGCTATGTGGGAGAAAGTTTTGCCGCCGTAGTGTTTTTAAAGAAATTTTTTCAAAGTTCCCGGCAAAAAAAAATTGCATGTATCCTTTTGCTGACGATTTTTAAGATGGCCTGGTATGTTTTTTTCGTGGTATGGGGGATGCCCTATCTCATGGCGGCGGTTTTGCAGCATTTGTTTTTTATTGTCCTGGTTGTGCTTTTCTTTCAGGGAGGCAGGGAGGTAAAAATTCTGGCAGGTGCTTTTTTGATTCTTGCCATGGGTTTGTGCAAAGAATTCTTGGAATCCCTTTTCAGCGGGGGGACGTTAATTTTCCTTCACACATTTCGGGGGATACCGGAGCCTTTTTTAGAAGAGGGGGAGATACTTGTTATTCAATGCATGGAAACCCTCATATGCACAGGGGGGATTTTCCTTTTATCCCGCCCCATGGAGTCTGTATTTTGCGGCAAGACAAAGAGGTGGTATTTTTTGCAGTCCATTCCTGTTTTTCTGCTGATTTTTGTGGTGGATATTGCGGAATGGGGAGCCAGCAGAGGGGTTTCGGTAAAGCCCAACGGCGGGAACCTATATTACAGCCAGCTTTCTGCCTATGGGGAAATCTGCATCCTTACCCTGCTGTGCGCCTTTGCCGCAGGAGTTTTTATTTTCGGAATGGATGAACTGTATGTGCAGCAGCAGAAAAGCGCAAAGTACCTGGCCCAGATTGCCTCTTATAAAATGCTGGAAGAAGAGGACAGAAAAGGGGAGCGCCTGCGGCATGATATGAAAAACCATGTCATTGCCTTAAAAAATCTTTTGGAAAAAAGAGATTGGGAAAAGATGGAGCAATATCTCTCTGCTATGGAGGAACAGGGGGGAGTAAGGGCCGGGGCGGTTACGGGAAACCGGGTAATAGATGCCCTGCTTTACCGGAAGAAAAAGCTTGCAGAGGAGAAGGACATCCCATGGCGCTGTGAGGTGAATATACCAAGGGAAACAGGCATAGATGAATTTGACCTCTGCGTGATTTTAGGGAACATGCTGGATAATGCCATAGAGGGGTGCAAAGCTTTGCCGGGAAGGGATGCTTTTATTGATGTACAGGTAAAAACGGTGAAAAAGTGTCTGCTTTTTGAAGTGAAAAATACTGCGGATTTAAAAGAGATACCAGAGAGGGGATTTACAGGGAAAGAAAACCCCAAAGGCCATGGCATCGGGCTTTTGAACATAAAGGATACAGCGGAAAAGTATGACGGGACGGTGCAGACGGAAGTGGAGAACGGGGTGTTTTCCATCTCCGTCCTGCTGCCTTTTTGCCGGACATGACATGGAACAGACCCTTTGTAACAGAAATGTTATGTAAAATTTCATGTTGCCGAAATAAGAAATATACCTGCAGGGCAGATAAGCCGGCCCTGGAGTGTGGCAGGAAAAATTTTACAAGGAGGTATATTATGAATACGAAAACCATGGAAGGTCTGGTTGGGGCAAGTACAAATATTAAAAATATGGATACCCCAATGCGGGTGTTTAAAGATGCCAGGCGAAGAGGGGATATTTCTGTTATGAAGCGGGCTATGGGTTATGCGGCGGATTATGCCGAAGAAGCCTACGATTATTATGACAAGGCGGAAAAAGGAATGGAGGAGGATGCAAAGGAGGCAAGGGAAAAAGCACGGGAATTGCAGGAGAAGGCCATCCAAAAACGGAAAGAAGAACAGGCAAAGCTGGAAGAGAAGCTGGAGAAATCAAAGGAAGCGGATACTGTGGAAGTCAGCGAAGAGGGAAAAATACTCTTAAAGCAAAATTCGGAAATGGAGGGCACGGCCTCCGGGGAAGGGAACCTGGAAAGCAAAGGGGAACCTGTTATTTACACAAAAGACGGAACGGTAAGCACCGGCGTATTCACCGGGGAAACTATCGATGTTGTGGTGTCGGAATAGGATAGAAAAAACCATTCAGTTTTGGGCTGGATGGTTTTTTTTGTGGGCAGCCCTGTTTGATTCGTGATTATTCCTTGCTGCAGAATGAAAAAGAATCTGGTGACTTTTCCCATGGAAAAATGATATAATAAAAATACGATGAAATAATTGTTTGGAAGGAGGGGCAGTATGGAAGCATTAAAATCAGAAGTAATATATACCCTTGAAGATATATACGGGCTGCCTGACGGACAGAGGGCGGAACTGATTGACGGAAAAATTTATTATATGGCGCCGCCAAGCTTTAGCCACCAGAAAATAAGCCGAAAGCTGCATCAGGCAATCGCAAATTATATTGATGAAAAAAAAGGGGAATGTGAAGCCTTAGCGGCTCCATTTGCCGTATTTTTGAATGAAGATGATATAAACTATCTGGAACCGGATATTTCTGTTATTTGTGATTTATCCAAACTGGATGAGAAGGGCTGTCACGGTGCCCCTGACTGGATTATTGAGATTGTATCGCATAACAGTAAAGCAAGGGATTATATGGCAAAGTTATTCAAGTACCGTACCGCCGGCGTGAGAGAGTACTGGATTGTTGATCCTATGAAAGAGATGGTAACGGTATATGCATTTGAAAAAGATTCAGTGGAGCAGTACGATTTTGGCGAAGAAGTCCCGGCTGGGATATATGAGGGTTTTTCCATAAAAGTAGAATAGAATATCAGAAACCGCCCCAAAAGCATTTGCTTCGGGGCGGTTTCATAAATGCTGATAAATTTCCTATTTATTTTTCTGAAGTTCAGCCATCTTCATAGCCCGAACTTTTAAGGGCAGTCCAAAGAGGGTGATAAATCCTTCCGCATCGTGATGGTCATATAAATCCCCTGTGGTAAAGCTTGCCAGAGATTCGCTGTAGAGGGAGTAGGGGGAAGTGGTTCCGGCTTTTATAATATTGCCCTTGTAAAGCTTGAATTTTACTTCTCCGGTTACATACTGCTGGGTGGATTCCACAAATGCCTGGACAGCTTCCCGGAGAGGTGTAAACCATTTTCCTTCGTAGACAATTTGGGCCATTTTATTTCCCATATCCTTTTTCACTTCCATTGTTGCCCGGTCTAACACCAGCTCTTCCAACTGGTCATGGGCCTCCATGAGAATGGTTCCTCCGGGAGTTTCATAAACACCCCGGGATTTCATTCCAACCACACGGTTTTCCACAATATCCACGATACCGATGCCGTGTTTGCCCCCAAGGGCATTTAATTCCCGGATAATATCGGAGACTTTCATCTTTTTGCCGTTTACGGATGTGGGAACGCCTTTTTCGAAGGTCATGGTGACATATTCTCCCTCATCTGGGGCCTTTTCCGGGGAAACCCCAAGGACTAACAGGTGGTCATAATTTGGCTCACATGCCGGGTCCTCAAGCTCTAAGCCCTCGTGGCTGATATGCCATAAGTTCCGGTCACGGCTGTAGCTGTTGTCTGCGGAGAAGGGCAGGTGGATGCCGTGGGCCTTACAGTATTCAATTTCCGATTCCCTGGAATCCATGGTCCATTTGTCGTCACGCCATGCAGCGATAATCTTTAAATCGGGAGCCAGTGCTTTTATGCCAAGCTCAAAGCGGATCTGGTCATTGCCCTTTCCGGTAGCCCCGTGGCAGATAGCGGTAGCCCCTTCTTTTCTGGCCACTTCCACCAGTCTCTTGGCAATGCCGGGACGTGCCATGGAAGTTCCCAGAAGATATTTGTTTTCATATACGGCTCCGGCCTGCACGCAGGGAACAATATATTCGTCGCAGAATTCGTCTGTGATATCCTCGATATATAATTTGCTGGCGCCGGAGAGTTTGGCCCTCTCCTCAAGGCCGTCCAATTCCTCACCCTGGCCGCAGTCGATACAGCAGCAGACAACGTCATAATCGTAGTTTTCTTTTAACCAGGGGATAATGGCAGTAGTGTCAAGTCCGCCGGAGTAAGCTAATACAACTTTTTCTTTCATAGTAAATGCTTCCTTTCTTTTCTTTATTATGTAATGTTCCATGATAAGAACATTTCGTATAAAAATTCACTCAAACATAATATACAACAACTGTGGTAAAAACACAACTATATAAAAAGCAAAATCATGCAATATTTGTGGAATGTATGTTTGCTATGTGGTACAATCAAAAGAACAGAATATTAGCCGGTGCATTAAATCTCATGCGCCGGCTCGGGAAACGGAGGATATGGTATGAGATACAGAGAGCTTGGAAAAACGGGGTTAAGGGTCAGTGAAATCGGTTTGGGGGGAGAGTGGCTGGAACGTCACAATACAGAGGAAGTAAAAGAAGTGATTGAGGTGTGCGAAAAACAGGGGATTAACATTTTGGACTGCTGGATGTCGGAGCCCAACGTGCGGTCCAATATCGGCCTGGCACTAAAGGGAAAACGTGAAAAGTGGATTATCCAGGGTCATATCGGCTCCATATGGGAAGACGGACAGTATGTGAGGACCAGGGAGCTTGCAAAGGTAAAGCCTGCTTTTGAAGATCTGCTTGCGCGGATGCAGACGGATTACATAGATTTGGGTATGATTCATTTTGTGGACACGGAGGAAGAATATAAAAAAGCTGTGGAAGGGGAGTTTATGGAGTATGTACGCAGCCTGAAGAAACAGGGGAAAATCCGGCACATCGGCCTTAGTTCCCACAATCCTGCCATTGCAAAACTGGCGGCCTGCCAGGGGGAAATTGAAATGATACTCTTTAGCATTAACCCGGCCTTTGATATGCTGCCCCCTGTGACGGATTTAGATGAGTATTTTGCGGAGGAATATAAGGAAGGCTTAGGGGGGATTGCCCCGGAGAGGGAAGAATTATATAAAATCTGTGAGAAAAACGGTGTGGGAATCACTGTGATGAAAGGATATGCAGGGGGAAGGTTGTTTGATGAAAAGACTTCTCCTTTCCAGGCAGCCTTAACTCCCGTACAGTGTATCCATTACGCCTTAACCCGCCCGGCAGTGGCCGCCATTATGGCAGGGTTTGACAATCCAAAGCATGTGTATGAGGCGGTGGCCTATGAGACTGCCACGGAGGAGGAAAAGGATTATGCCAGCGTTTTGGCCTCAGCCCCGAAACACGCATATTCCATGGGACAGTGCACCTACTGCGGACATTGCGCCCCCTGTCCGGAAAAAATTGATATTGCAATGGTAAACAAACTCTACGATCTGGCGGTTATGCAGAGTGAAATCCCGGGAACGGTTAAGGCGCATTACGGGCAGCTTACTGCAAATGCGTCAGACTGTATCCAGTGTAAAAGCTGTGAGAGCAGGTGTCCTTTCCAGGTTTCCATTGCGGAGCGGATGCGGAAAACAAAAGAGCTGTTCTCATAAAAAAAAGATATTGCATAATATGTAATGGGGGTGTATAATTATGCAATCGACCAGGGAGAGTAAGGGATAATTTCTTTACGTACAGGAAGATAGAGTAGAAAGAGGAGTGAAGATAGAATGATTAAAGCGGGAATTATCGGGGCTACGGGATATGCAGGGGGAGAGCTGGTGCGTCTTCTTCTGGGACATAAAAATGTGGAGATTAAATGGTACGGCTCCAAAAGCTACATAGACAAAAAATATGCGGATGTATACCAGAACATGTTTCAGATTGTGGAGGATACCTGCCTGGATGACAATATCCGTGAGCTGGCCCGTCAGGTGGATGTGATTTTCACCGCCACACCCCAGGGTTATCTGGCGTCTATATTGACAGAGGAAATTTTAAGCCAGGCAAAGGTGGTGGATTTAAGTGCAGATTACCGCATCAAAGATGTGAAAGTATACGAAGAGTGGTATAAGATGGAGCACAAATCCCCCCAGTTTATCGGGGAGGCGGTGTACGGCCTGTGTGAAATTAACCGGGAAAAGTTAAAAGAGGCAAGGCTTGTGGCCAATCCGGGGTGTTACACTACATGCTCTATTTTAACGGCATACCCTCTGGTGAAAGAGGGGTTAATTGATGCAGATTCCATTATTATTGACGCAAAATCGGGAACTTCCGGGGCAGGCCGGGGGGCAAAGGTGCAAAACCTGTTCTGTGAGGTAAACGAAAATATGAAAGCCTACGCAGTGGCAAGCCACAGACATACCCCGGAAATTGAAGAGCAGCTTGGCTACGGGGCGGGCAGAGAAATCAAAGTGAGCTTTACCCCCCATCTTGTCCCCATGAACCGGGGGATTTTAGCCACAGAGTATGCGAATTTAAAGAAGATAAAGAGAGCTGACGGCAGCGAGACTTATCCCTCCTATGAAGAAATTAAAGCTGCCTATGACAAATATTATGCCGGTGAGAAATTTGTCCGTGTACTTGAAAAAGATGTGTGCCCGGAGACAAAATGGGTGGAAGGCAGCAACTATGTGGACGTGAATTTTAAAATAGACCAACGGTGCGGCAGAATTATTATGATGGGCGCATTGGATAATTTAGTGAAAGGGGCGGCCGGACAGGCGGTGCAAAATATGAACCTGCTCTTTGGCCAGAAGGAATCGGAAGGGTTGGAATTAGTCCCCATGTTCCCGTAAAACATATGGATAAGATAAATTATAAGATTCGGAAAATGACAATAGAAGATTATGATCTGGTGTATAAACTGTGGATGAGCATCGACGGCTTTGGCATCCGAAGCATCGACGATTCCAGGGAGGGGGTGGAGCGTTTTTTAAAGCGGAATCCTTCCACCAGCGTGGTGGCGGAGGATCAGGGCAGGGTAGTGGGCGCCATCCTCTGCGGCCACGACGGCAGGCGGGGCTGCTTTTATCACGTGTGCGTCCACAAAGATTACAGGAAACAGGGCATCGGAAAGGCCATGGCGGTATTTGCCATGAGAGCCCTTAAGGAAGAGGAAATTAATAAAGTAAGCCTGATTGCCTTTACCAGCAATGAGGTGGGAAACAGGTTCTGGAGGAGTGCCGGGTTTACCTTCCGGGAAGATTTGAATTATTATGACTTTTCGTTAAATGAGGGGAATATCACAAAATTTAACCACTTAAATTGATTTGGGAAAGGAGATAAAATGATACTTTGTATTGCTAAAGCTCCATGCAGAGTCTGAGGAGACTGCATGGAGGAATGGCATGATGCTTTATCCTCAGGCTTTGCTTCTGTTTTGAATAATACGCAAAAAAGGAGCAACGAAATGATAAAATTAAAGAAAAATGAATTATTGGAGCTAAAAAATTTTTTTATACTCTGGAGTACCCAGAGCATATCCCAGCTTGGCAGCAGCATTACAACCTTTGCATTGGCTTTATGGCTGTACGAAAAGACCGGTTCTTCTCTAAGCACAGCAGCCCTTACCATATGCTCTTATGCGCCATATGTATTAATGAGCATATTTGCCGGGGCATTGACAGACCGATTGGATAAGAGGAAGACAATGCTTGGCTGTGATATGTTTGCAGCAATGTGCACCGTGACTGTGCTTGTTTTATTCCGTACAAATCGTTTAATGGTGTGGCATTTATACGTTTTAAATGTGATTTCAGGATTTATGAATACCCTGCAGCAGCCTGCTTCTGAAGTTGCCATGACCCTTATTATTCCGGATGAGTATTACCAGAAGACAAGCGGGCTTTGCTCCGGGTCAAGGGCGCTGATATCCATCTTAAATCCTTTGATTGCCACGGCTTTGTACGCATTGGCAGGGCTAAACGGAGTGATCGCAGTTGACCTGGGAAGTTTTGGGGTTGCATTTTTGGCACTCTTGTTTTTTATCCGAATACCGGAAAATAAGAGTGATAAGGGAGAAAGTGTACTTCATCTTGCAAAAGAAGGGCTTGTGTTTTTAAAAAGAAATCCCATGATTTTGACATTGATCCTATTTATGTCAGGGGTAAATCTGGTGGCTTCTGCCTTTGATGCCACACTGCCCGGCTATGTGCTTCCCAATCCCAAAGGCGGCTCCTCTGTCCTGGGGATTGTTACGTCCTGCGCCGGTTTTGCCATGATGCTTGGCAGCCTGATTGTTTTGGTTTTGCCAAAACCCAAGGACCGGGTAAGGGTGATTTATCTTACTATGCTGTTTTCCCTGGGCACGGAGAATTTTTTGCTGGCCTTTTCCAGGGAGCCTGTATTATGGTGTATTGGCCAGGTGATTGGATGGATTCTTGTACCTGTCATGAGTGCAAATCTGGATGTGATTTTAAGGACTTCGATTCCCGTAGAGCTGCAGGGGCGTGTGTATGCATGCCGCAACACCCTTCAATTTTTTACCATTCCCATCGGGTTGTTTTTGGGCGGTTTTATGGTAGACAATATATGCGAACCCTTTATGGGAAAATATGGGGGAATATCCATTCTAAAAACACTCTTTGGCTCCGGCAAGGGCTCCGGTGCAGCCCTTATGATGTTTGTGCTTGGCGCAGCCGGATGTGTGATTTGCATTGTCACAGGAAGGAAATTAAAGAAGTATCAGTATATCACGTAATTGGCACACAGATTTGAGGCGGCCAATTCTTCGGCTGGCGGTTTTTGCCAGCCGTTTTCTTTCCGCAATTAAGGGATAAGCATTTCAGCTATTTTTCTCCCAAAAAGTCCAATGAACCATAGGCTTAAAACCTATTTTTTCATAAAATGCATTGCCGCCGCCAGTCATATGTGTTGCGCCTAAAGGTTTCAGCCGGCGGTAATGTTCTGAAAGTGCCGCTGTTGCCAAGCCTTTTTTTCGATATTTTGGAATCGTACATAGTGGTTCCATATAAGCAAGGTGATTTTCCGGAGTCCACCACATACCTGCATAACAGACATACTCCCCCTGGTCATTTTCAATGATAACGGAATCTTCCGGATGCATGTGCGGCGCCATTAACTCATAGTATCCATACTCAGCATCTCCATTCCAAGGACCTTCCTCTTTTTCGTGGTCAAAACCTTTCCAACAGCATTCCGCTATTTTTTCTACTGAAAATTTTTTAGAATCCACGAAATGAAAGCCATCCGGCAAGGGATAATTAAGTGATTGTTCAAAATCAAAGACGTTCTCTGTAAAGCCTGAAGATTGTCGAAAACCTGCTTTTGTTATTGCTTCTTTCACCGCATTTTGCCCATCAAAAATCACAAATCTGAGATTGCCATCCACACGGGGCATTGACGAAACTGCATAGGAAACCATCTCATCCGCCAGCTTCTCATAGCCCGGACGCAGACTAAAATACACATCATTTACAGGATTTTCGTAAAAAACAAGTCCTGCTATACATCCATCATCCTCCCAAAGTTTCCAGCGGTGCACTAAGGATTTATCCATCCAATCACTAGAAAGCGCATACTCCAAAAATGGAGCGGGAACACCATTTCTCCAATCTTTTTCATATATATCAATCATAAATTGATATACATCCATAAAGTCACATAAAACCCTAAAGTTTCTTGAAATTATTTTAGCCATACATACATCCTCCTCATATATAATATACCTCATTATAAGAAAATACTTTGTGCAGGTAAATAGCAAGAACATTTATAATCAATATTGCCGCAAAAAGACGCCTGCCTGCGCAAGCGTCCTTTGATTAGCTGTATATTATTTTTTTTAGTGTGCTGTGTGCCAGTCCGTATTGCTTTGACAGTGTTTCTATGGAATATCCATTTTTAAAAAGAAACTGTATTTCTTTATTTCTCTTTTGATAGAATTTGCGTGAACCACTGACGGAACCCCATCCCTTTTTAGCGGATGTTTTGGGAATATATAACACACCTCCATCCATGTACGTCTGAATCTCTTTTAATAATTTCTCCGGAAGTATTTCTGCTGCATTTACATATTTCATTCCTGCCGCTCCTTATTTATTTTTTATAAATAAAGTGCAGATACAGCAGAACATATAGTGTGATTCGCCCATACAGATTGCTATATGTCTGCTATTCTGCATGGGCAAAGGTGTTCTTGAGACCATTTTGATATAATGCCCGAATTTTTACTTTCATAGAACATTGCTCCTTTCAATTTTTTTTAACAACTCATTTATGTGTATAAAAATTATGCTGTTATTGTAAGTTTTGTAATGGTATTGGGTGGATGGATAAAAAAAGAGCTTCCATCCGATATATGAAAACAGAGGTGAAATTTTATATGGGATTTAAAAACGTGGGAAAAATAAAGGCAGTTGGTTTTGATGTGGGTCATACGCTGATTCAATATAATAATCCATTAAACTGGCAGGGGCTTTATCGGCCAGGGCTTAAGCACGCTGCCGCTGCAGCCGGTATTACTTTGTCAGAGGACATGATTTTGGCGGCAATAGATGTTCTTTTGAAGTATAACACCAGAGTGAACCCCCGGGAATGGGAGACAACTTCCGACTGCATTTTTAATGAAATAATAGAAAAATGGGGACAAAAGACAGATGTATACCCTTTTAAATCCGGATTTTTTTCTTTTTTTCGGGCGGATGCCCAGCCCTATCCGGAAACAACTGCCACATTGGAAAAATTAAAACAGTATGGGATAAAAACAGGAAATTTAACGGATGTGGCCTATGGAATGGATAATGCATTTTCTTTAGAGGATATCGCTGTACTTTCCGATTTCATTGATATCGCAATTACTTCTGTGGATGTTGGCTATCGAAAACCAAACTCCGCAGGATATTTGAAACTGCTGGATTCTCTGGGAGTTTATTCGGATGAAATGATATTTGTGGGAGATGAGGAAAAGGATATTATCGGGGCAAAGAAGGCTGGAATTGTTTCTGTCCTTATTAACAGAAGTAAAGAAAAAAAGGACTTTGGACAGGATGATACATTGGAATCTTTAAGCGGCATTTTTTCTGTTTTGGATTTGTAAGGATGATAAAAATGGGAGGGGATTATGACAGAGGTTAAGTTCTATGAAGATATAGAAGAGGAACAGCTTAAATTTGCAGTGATACTATCGAAAACCCAGGACAAGTACGTTTTCTGCAGGCACAGGGAAAGGGATACCTGGGAAGTGCCCGGAGGGCACCGGGAAGCCGGGGAAACCATTCTGGAAACAGCAAAAAGGGAGCTGCACAGCGAGATTGAGGAAATTGTAATAACGTCTAATTTGCCGGAGCGGTGGACCTATCCCCATATTCAGCCGGAATTAATGAGGGAAGCGGGAAAAAGGGGATATCTGTGAAAATGGCAAAAATGTAACAATTTTATGCTTTTTTGATATCTTTGATTGCTTGTGCCTTTTGCAATCATTTCTTACAATATTCATAGAAATAAAAGGAAAGGAAGATTTCTATGATAAAAGTAATAAAAGTGATTGGGATTATCCTTTTGGCAATCATCGCCTTGGCCGTGATTTTTGCAGGCATTTTTGGCACAGAAATATCCACTGGTATGATAAATATGAAAAGGCATTAAAGGAAGCAGATGCAAAAGAAAAGCAAGTCACCCTTCCCTCCGGGCATGTGATTAACTACGGCGAGGTAGAAAATGATAAGCCGGCTCTACTCCTTATCCACGGGCAGATGAGCATGTGGGAGGATTACGCCCTTGTCATGCCTCAGTTAAGCAAAGACTGGCATATTTATGCCATAGATGTATATGGCCACGGGAATCTTCCCATGAGGAGAGCCTGTACGATATGGATACAAACGGCAACGACCTTATCTGGTTTATCGATCATATAATTGGCGGGCCAACGGTTGTTTCCGGCCATTTATGCTTCGCAATATGAACGGCTATTCCCAGGAAGAAATTGCCGAAAAAATAAATATCTCCCGTCAGGCATATGCAAAATGGGAAAGCGGCGCAACACGTCCGGATATTGAGAAATGTATGCGGATAGCAGAAATTTACGTGGTCAGCCTGGATAGCCTTGTGAAAACAGAAAACTTAGAAGGGGTGGGCAATATCCCTCCGGCGCCTGTGGGAAAAAATATATGGGGTTCGGTAACGATAAATGAGAGAGGGCAGGTATGCAGGGAAAGGTTATCGTCAGTTGTTGATTGATAATTATATTGTTATTTTTCGTATTAATGAAGCAGATAAAACAGTATATGTTGTAACGATACAATATCAGGGACGAAATATATAAATCAAGCATCATATGATAACACTATCTATTTTTGTGTCTTATGCATATAGTATAAAGAAATCTAAATTATAAAGGTATGCGAGGACATGAAAGAATATGTAACATTATCGTTGGAAACACATCTTTTTTTCGGAAGGATTATGAAGGAGCATTCCCTGTTTTTGATGGCCGGCTTTCCCGGGAAGGAAACGGAGTATATAAAACGTGCAGACTGGTTCCGGGAAGCATTTGAAGACGGACTTAGAAAAACCGTCATCCTTGCGGATGGCGTTGTCAGAGAGCCGGTATTAAATTCCGGGGAAATCGTAACGGAGTTTACAAAAAAAGCAGAATGCCAGACGGCGGATCTGACAGGGATTCCCATTGACGAGAAGATTACTGAGGCAGAGGAACGGCTTTGCGCCGGAAATATTGTACGGGTAAACCGGGGGATGGTGCGCCAGGTGAGAATGCTGAACCGGCACATGCTAAAATGTCTGCACGGGTTGATTTCCTTTAAGGAAGAGGTCTTAAGGAAAATGACAGGGTGCAGACTTTATACTGCAAATTACCCGCTGTTGGTCGAGCATATTCTGCGGGAAGCAAAATTGTACCGTCAGATTGTGATAGAGCTTGAGCGGAGAGGCAGAGTTTCAATACCTGATGTCAATCATCCGGAACTATTCTGGAATCAGATAATGATGGAGCACGCCCAGTTTATCCGGGGGCTTTTGGATCCGACAGAGTGCGAACTGATGGAAAAGGCCCAGGGGTTTGCCAAAGATTACTGCTGCCTTTTGGAAGAGGCAAGGGAGCAGGAGGGGAAGGTAAACACTTTAACGCCAGGGACATTGCAGCTTACAAAGCAGTATCAGCAGTTTAAGACAGCGGGCACAAAAGGAATTACATGCTGTGAGATTCGCTCCATTATCCTTCCCCTTCTGGCAGATCATGTGCTCCGGGAGGCAAATCATTATCTGCGCATTTTAGAGCAGGCAGAAAAGGGCAGTGATAAATATGGAATGGTGTAAGTATCTAAGGATTTGAGATCCTATTACGGCATGGAGAAGTTAGGATTGGAAATTAAATTTGAGGTAACGCATAGGGCTGCCGTATTCTGCGGCGGCTCTGTTCTGTTTCGGGCTGCGATATGACAGGCGGCGTTTTTTTGCGGTTTTTGTGGAGGAAAATCAGAAAGTATGGTAAAATGTAACAAGTCCCACAAGACGGGCAAACCAGGACAGGGTAAAGTCCTCCTGTTTTCATGCATCTGTTATAAAGACAATGTGGCGTTTTTGCGCAGGGTGCAGAAGGTAAATGACCTGGAAATGTATGTGGGAGGTCTGATTGGGTGCAGGGGAGATGCTTATACAGGAGCAGGATGTCTTTCCCTGCAAGACGCCTGTGACTTTCACAAATGGGAGATTTCCTTTTTTAAACGGGCGGAAATTGATTTTTTATATGCAGCCCTGATACCTTGTCTTGATGAGGCGGCAGGTATCGCTTTGGCAATACAGGATGAAAAGATTCCTTACATCATCAGCTTCACGATAAAAAAAGATGGTTGTCTTGCAGAGGGAACACCTGTTTCGGAAGCGATAAAATACATAGATACGACGGCCTTATCTTTTGAGGAATTGGATGGGTCGAAAGAACTGAAAACCTCTGATCCAAAAGAACTGGCAGAGTCGATGTTAAAACTTCGGGAGATTGTCCCGCTTAAAATATTCGGAGGCTGCTGCGGAACAGATGGCAGGCATATGACAGAAATTGCAAAATTAATTTTGTAAGATTCTTAATCAGGGAGGATATGCCGTCTCCAATGCCCACGAGGATTTAGAAAAATATGCTTCGGCAATTATTTTATCCAACGATGAAGACGGGGTGGTCAGGTGGCTGAAAGAAAACTATTATAAATAGATTTTGGGATAGAGGATATGGGTGTTTTAGAGAAAGTGACAGAAAATTTTACCAGGCGGAGCCGGGAAATTTTAGGGGATAATCTGGTGGGGATATATCTTCATGGATCTGCCGCAATGGATTGCTTCAATGAAAAAAAGAGTGATATTGATTTGTTGACTGTAGTGGACAGGCCAATTTCCGATGAAGAAAAACGCAAATATATGGATATGGCAGCAGCATTAAATGCAGATGCGCCGGAAAAAGGAATAGAGTTCAGCATTGTGAAAAGGGATGTATGCAGGCCTTTTGTCTATCCTACCCCCTTTGAGCTGCATTTTTCAGTTGCGCATTTACCATGGTATCAGGCAAACCCTTACGACTATGTTGAGAAAATGAAAGGCACAGACAAAGATTTGGCAGCCCATGTAACCATGATCCGCCACAGAGGGAAATGCCTTTGGGGAAAGGGGATCAAGGAGGTTTTTGGGGAGGTCAGCAGGGAATGTTATTTTGACAGTATCTGGAATGATATTAAAAATGCGGAGGAAGAAATTACTGCAAATCCCACGTATATTATTCTGAATTTGTGCAGAGTGCTGGCATATAAAAAAGAGGGATTGATTCTGTCAAAACGGGAAGGGGGAAACTGGGGGATAGAAAATATCCCTGGGAAGTACCGCAGTTTGATTTTGCAGGCGCTGGAGGAATATGTGTGGGACAGAAAAGGGAAGTGGGAGGAGAATTGCGTGCAGGAATATGCTGCATATATGATAGAACAGATAAAGAATGGCACGTGAAAATATTGTACGGAATCAGGAGAGGACAGCATAATGAAGATAGGCATTATCCAGGCAAGTTCTCAGAAAAGCAAAAACAAAATTTTAGAAAGATGCGTAAGAGAAGCGGTGGGAGCGGAACATGAAGTCATTAATTTTGGCATATATGAGGATGACAAGAGGGAGTTTTCCTACATACAGGCAGCGGTTTGCGTCGGCCTGCTTCTAGCCAGCAAATCGGTAGATTTTGTGGTGACAGGCTGCTCCTCCGGCCAGGGCATGATGCTGGCCTGCAACACATTGCCGGGGGTTCTCTGCGGGTATGCGGCGAATGTCTCAGACGCTTACCTTTTCGGCAGGATAAACAATGGGAATGCCCTTTCCTATCCATTGGGGTTAAACTGGGGTTGGGGTGCGGAGATTAATCTCACGGAAACATTAAAAGCGTTGTTTTCTGCCCCCATGGGCATGGGATATCCCAAAGAGGAGGCGGGGCGGAAACTAAGGGACACCGCACTGCTAAAGGAGATGAACAATTTCGGAAAAGTGAGTTTTTCGGATTTTATGAAAAATTTAAGGCGGCGGGAGGAAAAGCTGGCAGATGATGCAATTTTCTACCCTCCTGTGTATGGGTATGTGATGGAGCATGGGATTGACAGAATCAGGGAAGAGTTGCGTTTTTTTGAAATGGAGAGATGCTAAAAGATGGCTGGAAGAGAAGATAATAAAGAGGTGTAAAAAGCATGAGTTTACTTGAGAGCATAAAAAAGTTCAAACCTCTAAATCAGCAGGAAGCCTGCGACAAAGAGCGGATGATTGCCTATATGGCAAAGAACGAAAATTGTCTGAGCCGTGAGAATGACACGGCCCATTTTACAGCTTCCATGTGGACGGTAAACAGGGAACGCACCAAGACACTGATGGTATATCACAATATCTATAACTCATGGTCCTGGATTGGCGGCCATGCGGACGGAGAGGAAGATTTGCGTTCCGTTGCAATGGGTGAACTTAAGGAGGAGACCGGGGTCAAAAATGCCGTGCTGCTTAGCCCGGAAATTTTCAGCCTGGAAATTTTAACGGTGGACGGGCATGTAAGGAAAGGCATTTATGTGCCCAGCCATTTGCACATGAATGTTACCTATTTTGCCCAGGCGGAGGAAAACCAGGAACTGATTGTAAATTCGGCAGAAAATCAGGGGGTAAAATGGTGGCCTTTGGAGGATGCCCTGAAAGTGTCAACGGAGCCCTGGATGGTGGAGTGGGTATATAAAAAGCTGGTGGAGCGGAGTAGATTGTAACAGAAGGAGGTTTTTATGCGCAGTGAGGAAGAAATGTATCGTCTGCTTTTGGAGACTGCCAAGGCAGACGACAGGATTTTGGCGGTATATATGAATGGTTCCCGGACAAATCCCAAGGTTTCCAAAGATATTTTCCAGGACTATGACATTGTGTATGTGGTGGGGGAGACAAAGACATTTATCCAGGACAGGGATTGGATTCACAGGTTTGGCAAAATCCTGTATATGCAGTATCCCGATGAACATCCGGATTATGAAAGCGATAAGGAAAATCATTATGGCTGGCTGATGCAGTTTGAAGACGGCGTCCGAATCGACCTTACCGTACAGACAATCCGATTTGCCAGAGAGCATATTCATGAGGACAGGCTTTGCCGGATTTTACTGGACAAGGAAAATATCCTTCCATCAGTGCCAGAATCCACAGATGAGGATTACTATGTAAAAAAGCCTACGAAACCGCAGTTTCAGGCATGTGCCAATGAATTCTGGTGGTGCAGCAATAATATCGCAAAAGGGCTTTGGCGGGAGGAGATGCCCTATGTGCAGGATATGGCCAATTTTGTGGTCCGCAAGCAGTTGGAAAAGATGCTTTCCTGGAAGGTCGGCATTGAGACGGATTTTCAGGTCAGTGTGGGAAAGTCTGCAAAGTACTTATACAGGTGGCTGGAACCGGAAGAGTATCAGGGATATCTGGATACCTATTTTGGCGGAAATATTGGGGAAGCCTGGAGGGCTGTTTTTCATATGTGCAGTTTGTTTGAGCGGACGGCAGAGCATGTGGGGAGCAGGCTGGGATATACATATAATGCAGCGGAAGGGAAAGCTGCCAGGGGATTTCTAGAATATGTGTGGAAATTGCCGAAGGACGGTTTGGGGAATATGGAGATGATAGGATGCCAGGGACACGATGATATCCGGCGGAAGAGGGAATATGATTATGAAAAATAAATGCAGAATCAGAAAGTGGCAGTTAAAAGATGCCGGAAGTTTGGCAGCTGCCCTTTCAAACAAAAAAGTACAGGATAATCTTCGGGATGGACTGCCTTACCCTTACACAGAAAAGGACGGGGGGGATTTTATTTCCGAAATGCTTTCCGCAGATGAAAATGAAACATTTGCTTTTGCTATTACGGTAGATGATGTGGCGGTTGGCAGTATTGGCGTGTTTCGTCAGGGAAATATTCACAGGCAGACTGCCGAACTGGGATACTATATCGCTGAGAAATACTGGGGCAAAGGAATTATGACGGAAGCCGTAAAGCAGGTATGTGATTATGTTTTTCAAAAAAGCGATATTATCCGTATTTATGGAGAACCTTTTGCTTATAATACGGCATCCCTCAGGGTGCTTGAAAAAGCAGGATTTCAGTACGAAGGCACATTGAGGAATAATGCGGTGAAAAATGGGAAAGTCCTTGATATGAAAATGTATGCGATATTGAAAGAGGAAGATTAAAATGATTCTAACAATCAACCTGAAACAGATAGGTCAGCGAAAACAGAAAATCGCCCCAGTAGAATTTGACTACACTCCCGTTTCCCAAACCCTCCGAGAACTCGTCACAGAGACCGTCAAACCTTGCGTCAAAGCTTACAACGAACAGGCTTCCACAGGAGAAAACCAGACAAATCCCCTGTCAGAAGAGCAAATAATGGAGGAAAATTATGTTTTGGGATAAAATATCCGGTTTATATGACATTTTTGAAATAATTTATAACGGCAGAGTTTACCGGGGGCTTGGGGAGAGGGTGGCAGAAGAAATCGGACAGGATGATACCGTTTTAGAATGTGCCTGCTGAAAGCTGAAAGAACAGTGTAAATAGAACTGTAGGCCAGGAATCTAAAAAACAGGTTCCTGGCTCTAGTTTTACCCTGAAATGTAAATTTTCTGTGAATATGATTAAAAAGTCTTCTACAAAACGTTACTGGATAAACCGGGAAGGTTTTTTGAAAACAGTGCGTAATCTTCTGGCAGTATGGCTTTTGACAGGACTATGGCATAGAGGAAATTGGGCAGATATGGGTGTATCTGCAGCATCTGTTCCCATTTTTTGGCCAACCCAGCGGTTTTTCATACTATGCAGGGGAATCTGGCGGCGGAATATTCAACAGACGGATCCCATGTGCTGGGAAGGCATTATGCAGACTGGGTACAGTGGGTTCGGGAGCAGGAATAGCGGATTATCATTGACTAATCTCCTTTCAACTGTTAAAATTTGATACGAAAATGAATTTGCAATTATCCGATAGAGAGGAGAATCCTATGAAAAAAATAGACGGGGGCATTACCGCCCCAAAAGGTTTTCTGGCAGCAGATACGGCGGCGGGAATTAAATACAAAGACCGCCGTGACATGGCCATGATTTTCAGTGAGAAGCCCTGCCGGGCCGCAGGCACCTTTACGAAAAATGTGGTAAAAGCGGCTCCGGTAAAGTGGGACAGGGAAATCGTAGAGAACGGCCCCTTTGTCCAGGCCGTTGTGGTCAATGCGGGAATTGCCAATGCCTGTACCGGGGAGGAGGGCATGTCCTACTGCAAAGAGACGGCGGAAAAAGCAGGGGAATTATTAAATATACCGGAGGATGCTGTGTTGGTGGCCTCCACCGGGGTCATCGGGATGCAGCTTCCCATGGACAAAATCTCTAAGGGAATAGAAGATATGGTTCCAAAGCTCTCCCATACCAGAGACGCTGCCCACACTGCAAGCCTTGCAATTATGACTACAGACACCCACGAAAAAGAAGTGGCCGCAGAGTTTGAAGTGGATGGGGTTACCTGTACCATAGGGGGTATGTGCAAGGGTTCCGGCATGATACACCCGGATATGTGCACCATGCTCAGTTTCCTCGCCACAGATGCCGCAATCTCCAAAGAACTGCTTTTGGAGGCATTAAAAGAAGATATTGTGGACACCTACAATATGGTTTCCGTGGACGGGGATACCTCCACAAATGACACGGTTTTACTTTTGGCAAACGGAATGGCGGGGAATACAGAAATTACAAAGAAAGATAAAGGGTATGCCGCTTTTAAGGAAGCTCTTAACTATATCAATACCACCCTGGCAAAAGAGATGGCAGGGGACGGGGAAGGGGCCACAGCCCTTTTTGAGGTAAAAGTCATGGGGGCAGAAAGCAAAGAGCAGGCCAGGGTTTTAAGCCGTTCGGCGGTATCCTCCAACCTGGTAAAAGCGGCGGTTTACGGCCACGACGCCAACTGCGGCAGAATCCTCTGCGCCTTCGGGTACTCCGGGGCGGAATTTGATCCGGAAAAAATAGATTTATTCTATGAGAGCGCAGCGGGGAAAATCCAGGTGGTAAAAGACGGGGCCGCTTTAAAATTTGACGAGGAGCTGGCGGAACGGATTTTATCAGAGCCGGTGGTAAGCGCCATTGCAGATTTTAAATCAGGGGAATTTGACGCAACGGCCTGGGGCTGCGATTTGACATATGATTATATCAAAATCAATGCGGACTACCGTTCTTAGTTTTGCAGTTCAGGAGAAAAACAGAAAGAAGGATAAAAAATGGAAGATGATACAATGAAACACATACTGGAAAAAGCGGAGGTTCTGATTGAGGCGCTGCCTTATATCCAGCGGTTTAACAGAAAGATAATCGTAGTAAAGTATGGCGGCAGCGCTATGCTGGACGAAAACTTAAAGCGCCAGGTCATTGAGGACGTGACCTTGTTAAAGCTGGTAGGCTTTAAGCCCATTATCGTCCATGGGGGAGGAAAGGATATCAGCAAGTGGGTGGAAAAATCCGGGATGGAGCCGGAATTTATTAACGGGCTTCGGAAAACAGACGCCGCCACCATGGAGATTGCGGAGATGGTGTTAAACAGGGTGAATAAGTCCCTGGTGCAGAAAGTCCAGGTCTTAGGGGTAAACGCCGTGGGTATCAGCGGAAAAGACGGAGGGCTTTTAAAGGTGGAGAAAAAGTACTCCGACGGAAAGGATATCGGGTATGTGGGGGAGATTACAGAGGTGAATCCCAAAGTATTATATGATCTTTTGGAAAAGGACTTTCTTCCCATTGTGTGTCCCATTGGAATGGACGACAAATTTGACACCTACAACATCAATGCAGATGATGCGGCCTGCGCCATTGCAAGGGCCATGAAAGCGGAAAAGCTGGCGTTTTTAACAGATATTGAAGGGGTGTACAAAGACCCTTCCGACAAGGCTTCCCTGATTTCCGAACTGCCTATCGCAGAGGCAAAGAAGCTCATTGCAGGGGGTAATATCGGCGGCGGTATGCTGCCCAAGTTAAACAACTGTATCGACGCCATGGAAAACGGCGTTTCCAGAGTACATATTTTAGACGGAAGAATTCCCCATTGCCTGCTCCTTGAAATCTTTACAAATAAAGGAATCGGAACAGCGATTTTAGGGGAGAAGGAAGAGAGGTATTATCATGAATCGTGATGGGTACATAAAAGAGGCGGAGCAGGATCTGCTTCATACTTATAATCGGTATGGCGTGGTCTTTGAAAAGGGAAAGGATGTTTATCTCTTTGACACCGAAGGGAAAAAATACCTGGATTTTGCCGCAGGGATTGCCGTCTGTGCCTTAGGCTACGACAATGAGGAGTACAGCGAGGCTTTAAAAAGTCAGGTAGATGATTTAATCCACACCTCAAACCTTTTTTACAATGTGCCGATTATAAAAGCAGCGGAGCGGGTGAAAAAAATAAGCGGCATGGACCGGGTGTTTTTTACAAACAGCGGCACCGAGGCCATTGAAGGAGCCATTAAGGCGGCAAAAAAATATGCCTATACCAGAGACGGACATGCAGGGCATGAAATTATTGCTATGAACCACTCTTTTCACGGGAGAAGTATCGGGGCATTGTCCGTTACCGGAAACAGGCATTACCAGGAGCCCTTTGAACCATTGCTCCCAGGGGTTTGTTTTGCAGATTTCAATGATTTAAGCAGTGTGAAAACCCTGGTGACAGAAAAGACCTGTGCCATTCTTTTAGAGACAGTTCAGGGGGAGGGGGGAATTTATCCCGCATCCCCGGAATTTTTGGAAGGCGTGGCAAAGCTGTGCAGGGAAAAAGATATTCTTCTTATTTTAGACGAAATCCAGTGCGGCATGGGAAGAACGGGAAAAATGTTTGCATGGCAGCACTATGACATTAAGCCGGACATTATGACAGTGGCAAAGGCCCTTGGCTGCGGCGTACCGGTAGGGGCATTCCTTATGACAGAGCGTGTGGCGGAAAAATCCTTATGTCCGGGAGACCACGGCACCACCTACGGCGGCAATCCTCTGGTGGGAGCAGCAGTGGACAAGGTGCTTGAGATTATGGAGCGGGATAAACTGGCAGACCATGCCAAGGAAATGGGGGATTATCTGTGGAAACGCCTGGAAGAGCTGAGAGACAGATATGATTTTGTTATTGCCCACCGGGGGCTGGGGCTGATGCAGGGACTTCAAATCACCCTTCCTGTGGGGGAGGTATCCGCTAAGGCTCTCTCAAAGGGGCTTGTATTAATCACTGCAGGATCTGACGTGCTGCGCTTTGTGCCCCCCCTTATTATAGAGAAGGAAGACGTTGATACGATGACAGAGATTTTAACAGAAGTTTTTGAGGAAATGAAGTAATGGGAACATCAGAAAAAAGAAAAGAGTTTTCTTTTTACCTTCTTCTTTTATTTACCACGGCCCTGATGGTAACATCCCACTATGGGCAGACGAAAAGTTTTGTCCTGGAAAAGGAGGAAGAGCAGGAGAGGCAGGAAAAGGAAGTAGGACAGGAGCAGGAGGAGGAAACCCAGAAAACTTATCAGCCCGGGGAAGAAATTGTCTTTTGGTACTACGGGCCGGAAAACAAAGAATTTTTTGAAAGCTGCGGGGAATCCTTTCAGGAGGAGACAGGGGTTTTGGTAAGGGTAGAGGAGCAGCAGTCCTTCAACTATTTTTCCGGGGTTTACGAAGCGTCTAAAACCCAGGAGCTTACACCGGATGTATATCTTTTGCCGGGGGAGCAGTTAGAGCAGGCATACCTTACCCAGATACTGGCGGAAAATCAGGTTAGCTTTCCGGAAGATTGTGCCGAAATGGCGGCTAAGACCTGCAGTTTTTTAGATGACGGAAAATATTACGGCTATCCCCTTTACTTTAACACCAGTGTTTTTGCCTACCGCAAGGACTATTTTGAGACGGCTCCATCCTCCATTCAGGAGATTATAGACTATTCCCTGGAGCATGAGCCTGGGGAAGGGGTGGAAAAACTTTTGGAGTGGGACCTGTCAGACCCCCGCTGCAATTTTGCCTTTCTGGGGAGCGGCATTACCTTTTCCAAAGAGGAGGGTTTAGTGTATCCCGAATATGAGGAGGAGACATTTGAAAACTGCAAGAATTTTTTCGGAAACCTTACCGCAGTGATTGCCTTAGACGAGGAGGAACCTGGAAGCAGAAAAGTGGCGGAGGATTTTGCCGGGGGCAGGACGGTGGCAGCTCTGCTCTCCCCAGAAGAGTTAGGAGAGCTGGAAGAAAACTGGGGGGTGGAGAAGCTTCCAAAATTAAACGATGAACTTTCCATGTGCCCGGTATCGGAGACAACGGTGCTGTGTGTCAACGGCGTGACGGAACATGCCGGTGCGGCACAGGATTTTGCCGCTTACGCATCCTCACTTGCCTGGGAAGAAAAGCTTTCGGATATGACAGGACATTTCCCGGTGATAAAAACCGCCTTAAAAGGAGGGCTTCAGGAGACGGCTTTTTTGCAGTATGAGGAGGGCAGAAAAAAGCCTCAGGGATTAAATGTCACAGATTTCTGGGTAAAATTCCAGAGTCAGGCCCTTAAGGTGTGGCATGATTCTGAATAAACAGAGATATAAAAGGAATATATATATTAAAGATAGGCAATCATATAATGAAGAGTAAAGATCCATACCCTGCAGTCATGCAGGGTATTTTGTTTGAACAGACGGTCACATATTTTCAAATGCAGGGATTCAATGGTGATATTAACCAAAAATTAGTTGGAAAAATTATGAAAAACCACAAAACATCCAATAAAAGATAAAAAATGTATTGCTTTTTTTGAAAAACATGTTATAGTAAATATATCAACTGAAAACGTTACCGGGAACGTTACAGGAAACGTTTTCAGAAAAACTAATTGATTCACTATTAAGTAGGAGGATGAAAAATGAAGAAAAAGAGCGTAGCAACATTATTATTACTTTCCATGGCAGCAAGCTTATTTGCAGGATGCGGCGGCGGAGATAATGATTCCGCAGCAGATGCAAATAAGACAGACAGTGCAAGCAATGCGGCACCTTCAACTGAGGCGGCAGATACAGGAGACGACGCAGCAGCTCCCGCAGCAAGCGGAGACGGAGCAGTTTACTATCTTAACTTTAAACCAGAGCAGGATCAGCAGTGGCAGGATCTTGCAAAAGCTTACACAGACGAGACAGGGGTTCCTGTAACAGTTGTAACAGCAGCTTCCGGAACATATGAATCTACATTGAAATCTGAGATGGCTAAGACAGAAGCTCCTACCTTATTCCAGGTGAACGGACCGGTGGGACTGGCATCTTGGAAAGATTACTGCTTAGATTTAAAAGACACAGACCTTTACTCTCATGTAAAGAGTGATGACTTCGTATTAAAAGACGGAGATGCCGTACAGGGTATCGCTTATGTTATTGAGACATACGGCCTTATCTACAACAAGACAGTACTTGATGCATACTGCAAGATGGACGGCGCAAAAGTAGATTCCATCGACAAAATCAACAACTTTGCAACATTAAAAGAAGTGGCAGACGACATTCAGTCACGTCTTGCAGAGGTAAGCGAGGCAGCAGGCCCTGATTACAATCTGGCTGGTGCATTCTCCTCCGCAGGTATGGATTCCTCTTCTGACTGGAGATTTAAAACTCACCTTGCAAACCTTCCAATCTACTATGAGTACAAAGATAAAGGAATCGGTGAGACAGATGCCATCGAAGGAACATATCTTGACCAGTACAAACAGATTTTTGACTTATACATCACCGATGCAACCTGCGAGCCTGCTATGATTGCAACAAAGACAGGGGATGACTCCACTGCTGAATTTGCTTTAGGCGAGGCAGTATTCTATCAGAACGGTACATGGGCTTACCAGAACATTATCGACGCTGGATTACTTACAGATGATGACCTTGGCATGATGCCAATCTACATCGGCGCTCCCGGAGAGGAAAACCAGGGACTTTGTACAGGATCTGAGAACTACTGGTGTATCAACAAGAACGCTTCCGAAGCAGACATCAAAGCGACAGAAGATTTCTTAAACTGGGTTGTTACAAGCGACACAGGCCGGGACAGCATTGCAAACCAGATGGGATTCGTAACACCATTTGATACTTTTGACGATGGATATACACCTGCAAACGTATTGGTGGACGCTTCCAACGCTTCTATCGATGCAGGCCAGACTCAGGTATCCTGGAACTTCTCTACCATTCCTTCTGAGGGATGGAAAGACGGCGTGGGCGCAGCTTTAACAGAGTACGCACAGGGCACCGGCGAATGGGATGCTGTTAAGACCGCATTTATTGACGGATGGAAAACAGAGTACGAAGCTACTCATAACTAAGATTTGTCAGGGATTTTGCGGAGGCGGGAATACCCGCCTCCAATATAGAAAGAAAGGAAAATAATTATGGATAAGGCGATTAAGAGATATTTTCCCCTTTTTGCATTACCGACTTTGGTGGCATTTACAATAGGATTCATAGTTCCTTTTGCTATGGGTATCTACTTATCATTTTGTAAATTTACAACTGTAACAGATGCAAAGTTTGTGGGACTGAGCAATTATGCAAAAGCTTTTACAGATGGTACATTCGGTCATTCCCTTTGGTATACTGCATTATTTACGATTGTTTCGGTATTATTGATAAATGTTTTGGCATTTGCCATTGCGATGCTTTTAACAAAGGGAATTAGAGGAACAAACATGTTCCGTACCGTATTCTTTATGCCGAACTTAATCGGTGGTATCGTGTTAGGTTATATCTGGCAGCTTATTTTAAACGGTATCCTGGCAAACTTCGGAAGAACTCTGGTATACAGCGCTACATATGGATTCTGGGGTCTGGTTATCCTTATGTGCTGGCAGCAGATAGGTTATATGATGATTATCTATATTGCCGGTATTCAGAATATTCCAGGAGAATTGATTGAAGCGGCAAAAATCGACGGAGCGACAGCTCCCCAGGTACTGACGAACGTAACACTTCCCATGGTAATGCCTTCCATTACCGTGTGTACATTTTTAACTTTAACCAATGGATTTAAACTCTTCGACCAGAACTTAGCACTTACAAACGGCGCTCCTTCTGATATGTCCCAGATGATGGCGTTAAATATTTATGACACATTCTATACCAGACAGGGATTTGAAGGCGTAGGTCAGGCAAAAGCAGTTGTATTCTTTATCATTGTGGCAGTTATCGCAGTTGGACAGAATGTCATCACCAGAAGTAAGGAGGTGCAGCAGTAATGGCAAAAAATCCAGATAATCAGGTTAGCGCGGTGAGAAAAACAAAACACGGCACAGCTTTAACTATCTTTTTTACCCTGTTGTCCATTGTTTATGTAATGCCTATTATCATTGTTGTGATGAACTCTTTTAAGAGAAAAGCTTATGTAAACCGTTATCCTTTCAAAATTGGTACGGGCAAGATGTTTGTAGGACTTGAGAACTATGTGGAAGGTATTAAGAAAACAGAATTTTTCAACGCTTTCGGATACTCCTTGTTTATCACAGTATGTTCCGTGGCAGTGATTATCCTCTGCACATCCATGTGTGCATGGTATATTACAAGGGTGCAGACGCCATTTACAAAGGCTATGTATATGTTATGTCTCTTTTCCATGATTGTACCTTTCCAGATGGTAATGTTTACACTTTCTAAAATTGCAAATATGTTGCATTTATCGAATCCTGTTGGTATAATATTAGTATATTTGGGATTTGGAGCAGGATTGGCGGTGTTTATGTTTACCGGATTTGTAAAGAGTATCCCACTGGAAATTGAGGAGGCGGCTATGATTGACGGATGTACGCCGATTCAGACATATTTCCAGGTGGTATTCCCAATCTTAAAACCAACTGCAATTACCGTGGCAATTTTGCAGGCTATGTGGATATGGAACGACTACCTCCTTCCGTATCTGGTATTGGATATTAAGAAATACAAGACGATTCCCATTGCGGTACAATACTTAAAAGGCGGTTACGGCTCTATTGACTGGGGCGCTATGATGGCTATGCTGGTTTTGGCAATTATTCCCATTATTATATTCTATATTGCCTGCCAGAAGTATATTATCGAGGGTGTTGTAGCCGGAGCAGTAAAAGGTTAATAATGTTATGCAGTTAAAAAATGCGCCTCCCAGACCATAAAGGTTTCGGAGGCGCAATTAAATACAGGCAGGTATAGGCGAATGGTGACAATCAAAGATATTGCAAGGGAGTCGGGGTATTCCGTAAGCACGGTATCCCGGGTCTTAAATAACAGGAGAGATGTGAGTCCTGTGGCAAAAAAGAAAATTGAGCAGGTGGTGGCGGATTATAATTTTGTCCCCAACAATAATGCAAAACATTTAAAGCAGATGGGAAGCAAGACGGTTGTCATTCTGGTAAAAGGTAACGGAAATATGCTGTTTGCAAATATTGTGGAAGAGATTCAGTGTATGGTTCAGCGGACCCAGTATACCCCTGTGGTGACATATTTGGACGAAAGTGAGGATGAAGTGCAGCATGCTATCCGGATTAGCCGGGAGAGAAAGCCCATGGGAATTTTGTTTTTGGGCGGAGCGCCGGATAATTTTAAACGGGAGTTTGACCAGGTGGGCATCCCTTCTGTGCTGGTGACAAACCAGGGTAAAAATTTTGGCGTGGAAAATCTGGCCAGCGTGGCCACAGATGACGTGGCTGCGGCGGAATGTGCGGTGGATTACCTCTTTACAAAGGGACATAAAAAAATTGGGATTATCGGGGGAGACCTTTCTTTTTCTTATACCAGCAGACAGCGGTATAAAGGTTGTATTCAAAGTTTTGAGAAACACAAGATGGTTTTTGATGAGTTACATAATTATTCTGATGCCAGATTCAGTTTTGAAGGCGCATATCAGGCGATGGTAAACTTAATGGAAAAAAAGCCGGATCTTACGGCGGTGTTTGCCATGAGCGATGTGATGGCCATCGGAGCGGCCCGGGCATTAAAGGATATGGGGAAAAGAGTTCCGGAGGATATTTCCGTGATTGGATTTGACGGAATCACATTGGCGGATTACTATAATCCAAAGCTTTCTACCATCAGACAGCAGTATAAGCTTTTGGCCAGGCGCAGCGTGGAAATGCTGTTTCACATGGTGGATTTTGCAGATGATCCCATTCATGAGGTGATACCCTTTGAACTTGTTACAGGTGAGAGTGTGAGAACTATTTAGACGGACAAACAGGAAAGTTTGCCAATAACGTTGACTCACGAGCGTCTTTATTTTGAACAATATGGCAATTATTATCCCTCGTGAGTATCATTGATTTAGATTAGGAGAATAGAGCGTATGAGAACAAGTGGAATATTGATGCATATTTCCTCCCTTCCCTCCGAATATGGAATCGGAACGATGGGGAAAGAAGCCAGGAAGTTTGTGGATTTTCTTGTGAAGGCGGGGCAGACTTACTGGCAGATACTGCCTATCTGTCCCACCAGCTACGGAGATTCCCCCTATCAGTCTTTTTCCAGCCTTGCGGGAAATCCATATTTTATTGATTTGGAAATTCTCTGCAGGGAGAAACTGCTCACGGAAAAAGAGTGTAAATCTTACAAATGGGGGAGTAAGAGGACAGAAGTGGATTACGGTATTATGTATGAAAACCGCTATGACCTTCTGAAAAAAGCTTTTGAGCGTTTCATGAAGAGAGTTCCCAGAGATTTTGACGCATTTTGTGAACAGGAAAAACACTGGCTGGAGGACTATGTGCTGTTTATGGCTTTAAAGGATGCCAACGACGGCGCAGCCTGGTCGGAGTGGGATAAGGCGTACCGTTTCAGGGAAGAGGCAGCCATAAAGGATGCCAGGGAGACTTATGCCCAGGAGATGCAGTTTTACAGAATGCTTCAGTACCTGTTTTTCAAACAGTGGCGCAGCTTAAAAGAGTATGCCAACAAGAAGGGTATCAAAATTATCGGAGACGTGCCCATCTATGTGGCAGGGGACAGTGCGGATGTGTGGGCAAACCCCGGACAGTTTTATCTGGATTCGGATTTAAATCCCATTGAGGTGGCAGGATGTCCGCCGGATGCATTTTCCGCAGACGGCCAGCTGTGGGGAAATCCGCTGTTCCGCTGGGATGTGATGAGAGAGGACGGATATGCCTGGTGGACGAACCGAATTAAGGCCATGTCGGAGCTTTACGACATAGTGCGCATCGACCATTTCCGTGGATTTGATTCCTACTATGCCATTCCGGCACAGGACGACACCGCAAGAAACGGAAAGTGGAAAGAGGGTCCCGGCATGGAGCTCTTTGAAGTTTTGGAGAAAAAACTGGGGAAATTAAATATCATTGTGGAGGATTTGGGCTTTTTGACCCCCTCCGTGTTGAAATTGGTGAAGGACTCCGGATTCCCTGGGATGAAGCTGGTTCAGTTTGCCTTTGACACCAGGGAGGAGAGTGATTACCTTCCCCACAATTACCAGAGCCACAGCGTGGTCTACACGGGAACCCACGACAATGACACGATTCTTGGATGGATGAAAACGGCTCCCAGGGAGAGCGTGAACTTTGCAAAACGCTATTTTAACTTGACTCAGGAGGAAGGCTATAACTGGGGCATGATGCGGGGGGCATGGGCAAGTGTCAGCGACCTTGCGGTTGTGCCTATGCAGGATCTTTTGGGACTGGGCAGCAAAGCCAGAATGAATACCCCGTCCACTTTGGGATGCAACTGGAAATGGCGGGCAAAGCCCGATGCCATTACCCCCCAGCTTGCAGGGAAGGTGCGGAAATATATGAAGACCTACGGCAGAGAGCGTGTGGATGAGAAGAAAAAGTTAAAGGATGCTTTGGATGTGGAAAATAAAAGCGCCGGGGAGACAGAAAATTAGGATATAGGGAGAAAATTCCGAAATTCCATATGGGATTTCGGAATTTTTGACGTTACAGGATTTTAGATTATTGACAATAGAATAATGAAATTTTATGATAAAAGCAAGAATATAATACATACAGAAGAGAAAAATGAATAAGAAAAAATTATCTACGGCAGTTGGCAGAATAATAGAAGATTTTGAAATGTTTTTTGGAGTTACATGGACTATGGCTTATTTTTAGATCTAAGCAAAGAAAAAGAAACGTCTGGAGAGGGAAAAGCAGGAGAAGTGGGAAGCTCAACGGAAAATGAATGTAAATGCCTCAAAAGTATTTGAAGAAATGGCAGCAGTTACCACTGTAATGGAAGATATGATACAGAAGAGCTTTTCTACTGTAAATCAAGGGACCCAGGGACAGGACTCTAATAGGAATCAGACGGATATGGGCAGGGAAAGGTGATTACCTGCACCTGTCCGCACTGCAGCGGAATTAACCATATTCAGGCAGGTAAGACAGAGGCCTGTGAGTATTGCGGCTCTGTGATAAAGGCTTAAGTGGAGTTTATGGCAGCATTACGTTTTTTAGATTCCTATATTGAATTATCCTATAAAATCGAGTATAATATTTATTATATATGTTTATGAATTAGAGAAAATGGGATGATTGGGAGGTAAGAATATAGTATGAAACGAAAGATACTATTAAGTGGGAGCAACCGGACGCTCATGAATGATTTTTTTACTCAGATGGAATTTACCTTTGAGTGCATGATTACTTCAGAGCGTTGGGATGATGCCCAGTGTCATGTCAAGTATTTTCAGCCGGATTTAATGGTTTTCTGCCTGTGGAAAGAGACAAAGAGTTCTTTGAACAATGCAGCCAGGCTGAAATTTGTACTTTCAGATAAAGATATTCCTGTGGTGCTTATTGGGGATAAACAGGACTGCGCAGATTTTAAGCGGACAGCACCGGGAATGTCCCAGGAAGAAATCTACCGTCCCATTCCCATTAAAGATATTGAGAGCAGGCTGGTAAGTTTTTTAGACAAGAGGGACAGACAGAAGAAGATTATGGAGGATGCCGTGCGGGCGGCGGAGGAAGAGCGGGCGAAAAAGCTGGCAGAAGATGCAATGGGTGAATTCGTCTTTGATATTCCCCAGATGGCGCTCCCTGCCACAATGATGCCGGAAGAGCCAAAGGAGCCGGAAGAGCCAAAACATATTCTGATTGTGGATGACGATGCCAGTATGCTGCGCATGATGAAAAATTATTTAAGCGAAGATTACCAGGTGGCAACCGCTATCAGCGGAAAGGTAGCCTTAAAGTTTTTAGAGACAAAGCACACGGATTTGGTGCTTTTAGATTACGAGATGCCGGGGGAAAACGGCGCGGATGTGCTCTCGGAAATCCGCAATAATCCGGAATTGAAAGACCTTCCTGTTATCTTTTTGACAGGTGTGACGGACAGGGGAAAAATTGAACAGGTACTCAGCAACAACATTCAGGGGTATCTCTTGAAGCCCATTAATGTGGAGAGGCTTTCAGATACAATTGTGGGGCTGCTGGAGTAAGAAATTGAGGTAGGCATATGGACAATGAACTATATCTCACGGATTTGATTGACCGGGACGTATTACAGCGTATTCAGGATGCTTTTTCCGATATGACAGGGATGGCGGCAAATACTACGGACAAAAACGGGATTTCCGTAACGGAGCGATCTCATTTTTCGGATTTTTGTCTGAAATATACTAGGCGGTCGGAGCTTGGCTGCCGCAGGTGCGAATACTGCAATAAGCGGGGCGCAGAGATTGCCATGGAAAAAGGAAATTTCAGTACATATATCTGCCATGCAGGGCTTGTGGATTATGCCGCCCCCATTATTGCAAACGGACAGCTGGTGGGAAGTTTTATCGGCGGGCAGGTGCTTCTCCATGAGATGGATGAGGCCAGGGTGCGGAAACTGGCTGCCGAGTTAAAAATTGACCCGGATGCCTATGTTTCAGTGGCAAAAAAGCTTCCGGTACTGGAGAAGGGAAAGATTGAAAAGGCGGCAAATTTTCTTTCTGTGCTGGCATCGATTCTCTCCGATATGGCTTATACAAAACATCAGTTAATGGTGGGCAACTCCGAGGTGGAGCGGGCTATTAAGATGAAATCGGACTTTCTTGCAAATATGAGCCATGAAATCAGAACTCCCATGAATGCGGTGATCGGTATGGCGGAGATGGCTTTAAGGGAGGACCTTCCCTCTGCGGCAAGGGAATATATTTCCCAGATTAAGTCTTCCGGCCAGACTCTTTTAACCATCGTAAATGATATTTTGGATTTTTCCAAGATAGAGTCTGGAAAATTAAGTATTGTGGAGGAGGAGTATGAACCTCTCTCCATTATCAATGATGTCATCAGTATGATTCTAAACCGTATCGGCAATAAAAATCTGGAACTCACCCTGGATATTCCCCTGGAGCTTCCCTATGAACTGTACGGGGACAGCAACAGAATCAAACAGATTATTGTAAATCTCATGAACAATGCGGTGAAATTTACGGCGGGGGGAGAAGTCCATTTAAGTGTGGAGTGCGAGCCCATTGACGAGGAGACAGTTCTGTTAAAGATGGCTGTTTCCGATACAGGCCAGGGAATAAAGAAAGCGGATTTGGGCAAACTATTCCAGTCTTTCCAGCAGGTGGACAGCAAGCGGAACAGAAATGTGGAGGGGACAGGGCTTGGCCTTGCGATTTCCAAACAGCTTCTCACGCTGATGGGGGGAAATATCAGCGTGGAGAGCGTATATGAGAAGGGCAGCACTTTCCGGTTTGAACTTCCATCCAAAATCGTTACCCACAGGCCTTCCATACCCCAGGTGGAAGAGACGATGACGGTGGGGAATTTAGTGGCAAATACCTATATACGCCAGCAGTTAAAAAGAGACTGCGAGAAATTCGGCGCCGGTTACTGGGAGCTTACCCCGGACCAGCTTGAGGAGAGCAGCATACACTTCCTGTTTATGGAAAAACCTCAGTTTTCCGATAAAGTGGAAAGTTTTCTTCAGAGCCATCCGGAAGTGACAGGCGTGCTTTTGGTGAAATATAATGACAAGATACAGCCCAGTTTAAATAATATCCGGGTGGTGGCAAAGCCTATCTATGCCTTAAATCTCTCTGCTATTTTAAGCGGTCAGGATATCTTTGAGGTTCAGGAAGGCATTTTGGCGGATGATGTGAATTTTGTAGCGCCGGATGCCCAGATTCTTATTGTGGATGACAACGCCATCAACCTTACGGTGGCGGAGGGGCTTTTGGAGCCTTTGCGGATGAAGATTGACACTGCCCTAAGCGGTAAAGAGGCCATTTCCCTGATTTCCGGAAAGCATTACGATTTAGTATTTATGGATCATATGATGCCGGAAGTTGACGGGGTGGAAACCACCCATATTATAAGAAGGTTTTATGACGATTACAAAGATGTGCCTATTATCGCCCTCACTGCAAACGCCGTGGGGGGCACAAAAGAGATGCTTGTGGGGGAGGGCATGAATGATTTTGTGCCAAAGCCCATTGAGATGCGGGTGATTTGTGCCAAGCTAAAACAGTGGCTTCCCCCGGAAAAGATTAAGAGACGGGAGGAAGGGGATATCATTGCCGCAAAGCAGGAGGAATGCGATGATGAGCCGGATATTGAAATTGAAGGACTGGATGTGAATGCGGCCCTGTCCCTTGTGGGCAGCAAGAAACTTTTCTTTGCCGTGTTAAAGGATTATTATCTGGCCATTGACAAGAAAAGCAATTTGATTAAGGAATATGAAACCCAGGAAAAGATAAAGGAATACACCATAGAAGTCCACGCTTTAAAGAGCGCCTCCCGGCAGATCGGGGCTATGGAACTGGCACAGAAGGCGGAGCGCATGGAAGCTGCAGGAAATGCCGGGGATATCCTATTAATTCATGAGTTTACAGATGAAGTGGTGAGCTATTACCGCTGGTACAAAAACATTCTGGCCCCCTATTTTGAGATGCCGGAAGAAAATGTGGAAGGCGGTTTGGACTTTACCCAGGAGATATTAAAAGAGCAGGCGGAAAAGATGGGCGATGCTTTGGAAGAGTTAGACAGTGACAAGATGGAGGAAGTGGTTACGGAACTGGCAAAATACAGCCTTAAGGATAATCACAAAGAACTGTATGAACACTTAAAAAGTGCAGTGCAGGATATTGACACGGAATCCTGTGAGGCGATTATGGACGCCTGGACGAAAATACAGTGGTAGAAGGAGTAGGCAAGAGAATGCGGAAAACAAAAATTGTGTGTACACTTGGACCGGCTACGGATAAAGAGGATGTGTTAGAGCAGCTCATTGCAAGCGGCATGAATGTGGCTAGGCTTAATTTTTCCCATGGGGATTATAAGGAGCACAAGGCCAGGATGGATAAGGTAAAGGAGCTTCGGAAAAAGTATAATACACAGACAGCGATTATGTTGGACACGAAAGGGCCGGAAATCCGGCTGGGCCTCTTTGAGCAGGGAGAAGTAATCTTAAAGGAAAACCAGAAATTTACACTTTACTGCACAGAGTACCCTGGAAACGAGGAGGGTGTCTCCATCACATACCAGGATTTATACCAAGATGTGGCAGAGGGTACCACGATACTCATTGATGACGGCCTGGTGGAAATGCAGGTGGATGAGATAAAAAACAAAGCGATTGTCTGCACCGTGAAAAACGGGGGAAAAATTTCCGGCCGCAAAGGGGTAAACGTGCCCAATGTAAAATTATCCATGCCCTTTTTAAGTGAAAAGGATAAGGAGGACATTCTCTTTGGTATACAGGAGGATGTGGATTTTATAGCGGCTTCCTTTGTCCGCAGGGCGGATGATATTCATAAGATGCGGAAGTATTTAAATGACCACGGCGGCTATGACATCCATATTATTGCAAAAATCGAAAATATGGAAGGCGTCACAAATATTGACGATATTTTGGAGGCTGCAGAGGGGGTTATGGTGGCCAGAGGGGATATGGGAGTGGAAATTCCCTACGAGGAAGTTCCGGTGATTCAAAAAATGATTATTAAAAAAGGGGTAAATCTGGGGAAACAGATTATAACCGCAACCCAGATGTTAGACTCTATGATGAAAAACCCAAGGCCCACCAGGGCGGAAACCACAGACGTGGCAAATGCCATTTACGACGGCACCGGGGCGATTATGCTCTCCGGGGAAACGGCTGCAGGGCTTTACCCGGTGGAATCCCTTCTCACCATGATAAAAATTGCAGACAGGACGGAGCAGGATATCGATTACCGGAAACGTTTCTTCTCCAGGGAGAGGAAAGCCAATCCCGACGTGACGGACGCTATCTGCCATGCCACCTGTACCACTGCCCTTGACTTAAACGCCAAGGCCATTGTAACCGTGACGAAAAGCGGACATTCCGCCAGGAATATAGCAAAATACTGCCCTGCCTGCGACATTATCTGCGGGGCAATGGATGAGAAAGTTGCAAGGCAGATTAGTATGGTGTGGGGCACTGTCTCTGTCATTTTGGAAAAGCAGAGGGATGTCTTTGATTTATTTGACCATGCCATAGAAAAAGCGGAGGAAGAAGGGTTCCTTTCCAAAGGGGATATGACGGTGATTACCTCCGGGGTTCCCATCGGCGTGTCGGGAACCACCAATATGATTAAAGTACAGGAAGTATAAATATGGAATAAAAAAAATCCCTTTTCATACAATGTAGAAAGGTACGTTTACTACATTGCAGGAAAGGGGTATTTTTATGGAAATGTCAGCAGTAAATCAGGATAAAGAATTTCATCTTTACCGTGACATACAGGAAAGAACAGACGGGGAAATTTATATCGGCGTGGTAGGGCCGGTGCGGACGGGAAAATCTACTTTTATCAAGCGTTTTATGGACATTATGGTGCTTCCCTTTATGGAGGACGAAAATGTGAAGGCCAGGACTGTGGATGAACTGCCCCAGTCGGCCCAGGGAAAAACCATTATGACCACAGAACCCAAATTTATACCCAAGGATGCAGCGCAGATTCGGTTAGAAGGGGATACGGAAGTAAAAGTGCGCCTGATTGACTGCGTGGGCTATATGGTGGAGGGAGCCTCCGGACATATGGAGGGGAATAACAAGCGCATGGTAAAAACCCCCTGGTTTGACTATGAGATTCCCTTTGTGGATGCGGCTTCCATCGGAACCCAGAAAGTTATCAAGGAACATTCCACCATTGGAATTGTGGTGACGGCGGACGGCTCCTTTGGGGAACTCACCAGGGAAAATTATATTCCTGGGGAAGAAAAAACCGTGGAGGAATTGAAATCTATAGGCAAACCCTTTGTGATTGTGCTGAATTCTGAAAAACCTTTCAGCGAGGAGACAGGGAGACTGGTGCAGAAAATGAAAGAAAAATACGGGACCCCTGTGATTCCGGTGAACTGCCAGCAGCTTCGGAAAGACGATATCGGAAAAATATTGGAGAGCATTCTCTATGAATTCCCCATTGTAAAAATGGAATTTTACATTCCAAAGTGGGCGGAGATGCTTCCCATGGACAACAGGATGAAGCAGAGTATGGTGGAGACAGCCAGAAATATTTTAAGTTCCGTCACCCAGGCAAAGGACATCAGCAGTATCGGAAAGCCGGAGGATGCAGAGTACATATCCGATATCCATCTGGATAAAATTGATTTGGCCAAAGGGCTTTTAAAAATTAAAATGGAGATGGATGACAAATATTACTATGAGAATATCAGCGAACTCACCGGTGTTCCGATCCAGGGAGAGTATCAGCTTATCTCTCTGGTAAAAGAGCTGTCCGGGCGGAAGAACGCCTATGAAAAAGTGGCGGATGCGGTAAGCGCCGTGCAGATGAAAGGGTACGGGGTAATTCACCCCCAGCTTACGGATATTTCCTTAGAGGAACCGGAGTTAATCCGTCACGGTAATAAATTTGGAGTAAAACTGAAAGCCACTTCCCCCTCCATCCACTTAATCCGGGCAAATATCGAGACGGAAATTGCACCTATTGTGGGCAGTGAGGAGCAGGCAAAGGATTTGATAGAGTATATTAAGGAAGGGCAGAACACGCCAAACGGGGTGTGGGATACCAATATTTTCGGGAAGTCTGTAGGAGAGCTTATGGAGGACGGTATCCGCAGCAAAATTGCCATGATGGATGATGAGTGCCAGATGAAGCTTCAGGACACCATGCAGAAAATCGTGAATGACAGCAGCGGAGGGCTGGTTTGCATTATCATTTGATTTTCCTTGAAAATAAGATGGAATACTTTGACAATCTATATACTATAGTATATACTGGTTGTGAGAGAAGATGGCTTGATCCAGGCAGCAACCGTGAAAAGCCAAAAAGAACTTATGATATGTGAGGTGGGAAAATGGAAACATGGTATTATGAAGTGGTGAGTATCGACGGGGATTATGCCAATCTGAAACGGACAGATATCACGGTGGATGATGTAAAATTAGTGGCAAGGGCATTGCTGCCCCCGGAAATTACCGTGGGCAGCAAATTAAAATATGAACTTTTACAGTATGAGATAACAGAGTAGGGGAAGCCGTGCAGTCTTTATATGAATATACAAAAATACGTGAAAATATCTGGCAGATAGCAGAAGATGACGGGTATTCTGTACCCTTGTCCGGGGAAGCGAGATGGCAGTGCTTTTGGATACCGGATACGGAAACCGCAATCTGCGGGAATTTGTGGAGAAAAGCATTTCCACCCCTATCTGGTGATAAACAGCCACGGCCATCCGGACCATATTGGGGGAAACCACTGGTTTGAGGAAATCTGGGCGGCAAAAGAAGAGTGGGATGTGCTGTCCCTTGGAAATCTTCATTTTGAGATTATCTCTTTAAAAGGCCATACCAAGGACTCCATAGGGGTATTGGTGCAGGAAGGGGCATCCTTGCTGCAGGGGATGGGTTAAAGGAAGGGCTGTGGCTTTTTAATTACGGTGCCCTTTCCATGGAAGAATTGTACGGGACATTAAAAAGGACAATGGAAGTTCCCTTCGATTATTATATCTGCGGACACAGCAGCAAGCTGTACAAAAAGGAGAAAATAAATTTCCATTTAAGAAATATAGAAAGTCTGAACCTTGAACATTGTACCAGGGAAACTGCCATAGGGTTTGATACTTACATAAGCGCTTATGAGAACCTTCAGGTAAAATCCCAGATTGTATTTACCATGGACAGATTGCAGGGACACGGAAAAATTTTTTTCCCGTGTCTTTTTTGCGGAAACAGTTGAAAAAACCGCTCCGTTATGTTAAAATTTTTACAATTTAAGATTTCTTGCAGGAAGATTAGTAAGTGAATGCCTGCGCATACTAAATAAAAAAGCGACGTCTTTTTTTTTTGAAAAAAAATAGGAAAGGCAGGGTAAAGATGAAAGCATTTTTAATACTGGAAGATGGAACTGTTTTTGAGGGGATGAGTATCGGCTCCACAAAGGAAATTATCAGTGAAATCGTATTTAACACTTCAATGACAGGATATCTGGAGGTTTTGACAGATCCATCCTACGCCGGACAGGCGGTGGTTATGACCTATCCCTTGATTGGAAATTACGGGATAACCCCGGATATGGAGTCAAAGAGGCCCTGGCCCGACGGATATATCGTAAGGGAGCTCTCCAGGATGCCCAGCAACTTCCGCTGTGAAGGGAGCATACAGGATTTTCTGTTAAAATATGACATCCCAGGAATTTCCGGCATTGACACCCGTGCCTTAACAAAAATACTCCGGGAAAAAGGAACCATGAACGGCATGATTACCACCGATGAAAATTACAATCTGGAGGAGATTCTGCCAAAGTTAAAGGAATATGTCACTGGCAATGTGGTGGATAAGGTGACATGCAAAGAGAAATCCGTCCTGCCGGGAAAAGGGAAAAAAGTGGCTCTCCTTGATTTAGGTGCCAAGGATAATATTGCAAAGTCTTTAAATAAAAGAGGCTGTGAAGTGACGATTTACCCTGCAGGAACCTTGGCAGAGGAGATTCTCTCCGAAAATCCCGACGGTATCATGCTTAGCAACGGCCCGGGGGACCCCAAGGAGTGCGGCAGGATAATAGAGGAGCTGAAAAAACTCTACCAAAGCGACACCCCGATTTTTGCTATCTGTTTAGGACATCAGCTTATGGCCCTGGCAAACGGGGCGGACACCCACAAGATGAAGTACGGCCACCGGGGAGGCAACCATCCGGTGAAGGATTTAGAGACAGGCCGCGTGTATATTTCCTCCCAGAACCACGGGTATGTGGTGGATGCGGAACACATGGATAAAAGTGTGGCAAAGCCGGCTTTTATCAATGTAAACGACGGCACCAACGAGGGAATCGCCTACGTGGGGAAAAACATATTTACGGTGCAGTTCCACCCGGAAGCATGTCCGGGGCCCCAAGACAGCGCATACCTTTTTGACAGATTTATTGATATGATGGGAGGAACGAAATAATGCCAAGAAATCAGGAAATTAAAAAAGTTTTAGTAATCGGTTCCGGTCCTATCGTTATCGGACAGGCGGCGGAATTTGACTATGCGGGAACCCAGGCCTGCCGCTCCTTAAAAGAGGAAGGTGTGGAGGTGGTTTTGGTAAACTCAAACCCCGCCACCATTATGACAGACAAAGAGATTGCAGACCAGGTGTACATTGAGCCTTTGACAGTTCCCGTCTTAGAGCAGATTATATTAAAAGAAAAACCGGACAGCGTTCTCCCCACCTTAGGGGGACAGGCAGGATTAAACCTGGGTATGGAGCTGGCGGAATCCGGTTTTTTAGAAAAACACGGGGTAAAGCTTATCGGAACCACCGCAGAGACCATTTTTAAAGCGGAGGACAGACAGGCATTTAAGGACACCATGGAAAAAATCGGGGAGCCCTGTGCGGCCTCCCAGGTGGTGCACAACATAGAGGACGGAATTAAATTCACAAATACCATCGGATATCCCGTGGTTCTGCGCCCGGCTTACACCTTGGGGGGAAGCGGGGGAGGAATCGCCCACAATGAGCAGGAACTTATGGATATCCTCTCCAACGGCCTGCGTTTAAGCCGTGTGGGGGAAGTTTTGGTGGAGCGCTGTATTGCAGGATGGAAAGAGATTGAGTATGAAGTGATGCGGGATGCTAAGGGAAACTGCATCACCGTCTGCAACATGGAAAATATTGACCCGGTGGGCATCCACACGGGGGACAGTATTGTAGTTGCCCCCTCCCAGACATTGGGGGATAAAGAATATCAGATGCTCCGCACCTCAGCTTTAAATATTATATCAGAATTAAATATTACCGGAGGATGCAATGTACAGTATGCCCTGCACCCGGAAAGCTTTGAGTACTGTGTCATTGAGGTAAATCCCAGAGTATCCCGTTCTTCCGCACTGGCATCTAAGGCTACGGGATACCCCATTGCAAAAGTGGCGGCAAAAATTGCCCTGGGATACAATTTGGACGAGATAAAAAATGCCATTACAGGAAAGACCTACGCCAGCTTTGAGCCAATGCTTGACTACTGCGTGGTAAAGATTCCAAGGCTTCCCTTTGACAAATTCATTACCGCAAAGAGAACCCTGACCACCCAGATGAAAGCTACCGGGGAAGTTATGAGCATATGCTCTAACTTTGAAGGGGCTTTGATGAAAGCCATCCGCTCCTTAGAGCAGCATGTAGACAGCCTGATGGCCTATGGTTTTGACGCCCTTTCCGACAAAGAGCTGGAAAAAGAGTTAAAGATTGTGGACGACAGAAGAATCTTCTGTATCGCCGAGGCACTGCGGAGAGGGGTGAGCTACGGCCATATTCACGAAGTCACAAAGATTGACCTGTGGTTTATCGATAAGCTGGCAGTCCTTGTGGAGATGGAGCAGGCGTTAAAGACAAAGGAGCTGACCATAGATTTATTAAAAGAGGCAAAGCGCATGGAATTCCCGGACAAGGTTATTGCCGAATTAACAGGTAAAACCGAGGATGAAATCAAAAAAATGCGCTACGACAACGGCATTACCGCCGTTTACAAAATGGTAGATACCTGCGCTGCAGAGTTTGCGGCGGCTACCCCTTATTATTACTCCGTATTCGGGGGAGAAAACGAAGCGGAAGAGACCAATCCCCCCAAAAAGGTTTTGGTCCTTGGCTCCGGCCCCATACGAATCGGCCAGGGAATTGAATTTGACTACTGCAGTGTCCACAGTACATGGGCATTTAAAAAGGAAGGGTTTGAGACCATTATTATCAATAACAACCCGGAGACAGTGTCCACAGACTTTGACATTGCGGACAAGCTCTATTTTGAGCCCCTCACCCCGGAGGATGTGGAGAGCATTGTAAATATGGAAAAGCCCGACGGGGCGGTGGTGCAGTTCGGCGGCCAGACAGCCATTAAGCTCACGGAAAGCCTGATGAAAATGGGGGTAAAAATCTTTGGTACAAAGGCTGAGGATGTGGATGCCGCAGAGGACAGAGAGCTTTTTGACAAGATTTTAGAGGAGACAAAAATACCCAGGGCCGCCGGGGGAACGGTGTTTACGGCAGAAGAAGCGAAAGAAGTGGCAAACCGTCTGGGATATCCCGTGCTTGTGCGCCCTTCCTATGTCCTTGGGGGACAGGGCATGAAAATTGCCTACAGTGACGAAGAAATTGAGGAATTTATCGGAATTATCAACCGAATTGCCCAGGACCACCCCATTCTGGTAGATAAATATCTTCAGGGTAAAGAGATAGAAGTGGATGCGGTGTGCGACGGCACCGACATACTGATTCCCGGAATTATGGAGCATATTGAGCGCACCGGGGTGCATTCCGGGGACAGTATTTCCGTTTATCCCGCCCACACCATAACGGATGAGGTGAAAAAGACTTTAGTGGATTACACCAGAAGACTTGCCCAGGCTCTTCATGTGGTGGGGCTTATTAACATCCAGTTTATTGTGATGGATGGGGAAGTGTATGTGATTGAGGTAAATCCCCGTTCTTCAAGAACTGTGCCCTACATCAGCAAGGTAACGGGAATCCCCATCGTGGATGTGGCAACCCGGGTGATTATCGGCAATACCTTAAAAGGTATGGGATATCCCACAGGACTTGCCCCGGAGGCGGATTATATCGCAATCAAAATGCCTGTATTCTCCTTTGAAAAGTTACGGGGGGCGGAGATAAGCCTTGGGCCTGAAATGAAATCCACAGGAGAGTGCCTTGGAATTGCAAAGAACTTTGACGAAGCTTTATATAAGGCATTCCTTGGGGCAGGGGTTACTCTTCCCAAATATAAACAGATGATTATGACGGTAAAAGATGCGGATAAAGAGGAAGCCGTAGGGGTTGCAAAGCGGTTTGCAGATTTGGGCTATAAAATCTATGCCACCAGGAGCACGGCAAAATACTTAAAAGAACATGGGGTGGATGCCCTTCGGGTAAATAAAATTACCCAGGAAAGCCCCAATGTCATGGACTTGATTTTGGGCCATAAGATTGATTTGGTTATCGATACCCCCACCCAGGGGAACGGGGATAAGACCAGGGACGGATTTTTAATCCGGCGGAATGCCATTGAGACAGGGGTGTACTGTATCACAGCCATGGATACGGCAAACGCCCTGGCCAGCAGCTTAGAGACAGCGAATAAGACTTTGACCCCTGTAGATATTGCCACAGTAAAAAATATATAAAAGAAAAAAGCATCTGTCCTTTGGATGGATGCTTTTTTGTATATAATACGAGGAATCTTTACTATAAATTATTAAATAGTAATTTTATTTTCTGAATTTAATTTTATTTTCCTTCTCTTTATATTTGTTTAACGTATTTTTAATTTTTGAATCAGAAGAAAACTGCTTTAATGTGGTTTCATCAATTACAATCCGGTTGTCCATTGTTTTCATAATGTCAATAATCTGTATTTTAGCAGCCACCATGGGATTGCTTAAATCGTAAATATGGTTGTCCCGGATATTTAAAACCACAGGCGCCAGGAAATTCTGGGAATTTTCCATAAGGACAATGCCCTTGTCCCCTGTGGAGAGATCGATGCTTGAGCCCACGGGAAGGATATGTATACAGTGGGACAGTGCCGACACCACATTGGAGGAATACCGTTCCGGGTACTGGCGAAGGTACCGCACAGTAGAAACCTCGGATATGGGGGCCTGGTTTAAACTCATGGCGGTAAGCTGGTCAAACATATCTGCCACAATGAGGATTTTGGCTGCCCGGCTGAATTTCTTTGTTTTTAGGTCGTCAACCCGCTTGGTGGATAGGGAAACATGAACCTGGTGTATAATCGTAAAAATTTCCTGGTTCAGCCCGTATCTGTTTCCTTCCGGATCCAACAGGGCGTATCCTCTTTTCCGGCATTCATGAATGACTTTATCGTCTTCCTCAGTCATATCCACATCGCTTTTGTCAAGAATTTTCCTTGGGACAAAAAGGTATCCCAGGTCGTAGAGAAGGGCTGCGGTGGTTATATTTAACTTATCGGAGGGAGTACAGTGCATCACATTTGCAATCATGGTAGCCAAAATTGCTGTGCTGATAGCGTGTTTGTATACAAAGTCCGCAGAACTTCTTAAATTCTGGGTAAAATTCATCTTGTGGTCTAAGGAACCGTATTTGGAAATAATGTTTTCCACCAGGGAAGAAAGGGTATCCGGCTCTTTCTGCTGCTGAAGTTTATCCATAATCTCCTTGGCACGGAACATATAAATCGTCTGAAATTGTTCAAATTGAATATCTTCCTCGGACAGAGGGGGGAGGGGTTCTGCCGGCTCCAGAATAAAAATGCCGATTAACCCAAAATTCTCAATACTTTTAATGCCTGCGGGAGTGAGCAGGGTGTCTCTCTCATATAACATAACTCCCATTTTGTTATAAATCGGTTTGGCAATGCGCATACCGGGCTTTAAGTTTTTGCTCTCCACGAACTGCATAAACGTTCACGCTCCTTTTTCAAGTGTCATTTGTCACAAAATTTCTGTAACTTTATCCTAATTATATTTAATATAACATATTGAAGAAGCAAAAACAATCAGATATAATAGAGATTGTAATAAATTTGTTAAAAAATGTTACGCAAGAGGAAAGATAATTATGAAAAATCAACAGAAGAATATTTTAAAAAAAATTTTGCTTTGTACCTTGGCAGGGACTCTGCTTGTAGCGTTCCCTGTGGACATCCAGGCTTTTAAAACCAGCAGTGATTTGAAAAAGACAGGACAGAAAATCGACGAGCTTAAGGAGCAGAAAGAAGCTGCGGAAGAAAAAGTGGACGCCTTAAAGGAGCAGCAGAGCCATCTTAAGGGGGAGCTTGCGGATTTAAATCAGCAGTTGTCGAATGTGACGGAGGAGATTAACAGTTTAGAGGTTCAGATTGGGGATAAGGAGACTGAAATTGCCGTAACCCAGGAGGAGCTTGCAGCCGCCATAGATACAAAGGAAAAGCAGTATGAGAGCATGAAAAAGCGGATTCAGTATATTTATGAAACCGGGGGAATGGATTTGGCTTCTATTATTTTGGAGAGCAAATCCATGGGTGAAATGCTAAATAAAGCGGAATATGTGGAAGCCATTAACAAATATGACAGGGAGATGCTTCACCGCTACGAGGATACCTGTGAGCAGGTGGCTTTAAAGGAAGAGACTTTGAAACAGGAAAAGACGGAGTTAGTGGGAATGCAGGAGAGCATGGAGTCGAAAAAGACGGAAGTGGATTCCCTGATTTCCAAGACAAAAGACAGTATAAGCGCCAAGGAAAATGAAATTTCAGACGCAAAGGATGTAGTCAGTGATTATGATGCCCAGATTGCCAAAATGAAGGCATATGAGGAAGAATTGGAACGGAAAAAAGCGGAGGAGGCAAAAAAACTGGCCGAACAGCAGAAGAAAAAGCCTACCGCTACCTCAGGAGGAGGATCTGTCACAGCCAACTCCAGTGATTCCGCCATGTTAGCGGCAATCGTAGAGTGTGAGGCCGGGGGGGAGAGCTATGAGGGCCAGCTGGCAGTGGCCTCAGTGGTGGTAAACCGGGTAAAAAGCAGCAGTTTCCCCAATACCATCTCCGGGGTTATCTACCAGGGAGGACAGTTTTCTCCAGTAGCCAGCGGGCGGTTTGCGGTGGTCCTTGCCAGGGGGGCATCGGGAAGCTGTGCCCAGGCCGCCAATGCGGCCCTTTCCGGGAATACCAATATTTCCGCCCTTTATTTCTGCCGGGCAAGTTCCGGGGTAAGCGGCACCGTCATCGGAAATCACGTGTTTTATTAAGCGCCGCTTCAATATAAAAATCCGCCCCTTTCAGCCGTTTTTAGCAAAGGGGCGGATTTTTCGTATCCAAATCTTATTTTTCACAAATAGCAGCCGCTAAGGCTTCCATCTGGGGAATGTCCTCCTCACTCATACTGGACTTAATGGTGACAACCGGATCCACAAAGGTGATATCCTTTAAAGTCTCCAATTCTTCCCTCATTTTCTTTGCAGCCATAGGACCCCAGGAACCGTTTTCCATCAGGCCGATTTTCCGGTTTTTAAAACCTTTTGCCTGTAAGTGATGGATAAAGTCTTCCATGGGAGAGAAAATCCCTGCATCGTAGGTTGCGGCAGCCAAAATCATTCTGTCATACTCAAAGGCGGACTCGATGAGTTCGGAAACCATGGTGCGGCTCACGTCGCAAAGCTCCACTTTTTCCCCTTTTGCCTCCACCATCTCAGCCAGTTTTTCCGCAGCTTTTTTTGTATTTCCGTGGATGGATGCGTAGGCGATGACAACACCGGATTTTTCGGCCTTGTAACTGCTCCAGGTGTCATACAATCCGATATAATAGCCTAAATTTTCTCTTAACACCGGGCCGTGTAAGGGGCATATCACAGAGATATCCAGTGTTGCGGCCTTTTTCAATAATGCCTGTACCTGTACGCCATATTTCCCCACAATGTTAAAATAGTAGCGGCGGGCTTCGCAGGCCCAGTCCTCAGGGTCATCGTTTACTAAGGCGCCGAATTTTCCAAATCCGTCAGCGGAGAAAAGAATTTTTTCCGACTGTTCATATGTTACCATGACCTCCGGCCAGTGAACCATGGGAGCCATGAAAAACTGCAGGGTATGTTTGCCTAAAGAAAGGGTGTCTCCCTCTTTTACCACTACCTGGCGTGTTGAAAAATCTTTGTGGAAAAACTGGGGCAGCATGGAAAATGTCTTTGTATTGCCAATGAGTTTCATATCCGGGTACATTTCTGCCAATGTGGCGATGTTTGCAGCATGGTCCGGCTCTAAGTGGGAGATAACAAGGTAGTCAGGGGATTTCCCGTTTAACCCTTCCTTTAAATTGGATAGCCAGTCTTCGGTTCCCCTGGCGTCCACAGTGTCCATCACGGTGATTTTTTCGTCAAGTATCAGGTAAGAGTTGTAGGAAACGCCTTCCGGTACCGGATACTGGCTTTCAAACAAATCGATGGTGGTATCGTCTGTTCCAATGTAGAGAATGTCATTTGTAATCACTGGTTTCATAGTTCCTCCTTCTATATCAATAAATCCTGTTTAATAAGTATCTGTAAGTGGATTTGCCACCATTTGACATTTTACAATAAACTCTAAAGAATGACAAGACTTTTCCTGCATTCATTGGCAGAATCCTGTATTCCTTTCTGAACCTGCAGGCCGTAATATAAGTCTGAGGAGAAAAGTTCCTTTTTATAGAGAAGATATGCTTTTTTACTGAGGAGTGATTTCGCCCTGGCAGGTTTGGTGATCAGGGGTGCGTCTCCCTGTTTTTCAATCATTTTCAGGAGGGGCTTTGCCGTACTTTTAAAGCCTAACAGCCGGGTCTTCGACACTTGTCAGAAATATAAAACACTACAAACCGCAGAAATGCGGGCTTTTTTATGTCAAATTTTATTTATTTTTATGTTGTATGGCGTTGTTTTA
>NZ_RAZG01000151.1 GCF_003612565.1 Roseburia sp. 1XD42-69 | reverse complement strand
AGAGAGGGAAGTTCCGTCTGGAGTTCTGCCAGTTCTGCGGAAGATAGAAATACATTCCGGTATCTCCCATAGGCGTGTGCCATATCCCCCTCTCTATTCTCTATACTCTTATCTCTAATCTCTTTATGAGATCATCTCCGGCCACCGGCGCCATCATGCCGCGGAACTGGCGGGACTGGATGCCATCCCTGTCATTGTCCGAGAACTGGACGATGATGCCGCCGTCATCATGATGGTGGACTCCAACATCCAGCGGGAGAACATCCTGCCCAGCGAAAAGGCTATGGCGTACAAGATGAAGCTGGAGGCGCTCAGACATCAGGGGCGGCGCACAGACCTGACTTCGGAGCAAGTTGCACCGAAGTTATCCACGGAGCAGATCGGTGAGGCCGAGGGTATCAGCAAAGATACCGTTAAGCGGTATATCCGCCTGACAAACCTCATCCCGGAACTTATGGATATGGTGGATGAGAAGAAGATCGCTTTCAATCCCGCCGTGGAGCTGTCCTATCTGAAGCCGGAGGAACAGCGGAACTTCCTGGAGGCTATGGACTATGCTCAGGCCGCCCCGTCCCTGTCCCAGGCCCAGCGCATGAAGAAAAAGAGCCAGGAGAGCGGCTGCACCCTGGACGATATGTGCGGCATCATGGATGAGGTGAAGAAGGACGACCTGGGGCAGATCGCTTTCAAGACCAGCGACCTCCAGAAGTTCTTCCCCAAGTCCTACACGCCCAGGCAGATGAGCGATACCATCCTCCGCCTGCTGGAGCAGTGGCAGAGGCGGCGGCAGCGGGACCAGCAGCGGTGACACGCCCCATCTGCGGGCGCATTTTAGTACCATATAAGTGTAAGAGATTGAGGACCTGCGCTCCCGGCTGGACGAGATATGGGAGCTGTCCAGACAGTCCCTTGCCCGCCTTGCCAATATCCGATAGCGGCTGGGGCTTCAAAAGTTTTGCAAAAGGGCGCAGAGCAGTTTGCGCCCTTTACATACTGGCAACGAAAAGGGCAGTTACCCACACTGGATAACTGCCCGATAAATGCAAATTTGATTTTCAGAAGAAACGCAAATTTGTGAAAGAGCTTTATGTGAACGTCATATACACCCGTCAGCGTGTTAACTATCTGAGCTTGTAAATGTATAACCTTCTTCAATCATTCGCTTCTCATGTTCGGCATACCATTTTTTCGCATACCGTTCAGCCTTGTCCTCGCCCGAAACAAAGACTTTAGTGTACCCGTCCTTATCTCCCACAATGGATGAAGCAAATGCCGTTTCTGGACAACCTATGATGTTCCCTGCGTCATACTTCAGAATTATGTTCTCCGCGATTGAGTAGCAAAAGACACTGGCATCGGATTTATACAGGCCATCCTTTGAAAGTGGATAGTTCTTAAATCGTATGTGGTTATACTTTGGATTCATGCCATGAACGAGAGCCTTTTCTGCATCAAGGCTTATCTGGTTAGGCGTTACGTCAAAATTCCCGGTGAGTGCTTTCATCCAGTCATTCTCTGGACTGAATCCCGTGAGCATCGTACCCATGTAGGAATCGATGGTAAACGGCATCAATATAAGTTCTTCACTTTTGTCAAAACTAGGTGATATTACTTTCTCTTCTATAAGCATATCTTGTAGGGCATGATGCGCCTTAAACCTCTGTGTCAGTTTCTCCCCGACACACTCTCCTACATAAAGAACCTCGTAGGTAATTGCTGAGGTAAAATCGCTCTTCATGATAATGTGGAACCAGTCATTACTACAATAATAAATCAGTTCATCGAAAGTAAATCCAATATTGGAAACAGCTTCACCCTTATCATTAAAAGCGAACAGCCATACTTTCTGCGCTTTCTCCAATCCCTCTGGTTCCGTTTTTATTCCTGCAAAGCCGTTCAATGAATATTTTGGATTTTTCGATGCAGGGATGAAGATGCGGAAGGATGCTTTACCCACCTCAACGTCAAGGATTAAGCAAGATTTATCTGATATTTCCCTTCGTGGAACGAAAACCGGCACTTCTCGTTTGCCTATGATATAGAGGGAAGCATTGTCGAGGCTTTCTTTCTCACGCCAGAGTTCAGGATCGAGTATAGGTGCTTTCTTTATACGGTTGAAATCTTTGATAGAGATAGGAGGGTGAGTTAAGTGTAAATTTGTTTCTAATATATTGTTCATATTTTGTTCCTCATCGAATTCCGATTTGTCGAGTTGAATTATACCACACCCAACTTTGCACTTCAAGATGTAGCTGATATAAAACCTCTACATACCCGGCATCCTTGCCGGACAGCGGGCCGGCGCGGTAAACTGTACCCAGGAAACAGGAAAGGACGGGACAAGATATGAGGTTTCTGAAACTCCCTTTGAAACTGCTGGCGCTCCCCCTGATGCTGGCGCTCTACACGCTCCACATCATCGGTAAGCTGGCATCCAACCTCTCTGCCTATGTGGTCGGGCTGTTCATGCTGGTAGTGCTGGCCTGCGGCATCTATCAGGTGTGCGTCCGGGACTGGCTGAACGTGGCAATCCTATTCGGCGTGGAGGCGGTCTGCGTGGCGCTCCAGTTCTCCGCTATGCTCTTGGTGGAACTGGTCGGCGAGTGGGCTGGCAGCCTTGGGGTTTTCCTCCACTCATAAACCTTTGAAAGTACAATTTTCAACATCAATTTTATGCGGGTAAAATACCCGAATTTTTTAATGAAGTGACTTGAACAATCAAGTCATTCATCACCATGCTTTTTATCTCATTCCATGTAATTCCAGAATTTGAATTGTATTCGCTTTTACAACGCATTAAAATTTTCTTTAGAACCACTCTTGTAATATTTTCAAGTTCATGTAATTCAGAATCAGTAATATTGGAACCATCGCCCTCATGTAACGATTCTGAACGAAATCTATAAAAATCCAGTATCTTCTGATGAATTTGTTGGATTTCTGTTGATGTATTTCCCAATAGGGCGCTGATTCTATTGGCCAACATCTGCTTTTTACCGGGTTGATTTTGAGGCAAGAGTGTCATTTCCAATGTTGTTGTATACTGTTCAAATCCAGTGGGAATATCAATTTGTTCCAACCCCCAAGAAAACTCATCAATACTATCTTTTAGCAACGCATACGGTACATTACAGTAGTCGTTGAGCCATTGATTGCATAAAGTGATTTCTGCCTCGTTCAATGTGAATTTGGTGTTAGTATATAAGTGTGGACAGAAAAAGTTGAACAACCTATACTATCAAGTGAAAGAGCAAAGGAGA
>NZ_RAZG01000150.1 GCF_003612565.1 Roseburia sp. 1XD42-69 | reverse complement strand
AACAAGGAGTGAAACACTATGGCGATTGGCGAAAGAATACATTTTTTCCGCATCATGCGGGGCATGACACAAAAATACCTCGGTATGCTTGTCGGGTTTCCCGAAAAATCAGCGGATGTCCGTCTGGCACAGTACGAAACTGGCTCACGCAAACCGAAGGCAGACTTGACTGCTGCACTGGCGCAGGCTCTTGACGTTGCGCCGCAAGCACTGGACATACCCGACATTGACAGCTACACCGGGCTTATGCACACCTTATTTTCCCTTGAGGACATTTACGGTCTTATTGTCAGTGAAACAGACGGAGAAGTCTGTTTGAAAGTCAACAAAGACAAAAGTAAGGATGCCGCCGAGTTACTGCAAATGCTTACCGCTTGGCAGGAACAGGCTGTAAAACTCTCTGCCGAGGAAATCAGCAGGGAAGATTACGACCAGTGGCGGTACAATTACCCGAAGTTTGACACCACGCAGCATTGGGCAAAAGTTCCCTCTAAGGAATTGAGTGATACCTTGATTGAACAGTTCAAGGACAAACTCAAAACTGATTAACAAGCACAACAAAAAACGCCCTTAGCCATGAGTTCCTACCCACAGCTAAGGGCGTTTCTAATATGGATTTATTTCAGTCATCCAAACCGCTTACAAATCATTCTCCCACCAACAAACCACTCGACAGCAAGAATAATCACACTCAAACAACTGTTATCAATTTGTTATCAAAAGACCTTTCCAAAGCCCGCAAACCAGCATAAACACTGGGTTTACTAAGCATTTTTGTTTATTCGAACTCTTTTTCCGGTTTGATTTTTCATATAAATCTGATGTTATTTCATCGCAAAACCATATCATTTTGATACGGTTTTGTATCTTGTTAATGTGGTTTCAAATCTGCTGTACCCAAATTGTACCCACGCTATTTCTGTGCGCTATTTTTCAAAATCAAAGGTGTCATTTTTTCCATAAGTGCATCTGCGATACGCCTACTTTTGTCATCAAGAATTTTTTTCTTTTGTTCACGAGCCCACTCTACCGCTTTCAGTTGGTCTTCCGGGCGTTCACTTAATACTACATGTTCTTCTGTCATAATATGCACCTCCTATCGTTTCTCATAGTTTATACCTACATTATAACAGTTTTTCAAAAAATAGTCCGCTGCATCCTGCAAATCTTTTATATTTTTTGCTTTATTATTTAAATCCACTGCCTCATTAAGAAGTATAACAGCCTTTTCAAAATCATACTTTCCGTTCTTTACCAAATATGATACACTACCTAAATTTGTAACAACAACCATCATTTTTACAGTTTCATATCTCAATAAAAATTATATGTCTGGCAGTGAAAAAGCCGACAATGACGGATGATTATGCAATACAATTACCACACAGTCTCTCGAAGAACGAATCAAATGATATGATGTCGAATCGCTCAAAGGATCAACGTCATGTTCTGCTCCCAGAGCAATACCGATATAACGCTCTCCCTTTTCTATCAATCTTGCACTCTCAAGGCTATATGTGACTGCTACTTCATTAGAATCATTTTCATCTTTGGAAATCTTCAAAACCTGTCTTGCCAGCTCCTGAAGATTATCATATTCAGTTTCAGGTATTTCTTTATACTGAACATGTGGAACTTTATTAATGGCTTCATCTGTAATCATAATTTTGTGATCACGTTTTTTCGCCATTTCAAGGTCATTTAAATCACTACTCATTTCCAGCCTTCTTTCCGTCTCTACCTAAGATATATGGTTATTAGTTATTGTGACAATGCCGTATCTTTTCTAGCTTCATAGTATGGCTTAGAATTCGGATATCTTTATTTTCATATAAACCAGTACTCTCTTACTTAACTGCGATATCGATTTTACTCTCAATATTCATCTCTAAATGTACTACTCGCTTATTTGTTACAATTTCTAATTTGTTAAGATTACACTGAGCCAATTCCTTTACCTGTGAATCCACCTCTCTAACATTACCTGAATCGATAAGATTACCATCATCATTCCCAATAATATTGCTAATTGCTACTTCGTCATCCTGTGGAATATCAAATATATCTTGCTCATCCATCTGATTATTTACCTTATGTTCTCTGTAGAGCAAATAGCCCAAGAAACCTACCATTGGTCCCGTAACCAACAATGCAATTGCGACAGGACTATTTTTCGTTATTTGTTTCAACTTAATCTGTGTATCAGATTCTTCTCCATTTTTATACATCTGATCCGCATTAATAATTTCTATAGAATGTCCATCCTGATGATAAATTCCTACAATAGGTCTATCAAAACGATTGTATGTATAAGCAAATTTTTTGCTACTTTCTCTCATGATTTTTTCAAATCGATTTCTATTCTTTCTCAAACAAGGTTCCTTCTGACTTTCAAGATTAGTAATTATCATATCTCTCCTTTTAGTATCTGGAGATATATATCTTTCAAACACATCATAAACTTGTTCTTTTGCCCCATCTAACAAAATCTCATAAGCCTGTTCCACAGACCCATTAAATAGCACAGAAAAACTATCTGACAAATAAATACTTCTAATTCTACATTTCAAGTATTTATTTGTTATAGAATTAAGTTTTTTATAAAACTCAAAAAGACAATTAATTTTATAAATATCCTCATTTGGTTCCATAGAAATTAAACGTCCTAAACTATACATTTTTACTATATCATTTTGACCTCCAAAAAATCTATTTCCTTTTTCAAAATATGTTTTATAATTTGTAGAAATCAAAAATGATTTATCCGTCACAAAAATATCTTTTTTATTCACTCCCTCGTTTAGCAAATTGTTGATAATAGAAAGAATAACAAACTTATTATTTACCATTGTCATGGTATCTAGTGTTTTCGTTATTTGCCAGTTAGACATATTAATATCTGCAACACTATTCAATATTACTTCGTACTTTTCATCGCTTGTATACATCTTACTTCTCCTTTCTATTTTCAATGTCTTTTATCTTTATTTCTGTAGCCCATTGACCTGCAAAAGTAAAAAATAAAGCTAACATCAATAAAACATTGGTATCTAATATGCTCATCAATTTCTTTAAGATCAATGTTAACAACTTAGTAGTGGTATGACATTACAACAGGATTAAGCCATTGAACCAACAATAATAGATGATAGGAATGATAAAAATACACTAAAAAAGGGCGGACTTCCCCCTTGGTGCTATCAGCTGTTTTTTCATATAGTGGTTATATTGTAGAATGTAAAGAAGTTGGCATCACCACCTTTCTTA
>NZ_RAZG01000149.1 GCF_003612565.1 Roseburia sp. 1XD42-69 | reverse complement strand
TTTACTGAGGACACAGCTTCAAGCAGCATAGCATAGGAATTAAGATAACTGAATAACTGCCAGTATTGAATTTTCAAGGTGCATAGGCTAAATCTATGTGCGAAGTTTGAGTAATTTAAAAAAAAACTACGCCACAACCTTGGTAGGCCATCGCGCAGCGATTTTGTTCAACTCCGGTTTATCGGTTTGTACTGGGAAAAATTATACCATAGCCAATTACGAAAAGCAATCTGCACTTTGCCTCGTTCCGACTATCCAGACCGTCAAGGGACAAGTAGTATTTTTTCGCAAAGAACGCAAAAAAATCTCCACTCTTAAACCCTTGACCGTCTGGATTTTTGCCGTTGCCATTTCGCCGCCGAAAACGGGGAACAGGATAAAAAAATCCTGCCCCTGTTTTCGTCTGCTCCATTCTAACGGCAAAACCGTCTGCACTACTTCGGCGGCGGGCGGTAGGTTATGCGGTGGCTCTGCCCCCGCGCCCCCGACCTCTCCCAAAGAACAGAATGGAATGTTACGCAATAGGGCTTGAAAAGGCTTGATTTTCAAGGCGTTTTAGACACGAAAACCTACCGGATAAGGTTTTATACTACCCACCCGCGAAAACGGCTTCTAAACGTCCACAGGCGCGTTTTGTGCCCCTTTTCCCGCCGCATTAACAAGGGCTTGCGTCAATAACTCAAAAAAGCACTTGACAAAACGCTTCATGGGGGACAGCGAAAGACATTGAGCCTTATGTCGATCCGGTATTTGAGAACAACGTGTTACTCACAGAAACGGAAAGGCTGATGATGTCCGGCAGACCAAAACAGCCGAAGTATGCGAGGAATAAAAATATCCTTGTTATCGGCGGTTCTGGTTCGGGCAAGACGAGGTTTTTCGTAAAACCGAACCTGATGCAGATGCACTCATCGTATGTTGTCACTGATCCGAAAGGGGTATGAGATACCGGAGAACATAAACCGGGGGATGGATATGAATGCTGATTATGTGGTTAGCAGCCACCCGGCGGTACTGGACGGGTTTATCGAGCTGGCAAGGGATGGAATACGGGAACTGGAGTTAGGAAAGGAAGAAAATGTGCAGATTAATGAGGAAACGAAAGGCTTTATTGCAAATGGACATTTCGGAACATGGCATATGGATTATGAGCAAGTGTATATGGCACGGATGCAGCCGGAGGACGAGCCAGGACAGATCCGCAAGCGTTTCAATGAGAAGCTGCCAAGGACATTCCACGGGCATTCGATCAGCGTCAGCGATGTGCTTGTTTTGAATAAGGACGGTGTTGTGACTTCTTACTATGTTGAAAAAGAGGGGGTTACTGTCATAGCCGGGTTTATCCGGATAAGTTCGTCCGGCACACTTGTGTCTCTTGATACAACAGATTTCCACATCAAGGGGAAGGAGGGGAAATGGCTTGCCTTTGACAGCATTATGATAGAAGGCAGGCAGTTCTTCCTGATGGAGCATGAAACCTATGGAAAAGAAGTGGCATGGGTTGTGTTGGATGAAGAAGGGAAGATAATTGTAGACCATACATATCAGGGTTTTGACCAGACGGCCTTACAGCAGATTAAGGATTACCTCCATCTGCCGCAGCTTACCGCAGAGCTGCAAAAACAGGAAATACCCGATGGGAATATCCAGACGCAATCCGGCAATGCTATGGATAAGCCGTCTCTTGAAAACTGGCAGAAATATATGGAGAATGGGGAGTATCTCCGCAGTTCCGAGATAGATGAAGAACAGAATTACAACATGATTGACGGCAGGCGGAATAATATGTCCCCAAAAGGGAAAAATGGCAGGGTATCAGTCCTGGCAAAGCTGCGCCGCAAACAGGCAGAGATTGCAAAGCGGAGTGGAAAACCTGCACAGCAGATGGCAATGGCAGAGGATAGGGAGCGCAGACGGAAGTAAGAAAGGGAGAAGTGTCTGGCGAATGCTGCCGGATGCTTCTCCCTTTTTATGTCTTGAACAATCGGGAGTTTCTCTGTATAATAAAACCATAAGGCAGGGCATAGCCGATTTGCCGGACTGATTGGCAAAATCTGGAACCGAGGTGATATGATGCAGGGTGAAATATTACAGGAAGAACCAAAAGAGAAAACAGCGGAGAAAAAGGATGCGTTTGCAAAATATACGGCGAAAGACAGTGTTTTTTCAACGCTCTTTCAGGATAAGAAATATCTGATACAGTTATACCGTGCGCTCCATCCGGAGGATATGGAGACAACGGAAGATGCGCTTATGGATATTACCATAAGGAACGTCCTCACGAATGGAATTTATAACGATCTGGCTTTCAGGGTTGGGGATAAAGTCATGTTTCTGGTCGAGCATCAGTCTTCATGGACGATGAATATTATTATACGTGTGCTGATGTATTTAGTGCAGATTTACCATGACTATTTTGAGGAACAGGATGCAGATTTATATGGGAGCAAGAAGGTTCATGTTCCAGAACCAGAATTATACATGATTTTTACCGGAGAGCGTGCCGGCAGACCGGAAACAATCTCACTTTCCAAAGAATTTTTCGGCGGGAAAGAATGTGCCATTGAAGTAAAGGTGAAAGTGCTTTACGGCGATAAAGGGAATGACATTATCAGCCAGTATGTTGCGTTTACAAAAGTATATAATGAACAGGTGAAACAGTATGGAAGGAGCCAGGAGGCTGTCACGGAAACCATCCGTATCTGTAAGGACAGGGATGTGCTTCGGGAATTTCTGGCAGGCAGGGAAAAGGAGGTTATATCTATTATGATGGCTTTGTTTGATGAAGAGAAGATCATGCGTACCCATATAGCAAGCGAAAAGAAAGCCGCTTCAAAAGAGACTGCACGGAAAGCCGCAGAAAAGATGTTAAGGGATAGGAAAATAACGGTAGACGAAATTACTGAATATTTTTCAGAGCTTTCAGCAGAGGATATTCAGGAAATTGAAAAAGAGCTGTTTCAAACGATATAATACCTGGTGACAAACAGACACACAAGAAAGAATATTGGAATCCCCGGCTGCAAATGAATACAGCCGGGGTTATTCACGTGGAGGATAAAGTGAAAGAATCAGAACTGATAGGAAAAGTATATTCTGCTGTCTATCACCAGTGCCAGCAAAGAGGATATGCCGCCCCTGCTGATGCGCTGGTTGATATAGGTGTCCTGCCTAAGCAGAAGTATGAGGACTGGAGATTCGGGAAAGTACGGTATCTGGAAGCGGTGTGTACGTGTAATTTAAAGAAGCTCTCCTTTATTATGAAACAGATTCGCTCCTATGCAAAGAAATCGAGTTTGAAACCATCTTTCTGCTATTATAAGCGGTGGGGCGTGAAGAAAAGGCATGGCCATAAGCCGGTAATCCCCCTGCGGTTCAGCAAAAGCGGAAATCCGGAGATTGAAAAAGCATATGCGACACACTATGTGGATTTAGGGCGGACAGAGCAGTTGAAGAAAGAAAAAATGGGGAAAGCGGCAGCTGCAAACCAGGCTGAAATACCAGACGAAACACTGTCAACGCCGAATTAAAAATGTAAGAAAACGCCGATTATATTTTGTAGTTTTTCGGCGGAGTCATGTAACCTTTTCAAGTGTTTCCCTGCTCAAA
>NZ_RAZG01000148.1 GCF_003612565.1 Roseburia sp. 1XD42-69 | reverse complement strand
GAACGGTACGATTGACATTGAAACCATTAAGGATGAAAAGCTTGCGGAACAGATAAAGAAATACCAAGAATGGTGTGTAACATACGCCCCTCTATCTGGTAACAGGTGGAGGTATTCTATTTAATTGCTGAAAACCCCTAAAGACAGCCAGGCTACAACGTAACAATGAAATATGTGTAAGCGTGAATGCGGCGAAAGCAGAAAAAACAGGCTGTATGGCATATGGTGAAAGAAAAGCGTATTTTTGCTGAAATACGTCCTAAGTGCTAAGTGCGAAAATGGGAAACCAGCAGCGAAACCCCGAACAGGGGAACGTTCAACGACTATCACGTAAGTGAGTAAGACTGCAAGCGATTGGCAGTCTGAAATGGTAGATTACCTGTTAAAATAATTTTAAAATGTTAAAACAAATGTTCTGTCTATTATCATGTCAATTATTGGTATATAATGGTATATTATAATACTAATGATTGGGGAAAGATACTTATGGCAAACTATTTTTTGTTCTTAGATGAATTAAAGTCAAATAATGAATATAATCATTTTTGTATAGGAGGTTGTTTTATTGAAGAATCTTACTATAGAGATAAAATAGTAAAACAAATAAATCAATTAAAAAGTGATATATTTGGCAATACATCTATTATTTTACACGAAAGCGAAGTACTTTCGTATAAAGGTAGTTATAGAAAGTTTAGAAATGAAAAAGACAAAGAAGAAAAGTTTTGGAGAATGTTAGGGGAAATTTATAAAAATAATGATATTCATACGTTGTGTGCTGGAGTTCATAAAGAAAATCTGAAGAAATATTATCCAAGTAAAAATGAAAAAGATAGTGAGTATTATATAGCATTACAGATAATTTTAGAAAATTTTGTACATTTTTTGATTGACCAAAAGGGAACTGGATGCGTATATTTTGAATCCAGGGATATACAGTCAGATTTTGAACTATATGAGCATTATAATATGATTGTGGAAAATGGAACACTTTTTCTTGGTTCCAAATTAATGCAAAAACATTTAAGATGTATAAGTTTCCCTTTAAAGTTAGACAATAATATTGGATTGCAACTTGCAGATTTTATACCTAATCCAGTTGCAAGAGATTTTCAAGGAATGGCGCAAAGAGATTTAAATATATTCACGGATATTAAAAATAAAGCATATAATGGAAATATAGATAGAGATGATAGATTTGGACTTAAAAAAGTTTTATAAAAAATTCTTGACAATACATTCTTTATTTGTTATCATATAAGAGATAAAAAACGGAATGACTTCGAGTCGCTTGTTTTTTTTATAAAGTTGTTTGAATGACTTCGGGTCTCTTGAACAGCCAAAATGATAAAAGCATACTCTTTCCTGTACAGATTTAGTTTGTGCTAACGAGGTACTTTTATCATCACTTGCAAATAAGCATCTGAATCACAGATGCTTTTTTATATTATCTTCTATTTTTATTAAATCCCAATATTTAACAGGTAAAAGATATAGTCTATTCTCATGGGAAATCCATGAGCGGCCTTATGCCGGGCTGGTGCAGCGAACCAGCTAAATATAAAGATGACAAAGCACAGGAATCCACAACCTCATTTGTGGAAACAGCGGAGAAGATGTATAATCTCCCACTGGATAAAGCCGCCACAAAAATAGAAAAATTCAGTGATGCCATTGATTTACTGGATAAGAAATTAGACAATGCTGTCGGCGCAAAGTCCAAAAACAAATTAATTGACAAACAGACAAAAGAAGAAAAGAAAACCTTAGATGCCTATAAAGAAGCAAACAAGGCCACAAAGAAAGACTTAAAGTCTGCCAAAAAGGAACTCTCAAAGTCAAAGAACTTAAACAGTGATGACGGCATCACAAAGAAAGAGAAAAAGAAAATCAAGGATGCCATCAAAGCAGGGAAAGAAGTTGACTTATCCTATTTTAAAGTCGGTTCTGCCGGGTACAATGCCGCTGTCAAATATAATGAAGCGTTAAAGGCAAACACCCAGTCTACTTATGATCTGAAATCTGCACAGGAAGATTATAAATCCTGGCTCTCTGAATCTTCCACTCAGAAATTTGAAAATATCCAGACAGATTATGAACACAAGCTCCATGAGTTTGAACAGAGGGCGCAGGAAATTGACAACAAGATTTCCTTAAATGAAGAAAAGGGTTATCTTGCCAGTTCCGTCTATTATGACAAACTGCTTGCAAATGAAAGGCAGAACAATGCAAAACTTATCGCAGAACGGGATGCATTGGTGAAATCCTTAAACGATTCTGTATCCAAAGGGAATCTGAAAGAATATTCCGATGACTGGTATGACTTAAAGGAAAAAATAGATTCCGTAACAAATTCAGTGGATGAATCCACCGTCTCCATCCAGAATTTCATAAATACCATGCGTGAAATCAAATGGGACAGGTTCGACACCATACAGAGCAAGGTATCTGAATTATTAGAAGATGTGAAATTTTCCATTAATGAACTTTCCCGGACAGAACTTGTAAGCGACAAACTTGGAGGGTTTACCGATAATGGGAAGTCTGTTTCAGCTTTACATGTATCTGGGTATGAAGCTTACAGGGTACAGGCGGCTGATTATGCAAGGGAAATCAGAAGCATTAATGAAGAGATTGCCAATAACCCATATGATACAAAGTTAGCTGACCGGAAACGGGAACTGGTAAAAGCATATGAGGAGTGCATTTCCGGCGCACAGGAGGAAAAGTATGCCGTGATAGACCTGTACAAACAGGCATATGATTCCCTGTTAAATAAGATACGGGAATTAATCAGCGAATATGAAGAACTCCTTGACGCAGAAAAGAGCGCATATGACTACCAACAGTCCATTGCGGAAAAGACAAAAGATATCGCAGATATCCGTAAACAGCTTACCGCTTACTCTGGCGATATGTCTGAGGAGACACGGGCTAAGATACAGAAACTGGAAGTGGATCTAAAAGAAGCGGAAAAGAGTTTGCAGGAGGCACAGTATGAGAAATATATCTCTGATACCAAGGATATGTTTGACGATTTGGAAGATACCCTTGCAGATGAAATCAACGACCTTATTCTTGCACTTGCGGACAATTTTGACCGCCTGATTGAAAACATTAATGCTTATTCAAGTGATGCAATGGCAAATGTAAAGGATTATCTTACAAAAATCGGGTTTGACACCAGTTCATCCATCAGCAGTGTGGGCATATTGATTTCTAATGCGATTAACTCTGGCTCTGACATATCAAGGGCAACGTACACAACCGTTGATGAAATTAAAAACCTTATGGAAAAAATGCAGCAGTATGTTGATTCTATTGCTAACGGTGGAAATGCTTCTTCTGGTGCAAACAATGCAAATGCACCACAGCAGAATTTATCTGCCGAAGAACAGCAGAAGCAGTCAATCGCAACCGAGATGGCATCGCTGCAAAGCCAGCTGGAATCTTTATATAAGCAGAAAAAAGATGCTGAGAACGGATATGATAAAGATATCGATAAAGCTAAGTCAAATTCTTCAAAGTATAAGGATAAGGCAAAGAAAGAAAAGGATGCAGAGAAAAAGAAGGAATACGAAGCCAAGAAGAAAGAGTATGACGCACAGGCAAAATCTTTGGAAAAGGAAAAGAAAAATGAGATAGGTTCTATTTCCAA
>NZ_RAZG01000147.1 GCF_003612565.1 Roseburia sp. 1XD42-69 | reverse complement strand
GAGTTCACGGTGATTTTCTTTGCAAAAAAGCCGATATTCTCCACGGCACAGATGTTTACCGTTGTCCCGCTCCGGAAAGAAATACTCTTTCCGTCCTCTAAAGACATGGCGTGCCCTGCGCTCTTTACATCAAACCCCATCATACCCGGCTCAAGATAGAGCCGTTTCCCTTCCGCTGTGGTAAGGGCACGTTTAGAGGGGTCTGACATCCCGCTGCAGCTTGCCCCGTTCTGGCGGATACAGTTTACAGCTATGGCATTCCGCTCATCCTCATCCGGGAAATACAAAGACACCTTCGTGCCGGTTTCCGGCATACAGTACACTTTTCCGCCGGAGCAAAGCGGAGGGGGACTTTCCAAAAGCTTCCCGTATCCGGCACCCAGGGGTAAGGGTACGCTGTGGAAACATCCTGCTTCTTATCAATCTTTAAATGAAGCCTCACCGCATCCCCTCCGGTTTTTATCACTGTCCCATGGATGGACTGCCCTACAAACATGGGGTTATACACAGGCTTTGCTGACGCATAGGCATCCCTCCCCAGAATATAAGTATAACGGAACTCTTCCTGCAAAAGCTGGATATGCTTTTCCAGTATCCTCCACATGCCCCCGGCATAGGCGGTTTTCGCCCCGATGCCGTGGTTTTGGCCGCACCCCACCCGGTAATACTCAAAGTCCCTGGATTTATAGCCTGACGTGTCCCCTCCCAGTTCATAGAAACGGCTGCTGATGCCATGGGCATATGCTTCCCCTTCTATTTTTACGCCTTTCTCCCCGCACTCCGGTATCCCAAACCACAGGTACGCCCCGTGGCGACATACCTCCGGGTACAATACCGCCTTAACCCTGCTGGCAAGCCTTGCGGCAAATTCCCAGTCCGTCTCCCCGTACTGTATCAGGAAACGGCCGGGCTTTTCCCCTTTTCCTGCGGTACAAAGGATGGACGCCCCCGGCGTGGAGGAGACGGCCTTTTCCGCTATGTCCACGTAGGTCAGCTTGGTATCCTCACCAGGTATACGTCTTTTGTTACAGGGTCAAAGGAGAATAGAAATATCACTATTCATAAGTCAAAACTTTGCCCTGCAATGCTCTTATTAAAATCTTTTTATTATAATTCAAGCTTCATAAGATCAATATCTTCTATGCTTGGTATAATCCACTCATTTTTCCTAATATGGTCGATAAAATATTTGTCTAATTCTATATGGTAGGCTTTAACATAATATGATACATCAGAAGGCCACGCCCATGTCCCATCAGTTAAAATTTCTAAGTTACTTATTATCCCTTTAGATTCATCCAATACATCTGAAACCAATCCTGCTGTTACACAAAAGGCAATACCACTTTCTAAATATTCTACTATTTTTTTTTCATCGTCTAATGGAATATTACGCACAGATTCCTTTAGTGATGCTCCAAATTCATCACCATGCCTTAACTCTCTAAAAAATCCTACTCTTTTAAGTTTCATACTTGAACTCTCCTATCACAATACTTATTAATTTTTTGTATCACACTTATATCTTCCTTCATAAGTAAATGCAATTACAAATAAAAAAAATTCTATCGATACATAATAGGGCTATTGAAGCAATTTCAATTTTTTTATGTAGACAACGATGAGTAACTACACCTTCTGTAAAAAAGATTTTTACCTTTATTTAATGTTTTCCTGGTGTAAATTGTTCCCAAGTACCTGTATTATTATATGGATTAGGACCTATAACAATGGTGCCATTAGGATAGATGTAAAGAGTATCCGACGGAGCAAGCACATTAACGCCCAGTTTATTAGATAACTGCTGTGCAATCCCATTAGGATTTGCACCTGTTGAACACGAGATAAGCCTCACTTGTCCACCCTTGTATTCAGGATGATTTTTTAAATAATTTGCTAATGAACGCTGATCAATATACACCCATTTATCATTATGCCACACTCCAAACGAATCTGGTGTACCATGCACCACAACATCGGTATAACCTTCCATGGGACTCATTTTTTTTGCTGCTTCTTTTAGATCATATCCTTTCCCTTGTTGAACTAAAGCTGGTCCTGCTTCTACTGGATCAGTAGCTTGAGCAAAAAATACTCCTATTTTCCCCCAGATCCACTAGGTGACGCTCCACCACCACTTCCTGCATTCCCTCCCCCGGTTCCAGACGAACTATTCTGGTCTTTCAGCTTTTGGACTGACTGGTTATTGCCCAACGACTGCTTACTGTCCCGTCCCGGCATACGGTTCATGTTCGTTGTACCATACTCCGTATACACGCCGCACCCATAGTCTCTATAGTTATTATGATGATGTAATTGTTTGCGAATTACCAAAAAGTTAATAAGCTATACTATGTGTGCCTTTTAGGATTGTAATTTTGATAAACCTTTTCCCTGGCTATTTTTTTATCCTCGTCAGACACCTCATTAGAAAAATCAAATTTCCCATCTTTTATCGAAAAATAATCGTGAAATAATTTTTCTTTTTCTACTATCTTACACAAGTTTACACACCACGGATATTGCATATCCACTTCCAAAGCTTTATGACAATTCTTTTTTCCTTGAGAAATCCAAATACTTCTTTTATGCTCTAATTTCAACCATGATAAGATATTTACAACTACCACATTTAATTCATAATCACTCATTTCTATCTTTGATAATAAATTTTTTTGATTTTTTGTTTCCATATATTCCAATAACTTATCTACTATATTCATTATATTCCCCTATTTTTTCTTATAATTACTCCAAATGTGAATCATCATATCTTCTTCATTTTCATACTGAACTGACATACCTGATTCCATCTGAAAATCTCTCTCAGCACTATATGCCGCTGTTTCACCAGACCAGGAAGAAATGGTACTTTCACTAATACCATTTAAATAGTCTAATGCATGTGTTCCTTCATGCACAACATCACTAAGCAAAGATACTGAACTATTTCTTACATATATTTGATTTCCAATCTGTATCGCAATAGTGTCTGAAGAACACCCAAAATAGCGCTCAAACAATTCATCACCTAATACATTTATCCCTATATCTTTATTTCGTAATGCATTAGCTATTTCTGTTGATTTTATAGTTACTCCATCTAATGAATCTATTATATTATCTCTGGTATAATTTTGCGTTTTGGACTCATAATTTCCGTTTTTAGCAGCACCCTTACTACTCTCATTTTTTGCTTCAAACAATACTCCTGTCTTTGCTTTTCCTTCCGCATCATTTGATAGTATCCAATTTCCACTGTCCGCATTCCCTCCCCTAATTCCAGACGAACTATTCTGGTCTTTCAGCTTTTGAACGGACTGGTTATTGCCCAACGACTGCTTACTGTCCCCTCCCGGCATACGGTTCATGTTCATTGCCCCGTACTCCATATAGACATTATTCCCAAGCATCAATATCATGCCGCATTCTTCATACCTGTCCGTATTGTTGTCAAACACCTTATCCAGCAGGAGGTTATACCCTCCGTTTTTTGCACGGATATCGTTTTCTACATATAACGCCGTCGCACCGGCAAGCCCGTATCCCCCGCCAGTTATTATAGCAGGCACTACTGTCGTTGTAAAGGCAGACGGGCCTATGACTGCCGCTGCATCCATCCCCGCCGCCAGCCCTGCAACAGGTGCTGCCATGACTGTCCCATATAAGACTGCCCCTGTCGTTGCACCTGCCACGCCTCCGCCTGCCACGCCTAA
>NZ_RAZG01000146.1 GCF_003612565.1 Roseburia sp. 1XD42-69 | reverse complement strand
AACAAGGAGTGAAACACTATGGCGATTGGCGAAAGAATACATTTTTTCCGCATCATGCGGGGCATGACACAGAAATACCTCGGTATGCTTGTCGGGTTTCCCGAAAAATCAGCGGATGTGCGTTTAGCACAGTATGAAACTGGCTCACGCAAGCCAAAGGCAGACTTGACGGCTGCACTGGCACAGGCTCTTGACGTTGCGCCGCAGGCTCTGGACATACCCGACATTGACAGCTACATCGGGCTTATGCACACCTTATTTGCACTTGAGGACATATACGGACTTACCATCAGCGAAACAGACGGGGAAGTCTGCTTAAAAGTCAGCAAAGACAAAAGCAAGGATGCCGCCGAACTGCTGAAAATGCTCTGCGCTTGGCAGGAACAGGCTGCAAAGCTCTCTGACGAGGAAATCAGCAGGGAAGATTACGACCAGTGGCGGTACAATTACCCGAAGTTTGACACTACGCAGCATTGGGCGAAAGTCCCCTCTAAGGAATTGAGCGATGCCTTAGCCAAAGCGTTCAAAGACAAGCTGCCAGACTAACCAAGCCAGATTGGAAGGTGTAAAAAACGTGATTATCAGAGAATACCGCCCCTCGGACTGTAAATACTTAGCGGAGCTGTTCTATCAGACTGTCCATTCCATAAATGCCAAAGACTATACAGACGAACAGTTAAATGTCTGGGCAACTGGCAATGTAAATATAGATGAATGGAATCAATCATTATCCGAGCATTTTACGCTTGTCGCCATAAAAGGCGGCATCATAGCAGGGTTTGGCGATATTGACAGGACAGGCTATCTTGACAGGCTGTATGTCCACAAGGACTATCAACGCCAAGGGATTGCCACCGCTATCTGCGATAAACTGGAACACGCTTTTGGGGTAAGCAAAATAACCACATATGCTTCCATCACTGCAAAGCCGTTCTTTCTTCACAGGGGATATAACACAATTAAGGAACAGCAGGTAATCAGGTCAAATATCCCCTTGACGAATTTCATTATGGAAAAATTGCTTTAACTATCACCCCCATTCACCATTAAATAGCATGACAAAAAACGCCCTTAGCCATGAGTTCCTACCCACAGCTAAGGGCGTTTCTAATATGGATTTTTTACAGTCATTTAAACCTCTTGCAAATCATTCTCCCACCTATAAACCGTTAGATAGAAAGAATAATCACACTCAAACGACTGTTATCAATTTGTTATCAAAAGACCTTTCCAAAGTCCGCAAACCCGCATAAACGCTGGGTTTACTAAGCATTTTTGTTTACTCGAACTCTTTTTCCGGTTCGTTACAAGTCCTGTTTTACATTGCTTTTTCTTACAAATTCGTATCATTTTGATGCGTTTTTAGTTCTCGTTTATATGGTTTCAAAGCTGATGTACCCAAAATGTACCCAATGTTAAAATAGCTGCACCTACGTCATTTGAATCGGAAAAGCTTCTGCCTTCCCAAATATCTTTTCAATATTATGCCTAATCTCCTCCAAATCATCAATATACAGAATACGCAAGTTTTTAATTGCCCTCGTAACTGCTACATACAAAATATTTCTGCCCCTCTTATACTGTTCATATCTCGGCAAATCTTGACTAATATCTTCTCCATACTCCTTAAAAAATAATTCAAATAATCCTTTATCCTGTCCAAAATCTTTTCCTAAAATTATAATAACATTCTCATATTCCAGTCCTTTAGTGCTGTGAAAAGTATGATAATAAATTTCTTTACTCTCGTCTCGATTTACATAATGGAACCAGCATAACACTTCCTCAATTCTCAAATTTAGAATTTCTCCAACAATTTGTTTTGTTTCCACTTCTTCATCATATGAATCATATAATGAATGCAGAAAATATTTTAACACTCCTTCATAAGAAATTTCATCAATGTCAAGTATTCTTTCCACAATAAATTTGTATGCTTTATCACTTGATGCTTTATATTTTTCAAATATATCGACTAATAACTCATCTAACGTATTGCCATTTAATGATTGCAACAATGCTATGAGTTTCTTTAAATCGGAAAAACTCATATTTCTATACTCATCTGTCGGCAATATATCTCTTAATGCCTGTTTCTTTTCCCGTACTTCTGTATATAATTTCATCAGCCTATATAACAAAGATTGCACTTTACCTAAACGAATGGTATCATGGCTTAATAATTCCGTATTCAATTGCTTATATCCTATCCCTTGATATACCCCTGCATTCTTAAATGCCTTATATACATTAGAGAAACCACTGTAATCTGCTACCATTTGGTTCGTTGCAAACAAACAATGCAGTGAATTTTTCATATTAATATTCCATTGTTTCACACATAAATCTATAAATTTTCTTACTACATCTTGATTGCCAAAATAAAGTTTAACACTGCCCCCTTCACTATCTGAATAAATGGATTTTTGAATAATTTCATCATTACGCACCTTATTGGCAACATCAATTACTTCTGTGTAAGATCTACGATTATACAGCTTAGTTACAGCTACTAAGTTGGAATGCAACTGTCTCAGTTTAGTACCAACACCCGTGTCATAGATATTTTGAACCGAATCTCCAAAATATGCAATAAATATATCATGCTTTATTTCCTTTGCATATTGTCCTATGAAATTCATTATTTCAACAACAATATTTGCTGTGTCTTGATATTCATCTATAAGAATATAAGGATAGGAATCTATTACTATTTGTCTCATTTTAGGGTATTTTTGAATCAATTTAAATCCGTATTCCAATAATGTATCATGACTAATTCTCATCTTATCTAAACGATCACGATTATACATTGGATCATAATTAACTACTTTATATCCCTTCTCACCTTTACTTATTTTTTCCAAGCAATCTAAATATCTTTTTCTTCTAAAAAGCTTATCAACTAATCCTTTAAATTTTGAAACATTAGATATAAGTTCTGCATATTCTCTTCTAATTTCATCAGGCATAGCATCCTTAAATTCTTTTGCCTTTAAATTATATGCTTTGTTATAATTAGTTTTATTCTCAATCATTATCTGGAAAAAGTGTTCCTGTGATTCTTTATTCAATTCCCTATATTTCTTATAATCATCCTTATTAGACAACTGTTCATCAAGTTCTGCTATACCACTATTTAATTTTTCGATATGTAAACTTAACAAAGCTGATTTTTGCCCACTAATAATATGCCATACCCTATCATGAATAGTCGCTATTTCCACTATATCAGAAGCACCTATTTGTACTTTTATGTTATTTGCCGCTACATTAGTATATGTGATACAGGCAATTTTTTGATTGTGATGTTTCAATCTTTCTCTGTTCTGTTCAACAATATATTTCAGACACTCTACTAATGCATATGTTTTTCCCGAACCTGCACCAGAATTAAAAACAGTACTCTCAAATCTATCACTATATTGAAACAACTGGTTTAAAATCTCTTTTTCTTTATCCTGATCTTCATTACTAATTTTAGATAATCCCATCATTTTCCTCCTACTAATTTTTGCTCTATCCAATCAAGTCCATCCGATATGTATTTTGGTAATTGAGGGATTTTTTCTTCCACATCCTCGTTTACAATATGATAAAGCAATTTGCTTGCAAATTCCCCTTTACAATTCGATAGTTTTACCTGCCATTTATATGAATTGTCCACCACTTTACAACTATTATAAATAGTGCTCCTTTTGTCGGACAAGATATTTCAATGTTCTCATAAGGGCA
>NZ_RAZG01000145.1 GCF_003612565.1 Roseburia sp. 1XD42-69 | reverse complement strand
GAGTACAAAACCTAAGTTGGCTTTTTAGAGAGCTTTATTTTATTTTTATATTTCTTCGTGAAACAGCCCTATCTGGCGGCGGTGTCCTGCGGAACTGGTTCAGCCTGTCGGCCAGCTTCTGGTCCTTGTCTGGGTACAGGTGGGAATAGGTGTCAAGGGTTGTCTTTACTGATTCGTGCCCCAGGCGGTCAGCTATCTCCAATGGGGTAAAGCCAAGTTCTATCAGCATGCTTGCATGGCTGTGCCATTACGGTATAATAACGACAAACGGAAAAGCCTTTATTTTCAAGGGGTCCATGCGTTTGCCGTCATTTATTCAATTCCTTTTCCAAGTCGAAATCTGACGAGAAAAATATCGAAAAAAGGAGGCTGTTTCATTAACGACAAAATTTCATAATTCTAATTGGTTCCTTATGCTGAAGGAAAAAATTATTCCCGTTTTGAAAACGATGGTTGAATATGTGGACAAAAAGTGGGGCTGTAATTGATTTATCCTTCTTCACCGCTACTTTATCACCAATTTTCACTTCAGCCAAATAATTGAGTTGAATTGGGGAAAAAATGTGATTGATAAATAAAGATGAATTTGATATAATAAAAAGATTAAAACACGAAGATAATTTTAGAAAATGTGATTCTAGTGTAAAATGTATTTATGTTAGAATATTTTGTCTTTATAATTGCGTATCAGGAGGAAAAATGAGAAGTTTTGGATTATGGTATAAAAATAATAATGAAAGCAATAACATTCCTGTCTTTTCTATACATATAAATTTTTGGTCGGAGTCAGTAAAGAAGGACAGTGGCCCTCCGGATTTGGATGTCGGGATAAAGATTAAGAATTTCAAAAGTGTTAATGAGTTAATATTTCATTGCCCGTTTGTTATTGCGGAAAGTGATGTTAAGGACTTGGCATCTAAACTATGCAAGTTAGAAAATGCTAACATTGTTTTTAATACAGATGGGGTTATAGAAACAAAAAAGCTGTATTCTGTGTATTCTTTCAAAAAAAACGGAAATGAGGAGAAACTTCTATTATTTCCATTAATCCAAGACCTTGAAGGAATATATTACCTAAATGAGGAAGATAATAAAACAGATATAGTATTTAACTTTTTAACATTTAATGAATATCTTAAAAATAAGATAGAGTTTGCTGAAATAAATCAGGTATATATTAGATTTAGAATTTCTTCTACTGAATTAAAAAATAGTATTTATTTTGATTGTGAACCATCTAATAAGTCGTTTGAGAGTGCTTTTTCAGGTACACGTATTTTTGATTTCAAGATAAATGAAAAGAGAAATTTGGGTTCAAAGACAATTGCAAAGATTGATTTGCAAAAATATTTGTTTCCACAAATAGATAATATTCATTTATTAGTTATGGAACCATCTTCTTACGATGTTGAATCATTTGCTAATAAACAGATGACTTGTCGAGAATTAGAGGGAGAACTTTGGGATGATTATTTTGGCGCAAACATTAATTATTCTAAAGGTAGGATATTAGCATATCATTGGAAATTTGAAAATGAGTGTTCATGTCTGATTAAAGTTAAATACTCAAAAACGAATGTTGTAACTTTAATAGCATATATAGTTATGGCTTTGGCATTAGGCGTCTTGGGTAGTACTATAGTAGCTATAATACAGAGCGGATGTGTCAAATATTTTCCTTATATATCAAGTAGCATTGGATGTTTTCTCTTTGTGATTGGGCTTATACTGGGAAGAAAAAAGTAGTAGAGTTCATATATTGTAAGGATGAGAAAAATATAATAATATAGTCGGATAGGGAGGAAAGTAGAATGAAAAAAATAATCAATGGTAAAAGATATTATTTATACACATCACTTTCTCAAGAACTAAAAAAAATATATCAATGTGAAATATATAAATTTTTGTGTCGTTTAGTGTTTGAGTATCATGGATTTCGAAGTTGGTATCAAGGGTTATATACAGAAGAATTTGAATTAAAATACAATCGTGAAATAATAATCTGCGAAAATCAATTTAGAATTGTCGGTGTAGCTATAATAAAAAAAGATTTACAAGAGAAAAAGATATGTACTTTGAGAGTGGCACGAGAGTATCAGCATCAAGGAATTGGTCATAATTTAGTTGAAATGTGCATGCAACAATTGCATACCGATAAACCGATGATTACTTTACATAAGAGTAAATTGAATCAGTTTGAAAAACTGCTAAGTTATTATAATTTTGAGTTGGAGCAAACGCAAAAACATTATTACAGCATCTTTAGCACTGAATTAGTGTTTAATGGATTATTGCCAGAGAAAGAGCTTATTTTTAATAAAATTGAGCTAATGGACATGGAAAAACTATATAGAGCTGTTGTCCTTAGTGGTAAGAAGAATTTTGAAGATTATGTGGATGCTTGTATTAGGTGTTGGTATAATCGAGCACAAATGAGACAGATTAACATGCTTGAAGTTTAATGGAAAGCCATCTATACATATATAGATGGCTTTTTACATATGAAAGAGGTGAATTAAATGCAACTAATTTGTGGTGTTCATGGAGTGGGAAAAACTGTTTTTGCAAAAAAACTGTGTCAAAAATTATTGCTTGAATATTATTCGGCAAGTGAGTTAATTAAGAAGATGGCAAAGCGTGAAATAAGTGATTACAAAAAAGTACAACACATTTCAGATAATCAAGAGTTATTGTTAGCAGCTTTATCTGAAATGAATGATGCTCAATATATATTAGATGGTCATTTGTGTTTAATGAATACACAAAATAAAATAGAACGAATATCCTATGACATCTTTCAATCAATGAATATAGAAAGTATTTATATAATTGTAGATGCGCCTGAAAAGATACAACATAGGCTAAGAAATAGGGATAATCAAATCTGGAATCTTGGATTTATTGCTTCATTTCAACAAGAAGAATTTGCGTATGCTAAATATTTAGCAAAAAAAATGAACATTCCGCTAAAAATTATTTATGATAATAAGGAAGTAGCTAAATGTTCTTTTTTAGAAAAAGAAAATATTATTTTGCCAATAAAGCCAGTTTTTGCAGAGAAAATATTATCTGGAGAAAAGAAATATGAATATAGAAAACGATTGTGCAAAAAGAAAATAAATAAAATATATATATATGCAACAGCTCCGGTAAAAATGATTATTGGTGAGGTTTGGGTTGTTGATAAATTGAGCATGGATAAGGAAAAACTGTGGCAAGAAACACAGAAGTATGCAGGAATTACTAAGAAATTCTATGACCAATACTTTGAATATCAGAATTGTGCGTGTGCATATAGAATTGGAGAAGTAAGACAATATAGATTTCCGGTTGCGTTAGACAGTATAGGAATAGAATATGTTCCACAATCATTTATCTACGTGGGCGAGTTAGGATTTGTTAGAACATTGGTGCCAAGAGACTCTAGCAAAAAAAAATATATCCTATCCAGAGACTAACACATTTATACTATTTTTATCACCTAAAATCAAAAAAATATACGGTATGATAGTATTCAAATATCATGATGGTGGTAGACCGGTTGGCTTTAGTTGTGTGGCTACGATTATTGAATCAATGTTAACAACTTAGTAGTGGTATGACATTACAACAGGATTAAGCCATTGAACCAACAATAATAGATGATAGGAATGATAAAAATACACTAAAAAAGGAGACTGTTTCATATTTTGTGTAAACTCAAAAAACTGACATAAGATCTATTGAATAGTTACAAGTGGGCAG
>NZ_RAZG01000144.1 GCF_003612565.1 Roseburia sp. 1XD42-69 | reverse complement strand
AGGTCTATTAAGGTTACCCTTTTCCATGAAAATCTTTTTCATTTTCCTCTTGACATATTACCAAATTGCTTTCTTTGAAAGGTTCGTATATATATAATAACGTTCCATTCCGCTCAAATGATCAAAACTTCATAAAATTTTTCAGATCCATCTCTTTATCCATTTCTTTTACAGGTCTATTCCTGCTGTCCGTATAAGTTTCATCTTCCTCAAAACCATGCGGCAGCATATAGTATTTCAGCATCACAAAACCGTATCTGCCGACATCAACCACTACAATATCCGCCATTTCGTACAACTCCCTAAACGCTTCAGCCACCTTTTTGCATTTTGCCCGTTCTTCCTCTGTGATATAAACCTGTTTTTCCATATTGATTTACCTCGTTTCTTCTAAGATTTTACCATGTTCACTTTATGAGGGCTATCTACATACACCAGATTTTCACCTTGCTTATTCTTCCCATTTTTCACTTTACTCACAATTCACACCTGCTACTGCTGTTGTAAAGAAACTCAAAAATTTTACCTCTTTCTTTCCTTAAATTTGATTTTTCGATAAAGAAAGAGCTTTGATATGCAAATCTCCTGCCCTTTGTGGTAAAATAAGGGCAGGGAAATCCTTTGGGAGAACCCTGCGGGCATCCGGTACATTCAGTTTGGCGATTGGCTGTGCCGCGTGCTTTGATTTTTGCCTTTCCCAAGTACATTCAAAACTCCGTTCCACTTCTGGACTTTTTCGAGCTGTTGACAAACCTCTTAATTTCGTAAATGTCACAAGATATCATGATAAAAATCTAGCAAAGATAGCAGAAATATTCCAAAGAAAAAGGTCATGGTTCTCTGTGCCATGGCCTTTATCATCCTTTTAAGATTTAATGCCGTTAACGATAAGAGGCACTGCTGTTCAGCCGCCTCTTATCCTCTTCTGTATAAAAATTCCAGATTTTTCTCAATATAATCAATCCTTTTGATATACGGCTGACTGTCAGGCACATTACCGGCTGTAGCTGCCACATCGATTATGATTCCGTTTTTAGAGTCCACGGTTTCATGCGACAAGTAGTGCATCCCCTCCGTTTTCCCTTTCCTCTTGTAAAATCCAGATTCGGGGTCTGTTCTGCTTTCACGGCGGCTAATGATTTCCATTTTTTCTTCCGTCTCTTGCATCTGACGGGCTTGCTTTTTCCTTCCGATTCCAACTGGGTCCGTACCGTTTCTTCATACTGGTCTAGTTCTTTGAGGTATTCATTTGTGACTTCTTCTGTTTGCTTAATGTATTCTGTTTTCCGGGATGCGTTTGCCTTTATGTGTGTCAAATCCTATCCGAGACGAATGGTCTGACACCTCTAAGCTGCATGATACATTTCCCACCGTCATGACCGCAATCTCGTCCTGCGACATCAGTTCTTTGCCACATTGTCAAGTGATGAATTCATTCTTTTTGCTTTTTCAAACACGGAATCTTGTAGATGTTCTATAAATATGCTAAACTGAACACAATAACAAATCAGAATTGATGGAGGGCAAGATTGAAAATGAGAAGTAGAGGGTATCCACTACCTTAAGCACACGACAAACAAGCCATCTTTCGGTGGCTGCTTTAAAATTGAATATTAAGATTGTTAAGGTTATGCAGTTGCTGACTTGATTTTATAACCTTGATTTCTTGCTATGATGATTGCCTGCTCCACTGTGATTTCACGATCAACCGAGGGCAGATCGGATTTCTTATAAAGTTCCGCATTATAGTTTTCTCCATTCTTCAGCATATGGTATAATGCGGTAAGAAGCATTCTTGCTATGGCAATGATTGCTTTCTTGTGACCGCAACGCTTTTTGAGACGGAGATAGCGGTTGCGAATTTCAGGATGCTTTTTGCTGGTAACAACAGCATTGGCACACTGTACAAGCAGTGGCTTGATATAGCATCCGGCTTTGGAGACCCGGACAGATTTTTTCTTCCCTGCACTTTCATTGTTGGTCGGCGTAAGTCCGGCCCATGAGCATAAGTGTTTCGCCGAAGGAAAAGCCTCCATATTGGTACCGATTTCGGAAATGATTCCGATGGCGGTGAAAACACTGCTGATACCAGGAGCAGTTTGAAGAATGGCAAGTTCCTGCTGATAGGGAGCGGCGAGCGCAAGAATGAGTTCTTCAAGCTCTGATTTCCGGGATTCAAGGTCTTTATAATGGCCTTTTATCACTTTTAGTTTGCCAGCCTGCTGCGGGGTGATGAAACCGTCAATGGCATCACACAGTTCAGGAAGTTTCTTTTTCAAACTTTTGAAAACAAGGGGTTCAAGGTCAAAAGAAGTATCTGAGGGATTTTCCAAAATTTTATCCAGTATCGCCTGGGCAGATTTGCCGAAGGTGTCCGAGACAACGTTTCCCAACTGGATATTGGAAACCGTGAGACAGTTCTGCAAACGATTCTTTTCACTTGATTTAAAGCAGGTCAGTTTGAAACGGTAACGCATAAGGTCACGAAGCTGGCGGATGTCAACAGGGGGCATAAAAAGCTTCCGGCAACAAGATCATGCTTGAACAGGTCAGCAATCCATTTGGCATCTTTCTTGTCAGTTTTCTTTCCACGGATAGCCTTAACATATTTAGGATGCGCAAGGACGATCGTACAGTCGTTTTCTAAAACGTTGTAAACAGGGATCCAGTATTTACCGGTGGATTCCATACAGATATCCCTGCAGTTTCTTTCGAGAAGCCATTGTAACAAATCTTTCAGACCTTTCGTGTAGGTTGAAAAACGGTGGCTCTCATAAGTGGTGACGCCTTTGGAATTAGTAGAGGCGATACAGGCCACTACAAAAGTCTTGTGGACATCAATGCCACAGCAGATTTTGTACACGATTTTTAAAGCCATAGGGACTCCTTTCAGAACCAGAAGGTTCACTAAAGATTATAGGGAGAGACGGCATTGACTGAACGCCCAGGCCATAAACGAGATTGTTTATACAAAGATAAGATTACGTGCTCTAAGTCACGCTTATTTGTGCTTGAAAAGGCGGACTACACATATAACTATACGGTCGTCCGGCAAGCCGGACAGCCCACTCACCTCCCCATGATTTGTAGTATACCGAGTTCCCTATAAGAAGAATTATAAAGAAAAAATAAGCTTGGGCAACCATTTTCATAACGTTTTGTGCCTGAGTGAAGCGAAAGGAATGGATATAACTATGGAATATAAGGACTATATTAAGCAAGGCTTGAATGGGAACGCCCCATTAAAATTAATATTATGTGGAAATATACAGGGGACGGAAAATGATAAAGTAGGTGTTGTATCAGTTATATATGCTACAAATGATAAGGACTTAGCAGAACAAAAAATGAATGAATTGATTGCCGTCAATCCTAATAATTATTACATGGTTTATAGTGTGCCACTAAATGTTGATTTGACGGAACTTTCTCATTATCCTTCAATAGCAATTTCTAAAGATGATTTAAAATAAATGCAATTCCAGTTTGACATACTGGGAAATCGGGATTTGAATGGAGGTATCTTCAAGTGAAAAAATATGAATACAAAGTGCTAACAATCGCAACTTCTTTAGCTGTAAGTACCAAACAATACGAAAAGGTTGCGCAAGAGTTTGAAACACAATTAAATGAATTGGGAGCTGATGGTTGGGAACTTGTTCAGCGTATGGATGGTTTCTTTTTTTTTAAAAAGGAAATTGAATAAATTCTAGTATAGCATAAATTAAGTTGTTGATATTTTCAATATCTGTTATAATGGATTTAACCAATATAATTTAT
>NZ_RAZG01000143.1 GCF_003612565.1 Roseburia sp. 1XD42-69 | reverse complement strand
TATTCGGAGCCTGCTTCGTATGAAAATTATGCTCCAATAGGCTGGATATCAAAATATGAAGACTTTTTTGATCTGATTCCTATTGAACAGCAATACTGGAAAAAATAATGAAGTATTTGGACAATATGAAGTGACCTCACATTTGTAGCAACGTGGATTTACCTGTATACTAAGTTGTTGGAAAAACAATGGTAACAGGGATTACCGCATACAAAAGACCAACTATTAAAAGTCAAGTAGATAATTGAAAAAATCAAAAGAAATTTTCATAGAAAAAAAGAGCACGACAACAAGACCTGCTGTCAGGCAGGCTGGAAAAGGAAAAGGATTTAAGCCTTTGGAACATAAGGCTGATTATTCTTCACAACAGCATAAATAATGTTGCACATTTTTCTTGCCACAGCACCGATGCAGGTCAAATGATGCTTGCCTTCCGCCCTCTTCTTCTGGTAATAGGCACTTAATACAGGGGCTTTAAAGGCGGCAACCAGGGCGGCTTGAAAAATGGCTTTCCGCAGGTATGGTGATCCACGTTTGCTCATTACATTGTGGGCTGCTTCAAATTCGCCGGACTGCGTGACCGTGGCATCAAGCCCGGCAAAGGCCACCAGTTTTCTGGGACTGTCAAATTTAGAAATGTCACCTATTTCACTGATAATGGCAGCGCCGGTGACATTGCCGATCCCGGTAATGGTCGTAATGGGGGATTCCAGTTTTTCCATGATGCCAGCGATTTCGGTTTCCGTTTCTTTTACCTGTTTTTCAATAAAAGCTATCTGTTCAATCAGCGTTTTGAGCTGAAAGGTAAAGCTGCTTTTGGCGAAAGTAACGCCCAAAGGAACAGGACGTGGCAGCCTTTAACTGCGCAGCTTTTGCAGGGCCGACCTGCTTACGGCTGAGTTTTGCCAGCAGTTCTGCAAGGGTTTGCGATGAAACGGTCTCAAAATCAATGGGCGAAGAAAACTGGAGAAGGATCTCTTTTGAGGTCTAGTCAAAGATGTGGGAAAAAATGGACTGGTATTCAGGGAAAACCTGATCCAGCACACAGACAACCTTACGCTTCAAGTCACTGATGGATTCCATCAGATAGGTGCGAAAACGCGTAAGTGAACGCAGGGAGAATAAATCCTCATCTGCGAGCCTGGTTTCGATAAACTGCCCATAACGGATTAAATCGGCAATGAGGACAGAATCAATGATATCATTTTTCCGTTTGCGGATTTCAGTGCCCCTGCGCCAGCCATCGGTCTGAATGGGATTGATGACATGGAGAAGGAACTTCTTTTCAAAAAGAAACGAATAGACAGAGAGCCAGTAGTGCCCGGTAGCCTCCATGCCGATTTCAAAGTCATCAGGACTGGGAGAATAAGAAGCGAGTTTGGAAAAGAGGGAATGTCCGCCGTCTGAGGTATTTGGAAAGGAAAAAGCCTTAAATACCACCTTGCCGGATTCATCCATCATGGAAGCGACATGGTTATTTTTACCGATATCAATGTCAACAAAAAACATAGAGCCACCTCAAAAGAAAGATTTTAGATTGGGAGACCACTCATCTAATAAGCACCACTCCCTTGTGCTAAATACGGAGAGAAGCCATAAGGCAACCAACATCCAACTCATACGCGGAAAGCTTATTAGAGAGAGGGATTAGTCTTTCAAGTACGAGCAGAGGCGCTCAAGGAGGGAACGATCATCCTCTCAATCTAATAAAACTATTATCTCCTATCAGACAGGAGATGTAAAGAAGCAGGTCCGAGGATTTATAGGTATCCCTTGAACAACCTAAATACATTATACAAGGTGGTTTATAGATATGAGAAGATGTCCATGTTGTGGCTATTTAACAATTGATGATTCAGAAAAGGTAATTTCTGATATTTGTGAGGTATGTTTTTGGCAGTATGATGAAGTTGCTCAAAAAAGACCGAATGATATTATAGGAGCCAATAAAGTATCTTTAGATACAGCGAAAAAAAATTATCAATTATTTGGGGCGATAGAGCAACGTTTCGTTGATATGGTTCGTTTGCCATATAAAGATGAAATATAAATTGTTATTAACATGAAAAGCTGTGAAAACAGAAGCGGAAGAATATCAAAAGAGCTATTGCTAGTTGTATGCAAGAAGGCGTATTTATAGAAGAAAATTAGAATTGAAGATATGACAAAGCCGCGTGGTAGAAATCATTTAGATGTTAATGGCAATGACATGAATAATAAAATTGTTGATGGAAAAATATGTGGTCGGAACAATTCTGAATATCAAAAAGTGACACATTTTATAATACTGACAAATAGGAGAAAAAATGTCAAGAGAGAGAATGATTAGAGTTCCCAAAGATGTAAAAGCAATGTATGATTTTGATTATGGAGTTCAAGAATCAGATCAGATGGAAGAAGTAGTTTTAACAGAAAAAGAATTTATAGAATTAGATAGTATAGGGGCTTTTGATTTAATTAATGAAAAATGTCAGGTTATTATTGATGATTATGAGGAAGAAATTATTGAATTGGAAAAAATACCAGTAGCTTTAGAAGTAATAATGCAGTTAAGAAATGAGTTTACAAGTGAGAGTCTAATTAACCTAAAAAAATATTAGAAAAAGCACTTGAGTATAAGACATTGGTAGCTTTTGAATTTTAAAACAATTTTATTGTGTGACAAACTAAGATAAGCCCCTGAAGATATGCCGTCATGGGGCGAAAACTGTCTATGTCGGGGGCCTGTGGAGGGTACTGGAAAAGCATATCCAGCTTTTGCAGGAAGAGTTCCGTTATACTTATATCCTGGGCAGGGACGCCTATGCGGCGGCAAAAGCTGTCTATAACCCCATGTTTGTGGGCCAGTCCATCCATGGGACAGTGATAAAAACTGGAGGGGATGCCGTGAGGCTCTACTTAAAGATTGATAAGAAGCAGGATGTTTCCACAGCGCACCCTTACCCCTGGGTGCCGGATACGGGAAGCTTTTGGAAAGTCCCCCTCCGCTTTGTACCGGCGGAAAAGTGTACTGTATGCCGGAAACCGGCACAAAGATGTCTTTGTATTTCCCGGATGAGGATGAGCGGAATGTCATAGTTGTAAACTGTATCCGCCAGAACGGGACAACGGTAAACATCTGTGCCGTGGAGAATATCGAGCTTTTTGCAAAGAGAATCACCGTGAATTCCCCGTAGGAGCTTAATATTTTAAGGGCCCCGGAGAATTAAGGGTGTAGATAAAGCAAGAAAGGGGGAGAGCATGGCAAGTATTGTAAAGGGTAAGTATGGGTTGGTAGAGCCGGGGTATGGGATAACGGGTATCAGTATGGAGGGAGGGGAGATTAATCTTTTCGGAAATAATTACACTATGATTAAAACGTCTGCTATTGATTCGTTTCCACAGGTCAAAGATATTAATCTAGAATCTAAAGAACCAGTGGAAGAAAAAGAAGAGAATTTTACAGAGGATGAAGTTTTGACGGGGTATGTCGTAACAGGCTTACTTGCGGGACTGGCAATTGGAGGTGTCCTGCTGGCACCTGTAACAGGCGGGGCATCACTGGGGATAACATTTTCGGCAGGCACTGCGGCTTTTGGGTCTGGCTTAAACACATATGAAATGAAAAAGAACAGCAGTTAAATAGAAGAAGATCCTGCAGCAGACGCACTCCTGGCAGGATCCACTACAACAAGTGTTCTTGCCGGGATAGCCATAGTGGGTGTTTTGATGGCACCTGTAACAGGCGGGGCATCATTGGGGCTGACAGTTATTTCCGGAACTGCAACCGCTGGAACAGGTTTAACCACAAGCGGTATGGTAAGAAACAGCCGGGAAACAGGATATCAACCGGACTCA
>NZ_RAZG01000142.1 GCF_003612565.1 Roseburia sp. 1XD42-69 | reverse complement strand
GCCACTGCCTTTTCAAAGTCCCTTACCGCCGGGCCTGTGGTTAAAAAGTCTGACTTTAAGACATCCACAACTGCCTGTATATCCGCATCATCTATGTACTGCCTGCCGTATGGTATATGCACTTTCTGTTCCTCCTTTGGCTTATATGCGCTTTAACGCCTCTTTTAGTTCCTCTGTGCCAAGCCACTGGGTATTTGTACCGGAATTGTACTCGAATCCGTCAGGAACTTTTACCCCGCCCTCAGTAAAGCCGGCATTAAAATCCCACCACTCAAAATGCGGGTATATAATGTAATGCTTCTCATATTCAAAGGTCAAAAGGGAATCGTCTTTTGTCACCATAACCTCATGGAGTTTCTCACCTTCTCGGATGCCAAATTCATCTATGTTACAATCGGGCAGCATGGCTCTTGCCAAGTCCCCAATGTGAAAGGAAGGGATTTTCGATATGTAGGTCTCCCCGCCTTTTGATTCGTGTAATGCTTTAAAGACTAAATCCACGCCCTGGTCTAAAGTAATCCAAAACCTTGTCATGCGCATATCGGTGACGCCTAAGGTTTTTCCCCCTTCGTCTATGATTTTCTGCCAGATCGGAATCACAGAGCCCCGGCTTCCGGCAACATTTCCATAGCGCACAACAGAGAATACGGTATCATGGTTGTTTCCCCGGTACGCATTTGCGGCAATAAAGAGCTTATCGGAAACCAGCTTTGTGCCGCCGTAAAGATTAATGGGGTTAACGGCCTTGTCCGTGGATAATGCCACAACCTTTTTGACCCCGCAGTCTAAGGCGGCGTCAATGACGTTTTGTGCGCCGTGTACGTTTGTCTTAATGGCTTCCATGGGGTTATATTCACAGGTGGGGACCTGTTTCATGGCGGCTGCATGGATGACATAATCTACGCCTTCAAAGGCCCGGTTCAGCCGTTCCTTATCTCTAACATCCCCGATAAAGAAACGCACTCTGCTCATGTCCACTTTGTCCATATAGTCTGTTTTCATGACGCTTTGTTTAAATTCATCCCTGGAATAAATAATGACTTTTTTAGGTTCATATTCTGCAAAGATTTTTTCCAGGAACTTTTTCCCGAAGGATCCTGTACCCCCGGTAATTAATATAGTTTTATTATTTAACATTTGGTAACTCCTTTTTCGATTTCCTCATACAAAACTTTTGCATCACCCTCAATCAAACATTCATCATCCATGTTATAAACGTTGGTTTTCAGAGTAAACTTATTTTGATTTATTTCTATAATTGTTACTTTTACAATAACTTTTTCATCTACATAAACCGGTTTCCTAAATCGAATGTTTTGTTCCAGATAAATGCTTCCTTCTCCTGGTAATTTCATACCAATTATTTTAGATATCAAACTTGAAACCAAAATTCCGTGTACAATTTTTCTTCCAAATCTGCTTTTTTCTGCATATGTATCATTTAGGTGCAATGGATTTTTGTCCCCGCTGACCTGTGCAAAAAGTTCTACATCAGATTCATGGAATACTTTCTCCTCTTGCTCTTCCTGCCCGATATAAAATTTATGATTCACTGATATCCTCCATAAGTTGTTTCTCTAATTCAAGAATTTTTTTCTCTCTGTTTCCAATCCGCCTTGCCGGTATTCCAACATAAACTGACCATTCTTCCGTAGTTTTATTACATAAACTCATACTTCCAATCGATGTGCCTTCTTTTACAGTGACACCGGGCAACACTACAGAACCGCACCCGATGATAGCATGTCTTTTAATTTTTACTGGTGCATGGATGCTGTTAGGCTTATATTCTTGCGGCACCATTGGATTTGTCATTGAATTTCCCGAATAATCATCTGATACTGCATAGATAGAACATTTGGAAGATAACCCTGAAAAATCCTCCATCCAGATGCCGCTCTCACCACCGTATAAGCCACAGAACTGGGAAATATGAATATAATCGCCAAGAGTGACGTTTCCACTGATTATTGAAAAGTCGTCTATCCTGACGTGGTTTCCAATTGTTAGTGAAGCAGGGGTATATATTACAGCATGTCTGCCAATAAGAACATTTTCACCGTAACCTTTTAGACCAAGAGCCTCCAATTCCTTAATCGTTAAAAAATTACTCATAACATTTCTTACCTTCCATATTCGTTTTCTTTTCCTATCATCCCAAAATCTAATGGAGTTCCCCGCATTATGTCACATAATGCCTTCTGCCCCAAAACTTCTGAATAATATTTGGGCTGTATCCCATAAGCCGGCCTGATTATACGTATGTTTTCTTCCGTTATCATTTCTCCTTTTTTAATATCTTTTGTGCAGAAGACAGAACGTCTAAACTTTGTGCTTTCCGTTTCCTGTGTTGTGGGTCCATATTGCACTTTCCCAATTGCCTTTTCTGCCTGGCGCACATCGGAAACCATCTGCTTAAATTCTTCCGGGTTCATGGAAAAGGAGGAATCCGGGTTTTCAATTTCCCTTCCAAGGCAGAAGTGTTTTTCAATTACAGACGCCCCCAGTGCAACTGCAGTAACTGCCCCCACGGACCCCATAGAGTGGTCAGAAAGCCCCACCGGCACCTGAAAAGTTTCTTTCATGTTTACCATGGTCTTAAGATTCATTTCATCTGTAACCGCCGGATATGCACTGGCGCATCTAAGAAGCACCAACTGGTTATTGTTTTTGCTGTGGACAGCTTTTACTGCATCTTCAATCTCTCCCAGGGAAGCCATTCCCGTTGACATAATGATTGGTTTCCCTTTGGAAGCAATGTATTCAATAAGAGGTGTATCCACTACTTCAAAAGAGGCGATTTTATAAAAATCCACTTTCAGATTTTCCAGAAAATCTACAGCCGTTTTGTCAAAGGGGGTAGACAGAAAATCAATTCCGGTTTTCTCTGCCTCCTCTTTTAACTCCCCCTGCCATTCCCATGGTGTATAGGCTTTTTCATAGAGATGGTACAAATTTTCACCTTTCCATGTCCCTTGTGAAATTTGGAAGTATTTATTATCACAATCAATCGTTATTGTGTCCGGTGTATAAGTTTGTATTTTTATGCAATCTGCACCGGATTCCTTTGCGGCATGAATGATTTCTTTTGCCCGGGCGAGGCTTCCTGCATGGTTTGCTGACATTTCTGCAATAATATATGTCCCTTCTTTTATGCGCTTATATAAATCCATCTTATCGTCCTCTCAATTGCGTTTTAGCATTCTATACTTCATTTCCGCTAACTCCCAGTCCTCATAGTTGTCAATATCCTGCACTTCCATTTCATCTACTATGATAGGCACGGTATTATCCATCAGCATCATCTTCTTTTCCAAAAAGGAATCTACCCGCAAAAAATAATACTGGCCGCAGTCGTGATACCATTTCTCCAAATCCTGGGAACGAACCAGACGGTTTTCAGGCCACCGGAACTGCACCTTTCCATCCTGGATGACAAAGCACCTTTGGGGCGGGAATGAGTAGGCAACCACTGGAATCGCCCCGTCAGCGCCTGTTTTTTCCAGTTTGTCCCTGCTCTCTTTTAATTTTTCCCCGGTGATAAAGGGGGCAGTGGGGTAGATACAGCAGACATATTCAAATTCCTGTCCCCTTTTTTTGTATTCCTCCAATACCTCCAGCACAACCTCATGTGTCATTGCCATATCACCTGCGGTTTTTTCCGAACGCATAAAGGGCACCTTTCCCCCGCAGGCCTCCGAAACTTTCTTTATTTCTTCATCATCCGTAGAAACCATAACTTCATCAAAAACTCCGCTTTCCATTGCGGCGTCTATGGAATACTGGATAATGGGTTTCCCGCAGAATTCCTTTATATTCTTTTTGGGGATCCTTTTGCTGCCTCCTCTTGCTGTGATAACTGCCAAACTCTTTCCTGCCATAATCTCACCTCTGTTATAGATTGTTTTTATCTCAATTCATCCAAATTATCCGCCACCTTATGGAAAGCTTCGATAACATCATCCAAATCCTCTTTTGTCATATAGGGGCGCATCAATTCATGGAAGATTGTCTCCGAATTACATA
>NZ_RAZG01000013.1 GCF_003612565.1 Roseburia sp. 1XD42-69 | reverse complement strand
TCTCCTTTGCTCTTTCACTTGATAGTATAGGTTGTTCAACTTTTTCTGTCCACACTTATATACTAACACCAATGCCTAAAATCCCGGAATTTGCGGTAAATATTATTATTGCCCTGATAGATGGGCTAATAACGGCTATTCCTTTGCTTGTCGAAGCAACGCCGCAGATTGTTGCGGCTATTGTAAACGGTCTGATTAATGGGATTCCCCAGATTTTAGAAGCGGCAGGCCAGCTAATCTTAAGATTGGTTGAGAAGTTTTTAGAATTAAAGGATGCCCTGTTTGGCAAAATGGGGGAAATTGTTGACGGCATTAAAGAGAAATTTTTTACCCTGAAAGAATCCCTGGCTGAAAAGATAGGCGAAATCGTGGAAGGGATTGCGGAATGGTTTTCCGAACTTCCGGACAGAATCGGGGAAATTATTGATAACATTGTCCAGTGGTTTTCCGAACTCCCGGAAAGGATAGCCTACCACCTGGGATATACCGTTACAAAAACCATCCTTTGGGCTGTCGAGATGCGGGCAAGGGCAATAGAAGCCGGAAAAAATTTTATAGATGGCGTTATTGCTTTTATCAAAGAACTTCCGGGGAGAGTGTGGAACTGGCTGATTACAACAATAGCCAAAGCCGCAGCATTTGTAGTTACCATGCGGTTAAAAGCAAAAGAGGCGGGAAAGCAATTTATAGATGGCGTGATTGAGTTTATTAAAAATCTGCCAAGCCGAGTATGGAAATGGCTTACGGATACGATTGCAAAAACAATCGCTTTTGTAAAGGATATGAAAGAAAAAGCCAAGGAAGCAGGCAAAAATTTCTATGATTCCATTGTGGGAGAGGTGCAAAAAATCCCTGGAAAAATGGGGGAGATTGCCGCAAATATTATTGCAGGACTGGTTAACGGTATTAAAAATGGCATTTCAACCGTGAAAAACGTCATAACAAACTTGGCACAGAGCGCTATTGACGGTGCCAAGGCAGCACTCGGGATCCACTCTCCATCCAAAAAATTCCGCTGGATAGGCGAAATGTGTGTGGAGGGTATGGACCAACCAATAGAAAGCTATAATCCCTACGCAACCTTAAGCAAATCCATGCAAATGGGAAAAGGCGTTATGCGTATGGAGTATGATGCGTCCACAGCAAATACAAGAAAGGACATGTTTATAGATTATGCCATGATGGGCAAAGAGATGCTCCGGGCATTTAAGTCCGCAGGGCTTACGGTAAAAATCGGAAGCCGTGAAATGGGCAGGATTGTAAGTGATGCTATGGCGTAAGAGAGGTGGGGCCCCTTGGAAATATATTATGTAAACAGCAGAAATGAAAAAGTATATCTGGACAGAGAGCCTTATAAAATGCTCTCTTCCACCTCTTTGTTTGATTATGAATGGGAGTATGCCACCCAGGGCAGCGCCAACCCCAGAATTACCAAGTTTAGCCAGACAATGCAGGAAAAAGATTTTGATATCCGTATTTTAAGCAGCGGCACAGCGGATTTTAAGGAAAAAGCAAATCATTTGCTGTCAACATTTGAAAAGGATGTATTTTCTGTCTCTCCTGGCAGGCTTTATGTAGGGGACTGGTATTTAAGGTGTTACATAAGTAAAAGCAAAAAGCCAGAGCGGTATTTTAATGCAAAATCCTCCCTGCTTAAAATAAATGTTATCTCGGAAAATGGTATGTGGACAAAGGATGCAACAACCGCCTTTGGGAAAATTACCAACGAAATGTATAACCTGGCAGGGCTTGATTATGCGTATGATTACCCCTTTGACTATTCCAACAGCCTTACCAGCCAGCTTTTGATAAATGAAAACTATGCCCCTGCGGATTTTGAGCTAACTATTTTCGGCTCCTGCGTAAATCCAGCTGTCAGTATTGGGCTGCACACATATGCGGTAAATGACAGCATTGTACTTGGGGAATATATTAAAGTCAACTCCAGAACCAGAAAAATATATAAGGTCAAAAACAACGGGGAAAAGGTGAATCTTTATGACCGCCAGGGAAGGGAGTTTTGGATTTTTGAAAAAATCCCTCCGGGGAATTTAATTGTGGCATGGCCTGGGGGGTTTGGGTTTGAAATAACGCTAATGGAGGAGAGGAGCGAGCCTAGATGGATTTAATCTATGCAGACAAAAACCGGGCAGAACTTGGGGAAATCATGGATTATGAGATGGATTTGGCATACGGTTCGGAGGAAAATGACTTCGAACTAACCGTTGGCCTTAACCTTTCGTGCTGCCAGCCAGGGTATATGGTTTACTTTAGGGATACGGAGTATGGGGGGATTATAGACAGTATCTGTCCGGACACAAAGGAAGATACGGTAACTTACAAGGGCCGTACCTGGCACGGGATCTTGGAACATAAGACCATCGAACCAGATGCCGGATATGATTACCTTTATGTGTCCGGTGATGCCCACGAAGTCTTGCGGTTTCTCATAAAAAGATTTGGCCTGGAAGGTTTATTTTCAGTAAAAGATACAGTGAGCGGGATTTCCATTGTGCAATACCGGTTTCCCAGGTATGTATGCGGATACACAGGAATACAAAAAATGCTCCTTTTGCATGATGCAAAGCTGGTTATGTCGTATGCAGACAGACATGTGACTTTGTCTGTTATCCACAATTATGATTATTCCCAGGATGAGGAGTGGACAGCAGACCAGTTTGATTTTTCTATTCAAAAAAACTACCGTCCAGTAAACCATTTGGTCTGTCTTGGAGGAGGAGATTTAAAGGAACGTGCCGTTATCCATTTATTTACAGATGGATACGGAAGGATACAACCATACAAAATGGTAGAAAATCCTTTTAAAAACGAACAGTATATTTTGGACAAACGAAACCAGGTCCTTTTTGGGGCTGATGAAGTGGCAGAAATTTATGATTATTCCAATGCAGAAAAGGTTGAAAATTATGTATTGCTGCAGGAACAGCCGGGCGATTGGGAAAATAATTACTGGAAATATTATTGCATCAACACACAAGAAGGGGCAGGGGGATACAAACAGCTTGAATATGAGGAGGAGTTGGTTTATACCGGAATGCATACAAAGCCCCCGGACTGGGAGGCCAATTACGAAAGCTATTATGAGTATAACTATACGGACCAGACATATAAAAAAGTGACTGCTGTATCAAGAGATATTTACACTCCCTTAATCACAGGGGGCGTAATTACCCAGCTTTGGATAACAGATTATAAAAACTATTATGAAAAAAACGGAGAGGAATATTCCCCCGCAAAATCTGTTACAAAATATATTTATACACAACTTTTAGAAAAACCCGCAGACTGGGAAACCAATTACGGCAGTTATTACTATTATTATTCGGACGGCACAGGAGACGATTATAAAACAATAGATGGGGTAAATGTGGATAATTATATCGTCCAGCCCCGGATGCCTACTGATTGGGGGGGAAAGTTTGGCAATTATTTTAAAAAAGTTGCCATTTACCGCTATTGGTACAAAGAGGCGTCGTACTCTGAGACAAAGGATAAAAAGGTTCTGGTAATCGAAAGACCTGTTTATTCGGACGGAAATAAAATGGATACATACGACAACAAAAAGGGGTATAGGAGATTTTGGAAAAAAACAGTATTGCGCTATGAGTATCAAAAAATATCCGGGGAAAAGCCGCCGCAGTGGAAGGAAAATAAGTATTATACCAACGTTCCTTACAAGGTGGCGCCGCGGTTTATACCTGGATACTACAGTTGTACCAGTTATGAGGCAGCACCAACTTATGTGGATGGGAAATTTTATAAAAAAGATACGGTTTCTGGTGCTCCCGAGTTTAAGCTTGAGGTTATCGGGAGGCCAATGCCAAAATATTTTTCTGCCGCTTCTATCAAAAAGGTTCCGGCCTTTGCCCCTAAAACATTTTTTGAAAAGTTTGAAGATAAATATATTGGGCTGACAGAAGCAGGAATTGGAAAATTAGAAGAAATTTATGCAAAATCAGAAGAAATATCCGCTGATTTATCCCCAGAGCAGGAATATGATATCAACGATATTGTGGGAGCAAAAGAACATATTACAGGTACGAGCTTATTTCAACCCGTGACTAAAAAAATTATAAAAATAAAAGACAGAGTCCAGACGATTGAATACAAGATTGGAGATTGAGTATGGTACATTTGATTACTGGTTACGCAGGAAAGCCGCATGTTACATCCGCATCAGACGGGGCATTAAACGCCGGGATATACGGCAAGGGAAAATATATTTTAAACATGGGGGAAAAGTTTGCTTATGAGATTATCAGTAACAACCTGATAAAAATTAAAAGCGGATTTGCCATTAACCAGGGGAGGAAAATCGAAATTGCTATTAATGATTATGAGGAGGTGACAATAGATAACGGCCTGCAGGGTATGAAAAGGTGCGACTTAATCGTGCTAAGGTATGAAAAAAACTCGGACAGTGGGATAGAGACAGCAAACCTTGTTGCGATAAAAGGCACCAGCACCGATGCATACGCAGAGCCGGTATATACAGAGGGTGATATCCTTACCGGAAAAGCCGTAGATGATATTTTGCTCTATAAAGTTTTTATCAATGGACTAAGCATCGAAAACGTAGAATCTGCTTTTACTTTGACGGATAGTCTTATGGACATTCTGGCGGAGCAAAAGAGAGTATCTTCCGGCATGGGACAGCAGATTTCCGCTCTTGCCGCAAACATGTCCAACTTGGGAAAATCTGTAGCTGAGGGTAAACAACTGCTTGCCGCTACTCTCAGCGGATGGGGTAATCCAACGGTAAGCGACGCCACTTTTGAGGTTTTAAATACAAATATGGCCGCAGAGTTTGCGGCTACCAGGGATGCCGCATATTCCCAGGGAGTGGCAGCAGCAGACGGAAGAGCACTGCCTGGCACAGTCAATTATCAAAGCGGCTGGAATGCGGGGGTAGCGGCAGCAGACGGAAGAGCACTGCCTGGCACAGTCAATTATCAAAGCGGCTGGAATGCGGGGGTAGCGGCAGCGGATGGCAGGGCATTACCTGGCACGGTCAACTATCAGTCTGGATATAACCAGGGTGCCAGCGATAAGCACACCGAGTTAGTAAACTTGCAACATTCCAGTCTGGTAAATGGGAGCGGTTCTTTTGGGGCATGGATAGCCTTATGGATAGTTTCAACAGACCAAATTTTTATGCAAGTTTTTTACAATACCGGTATGCACAAAATGATTTTTGACTAAACGCAGGGAAATAGAAAGATTAGATTAGCTGTGGGATATGGAGATATTAACGCATCCGTAAAAAATGCATCCTCAAACTTAGCGGCACTTTGGAATTTTTAAACCAGCACAATAAAAATAAAAAACGGAGGAAAACGAATGAAAAGCAACTATTTAAACACAACAAAAGGAATTATCACAGCAGTGACCGGATGCCTGTCATCCATCTTAGGGGTTTTATATATCCCGGTATTATTACTGTTAGCCAGTAACGTCATTGACTACATAACCGGGCTTATGGCGGCATCCCAGAGGCCCGGGGGAGGTATCTGCTCCTATAAAAGCATCCGGGGCATCACCAAAAAGGTAAGCATGTGGCTTTTGGTAATTGTCGGGGCAATGATTGACGCACTGCTTAAATACTCGGCTGATACTCTTGGTTTTGCAATGCCCTTTAGCTTTTTGGTGGCATGTGTAGTGGCTATCTGGATTGTATGCAATGAGATTATAAGCATCCTGGAAAACATGGTGGATATCGGCATCAAACTGCCCGCCTTTTTAATGCCATTAGTAAAGAGCATCAAAGCCTACACAGATAAAATCACGGCCTTGCCGGAAGAAACAGAAGAGGAGGAATAAGCATGAAAGAACAGGAATTTATAAACAAATTAGCCCCTATCGCAGTAAAGGACATGCAGGCAAGCGGTGTACTGGCATCCGTAACCATAGCCCAAGGATTTTTGGAATCAGGACATGGGACGGAAGAGCTTGCCCTAAAAGCAAACAATTACTTCGGAATGAAATGTAGCTTAAGCGGCAATACATGGAAATCTGCCTGGGACGGTAAAACAAAGCACACCAAAAAAACCAAAGAGCAGACAAAGGACGGGAAGGAATACACCGTCACGGCAGCCTTTAGAAAGTATCCGGATATGGAGACAAGCGTAAGAGACCACAGCTTATATCTTACCGGGGCAAAAAACGGCTCTAAACTTAGATTTACCGGACTGGCCGAGGAAAAAGACCCACGTAAAGCAATTACAATTATCAAAAATGGAGGGTATGCCACAGATACAAAATATGTGGACAAGGTTATGTCCATTATAAACAGATACAACCTGACACAGTACGATAAAGCGGCCAATAAGGATTCCGGGCAAAAACCGGATATCCAGGTTATCCCAAAACTTGCCACAAAAAACAAATGCTATAAAAATGCCAAAAAAATAACCCCAAAGGGCATTATGCTCCACTCCGTTGGATGCCCCCAGCCTGACCCAATGGCCTTTGTAAAAAACTGGGACAATGCAAATACATCCGTGTGCGTACATTTAGTTGTAGGCAAAGACAAAACAGCCTACCAGATCTTACCCTTTGATGTAAAAGCCAACCATTGCGGCAGCGGGGCAAAAGGCAGCGGCAATAATACATACATCAGTTTGGAGATGACAGAGCCGGCCACAATTAAATATACGGGAGGCTCAAGCTGGATTGAGTTAGGCAACGGCGCAAACACAAAAGCCCATGTCTTATCCACATATGCTAACGCAGTGCAGGTTTTTGCCCTCTTGTGTAAGCAGTACGGTTTTGATCCCTTAGACGATAACGTTATCATGAGCCACCAGGAGGGCCATAAAAAGGGCCTGGCAAGCAATCATGGGGACGTGGGCCATATCTGGGATAAGTTTGGCCTGACCATGCAGCATTTTAGGCAGGACGTAAAAGCGGCAATGGGGGGCATGGCAGTACCGCCGTGCACCGTACCATCTGTGGATGCGTCAAGCGACGATACAAGCCGCCAAAAGGTAAACCCCTTAAATGGTACGGTAAAAGTCATTTACAAAGGATTCGGCGGGCTGAACATCCGAAAAGCCCCCTCCATGCTTGCGGAGGTTGACCAGGTAGTAAAAGCGGGCACATTTACCGTTGTCGGGATTTCTGCAGATGAAAAATGGTACAGGCTGAAAAGCGGCCTTTTTATTACCTCTATCCCAGACTATGTACAGTTTAAAGCCACCACGGAACAAAAGGCCGCCACAGCCGGGACAGGCTACTACAGGGTACGCAAATCCTGGCAGGATGCAAAGAGCCAGATAGGGGCATTTAAGAATAAAGATAATGCCATAGACCTTTGCAAGCACAACAAAGGGTACAAAGTTTTTGAAAATGACGGGAAACAGGTTTATTCCGGCAAATGATAAAAGAGATATAAGCAAAAAAACAGGCAGCAGGGATTACCCCGCCGCCTGTTTTACTATGCAAATGCAACGTCAATAATATCTTCTCCGCAATTAACATAGATATTTTCCCCTAATATTTCAGCTTGCTTTTCTGCATATTCGATAGCTTCTTTTTCCGTTCCACAAAAATCATCCAAAATATTTTCTCCATCTTCGTCCGTAAACCAATATCTGTTTTTCATATCTTCTCGCTTTCTCCCTGTATTACCCGACAGGGACGGGAAGAAATTATTTTCTGCTTGCAATATATTTCTCTGCCTGTTTTCTGGTATCAAATCTGGAGCTTTCCAAAACATGAAACCCCGGCATTTCCGCCGGACGCACACAGCCTAATTGACTTTTTTGAGCCGTTGGGACGGCTTTATAAGTTTTTGGAAACCCACCTTTTTGCGCTTGTAAGGGTTTTGCAGGTAACAAGAGTGATAAATTCTACTCTATTAACTTCAACGTCATACAGACAGTTTTCGTTTTCTGTTATCCAAACAAATTTTCCGTATTTTGGATGGTTTATTTCCTTTGCCCAGCAAGTAGGTTCTCCGTTTTCTCCGTCGCAATCGTGTACAATATTCCAAATATTCTTCATATCCATTCCCTCCTGTTTGGTTTGTTGTTGTTTTCTTGCTATGGTCATATAATACACCAAAATTAAAGCAAAATCAATATACAAATACACCGAAAATAAAGTATTTTCTTTCATGTGTTTTTGTGCATTATTTATAATGTAAAGCCCTTGAAATGGATTTAAAGATAATGTATAATTTAAATGAGAATATTGGAGGTGGTGGAAATTTTTGTATATAAATTTGATGTATTGGAAAATCTGAAAGAGTGTGGATATAACACAACGAGATTGCGAAAAGAAAAGCTGTTAGGGGAAAATGCAATACAATCTTTACGGCGTGGGGAAATGGTTGGAATAATCGCTCTTGAAAAAATCTGCAAGTTGCTGGATATGCAACCCGGAAACATTATAAAATATGTAAGCGACGATTAAAATAAAAAACTTTAAAAATAATGTAAAAACCTATTGACAGCACTTTAAAAATGGTGTATTATATAATTGTCCAAAGGAACAGCGGACAATAACCCGAAAGGGAGAAAGGGGAACGAATGAACGATATGCCAGTATTTAAAAGTTTTTTGAGGGAGCAGTTAGAAAACCAGAAGGAACTGGAAAAAGCAATCAAAGAAAAGGATTACGAGAAAGCCGAAGAATTGATTGCAAAGATGATTGACCGGACACAGAAGGGAATTGAGGACAACTAAGAAGGTCAAGGGAACTGAAAAGGGCGGCAGATAAAAGCCGCCCGATTCAAAAAGATTATAACATGCTAAATCAAATAATATTTAGGAGGATGGCTATGAGATATTATGTAAATTTTGGCACAGGAGCAGGGGACGAATGGGTAGACGGAACACTTGAGGACGCAAAAAAGCGGCAGAGAACGGCCTTGCATATACACAGACAGACGTAAGGACACAGACGGAGGACGGTGAGGACGTGGCAGTGCTTAAATGGTACGGAGTAGAGCCGGGAGAGGATGATGTTTTGACCGCAAGATTTGGAAATTCCGGTTTTTATGGTGAATGGCGGGAACATTAAACATAAAACGGATAGGATAAAGGATAAAAAAGAAAGAGAGGAAAAACGATGAACAACGATTTAACCAAAATAATAGAGGATGCCAAAATGTCAGTACTATATGATTTGCGTTTAGCTATAGAGCAGGGAAGAGACAACTATACCAAAGAGGAGATTTTAAAAGAAATTGATTATGCTGCAAAAATATATAAGAATCTTCTAAAAGGAGGTGAAATATAAACGTGTAAAGAAAATGTCCTTATTTTGTCCCAAATTCGCCAATCAAAGCGTGTAAAACCGCTATTAACCATTTGACTTTTAATCAAGTTGTCCGGGGTTCGAATCCCCGATGTCTCATGAGCGGAAAATAGCGGAATCCCTTATAAATAAAGGGGTTTCGCTATTTTTGCATACAATTTGATATTCTGACAGGGATAATTTTATTTGAAATGAAGGAGGAAATGTATGCTGCATTTTGACAGTGACTATATGGAGGGAGCGCATCCTGAAATATTAAAGAAACTTTCGGAAATTAATTTTAAGAAGAATCCGGGATACGGGATGGATGCCATCTGTGAATCAGCACGGGAAAAGATAAGGGCGGCCTGTGGTTGCCCGGAGGGGGAAGTGTATTTTTTCGTGGGGGGAACCCAGACAAATGCCACGGTTATCCGGGGGCTTCTGCGCCCCTTTGAGGGAGTGCTTGCAGCGGACAGCGGCCATATCAGCCTTCACGAGGCAGGGGCGGTGGAAGCCGGAGGTCATAAGGTAATCACCATTGAAAACAGGGAAGGAAAGCTTTGTGCAGAGCATGTGAGGGAATATCTTTTGCGTTTTTACGGGGATGAAAACCATGCCCATATGGTCAGGCCGGGAATGGTGTATATTTCCCATCCCACGGAGTACGGAACCCTTTACACAAAACAGGAGCTTGAGGAGCTTTCCAAGGTGTGCCGGGAATATAAGATTCCCCTGTATTTAGACGGTGCAAGGCTTTCCTATGCCTTAGCGGCGGAAGGGACAGATGTGAATCTTAAAGTGATTGCAGAAAACTGCAATGTTTTTTATATTGGCGGAACAAAGACCGGGGCTATGATGGGGGAGGCGGTTGTTTTTCCAAAGCCTTTGGAGGAGAATTTCTTTACCATTGTAAAACAGAGCGGGGCGTTACTGGCAAAGGGATGGATTCTGGGAGTGCAGTTTGATGTGCTGTTTACAGAGGAGTTATATCTAGAGTGCGGCAAAAACGGAATCAGGACAGCTTCTATGCTTCGTAAAGGCCTTAAGGAAAAAGGCTATTCTTTTTATATAGAATCCCCCACCAATCAGATATTTGTGGTGTTGGAAAACACAAAAATGCAGGAGCTTAAGGCAAAGGTATCTTTTAGCTTCTGGGAGGCATTGGATGAAAGCCATACAGTGGTGCGTTTTGCCACAAGCTGGGCCACGCAGGAAGAAGAGATAAAGGAACTGCTTAATTGTCTGTAAAGCGGATAAAGAGGCGGGATATGAAAGGTTATCTGATTGAAAAATATACGGATATGGGAAATGCCTACACTACAATGCGGCTTTTAGCGGAGGCAAAAAAAGCAGGGATTGACTTATCTCCTGTGGGAGTCTCAGACACTGCCCTTGTGGAAGGGATTTTGATGCATAGGGGAAAAAGACTGCAGGAAGTGGATTTTATAATAAACAGGTATAAATACGGAGTAATCAAAGACTGCATCAACGGGCTGGCAGAGAGGCAGTACAATAAACTGGAGGGGCTGAATCGGTTTGTAAATAAGGCCAATGAACTGATAAGCCTCACAGGGTGCAGCCTTTGTTTTCCCAGATATATTTTGGGAAGGCAGGGCATTTCCTATGAAGAGATTGCAGACCTGATGGGAGTTCCTTTTGTGGCAAAAGGGCTTTTAAGTTCCCAGGGACGGGAAGTTTTTCTTATCTCTAATAAGAAAGAATACCAGGAAATCAGAGGAAAATATGGGGAGGAAGAACTGCTGTTTCAGGAGTTTATAAAAAGCAGCTATGGCAGAGATGTGCGTTTTTTCCTCCTGAAGGGGGAAGTTTTGGCTTGTATGGAGCGCAGGGCAAAACAAGGTTTCCGGGCCAATTTTGCCCTGGGGGGCAGTGTGGAGAAATACGAAATCAATGACAGGATCCGGGAAATTGGAAAAGAGATATATAAAAAGACAGAGTTGGATATGCTGGGGGTGGATTTGCTTTTTGGAGAGGAAGATTATATGTTTTGCGAGATAAATGTAACCCCTGGAATAGAGGGCATAGAGAGGGCCTGCGGGGTGAATGCGGCAGGAAAAATCATTGCGTGTGCAGGAGGCCGGTAACATGTTTCACACAAAACAAGAAGCTATAGATTTCATTTATGAATCCTATTTGAAAGCCCAGCCTTATTTAAATTACAATGACCCGGACGGGAAAAAAAGAAATCCCGCATGGACAAAAGAAATTTTAAATGAATTGGCATTTGGGACTAATGTTTTAATCACAGGAAGTAAAGGCAAAGGTTCCGTGAGCCATATGCTCACCTTGATTCTGATGTCCCAGGGGATAAAAACCGGCCTTGTCACCAGCCCCCATATTACAGATTTTTGTGAGAGAATCCGGGTGGATGAAACTGTAATTTGCGATGAAAAACTTTTGGAGTACGCAGACAGTTTAAAAGGGAGGATTCGCAGTATCCCTGTAAAGCAGGGGGGATATGTAAGTCCTGTGGGAATCATTCTTGCCTTGGCTTTTTCCTGGTTTCGAGAGGAGAATACAAAGGTTCATGTGCTGGAATGCGGAAAAGGCGTCCGTTATGACGATACCAGGAATATTAAGCATGACTACAGTATTGTCACCCCGGTATTTAAGGAGCATACCAGGGAGCTGGGAAAGACCATAGAGGAGATTGCCGGGGATAAAAGCCGGGTGATACAGCCGGGACAAAAATATGTATTTCTGGCGGAGCAGCAGGAGTGTGTAAACCGTATTTTTTGGGACAGGGCAAAGGAGTGTGGGGTGAGTGTGAGACAGTACGGGAAGGATTTTTTCTGTGAAAATATTTCTTTTGGGGAAGAAGGAATGTCCTTTGATGTGGTAACGGAAAAAAAGAGGTACTGCGGAATAAAGCTTCCGCTTTTCGGAACCCACCAGGCAAAAAACTGTGCCCTTGCATTGGCTTTGGGGGAGGAAATCTCCGGGAATTTGGAGGAGGATGGGGCAAAAGAATTTCTGGGGAAGATGCATTATCCCGGAAGGATGGAAATTGTAAGCAGGCATCCCTTTACCCTGTTAGACGCCTGCATTAACCCTGCCAGCGTTCCCATGTTAAAGGAGATCATAGAAAGAGTTCCCCACAAAAAACTGGCGGTTATTCTGGCGATTCCGGAGGATAAGGATTATCTTGGTGTGGCATCGGCGTTAAAAGAAGAAGCGGCCTTTATGGTGTTTACCTCCACGGAAAACCCCCATTATCATTTCTCAAAGCAGCAGGCAGAAAAAGCAGGGGGATTTCCTTATATAGAAGGGGCAAAAAAAGCATATGAGTATGTAAAAAATATGGATGCGGATTTTATCTGCATTCTGGGAACTACCTCCCTTATTACGGATTTTAAGAAGCAGCCTTTTTTCCCAATATCCATTTGTAAACGGCGCAGGAGATAATGATAATATATCCCATGACACTGTAAATATCCGGTATCTGGTCTAAAAATAAAAAACCAAGGAGCGCAGCAAAAATCACCTGTGTGTAATCGAACACGGAAATTTCTTTTGCCGGGGCAAAGGTGTAGGCCCGGGTGATGCAGAGCTGCCCTCCTGTGGCGGATATTCCTGCCATAAGAAGGGTGGCAAACTGGGCAGTGCTCATGGGTTTAAACTGAAGGATTAAACCCGGCAGGGTAATAAGGCAGGAAAAAGTGGAAAAGAACATGACAATCACAGGGCCTCTCTCCCCCATTTTTCCCAGTTTCCGCACAAAGGTGTAGGCAATTCCCGCCCCAAGGCCCCCCAGGGCGCCGATAAGTGCATAGACAGAGGTAAGTTCAAAGGAGGGTTTGATGATAAATAACGACCCAAGAAATGCCGCGATAACTGCAATCCACTCTTTTACTGACGCCTTTTCTTTCAGGATAAAATAGGAGGCGATAATGGCAAAAAAAGGGGAGAGTTTGTTTAACATATTTGCATCGGAAATGTTTAACCTGTCAATGGCGTAAAAGTTAAAGATTAGCCCTGTTGTGCCAAAGAAGCTCCTGAGAAAAAGGGAGGGATAGCTTTTTTTCTTTATATGAAAACCTTCGCTGCTTTTTGACAGCATGGCAAGGGATACAAGAGCCGCCACGGCATTGCGGAAAAAAGCTTTTTCCATGGTGGGCAAATCTCCCGAGAGCCGTACAAAAAATGTCATCAGGGCAAAGAAGAACCCTGCGCAGATGACAGAGATAATTCCTTTTGTTGTGCTGCTTTTTGTCTGATTCATAGATATTACCCCCTTTTTTGATAATCCTTATATAGTATAGCAAAAAATCTTAAAAGTGGTGAAACTTTTTTCAGGTTTGGTTCGTATTATTAGTAGAAAGGATAATAAGTTATGACTAACAGAGAGTTGGAAAACTATTTTAAAACTTATTATGCCCCATGCTACCGGATAGCGTTTACACAGATGAAAACAAAGTCAGATGCTGAGGATGTGGTGCAGGAAGTGTTTCTGCGCCTGTTAAAGTACCAGCCAGGTTTTGAATCTTTGGAACATGAGAAAGCGTGGATGATAAGGACGACCTTAAATTTGTGCAGGGATGTGTTAAAAAGCAGGTGGAGCAGTACCATACGCATGGAAGAGTTATCCATGGAAGATAAAAACAGTTTTAAAAATCCCTATGTGGATACGGATGACACACTGTGGAGCCTGTTGGAGCTGCCCCATATGTACAGAATCTGCCTGTATTTGTTTTATTATGAGGATTACTCTGTAAAGGAGATAGCCCAGGCGCTTAAGGAGCCGGAAAACACCATAAAGACCAGATTGAAACGGGGCAGGGAGCTTTTAAAAAAGAAATTGCAGGAGGAAAAATTATGACGGTAAGCGGCATTGGAAACAGAGCATACATGGAAAAAATTGCAGGGAGCGTTAAGAAAGGCAATCGGGAAGAACAAAAGAGGGAGTTCGGCGAAGTGGCTGGCAAGCTGGGAAATAAATCCGATGAATGTGCCGGGGAAAAGGAAACAAAAGGAACAAAGACGGGGAGCCTCCAGTTGGATTATCACTCCGGCAGGATTTCCAGCCTGCTGGCTGTAAGTGATACAGGGAGAATCCATGCCGAATCCACGGTGGAGTGTGAGACGAAGCATATTACATACGCCCAGAGCGATAAAGTGAAACTTTATGCTGTCTCCGGTTATACTTTAAAGGCGCAGACTATTTTAGATGAGCACAAGGTGTATATTGAGCAGAAAAATGAGGATGGAAGCGTACAGGGATACATGGTAAATCCCTTAAAGGTGCCGGAGGATTCAACAAATCCCGTGGAACTTTTGGCAAAGGAATGCTGGGAGAATACCAGGGAAATTATAAACGACGGAACTTTTACGGAATCTGATTTAAATAACTCCGAAGATTCATCGGAGACATCCGGGGGAAAGACTTTAGAAGAAGCTTTGCTGGAGTTTTATGATTTTGTGAAAGAGCGGGTGAAAAACGGGCCGCCGAAAATTCAGACAGGGGGCGGGGAGTTTTCCATTGAAGAGTGGGATAAGCTGATGGAAGATATGGACGATACTCTGGATGCCTTTAAAGAGGAACTGCGGGAAAGGATTGCCAAGGAAAAGGATAAACAGCTTTTGTCCAGCGATTCGGAAAAGACAGCCCTTATCAATGCTGCGGATGACAGTGGGGATGAAGAGGTGACAGAGGTTTCAGCTCCCCAGCGGGGCAGCAGTTTTGCAGATATGCTCCAGGGGAAAAAGAAGGCCCCCTATTCCTTCCTTGCAGATGAAAGCGGTGTGATTAATTATAAGGGTGTCATTTTCCATTGTGATGACAAGAAGCAGCAGATTACCCTTGGTGATGTGTCAGATGAGAAAAATGTGATTACCATTCCTTTATCTAAGGGGGGATGCCTGAAAGTAAACAGGGATAATATAGGAGATTTGGCAAAAGCTATCGGCATGTTTTCCCCGGAGGATGTTAATTTGATTTTGCGGGCCATTGCCCAGGACAATAAAGCCAGGGAGATGCAGATGGAGATTGATGAGACGGTGAATGGACTTGGGGTGAAAAAATCCTGAACATATTTATAGGAGGAAACATGGATACGCCACACCAATTATATGGGATAAACGATATGGTAAAAGCTGACTGCGGGGACTGCAAGGGGTGCTTTTCCTGCTGTCAGGGCATGGGGGCGTCGATTCTTTTAGACCCATACGACGTGTATCTCTTAAAGAAAAATCTCCACAAAACCCTGGAGGAACTTTTGGAGCGGGAAGTGGAGTTAAATATTTCAGAAGGAATGATTTTGCCCAATTTGAAAATGCAGGGAAAGGAAGAAATCTGCGGATTTTTGGATGGGGAAAAGAGGTGCGGCATCCACCCTTTCCGGCCGGGGTTGTGCCGCCTGTTCCCACTGGGAAGGCAGTATGCAGATAACCGTCTCTTTTACTTTGTCCTTAAGGATGCCTGCGCCAAGGAAAAACGCAGCAAAGTCAAGGTGAAAAAATGGCTGGGAGTTCCGGAAATCAAAGATTACCAGGAATTTTTAATACTGTGGCATGATTTTCGCAGAGACTTTGCCCAGGCGGGAGACGGCGCAGGGGAAGGGATGGTTAAAAGCAGAAATCTTTTTGTTTTAAACCAGATGTATGGGAAAGATTTTGAAACCCCGGAGTTTTTCGGGGAGTTTGCCCAAAGGGTGGCGGAGGTACGAAAAGGATTGGGTTTATAATCTTTCCCATACAGCAGGCGTATAGAGGACGGAGAGAAGCGTTCAGACGGAAAATCCGCTGACGCTTTTTTCCATTTCATTGTAAGTAGCGATTAAGCTTTGGGAAATGTCTAAGGTGTCTTTTATCATTTCCCGTACTAAATCCATGGACGCCAGGGTTTCCTGGGTTCCCGCCGCATTGCTTTCGGCAATGAGGGAGAGGCTTTGTACAACCTCCACCACAGCCAGCCTTTCTTTATCCATTTCTTTCACAAAATTATAAATTGCAGTAACTTTTTGGTTAAGAATCTCAAATTCCTGGTATATCTTCATAAACATGTCTTCTGTATGGGAAAGCTGCCGGCTTTGCTCCAGAATAATCTTTTTTGTTTCATTCATGGAAAACACAGTTTTATCAGATTCGCAAAGCAATGTGCTAATAGTGCTGTCTATCTGTTTTGCTGAGTTGTTTGACTGCTCCGCCAGTTTTTGGATTTCTCCGGCCACAACGGCAAAGCCCTTTCCTTGTTCTCCTGCACGGGCAGCCTCAATGGATGCATTGAGAGAAAGCAGATTGGTCTGTTCTGCAATTGTGGCTATCAGTTGGGAAGAATCTTTAATTTTCTGGGCAAACTCATTGGTAGACAAAATCTGTGCGCTGATATCCTCTATGGTTTTTTCCGTGCTGCGGTTTACCGTAGACAAAGCTTTTACTGTGTTTCGCATATCATCGCTGGTGTGGCGGATGTTGCCGGCATTTTCATTTAACTGTTCTGTCTCTGCCATGGTTCTTTTTATGATTTCACCCAGATGCAGCACACTTTTGGTTGCCTCCTGGGTTTCGCCGGCCTGCTGAACGGCGCTGTCTGAAATTTCCCCAATAGCTTTTTCCACATTTTCCACTGCATCTTTTGTGACAGTTACTCCTGAGTACAGGGAATCGGAGGTATCTATGAAATCGGTGTTTTTTTCTTTGATAAGCCCTACGGTATGGCTCACCGTTTCCGTTAAGTACAGAGTAGCTTTGGCTATCAGCCCCACTTCGTCTCTGCGGGCAACATAAGGATCCAGTTTGTTTTTAAGCGTCAAATCCAAAGTCCCTATTTCTTCGATGATATGGGATATGTTTACAATATCTTTCGCTATGAGTCGGCCGGCCATCCATACGCAGGCGGAGATAACGGCCAGTATTACGATGCAGATAAGGGACAGTGCAGCTGACAGCTTGTGAATTGGGGCATAGATCTGGGCACAGTCAACCACCGCTGCAAGAACCCAGTGCCTTTCAGGCATATACTGATAAACCGCCATCATTTCTCTGCCATTTTCCATATATTCGTAAAATCCGTCTTTGGATTGTGCTAATTCCATTATCTTTAATATATTTTCCTCTTCTACGGCGGAACCTACGGCTTCTTCTTCGTCACAGAAAATGTATGTATTTTTTTCCGTGTCTAACAATATGTAGTTCATCTGTGTTTCGCCGCTGTCGACTGTCAAGCTGGTTAGGGTTTCCCGCAAATTTTTTGAATAGATAGCTCCGCCCACATAGCCCAGGGGTGTTTCCCCGTCAAAGATGGGATAATACAATGAAACCACCTGTTCTCCTGTGGAAAGAGAGGCCATAATCCCTGTGTTCCATATTTCATGGGAATCAAAAACTTCGTTTCTTAACTGCTGCAGGGCATCTCCTTCCCGGAGGGTCTTGCCCACAGGCCCCTTGACATAAGAAGCCAGAACAGTGGAATTGTAGTCGGCCAGATACACATTTTCCAGATTCTGATTCACCAGGGCATAATTGTCGGTAAATTGCTGCGCTTTTTCTGCTGCCTGGACATTGCCAGGCTCCATTAAAGCTTCCTGAAGTTCCAGAGACTGCCCGTAACCTATGATATATGCCTCGGCAGACCGGACATACTGCTCTGCAATTTCACTTCTGGTTTCCACTGCATCGTTCATTTCCTTTAATATTTCTTCTTTCATAAGAGAAGAAACCCGGGCGTTTATAGCCTGCCATAATATAATAAGTCCCAGTGTCAGAATGATAATGACGATACTGCTGATTTTTACTGCCAGTTTCATATTTCGCATTACTTTTTATCCCCCATTCAGCGTATTGCCTGGATATATTACTTTTCAGGCAGAATCCATTTTAAAATCGTGTTCCGGGACAGTTCCATTACCTGCTTTGTCCCTTCTTCGGTAAAGCCGTGTCCTTCCCCAGGAAAAATCTTAATCTGTGCATGGGAATATACCCTAGCTGCATGCCTGCTGTATTCCGGCGGAACTGCGGCATCCCTGTCACCATGCATAATGAGCACGGGCCCATGGAAATGGCTGATGGAGGAATAAGTATCCACGTTCCGTAAAGAGGCAAAAAAAACTTTTCCCAGCTTCATGCCCCAGAAATCTTCTTCCGGGGGGATATCCTCATCCCGGGGAAATTTACTGTTCCAGTTATCTGCAATGCACAAAGCAGGGTACAGCAGAATCAGGCCCCGGAGAATAACTTCTGGCTCCGCTGCTGTGAGGGCGCTGACCAGGCCGCCCTGGCTTTCACCAAAGAGGAAGATGTTTTTGGGGTCTGCCCATTCCCAATTTCTGACAGTGCGAATGACGGCCATTAAATCCTCTTTTTCTGTAAAAATAGTCATATCTGTGGTTGCCATACTGCTTCGGGAATGTACCGATCCGCCGCAGAAATCATAGCGGAAGGAGGCAATTCCTTTTTCCAGGAAATATCCGGCATATTTTTCAAAACTGTCTGCGCTCCCATTATAGCCGTGGCTGAAAATTACCACAGGCATCTTTTTATTGTCCGCCAAAATAGAGGCAACGCCATAAATTTTACGGTTCTCACAGCATATCAGAACTTCTTTTTCCATATAGCAATGACACCTCTTGTCCCAATTTTATTACATCGATTGTACCAAGCCGTTATTTGTTTTTCAATGCTTTTAAGGAGAATAGAGCCATTTCTGTGCTGAATGCATATTCTTTGTGACATTTGCACATTGTTTAGCTGCTGAGGTTTTATTCTTTTCCAATACTGTTATAATTAAAGAAGGCTTGAAAAACACATCTTATACCTTGGAGGAAAAATCAATGACTTTTGAAGAATTGTCTCAGAGTTTGCATCATGTTGTACTGGAGTGCAGGAATGCCCTTTGTGATTGTGTGCCGGAGGAGGGGATTTTGTTCCTGCTTCCTCCTCCCGCCGAACCAAAGCGAGGCACGGTTTTTGCAGGTTCCGTTTCTGACTGGAAAGCCGCCTGCACAAGCGGTATGGTGTATGATGGGTGTACATATCTTATATGCAGGGAGGGTGAAATGCCCAAAGACCTTCCCAGCACAGACAGGCGGGTGAATCTGCTTTTTCTCGATACTTCTGTGCAGGCAGCGGTGCAGTTTTTGGCAGACATTCTTTCCGGAAAATCTGCGGTGCAGCAGCCTGTTATGGTGCAGATGTACCAGAATTTTTGGAAGGACATAATGTTTATGCGTATGACAGACTCCGCAGAGATAGGTCTTCGCATGAAAGAGTTTCCCTTTCCTGTACACACGTACATTGCCTGTATTATCCTCCGGCATTCATATCCCCAGCATAATGGCCGTATGCTGGAAATTCAGCAGGCCCTGGAAGAGTTTTTTCCAGATACCAATCTGTTTTTTGACGGAAAGGAATGGATTGTCCTGTACTCACAGGAACAGGAGGCTTATGACATTTTAGACATTTCTTATGGAGATTTTTCAGAGTTGCTTGTTCATTTTGGCATGGAGGCGGGGGTAAGCTATGTGAGCCGTTTTCCGGAAATGCTGCGGACGCTTTACCTGACCGCCGCTGCATCCATAGATTTGGGAAACGGGCTGGAGATTCCTCCTTCCCTCAAAAGGCTTTACACTTACCGGCAGTATAATGCCTACTATGTAATTCATCTGTGTGCCCAGAACTATGTGGAAACACATAACACGGATAACTTTCTTTATCTGACTCATCCGGATATCATCAGGCTGTATTATTATGACAGGGAAAACAACAATAATCTTCTGGAAGTTTTATTTACATATCTTTCCTGTGAGAAAAATGTGAAACATACAGCTAGGATTCTGTATGTCCACCGGAATACGGTATTAAATAAACTGAATAAGATAGAATCTGTTTTAAGCCATAACCTGGACTATGATTCGGATCATTTTCTGCTTTTGCTGTCATGTATGATTATGAAATACCAGCATACTTATACAAAACGGGATGTGAATGATTTTTTTGATACCTCTGTTCCCGAAGGAGGATTTGATAAATAAAATTGATTTGGCATTCAAAGGTTTTCGGGGGTTTCTTCCATGGATTTGGCAGATTCACTGTATAAGGAGAAAAAGTTTAAAATTTTAAACCAGTAATGCTCCAATACTTCTGCTCCTGCATTAAAAATTTCATGTTTTACTCCGGGAACTAGGACAAGTTTAGCTCCGCTCTTTTTTTGCCGGTTTATTTTTTTCACAAAACGCACCTGCTCTTTATTTGAGACAAATGTTTCCTGTCCTGCCTGAAATACCAAAACGGGACAGGTAATGTTTTTCCAGGCTTTTTTCATAAGATGCCGATTCAGTCCTGCCGTCTGCAATAGCCAGCCGTAGGAGGCGCCGTTCATTTGAAAGTAAGGCTGGTTTTGCCGTATTTTCTGATAATAATGAAATCTTGCCTCTGACACAGAGGCGCTGTCCTTAAACGCTTCCAGGCCGTCATAGGGATGCTGTCCCATGATATACGCTTCGCTTTTTCCCAAGGTGCAGAAGGTCTTTGCTATAAGGCAGGCCAGTCCCCAGGGCACGGGTTTGCTGCTTGGGCGAATCATAGGGGAGGACAATACTATTTTAAAAAACAGTTCCGGCTCTTTGGCGGCAGCAGCCCCGGCAATTCCCCCGCCCATGGAATGGCCGTAAAGGCACAGGGGGAAATTTGGATAGGCTTTTTTTGCCATATGGCTTACAAACAGTAAATCTTCTATGTATCTGCGGTAATCATCTACGTGGACCAGGGATAAATCCTCCACATCGCGGCACATCCGGTAACTCCTTCCATGGCCGCAGTGTTCCGGCATAAAAACATGATAACCATTCTTTAGAAAATAGTAAATGTTTTCCAGATGTTTCTCTATGGTTTCTGTGTAACCGTGGGAGAGAATGACCACGCCCTTTGGCTGGTCACTAAGGCAGCGGGCATAGAATATCTTTTTCCCAGGCTCACGTTCACAGTATTCTGTTGTCATTCGCGCTGAGAGATAGGGCTTTACAACAGTTTCCATCTGATTACAATATTCTTCTTCCAGCAGCAGTATGTCCTGCAGGGTTCCTTTTTCCATTTCCGGGTTCTCCTATAAAATATCCTGGTTAATTTTGGTTTCATTGTAAAAAAGGAATAAAATTCCTCCAAGGAGGCAGAAAGCTGCGGCAAGAAATGCGGCAATACGGTAGCCCGTCCCGGCTGTGCCGCCTATGGTGGAAATGGCTGTAAATAACAGCATGGACAGGCTTTGCCCCAGTTTAAAGGCAAAAGTTCTTGCAGCATAAAACATGCCTTCCCGGTTGCTCCCAGTGCGTTTGGCGTCGCTTTGGGCAATGTCGGCGACAACAGCCTGGGGGAGAATCCCAAACACCGCCATGGGCAGGGATGCCGTTACCATAAGAATAAGCCCCTGCACATTGGGGGAAATCACAGAAATTTTTCCTAAAAATCCGGTGTATAAGTAGGACAGTGCAAATATTCCAAAAGCGCCTAATATCAGTTTCCTTTTTCCAAACTTTGGGGCAAGTTTGTTTATGGGAATATAAAATACCAGGGAGAGCCCGGTCATACCTACAAAATACAGGGTGGTCATGGTTTCCGGAAGTTTTAACAGGCTTGTGACAAAAAAGGGAAGTCCAGTCTGGAACATGGTAATGGCAATCCAGTAGAGAATATCCGAGCCCACAAATTTGCGGAATTCCCCGTTTTTAAAGGTGGAGGCAAGGGAGGAAAACGCTGTATCCTTTGAGGGGACGGTGTTGACGTAATCTTTTTCATGGATAGACCACACCGGAATCTGCATACACACAAAGGCAATCACCGCCATAATGGCAAAAGTTATGCGGACGGCATTTACCCGCCCAAAGGCAGGGATGAACAGACCCCAAATGACAGGGGCAAGATAAGCCACCGCTGTGCCTGCGATAAAGGTGAAAGAGATTACGGTAGAGATATTCAGCCGCTCTGTCTGGTTGTGCCCCAGTTCCGGAATCAGGGCGTTGTAGGGGGTGCAGTAAGCTGTGATGGACAGATAGTATGCCATGACCATAACAAACAAAAAGACGGCATTTAACTGGCTGTTCTCATTTACCGGAGACCAGAAAACAAGTACGGTGGAAATTGCCAGGGGAAGGGATGCCCATTTTAAAAAGGGAATGCGCCTGCCTTTTTCGGAAGTGCACCGGTCGGAGAGTGAAGCAATCCACGGGTCTGTAATTGCATCAAAAAGCCGTCCAAAAGCGGTGATGCCTCCAATTACGGTAAAAATTCCCAAAACCACCAGCCCCTGGGGGATAAATATAGTCTGTCCCTGGGCGATAGACGCTTCGTCCGGCTGATAAAAATAGACCAGCCAGTTTGAAATTAATCCCGACAGTAAAGACCAGCCGAACTGTCCTGCCGCAAAAAGCCATATTTTTCCTGTAGATAACGATTTCATGCCATACCCTCCGATTTTTCTTTTTTAACAGTTCCTGAGACCTTTTAAAAGCAATTCTCCTGCGATTTTTACCTGCAATGACAAATCGATCTGCCCGTCGGAAGAGAGAATGCTGCCGCTGTATGCAAGTTTCTGCAAAAGGCTTAACATCATATGCATTATGGTAAAATAAACTTCATCCACAGTATAGGAGAAAGAAAGGCTCTTATCCCTAAGCCCCCTCTCCAGGGCTTTTGTCACATAAGGTTTCAGGTTTAAAATTTCTTCTTCATATTCCCCCAGCCGTTCCTGTGAAATCTCATATTTCCGCACAAAAATATCAAATTCCTGCAAGAACTTTAAAAACAGGGTTTCTTCTCTGAAAATATTTTCAAAAAGATGAAAAATACACTGGAGCTGGCCATAGCCTGTCATTCCCAGGTACATTTCCCCCTCTAAAGTTCCAGCGTATTTATGGGCAACCCTCTGCCAGTAAGAGATGCCTGCCGAGATGGCCAGCTCTGCTTTTGTCTCAAAGTAACGGTAGATTGTGGCCGGCCCCACGCCGGCTTTTTTTGCCACCGCCTCAATGGATGTATCTTCAATTCCCCTTTCACAAAAAAGATCTAAAGCGGAATGAAGAATTTTTTCGGTGCGTTTTTGCATTTGCTGTTTACGGATTTCAGATTCTGCCATGGAAATCCCCCTTTATTCCTGCAAGCAATGGAGAAAATAGCTAGGCGTGATGTAGATATTTATTTTGTGATAGTAATACTATCACAAAAGTACGAGGATGTCAAGCGGGAAGCTGAATGCACAGTATCCAACGTTAAAAATAAAATATACGAAAGTATTCCATGACAGATTTTTGATTCTTGACTGGGCGATAGCCTATCATGTGGGGGCATCTTTGAAAGACGCAGGCATTATCAAAGACATATGGCAAAGGCTGGACTGGAAACAGATAAACTATTTTGAGATTAGTGTGGTATAGTTCCTTAGAAATCTTCATAAATTCTTTATTTTTTCTTGTTATGCTTTTTTCACAAAAACTAGAAAGAAGGGATGATAAGTATGGAGATGATGCTTCAAACTGCAGAACTCTGCAAGTCATTTAAGAAACAGAAGGCGGTAAATAAAGTCTCACTCAATATAGTAAAGGGGAAAGTCTATGGGCTGCTTGGGCCAAACGGAGCTGGAAAGTCTACGATTTTAAAAATGGTTACCGGTATTTTAAAGCCTGATGAAGGGGAGATTTACTTTAATGGAAAACCATGGAGCAGAGATATGTTGTCGGAGATTGGGGCACTGATTGAACATCCGCCGATTTATGAAAATTTATCTGCAAGGGAAAATCTGAAAGTCAGATCGTTACTGCTTGGGACGGATGAAAAAAGGATAGATGAGGTATTACAAATTGTCTCCCTTGGAAATACAGGGAAAAAGAAAGCAGGGCAGTTTTCTTTGGGGATGAAACAGAGACTTGGCATTGCCGTGGCATTATTGGGAGAACCGCAGCTTTTAATATTAGATGAGCCTATGAATGGGTTAGACCCAATGGGAATAGAAGAACTTCGGGAACTGATACGTTCCTTTTCGGCACAGGGAATTACGGTCATACTTTCCAGCCACATTTTATCGGAAGTACAGTTAGTAGCAGATTATGTGGGTATTATTTCAAGTGGTATTTTAGGATACGAAGGTCCCTTTAAACAGGGGCAGAATCTGGAAGAACTCTTTATGGATGTTGTGAGAAAAAATAAAAAGGCTGGTGAAATTTGTGATTAATATTGTGAAGGCGGAATATCAGAAAACAAGAAAGTCCATGGGCAGGGTATTTATCTGGGGATTTCCCATGGTTACATTTGCTTTGGCATTTGTGCTTACATTAGGAATGACAAATGCATATGCAGAGAGTGTATGGAACTGGTGGTATACACTGCTGCTGCCCGGAATGCTTGCCATTATCTGTTATCTTTCTGTGATGCAGGAGAAAAAAACAGGCTACTATAATTTGATGACACTTTCTGCAGGCAAAAGAAAATTGATGCTGGGTAAAATTATCTATATGGGATGTGTGATTCTGGCGTCAAATTGTATCATATTTTTAGGCGCTTGTTTAGGAGGATTTCTACTCACAACTTGTGTTCCTTTCGGCGGGGCAATGATTGCAGTATTCGTACTTACGATTGCACAGTTGTGGGAGATACCATTATTTTTATTTTTCAGTGAACGATTTGGAATGATTGCGGAAGTACTGATTTCCCTGTTTCTTACGGTGGGCGGTACAATCCTTGCACCAACAGGAAAATGGTATTTGTCGGCGTCATCGATTCCTATGCGGATTCTCTGCCCGCTTCTTTACATATTGCCCAATGGAATCAGGGCGGAAGCCGGCAATTCACTATTGGATACGGGGGTAGTCCTTCCGGGCATTTGTTTATCTTTTATATGGTTTGTTTTTGCTGTGATTCTTTTTTTAAATTGGTTTGACAAGAGAGAGGTGAAATAGAATGTTTAGAAAGAATCTTCATGCAGATCTGTTAAAAATGAAAGGGATTCCGATTCTATTTGCCCATGTTCTGATTCCGGTTTTAACCTGCGGGTTGTTTTTCCTGTATTATTCTTTTTCTGTATGGAATGAGAATACAAAAATAATTGCATTCTATCAGACAATTGGAGCAGGATTTCCGGTTCTCATTGGAATATTTACCGCAAGTATCATGGAGCAGGAACAAAATGCCGGAGGGTGTCAGAATCTGCTTACCTTACAAAAAAAGACGGCGGCATTTCTGTCAAAGGTTTTGCTTCTGCTTATATTTAGTCTGTTTTCAATCATATTGACTACAGTACTGTTTTGGTTTGCTTTTTCTAAAATCCTTGGGGGAAGTACAGTGAGCATAGGAATATATATGATGGCCGCCTTTCTCATGTGGTGCAGCAGTATCCCCCTTTATATATGGCAGACGGTTTTTGCCTTTCGGTTTGGAAAAGGAGTGTCCATTGGGGCGGGAATTGTTTCCGGACTTGTCTGTGCACTGATGCTTACGAACCTTGGAATATTTATCTGGAAGTACATACCTGTTTCCTGGACCGGAAGAATACCGTACATGTATTTAAAGACTGCTTTGGGGGAATCCGGTGCAATAAATGAAATGGAGCCTGTAATGCCAATATATTGTATCTTTACGGTGATTAGTATGGTATATTATCTCTGGTGGGCCTTTCACTGGACAGGAAATAAAGTATCGGAATAGAGGGAAAATATGGCGAAAATATTAGTGGTGGATGATGATGCGGCAATCCTTGATTTGGTAGGGAATGTTTTGAATAAAGATGGGCATTTCGTTACTAAAGTGAGCAACCCGCTAAAAATCAATATGGAAAAAGTTACTAATTATGATTTGATTTTGCTGGATATTATGATGCCCGGAATAGACGGATTTTCTTTGTGTTTAAAAATCAGGGAACTTGTAGACTGTCCCATTTTGTTTCTCACAGCAAAGACGGAAGAAAGCAGTTTAGTAAATGGATTGTCTCTGGGAGCAGATGATTATATCTGTAAGCCATTTGGGGTTATGGAACTCCGTGCAAGAATTGCTGCGCATCTTAGACGGGAACATCGGGAGCATTCTGTCAGAATGGTTCTTGGGCGTGTCTGCTTTCACTTATCTTTAAAGCAGATGACGGTTGACAATAAGGAAATTCCCCTCACAAAGACGGAGTATGAAATTTGTGAGTTTCTTGCCAGAAACTGCGGGCAGATTTTTTCAAAAGAGCAGATTTTGGAGCAGGTATTTGGATTTGACAGCGAGAGTAATGACAATACAATTACAACCCATATCAAAAATATTAGGTTAAAGTTTTCAGACTATAATTGTATGCCCATAAAAACAGTTTGGGGGATTGGATATAAATGGGAAAAAGAAGAACATTGAGCAGAATCTTTATGAGATATGTACTGGTTATGCTTTTGGCACTGTTCACTTTGGGGGTATGCACAATTTTTATATTTAACGTTCTTGTAAACACAGGCCGTATTTATCCGGCGAATTACGCAGAACGGAAAATTAATGAGGCATATGATTTGATTCAGGAGGCGGATGAAGTGACGGAGGATATGATACCGCCGCTTTGCCGCTATGTGATTTTTTCTTTGGAAGGTGAGAAACTTAAGGGAAATATGTCGGAAAACTCCCTTGAAATTGCCTGGAATGCGGCAAATCAGGGGGCTGTATCAGGAAGGTATTTTTATAAAGTTATTTACCGTCCGAAGGAGTATGTTGTCCTGCAGTACAGACTGACCCCAATGTATCGGTCGGCGTTTTTGAGGGAACATTTCATAGAGCCGCAGAATCTCATGACAATTATGGTTGTTCTGTGTGGAATGGCAATTATTTTACTGCCTTCCATGTTTTTTGGAAAAAAGATGAAGGAAAAAATTCAGCCGGTAATGAAAGCGGCAGAGAAAATTAAGAATCAGGATTTAGAATATGAGGTATCTTACTGCGGAGTGAAAGAGATTGATGACTGCCTTTTGTCAATCAATGAGATGAGAATTGCTTTGAAAGATTCTCTGGAACGGCAATGGCAGACAGAGCAGGATAAAAACAGACAAATGTCTGCGTTGGCCCATGACATAAAAACACCCCTTACTGTCGTAAGAGGTAATGCAGAGCTGCTTTCTGAGACAGACCTGACAGAAGAACAGAAAAATTATATGGAATACGTGATAAGCAGTGCATCCCAGATACAGAATTATGTACAGACATTGATAGAAGTAACCCAATCTGTAGATGGTTATCAATATAATGTTAAAAAAGTAAGGACAGCAGATCTCCTTGAGGATATCAGGAAACAGACTCTGGGCTTAGCAGAGGTTTACCGCTTAAAAATTAACTGGAAAGAGAAGTGGGACAGCAAAACAGTATATATTGTTTATGACCAGATAGTAAGAGCTGTTATGAATATTATAATAAATGCGGCAGAATACACTGTGGAAGGCGGTACGATTCATATTTCTATGGAAGAACAGGATGGGAAGCTGACATTTACGGTGGAAGACATGGGCAGCGGCTTTACCAAAGAAGCATTGCTGCACGGAACAGAACAGTTTTTTATGGATGATGCAAGCAGAAGCGGCGGAAGGCATTATGGCATTGGCCTGTTTTCTGCAGAAACAATAGCCAAATGGCATGGCGGAAGGGTATTGCTTGCAAATTCGGAAGAAACCGGCGGGGCAAAAGTGGAGATTTTTTTCTGTTGTCAGAAGGGGGTTTTACGGATATAATAAAGGCAGGATAAGTTGCTGAATGAACAGGAGATGATTTCTGATGAAAACAATTTGCCAGGTATGTATGCATCACTGTGCACTGGAGCCTGGACAGACGGGGCTGTGCGGGGCAAGGAAAAACGAAGACGGAGAAATTATCTGCAAAAATTACGGCTGGATTACTGCCTTGGTGCCTGATCCCATTGAAAAGAAGCCTCTGCGCGATTATTATCCAGGAAGTATGGTCTTGTCTGTGGGAAGCTATGGCTGCAACCTCAGATGCCCTTTCTGCCAGAATCACAAGATTTCCATGATGGACAAAGGAGAGATTAATGTGAGGGATGTCTCTCCCGGACAGCTTGCGGAAATAGCGCTAACGTGGAAAAGACAGAAAGAGACAGGGAATATTGGCGTAGCTTATACTTATAACGAGCCTCTGGTGGGCTGGGAGTTTGTCCGTGATACGGCCCGGCTGGTGAGAGAATACGGCATGCTTAATGTTCTTGTGACCAACGGTACTGCTTCGCAGCAAGTGCTTGAGGAACTGCTGCCCTGGATAGATGCCATGAATATTGACCTGAAAGGCTTTCGTGAGGAGTATTATCGGAAGCTTGGGGGAGATCTGGAGACGGTGAAAGCTTTTATTGCGAGGGCGGCGGAAAGCTGCCATGTGGAACTGACTACGCTGATTGTACCTGGAGAAAACGATTCTCCTGAGGATATGGAGGCGCAGGCCAAATGGATTTCCAGTTTATGTCCGTCAATTCCTCTCCATATCACCCGCTTTTTTCCACAGTACCGCATGAAGGACAGAGAAGCCACGGATGTGGAGCATCTTTTCCGCCTTGCCAAGACGGCTGGGAAGTATCTGGAAAATGTGTATGTTGGGAACGTGTGATGGACGAAGTTAAATTGCCTGTGTCATTTCTATGCACACAGGCAATTTTTCCAGTCCATTTTAAATTCTGATCGTCTCTATAATATTCTGCTTTTTCAGTGCCCTTGCCGAAATGCGCACCGTTCCCCACATGACAAGTAAGGACAGGATAAGGGTGATAGCAATGGCCGCCCATGGCATGTGAAAAGAAATGGGAAACAACATTTTCACACAGCGGGCCATAAGGAATACGATACACATACCGACTGGAAGACCGAAAATCAGCGCCTTTCCCCCGCAGAGCACGCTTTCTATGCTAAGCATTTTCTGTACGGATTCAGAGGACATTCCCACACTCTGCAAAACGGCAAGCTCCCTGGCCCTTAATTTTATCTGGAAGCTGACAGTGCTTATGACGTTCAGTACGCCAATTAGTCCTAAGAGAAAGACAAAGGCATAGAGGAAAAAAGCCGCAAGGATAATTGCGATATTCATTATTTTTACAAAGTCCTGTGCGCCATATACTCTGCTTGTGTATCCTGCTTCCTCATAGTCCATGCCATTTTGGGGGAAATAGCTTTCCAGGACGGCCCTGGCATATTCCATAAAGCCTTCCTCATCCTCCGGGGATGCCATCCAGTTATATCCTCGCAGGGAGATTCCCTCAGAAGGGACAATAAGCCGGATGGGATTTGTATTTGGATACATAAGTTCCTTTGGGATTTCCGAAACTGTCAGCACGCCGTCAATATTTATATTATCCAGGCTGCCGTCCGCTTTTTCCAGTTTCAGAGTGGATGCTGTCATTGACAAAGGAGGAATATGCCGTTCTGTTCCCTTATCGTTATATTTATAATCGTTAAGCAGGATAGTTCCGCCGTAATCTGTTCCTGCCTGTGCGCATACTTCCCTGTAATGTTTATCATCCAGAATAATTCTCTCCACGTCCAAAATAATTTCCGGCTTTTCACCGGATTGCCGGGACAGGACCTTCTGCATATCTTCTGTTAAATCCTGGGGGGTAAGAATAGCAGCGTAGGTGGAATAATCCTGCCCGCTTCCGTAGATGTCTGTGTCCTGGTAACCTTTCAGTTTTTCCGTAATCTCTTCCGCTGTTTGTGCATCAATGGGATAAGCGCATTCCTGCTGCCTCCGCCCGGTTTTGGGATGAATGGTATTTTTAAATTTGGCTGTGTAATCCGCAACTACGGTACATCCATGATCCTGATAGATATAATTTTGTATTCCCTCTGCAATTTCCTTTAACCCGCTCATAGTGACAAACAGCATGATGCTGATGGAAAGGGCGGTAACCGCTGAATGCATCTGTTTACGGTTGGAGGACACGTTTTTTTTGGCCAGCTGATATTCAATATTTCTTTTTGCATCAATCCTAATTTTCGTGCGCTTATATCCCGATGTGTCTGTTTCGCCTCCAAACCGCAGACAGTCCAGGGCTGAAATGCCCATGGCCTTCCTGGCAGGGAGCATAGCTGCAAACAGAACCGTTCCCAGGGAAATGATAAGGGAAATTATCAGGGCAGCAGGAGAAAAAACAAAGGAGAGATGAAAATTAACCTGCTTCATCATAGAGCGCACCAGGACATTCAGGTCTTCGATATAAAGGTTTACAACCCCGATACCGGCAAAGCTTAAGAGATATCCCAATAAAATACCAAGAGGAATGGCCCCGGTGCACAGCAGGATACACTCATACATTATAGTTTTATATATTTGGTTTTTGGTGGCCCCCACGCATTTTAAAGTGCCGAACTGTGAAATCCGTTCATTTGCACTCATGCGGAATGCATTGGAGATAACGATAATGGACATGGCAATAATAAGAGCTGCCAAAAATACGGCGGGAATGAGCAAAGTAAAAGCGTAGGCATTGCCATACAGGCCGTAGTCACTGCCCAGAAAGCCGGAGAGCATGGTATTGCCGCTTGCTGCAAAATTAACCACTGCCGTAAGCAATGCGGCGGACAGGGTGATTGCTGCAGCCGTAATTATGGTTCTGCTCTTTTTTCTTTTTAACTGATGGAAAGCAAAGGAACACAAGATATTCATACACGCATCACCTCATCTCTTATCATCCGCCCGTCACTGATGGTTATGATTCTGTCCGCCTGCAATGCGATATTTTCATCGTGGGTAATCAAAATCAGGGTCTGGTTTGCTTTTCGGTTGGCGGAGAGGAGAAGTTCCATAATTTCCCTGCCCGCCTTGCTGTCCAGATTTCCGGTGGGTTCATCGGCTAAAATAAAAGCCGGGTCGTTTATGAGGGCTCTGCCCACGGACACCCTCTGCTGCTGGCCGCCGGAAAGTTCCCCAGGCAGATGATCCCTGCGGTGTGACAATCCTGTCATTTCCACAATCTTTGATAATTTCTGTTCATCCGGCTTACGGTTGTCCAATAGACAGGGGAGCATAATATTTTCGTCTACGGTGAGGTTGGGAATTAAATTATAAAACTGGTAGACAATGCCGATATTTCTCCGGCGGAAAATTGCCAGGGCGCTTTCACTCATGGCAAAAATTTCCTTGCCGTCAACAATCACATCCCCTGAGGTGGGCCGGTCTATTCCGCCGATTAAATTCATAAGGGTAGATTTCCCTGAGCCCGATGCCCCTACAATGGCCACAAATTCCCCTTTTTTTACCTGAAAACTCACATGGTCTAAGGCAGTCACCTGGGTATCGCCGCTCCCGTACATCTTTGTCAGATCCTTTACTTCTAAAATTTCCATAGGATACCTCTTTTCTCATAAAATATTTCATATCTTATTTCATACTATAAGTAAGTAAAGTGACTCCCAGGTGACTATTTATAAAATTTCATAAAAAATGTTGCACCGCTTCCATGTCCCCCGGGGGAAACCGCTATATCACCGTTTTGACCCCGCATGATGGAAAGGGCAAGAGGAAGCCCAATTCCGTAGCCGTTTTCCTTTCCGGAACTTTCAAATCTGCGGAACAGTCGGGCAATTTGCTCCTTTTTAAGACCTTCCCCGGTATCCGTAATGGATATCCAGTGGTAGAGAGGATTTTCGCCGCAGTCTACAAGGATTTCGCTGTTTTCCACGGAAAAATCCGAGGCATTTTTTAAAAGATTAATCAAAGCCTCCCCAGTCCACTTTTTGTCACAATATAATGATAAGTCGTTTTTCAGACATATGGTCTGGTTTCGGATATCCAGTATAATTTCCACGGACTTTAGAGCTTCACCTAAGAGAAGGCTCACAGGTATTTCTTCTCTATGGAAATTTGTTACGGAGGAATCAAGCTTAGCCATTTTTAAGAGAGCGGTAACTAACCACTCCATATGGCGGATTTCCTTTTTTATGCTCTGAAGAAATTCCTGCTTTGTCTTTTCGGGAGCGTCAGCCATTAACTCTGTCATAAGAAGTATAGACGAAATGGGGGTTTTTAACTGGTGGGAGATATCCGATAAATATTCAGCTAAATGTTCTTTTTCTTCTGCCAGAACATTTTTTTGCTCCTGCCCGGAATGAGTTAATGTATAAATATCGTTTTTTAAAATACTAAAGGCGCCTTCCTTATTATTCCGGGGGTCAAAAGGCTGTCCGTCAAGGGCCCTGCGAATCCCTTCCGATAAGGATAAAAGTTCTTTTTTACGAATCCACACGATATCCAATCCCCCTGACTGTTGTAATACTTACCCCATCCCCCAGTTTTTCACGGAGGCGTTTCACATATACAGTGAGTGTGTTGTCCTCAACAAAATTGCCGCTGATATCCCATATGCGTTCCAGAATCTGTTCCCTTTTTAAAAGAACAGATTTATTTTGTGCAAATATCAGCAAAAGCCGGTACTCCAAAGCCGTCAGAGGGATGAACTGTTTATTTATAAAGACCTTTCCTGCAGAAACGTCAATGACCGCCTCTCCGATATTTAGTATATCGCCGTTTTCTTTTTCTTCATTCAGGGCTTTTTTTATCCGTGCTAGAAGTTCCCGCATCCGAAAAGGTTTGGTCATGTAATCTTTGGCGCCGTCCTCCAAGGATTTTACAATTTCATCCTCATCGTCCACGATGGTTAAATATATAATTGGAGTGTTGCAAGGCTTTAGCTGCAGGGCAATCTCTTTGCCGGAGCCGTCGGGAAGCTGCATATCTAAAAGTGCAAGGTCAAAATGAAATTCGGCGGCTTTTTTCAAGGCGTCGGCAGCATTTCTGCAATGGGTGGCGCAATATCCCTCTTTTTCCAGGGCATAGGTAAGCCCGGCGGACAGGGAAACATCGTCTTCCACCACTAAAATATTTTTCATTTTCATAGGAATCACCGCCTTTGGGAGAAAATTATAAAGTTATTATAGCTGTGCCGTTACGGAATGTCAAAGGGGCTGAATCTGCTCATCTTTACTGAAGTGAAATTTTTAGTTCTGAAAAATTCCAGAGGCACTGATTGACTTATAGAAAGACTTATAGTATATTTAATAGAAATGCATTACAGTACGAACGGAGAGGAGAGAAAATTCCATGTTTTTAATTGGTTTATCGATGCTGCTGTTTTCAATTTGTTCAGTTGTTTTTTGTGTGATACCTTTGTTTTTGACAGGAACTCTCTCTAAAGATATTATCGCTTATTTAATGCCCTTTTTTGCAGTTTTGTTTATCATTGGGGCAGTGGGGATTGCCCTTATGGCAGTGGGGCTTTGTGTGAAGCGGAAAATAAAGCGGACCACGGTAAAGGTGGCGTGTTCACAGATAGAAGAAACACAGCGTAAAGTATCAGAGTTTCTTAGGAAAAAAGGCTATAAAAGCATAACAGAACATGGGGAAAATGTCTGGAAATGCGGTGTAGGCTTTTTGACGGCGATGAAATACATAAAGATTGAATTTGAGAAAAATAATACCATGTTTGTTTCCGGATGGGTTCGGGTGATAGGCGGGAACGAGCAGGATTTATCAGGAACTTTTGTTTGTGTGGTTCCCAAAAAACAGGTGATGAGAGACCTTACAGAATTACAATCTTGTGTATGTTAATTTCCAAAATAAGACAGACGGAGATGCTTTTTAGGCTCTCCGTCTTTGTTTTTTCTACAGTAACATTGGTTTTAGATTCATATAAGGAGTTTTTATGAAAGCAGAAAGCAGAGCATTTTACCGTTCTTTAGCAGCTTTAGTAATTCCCATTACCATTCAGAATTTCATAACAAACGCAGTGAATTCTGCGGATGTTTTAATGCTGGGATATGTGGGGCAGACGGAACTTTCGGCAGTTTCCCTGGCAAATCAGTTCCAGTTTCTCTTGTCGGGGTTATTTTTTGGGATTTCCTCGGGAGTTACCATGCTCTCCTCCCAGTACTGGGGGAAAAAAGATACGGATTCCATCCAGTCGGTTATGGGAATTGCCATAAAAATTGCCCTGGTGATTACCACAATGATTGCCCTTGGTGCAATTTTTATCCCGGAAATACTCATGAGAATTTATACAGGGGATGATACTTTAATATCCATTGGCGCTGGGTATTTAAGGGTGATCGGAATATCCTATGTGATGATGAGTTTTTCCCAGGTATACCTGTGCGCTTTAAGGAGCATGGAACGGGCACAAATCAGTACATTGATAAGCGCTATTGCTTTAGGCCTTAATGTGGTGTTAAATGCAGTGTTTATTTTCGGGCTTTTGGGAGCGCCGAAACTTGGAGTGATTGGCGTTGCATTGGCCACTGTGATTGCCAGGACGGTGGAAATATTTTTGTGTCTGATAGACGCACTTCGGGGAAAGACATTTCGGATTCAGTTGAATGTAATGTTTGGCAGGAATAAACTTTTATTCCAGGACTTTTTAAAGTATTCCATTCCCGCATTGATAAACGACTGTGCCTGGACAGTGGCCTTTTCCATGTACTCTGTGATTATGGGACATATGAATGGGGATATGGTGGCCGCCAGTTCCGTGGTGACCACAGTGCGGGATTTGTGTACGATTTTATGTTTTGCCCTGGGTGCAGGGGCATCTGTGCTTTTGGGAATTGAAATCGGAGAGGGGCGTCTTGAGGATGCCAGAAAGGACGCTTCCAGGGCATGCCATGTCACACTTTTGGTGGGGATTGTAACCGGTCTTGTTGTGATAAGCCTGCGCCCTATTGTATTTTCCTGTTTTTCCCTTACGGACAGGGCCCAGGATTACCTGGGGGTTATGCTTTGGATTAGCGGGTACTATGTGATTGGACAGGCTATGAATACTTTGATTATAGCCGGGATTTTCCGGGCAGGAGGAGACTCCAGGTTTGGAATGATATGTGATATTATTGTGATGTGGTGTATCAGTGTGCCCTTGGGATTTTTAAGCGCATTTGTGTGGAAACTGCCCCCTATGGTGGTGTACTTTATCTTATGTCTGGATGAATTTTGGAAAATTCCGGTGGTGTATAAGCATTATATGAGTTACGGGTGGCTTAAAGATATTACAAGGCCCAAGGAAGGAGTAGTGGAAAAATGAGAGGGAAAAAAAGATATATGCTGGCAGGGACTTTGTTTTGTATGGGACTTGCCCTGGCAAATGGCTGCAGTACAAGTGAGGAGCGGCTGGAAAAAGAGGAGGCGTACCGGCAAATCGGGTTAAACGCCATGGAGGAAGGAGATTATGAGGAGGCGGAAGAAGCCTTTAACAATGCTTTGGATGAGGCAAGGGGATTAGGGGCCAATGAGGTGGATATCTGCTATTATAAAGCAGCGGCCCAGTTTGCATCGGGAAGCCTTACCGGGGCTATTGAGACATATGACGCACTCCTTGAGTACGACAAAAAAAATGCGGATGCATGGTTTTTGCGGGGATGCGTATACTTAAAGAATAACGAGAGCGATAAGGCAAAAGAAGATTTTGACAAAGCGATTCAATATGCTTCCGACGACGAGATGTATCTCCATATTTATAACAGTCTGGAAGGAGCCGGTTATACAGATGAGGCGGAAAAATATCTTGCCCAGGCCCTTGAGAAAAGGGCCGGGAGAACTGCCAGGAATTATACGGTAAAGGGGCAGATTTATCTTTTAAAGGAGGATCTGCCCTCAGCCGAAGAGCAGCTTTTAAAAGCTGTGGACAAAGGGGATGTGGAGGGGAACCTCTATCTTGCCCAGGTGTACCAGAGACAGGGAAAAACAGAGGAAGCTGAAGCATGTATCGGGGCTTATATTGAGGAGTACCCGGAAAGCAGCGTGGCCTACAATGAAAAAGGGTTAAAGGAGATGGAGCAGGGGAATTATGACAAGGCTTTGGAACTTTTTAACCAGGGATTAAACCAGCAGAAAGTGACAAATGCCCAGGAGCTGCGCAGCAACCAGATAGCGGCTTACGAGTACAGCGGGGATTATGACAGCGCAAAGGAGGCTATGGAAAGCTACCTAAAGGATTACCCTGAGGATGAGGCGGCAAAGCGGGAATATCTGTTTTTGGGGAAAAACCGGCAGGAGACAGAGACAGAAAGTGAACCGGAAACGGAAAATGTGCCGGAGACGGAACAGGGGACAGAAGCTTTGCAGGGGACAGAGATAAAAACGGAGCAGGAAACGGAGTCAGAACAGAAATCAGAGCAGTAGCAGGAGGCTTATGAAAGATTTTACCAGGATAGAAAAGCAGCGGGAAAAAGTAATTTTAGTGGGAGTCAGTGAACAGGAGGGGGATGACGCTAAGGATTCCCTGGAGGAACTCTCTGAACTTGCGGAGACGGCGGGAGCCGACACCGTAGGTATGCTGATTCAAAACAGGGAGGGCATCCATCCCGGCACTTATGTGGGAAAAGGGAAAGTGGAGGAAGTAAAGGAGCTTATTTTTGAAACGGGGGCTACAGGGATTGTGTGTGATGATGAGTTATCCCCGGCCCAGTTGAAAAATCTCTCTGAAATTTTAGATGTAAAAATTATGGACAGAACCCTTTTGATTTTGGATATTTTCGCCCTGCATTCCTTTACCAGGGAGGGAAAAATCCAGGTAGAGCTTGCCCAGTTAAAATACCGCCTAAGCCGTCTTACGGGCCTGGGCAAATCCATGTCCCGCTTAGGGGGAGGGATTGGAACCAGGGGGCCGGGAGAGAAAAAACTTGAGGTGGACAGACGGCTGATTGGCAAGCGTATTTCCCAGCTGAAACGGGAGTTAGAAGAGGTGACAAGGCATCGGGAGATTACAAGGGGCAGCAGGGTGAAAAAGGGATTTCCGGTGGCTGCCATAGTGGGCTATACCAATGCGGGGAAATCCACCCTTTTAAACGCTATGACAAACGGAGATGTGCTGGAGGCGGATATGCTTTTTGCCACATTAGACCCTACCACCAGGCTTTTGGAGCTGTCCGGAAAACAGCAGATACTTTTGACAGATACGGTGGGATTTATCCGTAAACTTCCCCACCACTTAATTGAGGCATTTCAAAGTACTTTAGAGGAGGCAAAGTATGCAGACTACATTATCCATGTGGTGGATGCAGCAAACCCTCAGGCGGAAAAGCAGATGCATATTGTATATGAGACTTTGCGGAATCTGGGAATCGAAAACAAGAAAATCCTCACCCTTTTTAACAAACAGGATCTGCGCCGGGATTTAGAGCCCCTTCATGATTTTACCGCAGACAAGGCCATAAATATTTCCGCCAAATTCGGACAGGGCTTAGAGGAAGTAAAGGCGGTGTTGGAGGAATTTCTCCGGGAGGATAAGATTCTTGTGGAGCGGGTATTTCCCTATGACAAAGCAGGTATGATACAGCTTATCCGCAGCAAAGGGGAGCTTTTGGAGGAGGAGTACCGGCCGGAGGGGATATATGTAAAGGCATATGTGCCCGGGGACGTGTATGGAAAGTTAGATTGAATATATCATAATCATTGATTTTAGTTCTGCCGGGAGTATAATATATGTAAGAAAGACAAAGGAAAGGCGGTGCTTTTTATGTCGGTATTGCAGGAGCAGGCAGTGCAGATGATACGTGGTTTATCAGATGATAATGTGAGTTTTTTGATTGAAGTGATACAAAGGCTTATGCCTCAGAAATCACATGCAAAAGATTTTGATAATTCTGAGGGTATGCGGGCATTTGCCGATTTGGAAAAAGCAAGGAACGAAATCTGCCAGTATTTGCCGGAAGATTTTGACCCGGACAGAGAGTTAGAGGAGGCACGAAAAGAACGCTATGATCGTATTGATTGATACGAATGTGATTATTGATTTTCTTATAAAAAGGGAACCCTATGAGAAAGCGGCTTCGGAGATTATGAGAAAATGTGCGGGAAAAGAAATTCAGGGATATATAGCGTTTCACTCCATTCCTAATCTGTGGTATATATTACGGAGGGTGCCGGAGGAAAAACGTCGTGAGTGGATGTTAAACATCTGTAGTTTTATACAGGTGGCAGGAGTGGGTCATGAGGAAGTTGTTAAGGCTATAAAAATGAGAGAATTTAAAGATTTTGAAGATTGTCTCCAGGATCGATGTGCAGGCAGTGTGGGAGCCAGGTATATTATTACACGAAATACAGATGATTTTGCCAATTCCCAGGTGCCGGCAGTCCTTCCCGGCAGATTTTTAGAAATTCTGGAGGGCAGAGTATAAGATGTACCGCATTTTTATGGTGGAGGACGATAAGGGAATCCTAGACGAAGTAAAGGCAAAGGGAGCGAAATGGGAACTTAAAATTTACGGCGTAAAAAACTTTCGGAAAATACCGGAGGAGTTTGCCGAGACAGAGCCTCACTTAGTGCTGATGGATATCGGCCTTCCTGTTTTTGACGGATATTACTGGTGCAGGGAAATCCGTAAACTTTCCAATGTCCCCATAATTTTCCTCTCCTCCGCCTCTGACAATATGAACATGATTATGGCCATGAATATGGGGGGCGATGATTTTGTGGCAAAGCCCTTTGACATGGACGTATTGATAGCAAAGATACAGGCCCTTTTGCGCCGTAGTTACGATTTTGCCCAGGTTATGCCTGTCTTAGAGCATAAAGGGGCGTTTCTTAAGGTGGAAAACAGTACCTTAAATTACCAGGATTCGGTTATAGAACTCACCAAAAACGAAAACAGGATTTTGTCCCTTTTGATGGAAAACAAGGGAAGGATTGTGAGCAGAGAGCGTCTCATGGACGCTTTGTGGGAGTCGGACTGTTACATAGATGACAATACCCTGACGGTAAACATTGGCAGGCTTAGGAAAAAGCTGGAGGAAAACGGACTGAAAGATTTTATTTTAACAAAGTTTGGGGCAGGATATTACATGGAGGAGGAGAGAAAATGACCTTTGCCGGGCGCTATCTTAAGGATCATCTGTCTGTTATTTTTATGGAGTGTTTGTTTGTGTTTATATTTGCCGTTGTATTTTTTTTGTACCATCTCCCGCTGGCTGCAGTTTTTTACCCGTCCCTGCTCTGTTTTCTGGCAGGGACAGCTTTTCTGGGGCAGGGTTTGTACCGGGCATACGAAAGACATAAAAGGCTGGTTCATTTTCAGTCCCTTGGGGGGGCAGAGGTGCGGGAGGTTTTGGAAAAGGATTTTCAGGGGAAAGGAACTGTTTTAGAGAAAGATTACCAGAGCATCATTGAAAATCTGTGGGGGGAAATGCAAAGGAGGGAGGATGAAACCGCCGCCGCATACCGGGAGATGAAAGACTATTTTACCGTCTGGGTGCATCAGATAAAAACGCCAATCGCCTCCATACGCCTTTCTTTAACCGGGGAGGATACTGTGCTTTCCAGGAAAATGGCATCGGATATTCTGCACATGGAACAGTATGTGGACATGGTTTTAACCTACTTTAAAACGGGGGACCATTCTTCCGATTATGTGTTTTCCCATGTGAATCTGGATGATGTTATCCGGGAAAATATAAGAAAGCTCCGGGGGGATTTTATTATAAAAAAGCTTGCCCTTATTTATGAACCTTTAGAGGAGACGGTGGTTTCCGATGAAAAGTGGCTTTCCTTTGTAATTGAGCAGGTTTTATCCAATGCCTTAAAATATACCCAGGAAGGCTCTGTGACAATCTATTTGGAAAAGCCGGGGATTCTCTGTATCAGGGATACAGGCATAGGCATTGCCAAAGAGGAGCTTCCAAGAATTTTTGAAAAGGGATTTACCGGTGAAAAGGGCAGGGAGGATAAGCGGGCGACAGGCCTGGGGCTTTATCTCTGCAGACAGATTTGTGAGAGAATCGGGGCAAAGATATGGGCGGATTCCAAGGTAGAGCAGGGGACTGCCGTTAAAATTGATTTCAGGGGCGGAAAAGAAATTGTTACAAAAATGTAAGAAGTGAGAGAGAAATGTAAGGAGATTCCATGGAATGCATTTCTCTCTTTTTATTATAATGATGTCACAAAAAAGAAACAGGAGGCATCTATTATGAGTATTTTGGAAGTAAAATCCTTGAAAAAAGTTTATACCACCCGGTTTGGGGCAAATCAGGTAACGGCTCTTCGGGATGTGAATTTTTCCGTGGAAAAAGGGGAGTACGTGGCTATTATGGGAGAGTCCGGGTCAGGGAAAACGACGCTGTTAAATATTCTTGCGGCGCTGGATAAACCCACAGGGGGAACGGTACTGTTAAACGGGAAAAATCTTGCTGCGATTTCCGAAAATCACATTGCAGGATTCCGCAGGGATAATCTGGGTTTTGTGTTCCAGGATTTTAATCTGCTTGACACTTTTACCCTGGAGGATAATATTTATCTTCCCCTGGTGTTAGCAGGTATGGCCCACAAAGAAATGTACCGGAGGATTCTGCCTATTGCAGCCATGCTTGGGATAAAAGACCTTTTGCAGAAATATCCCTATGAGGTTTCCGGGGGACAAAAGCAGAGGGCCGCCGTGGCAAGGGCTCTTATTACAAACCCCCACCTGATACTGGCGGATGAGCCTACGGGAGCCCTTGACTCCCGTTCCTCCGATGAGCTTTTGCGGCTTTTTGCCGCTGTGAATGAGTCGGGGCAGACCATACTTATGGTGACACATTCCACGGCGGCGGCAAGCCGGGCAAACCGGGTGCTGTTTATCAAGGACGGGGAAGTGTTTCATCAGATTTACCGGGGGGAGGACAGTGATGAAAAGCTGTATGAGAAAATATCAGATACCCTTACGGTGCTTATGACGGGAGGTGAGAAGAGATGAAAAAAGGTTTTTACCCAAAGCTTGCATGGACGGGGATGAAAAAGAATAAGCAGCTTTACTATCCCTATTTACTGGCAGGCGCCGCTATGGCAATGGTGTTTTATATTTTCAGTTTCCTGGGGGAATCTCAGGTGGTAAAAAGCCTGCCGGGGAAAGAAGTCCTGCCTCTCTTGTTTCACTACGGTGCATGGGCGGTGGGGCTGTTTTCCGTCCCCTTTCTCTTTTATGCAAATGCTTCTCTGATTAAAAAGAGAAAAAGGGAGCTGGGGCTTTATAATATCCTTGGGATGAATAAAAAGAACATTTTTTTCGTCCTGTTTTGGGAGGCTGTGATAACCTACGGCATTGCAGTATTCGGAGGGATTTTTGCAGGAATTATCTTTTCAAAAATTGCGGAGCTTGGCCTTGTAAATATTATGGATAAAGAGGTAAATTACCGCATTTATGTGGAGTGGAAGTCCGTTCTTTATTCCCTGGGTATGTTTGCGGTAGTTTTTATTTTGATACTTATTTCCATGATGTACCAGATAAGGAAAAATAATCCCATAGAGCTTCTGCACAGTGAATCCGCCGGGGAGCGCCCGCCAAAAAGACGGTTTCTTCCCACAGTTTTAAGCCTGGTGTTCCTTATGATTGGTTATGCCTTTGCGGCTGGGATAAAAGCCCCCATATCCTTCCTGAAATTATTTTTGGCGGGAGGGAGCATTACCATCGGTTCATTTTTACTGTTTATGTGTGCTTCCGTGTACCTCTGCAAAGTCCTGCAGAACAACAAAAAGTATTACTATAAGACCTCCCATTTTGTCACCGTATCCACCATGTCTTTCCGCATGAGGCGCAACGGGGCAAGTCTGGCGGCAATCTGCGTGCTGGTGACCTTTATCCTTGTGTCCCTGACATTTTCCGTGTCCTTCTATAAGGGTTCCGTGGACGTGGTAGACAGCCATTATCCCAATGATATGGGAATCAGGCTGGAAATTCCCGGGGAAAGGATTGAAGAGGAAATTGCAGACAAGGCCTGCACAAAAGAATATTGGCTTGGAATAGAAAAAGTCCTGGCGGAAAAGAATGTTTCCGGTTTGGATGCAGTGCAGTATTATTCCGCCAATATGCTGGCCGTTATCCGAAAAGGCTGTCTGGATTTTGGCATAGACATGCGTGACACATGGTTTACGCCGGGAGGTTACAGCGAATGGGAGAGGGGGGAGGATAAGATTGTAAATGTGCGGGTGATTGATTTAGACACCTACAATAAAATCTGCAAGGCAAACCTTACCCTAAAGGAGGAGGAGGTTTTTGCGGCGTCCCGGGAGGTAAGGTATTCCTACGGCGGGGTGCGGTTAAAAAACGGGAAAGAAGTTAAGGTAAAAAGTGTGGAGAGAAAGATTCCGGGCATGGCGGAGGCAAGGATTGTGGGGGATTCTATGGATGCCCATGGATGTGAAGAAATGTTTCTTGTGGTGCCTGATTTAAACAGTTTTATGGGGAAGGACATTGAGCGCTTTTCCAGGGAAAATTATCTGAATTACCAGTGGGAGTGCGGGATTTCCATGGAGAAAAATGAGGCCGCACAGCAGGCTGTATATGAGGCAGTACAAAAAAGCATGGACCAGGTATGCAAAGCTTTGGAAAGCCCATATGACTTGGAGGATATCTGTTACTGGAAAGTGGCCAAGGGGGAGCGGTTTTATGCCCTGGCGGGGGGCCTTTTGTTCCTTGCGGTTATTTTGAATATTCTCTTTGTCTTTGTGACGGCGCTTATTATGTATTACAAACAGATGTCGGAGGGGTATGAGGATGTGAGGCGTTTTGAAATTATGGGAAAAATCGGCATGACGGCGGAGGAGATAAAAAACAGTATCCGTTCCCAGGTGTTTACCGTGTTTTTACTGCCTTTTTTTGTGGCAGGCATTCACATGGCTTTTACTTATAATATTCCCTACCGGATGCTTAGGATGGCGGTGATAGATGATAAAGGGCTGGTTTTAAAAGTTATGTGGGTTTGCTATTTTGTTTTTGGGGTGGTATACTCTTTCGTTTATGGAATCACCTCCCGGGTGTACTACAACATTGTAAAGAATCCGGCGGGAAAATAGGGAAAACAAAATATTTTAGAAAGAAATTATGAAGGATTCCTTAATATCTTTTCCGGTATATTGACAACATCCGGAGAAAGGCGTACACTTGTTCTGTAAGAAATTACCAATTTTAAAGAAAGGCAGGAGAAAGAAAACATGAGAAGAGAGAAATGCAGCAAGAAAATGATTTGCCAGGTAATTGCTTTGTGCCTTATGGTGTGTACCTTGATTTTGCCCACACCTGTTTCGGCTAATGTGATTCAGGGACAGACGCAGACAGGGGTAGGCCAGGTACAAGGATTAAGAGCAGGCATATGCAAGGCCAACAGCATTAATATCCGCTGGGAGCAGGTACAGGGGGCATCAGGGTATCAGATTTACCGCAGTGAAGCCCGGAACGGAAAGTATGTAAGGCTCAGGAATATAGGGCCCGGAGGTTATGCTTTTTTAAACAACAAAAATGTTTCTATGGGAACGGAATATTTTTATAAAGTGAGGGCTTTTAAAAATACTTCCAAGGGAAGGGTATACGGAAAGTATTCCAAAATTTTAAGGGTGAATTCCCTTCAGACCCGAAGCATAAAAGTACGGGCAAAATTTAATGTAAATGTCCGGAAATATGCGGGAACCAGTTATGACAGGTTAATTACGGTACCCAAGGGAACAAAAATGACAGTGCTGTGTACTTCCAAGGACAAAGCAGGGGCAAAGTGGTATCGTGTGAAAGTAAGTCTTAACAAGAAAAGTTATAAAGGATATGTGAGAAGTGATTTGGTGAGATAAACCAATTCCAAAAAAGGTTTGTACAGAAGTTTGTACAAACCTTTTTTGTCTCAGTGTGATTTTTACTGAAGTAAATCCGTTCTGTTTATTGCTGCAATTAAAGCGTTGACAGAGGCTTTGATAATGTCTTCGTCCATGCCGATGCCCCAGTGAAGCTTTTCGTGGACAGTGATGCCCACATAGGCCAGGGCCCTTGAGGAGGAGCCTTTGGACAGGGAGTGCTCTGTGTACTCCGTGAGCTCGTAGCTGAAGCCGAAATATTTTTTGATGGCTTTGCTTATGGAGTCTAACCGCCCGTTTCCGTTGCTGGTTACGGTGGAAGTGTCGTCTTTGTAGGAGATGGTAACTTCCGCTTCAATGCCGTTGTTCTGTTTAAAGTGATATTCCGGTATATGGAAGGCAAAATCTACATCCCGGTAAGTTGCCTTGAAAATGTCGTAAATCCGCTCCGGGGTCAGCTCGCTGTGCTCTTTGTCGGAAACGTTTTTTACAATATACCCGAATTCTTCTTTCATCCGGTCGGGAAGGTTGATGCCGTAAGCCTGTTTTAACACATAGCTTACACCGCCTTTCCCGGACTGGCTGTTGATGCGGATCACATCGGAATCGTAGGTGCGTCCCACATCCTTGGGGTCAATGGGAAGGTAGGGCACCGTCCAGTACGGGTCTTCCCCGGACTCATGGCATGCCATTCCTTTGGAAATTGCATCCTGGTGTGAGCCGGAAAATGCGGTAAACACCAAATCACCTGCATAGGGCTGGCGCATGGATACTTCCATGTTGGTAAGCCTTTCATAAGTCTCCCGCAGGTGTTTCATATCGTGGAAGTTAAGTTTGGGGTCTACCCCGTGGGAGTACAGATTCATGCCCAATGTGACAATATCCACATTTCCTGTGCGCTCCCCGTTGCCAAACAAGGTTCCCTCAATGCGGTCTGCACCTGCCAAAAGGCCCAGCTCCGCATCGCAGATGCCGCTTCCCCTGTCATTGTGGGGGTGCAGGGAGATAATCACGCTTTCTCTGTATTTTAAGTGTTTGTGGAAATATTCTATCTGGCTGGCAAACACATGGGGCATGGAGTGCTGCACCGTGGAGGGCAGGTTGATAATGGCCTTTCTCTCCGGGGTGGGCTGCCATACGTCCAAAACCGCATTGCAGACTTCTAAGGCGTATTCCGGCTCCGTGCCGGTAAAGCTCTCCGGGGAATACTCAAAAGAAATATTTCCCTTTTCATTTTTTGCCAGGTCGTACACCAGCTTTGCCCCGTCCACGGCGATTTGTTTGATTTCCTCTTTGGATTTTTTAAATACCTGTTCCCTTTGGGCCACGGAGGTGGAATTGTAAACATGTACGATTACGTTGGGGGCGCCGTCAATGGCCTCGAAGGTTTTTTTGATAATGTGCTCCCTTGCCTGGGTTAAAACCTGTACGGTGACATCCTCAGGTATCATGCCCCTTTCAATAATAGTGCGCAGGAACTGGTACTCCGTCTCCGAAGCGGCGGGGAATCCCACCTCAATATGTTTAAACCCCATGTCCACAAGCATCTGGTAGAAGGTGACTTTTTCCTCTAAGTTCATGGGTTCAATCAAAGCCTGATTGCCGTCCCGAAGGTCTACGGAACACCAGATAGGGGCTTTATCCACCGCATCTTTTTTTACCCAGTCGAAAGAGTTTTCCGGGGGCATAAAATACATTTTTTTGTACTTCTCAAATCCTTTCATATCATATCCTCACTTTCTGTTTACCTTTGCCGGGGGTGTTTGGGCCCGGCATATTCATATGAAGCTGTCCTGTCACAAAAAAAAGCCCTGCGCCTCAATTTTAGAGACGTAAGACATTTTACGCGGTACCACTCTAATTCATGTTAAATCATGCACTCATCCGGTACGGGAACAGATTCCTTATACCTTTCCCCTGATAACGGTGGGATTTCCGTCTGCATCTACTCTCGAAAGTAAGCCGTTTTTAAAATGGCCTTTATGATTTCAAGCAGCGGCTCCAAGGTGAGTTCTCTGTGTATCCTCCGCTGTCTCGCAGCACCCGGCAGCTCTCTGATGTCAGATAAGACAGATACTATTCCTTTTCTTCGCCTTTGTAAGCCACATCATATCATATTTGGCGGGGGATGTAAAGAGGGAAAATCAGTTTGGGTTTGATTCTTTCCGGTAACATAAAATCGTCTTTTTTGCTTGACAGATCAGGAAAAAAAATATAATATGGTAAGAGCTTAAGCGGATGTGATGGAATTGGCAGACATGCAAGATTTAGGTTCTTGTGCCGCAAGGCGTAGGGGTTCAAGTCCCCTCATCCGCATCAAAAAAGTTCTTAACTCCGGCTTTTTAGCAATGAGTATTCTTCATAACACAACCTCAAATAAATTTTCCCAATATCATGAACTCGAAATGTCCGATGAAGATGTTGGCAGATTTTTAAAATCTATGTCACCAGAAGACTTTATGAGAGATATTGAGGCAGCAGAGAAACAGTATGTTTCAGGTGAATATAGCAGCGCAGAAGAGGAATTTGATGAATTGGAACAAAGTTATGAAGATCTTTTTCAGTAATTCCCTCACGAAAATCCTATAGAAATCCCCATGATTATGTATTACAATTATCCATATAGGCAATAGTAAGTACAGGCAAAAAGGTATGGTGATGAAATGAGCGATATTTTCAACAACGAACTGTTTGAAGCTTTCGCTTCGGCATCGGATAATGTCTTCATTTATGTGTGCGATATGAAGACAAATATTTCCCGGTGGTCTAAGGCTTCCGTGGAATATTTCGGTTTGTCAGGGGAATATCTGGAGGATGCCGCCACTATCTGGGAACAGCATATCCACCCGGACGACAGGGCGTTATATAACGAGGATATCTCAGGAGTGTTCTCAGGGACAAAGCCCCGGCACGAGTGCCAGTACAGGGCAAGAAACCGTATGGGAGAGTATGTGTGGGTAGAGTGCAAGGGAAGCGTTATCTGGGATGATGCGGGAAATCCCATTATATTTGCAGGGCTTATGACAAGGCTGGACGGACAGAATAAGTATGATTCCCTTACAGGGCTTTTAACCACCTATGAACTCCATCACTGCAAATTCTCCCAGGGCAGGGGAATCTAAGTATTTCTGCATCTGCCGGGGCACTGCTGTTTCCAAAGAATGCAGATTCCAGGGAGGGGCTTATCACAAAGCTGGAACACTCTTTGGAATATGCCAAGACAAACCGCAGGGGAGATTTGGTATTTTTCTCTGTTGAAATTGCCAGAAAACATGAAAGGGGTTTAGCCTTAAGGGAGGACTTAAACCAGAGCATAAAAAAAGATTTCCGTGGGTTTGAACTTTTCTTCCAGCCCTTTGTAAATCCGGGGACAAATCTTATTGCGGGATGTGAATGCCTGCTCCGCTGGAAGGGGGAGAAGATAAAAGATTCTTATCCCATGGAGTTTATCAAGGTTTTGGAGGATTACGGCGGAATCAGGGAAGTGGGATTTTGGGTTATGGAACAGGCCATTAAGCAGCAGGTGGCCTGGCGGGATACTTACGGGGAACTGCAGGTAAGCTTTAACGTTTCCTACCAGCAGTTTATGGATGAAGATTTTGAGAACAGGCTGATTTCCTATGTGGAAAAGTACGGAGTGAACCCTTCCTACATGATTATTGAACTGACGGAAAGCTGTCAGGTGGATAAGCCCCAGGAACTGGCCTCTATGTTTGACAGGTTAAGGGGCAGGGGATTTAAAGTGGCCTTAGACGATTTCGGCACAGCCTACGCTTCCCTTGAGATGTTAAAATGCCTTCATGTGGATTATATTAAAGTGGAGCACTCTTTTGTCAGGGAACTTTCGGAGCCGGGGCATGATATCGATTATGTAATTATCGACAATCTTTTGAGGATGTGCAGGCGCCTTGGCTATGATTCTATTGTGGAGGGCGTGGAAAACGGCAAAGTTGCGGATATTGTAGGGGAGATGGATGTAACCCTGCTTCAGGGGTATTACTACTCCCGTCCAGTCTGCCGCAATGATTTTGAGAAGCTTTTAGAAGAAGATAAACAGCAGTCATAATTTTAAAAAATACCTGTGGGCCAGGCATCTTTGCCGGATTCATAAATTTCATTTAAGTATCCGGCAATATCTGCCAGGGATTCCTGTTGGAAGGGAAAGGTTTTTCTTGCCTTTTTGCCCTCATCTGTGGATGCAAAGTTATAAGGTCCCGGCCAAGTAAATACTTCAAAAATGTCGCTGTCATTTTCCGTAGATTTTCGGATGAGATACCGCATTCCCCGGCAGCTCCCGGTAAATTTCTCTTTTTTATAAAATTGTAAAGACAGTAAATCTTGTTGTAATATCATAAAAAAATTCTCCTTTCCCACTATATTTATATAATATTATAAATAAAAAATCAATAAGAAGTATAAAAATATAGGAAAAGTATACAGAATATGAATAAATATCCATGAAAATGAATCAATACAAAAGTTGACAAAACAGGTACTTTTGGTGTATAAAATTATTAGGTTTCGCAACAGTTTAGTGAGGTAAAGCGAAGAATCGGAGTGCAATGTGGCACTAAACCCCATTGCACTTTTATTTTTGTTTACAAACAAAAATAAAAGCCGCGGCGATTGCAGCGGAGAAAAGAAAGAACAAAGGAGTTGAGAATATGGCAAGATATGTAGTAAAGAGATTGATTCTGGCAGTGGTCACCATATTTATTGTCTGTGCGATTACGTTCTTTGCAATGAATGCCATCCCGGGAGGGCCATTTAATGCAGAGAAAGCGCCGAGCCCGGAGGTTCAGAAAGTGCTTGAGAAGCGGTATAACTTGGATAAACCCGTGGGAACCCAATTTGTGCTGTATATGAGGAACGTATTTCGGGGAGACTTTGGAGTATCTTTAAAGACAGGAAGGGACATTGCAGATATCCTCTGGACATCTTTTAAGATTTCCGCAAAATTAGGCGGCATGGCAGCCGTTGTGGCTATTATCTGCGGGATTGTGCTGGGAAGCATTGCAGCTTTAATGAGAAACAAGTGGCCGGACCGTGTAATTATATTTTTTTCTACTTTAGCCACGGCGACGCCCAGCTTTGTGCTTGCCACACTGCTGCTTTTGGTATTTTGTATTAAGCTTGGCTGGATTCCGGTGTGGTCTGCGGAGAGCAATAATTATGTCCTTCCGGTTATTTCCCTTTCCGTATATCCCATGGCATATATCACACGTCTGACAAAGACAAGTATGTTAGATGCCTTAGGGCAGGATTACGTCCGCACGGCAAAGGCAAAAGGCGTATCCCCTAAGAAGGTGATTTTTAAACATGCTTTAAGGAATGCACTGATTCCGGTGCTCACGTATGTGGGGCCAATGATTGCATTTATTATCACAGGAAGCCTGGTTGTGGAAAATATTTTTACTATCGGCGGCCTTGGGTCAAAATTTGTATCCGGCATCACAAACAGGGATTACCCCATCATTATGGCCACTACCATGTTTCTGGCTGTTTTGATGATTGTGTTCAATCTGCTTACGGATATTATTTATAAAGTGGTAGACCCAAGAATTACATTTGAGTAGGAGGAAGGCGTATGTCAGTAGAAGAGAATAAAATGCCAAAGCGCAGTCCTTTCAGTGCGCAGATTGACCTGGCAAAGTTTGAACTTGCAACGGAAGAGGAAAAAAGGCAGCAGGATGTTATGAGTGAGTCCACAACCTTTTTAAAGGACGGAATGAGGAGGCTTAGGAAAAATCCTCTGGCCATGGGAAGCATTGTTGTGCTGGTGCTTATACTGCTCCTTATTATCATTGCTCCCAGGGTAGTGCCCTATACTTATTCCGGCATTATTACCGTGGACGGCGTCAGGGACAAATCCGCAAAAAACCTTGCTCCCTTTACCTACTCTAAGTTAGAGCAGAAGTATATAGACGAAGGAGGGGAAGTATTCCCCCACATTTTAGGGACGGATGAAATGTGCCGGGACTATTTTATGCGTGTCATTTACGGTACAAGGGTGTCTCTCTTTGTAGGATTGTTTGCCAGTGTGCTGGTGCTGATTATCGGGGTGCTATACGGCAGTATTTCAGGTTACGCCGGAGGCCGGGTAGATATGTTCATGATGCGGGTTGTGGATATTATTTATTCCCTGCCGGATCTTCTGATGGTAATCCTTCTCTCCGTGGTTTTAAGCCAGGTGATTACGTTCCAGCCGGGAAGCCTGATGGCAAAGCTGGGGAGCAATATGGTTTCCCTGTTTATTGTGTTTGGCCTTTTGTACTGGGTTGGTATGGCAAGGCTGGTGCGGGGGCAGATTTTATCCATCAAAGAAAATGAGTATGTCTTAGCCGCCCAGTCTATCGGTGCAAAATCCGGAAGGATTATAAAAAGGCATATCCTGCCCAACTGTATCAGTGTGATTATTATCTCCACTGCATTGCAGATACCTTCCGCGATTTTTACGGAAAGTTTCTTAAGCTTTGTGGGCCTGGGGGTGCAGGCGCCCATGCCTTCACTGGGAAGTCTTGCCAACTCCGCCAGGGACGGCCTGCAGAGTTATCCTTATAAGCTGGTGTTCCCGGCGGTTATGATTTGTCTTATCGTTTTGGCTTTCAACCTTTTGGGGGACGGCCTTCGGGATGCCTTTGACCCGAAACTGAAAGATTAGGAGGCAGGCCATGAGTGAGAATATATTAGAAGTCAAAGATTTGTGTACGTCTTTTTTCACGGATTCCGGTGAAGTAAAGGCGGTAAACGGAGTTTCTTTTAACTTGTCTCCGGGAAAAATTTTAGGAATTGTGGGAGAGTCGGGATCGGGAAAAAGCGTGACGGCCTACTCCATTATGCAGATTTTAGCTGACACGGGAAAAGTGGTAAGCGGCGAGATTTTATACCGGGGAGAAAATATATTAAACTATGACAAAAGACAGTTAAAAGATTTCAGAGGTAAGAAGTGCAGTATTATCTTCCAGGACCCCATGACCAGCTTAAATCCCGTATACACTGTGGGCAACCAGCTTATGGAAGGGATTATGCTCCACACAGACAGGAACAAGGAGCAGGCCAGGGAGAGGGCCAAAGAAATGCTGGAGCTTGTAGGGGTAAACGAGCCCGCCAGGCGTTTAAAGCAGTATCCCTTTGAGCTTTCCGGAGGTATGCGCCAGCGTGTGATGATTGCCATGGCTCTTGCCTGTGAGCCGGATATCCTCATTGCAGACGAGCCAACCACGGCTTTGGACGTAACTATCCAGGCCCAGATTCTGGAACTTATGAAAGAACTTCAGAAAAAACTGGGAATGGCCATTATCATGGTGACCCACGACCTTGGGGTTATTGCGGATATGTGCGACGAAATTATCGTTATGTATGGCGGAAGGGTCTGCGAGAGGGGAACGGCGGAGGATATTTTTTACCGTCCGGGGCATGAGTATACCAAAGGGCTTCTGCGCTCCATTCCCCAGGAAGATACCAACGACCGTCTCGTTCCCATTGCGGGAACGCCCATCAACCTTTTAAATATGCCGAAGGGCTGTGCATTCTGCAGCCGCTGTGATGCGGCTATGAAAATCTGCCTGGAGGAAAAGCCGCCGGAGATGCAGATGCCTGACGGACATTATGCATCCTGCTGGATGAATGTGAAAAAACAGTACGAAGAGAACGAAGGGGGTGCGGGCAATGAGTAATGATAACGGATATCTAGTTGAAGTAAAAGATTTGAAAGAACATTTTCCGGTTCGCACCGGCTTTTTTGAAAAAACCATGTTAAAGGCCGTAGACGGTGTCTCTTTTCAGATAAAACCGGGGGAGACCCTGGGCCTTGTGGGGGAATCCGGCTGCGGAAAGACAACGGTGGGACGTACATTGCTTCATCTCTATAAACCTACCGGGGGGCAGATTCTGTTTGAAGGGGAAGAGGTAACGGAAAATAATATTAACGAATACCGGAAGAAAATGCAGATGGTATTCCAGGACCCCTATTCTTCCTTAAATCCCCGTATGATTGTGGAGGATATTATCGGGGAACCCTTGGATGTGCACAAACTCTACAGTTCCAAAGGGGAGAGGCGTGAAAAAATCCTTGGCCTTATGGAGACGGTGGGGTTAAATGCGGAACATGCCACCCGTTATGCCCATGAGTTTTCCGGGGGCCAGAGACAGCGTATCGGCATTGCAAGGGCTTTGGCCGTAAATCCCAAGTTTATTGTCTGCGACGAACCTGTCAGCGCATTGGATGTGTCCATTCAGGCCCAGGTAATTAATATGTTTGAGGATTTGCAGAAAAAACTGGGAATGGCATATCTTTTTATCGCCCATGACCTTTTGATTGTAAAGCATATTTCCGACAGGATTGCGGTGATGTATCTGGGGAGGATTGTGGAAATCGGGGATGCAGACGAGGTGTACCATTCCCCCAAACATCCCTACACCGTATCTCTTCTTAGCGCAGTGCCTATTCCTGACCCGAAAACTGCAAAGGAGCGGCAGCGTATTATTTTAAGCGGGGATGTGCCAAGCCCCATGAACCTTCCCAGCGGATGTGCATTCCGCACCCGCTGTCCCTATGCCACGGAAAAGTGTGCCGCAGAGTGTCCCTCCCTTACGGACAGAGGGGACGGCCATATGGTGGCATGTTGGAATAAATAAGGTAAAATCAGAATCGTGGATTCTGTTTTTATAAATATCTATAAATCATTGCGCCAAAGGGCGCATAGGACGGCTGTATCATTTACGGCCGCAAAAAGGAGGTAATCATATGAAAAAATTGACAGCAATGATGTTGGTTGGCTGTATGTCGGCAGGTTTGCTTGCAGGCTGCGGCGGTTCCGGCAACGGCGACTCACAGGCAGATTCTGGTGACAATGCAGCAGACAGCAGCGTGGCAGCAGATGGAACAGAGGCTGCAGATGCAGGAGACGAAGACGCAGGGGATGCTTCCGGAAGTTCTGCACCGAACTGGAAACCTTATGATGAGCTGATTGCAAACATTAAGGCAAGCACAGATACGGTAGAGCGTGAGAAACTGATGCATCAGGCAGAGGATATGCTTATGGCTACCAATGCAGTAGTACCACTTTACTACTACAATGACCCATGGATGATGAAAAGCGGCATGGACGGTATGCGCACCAACCTTTTCGGCTACAAATACTTTATGTATATGTCAGGCGTGGAAGGGCCTTTAAGCCTTTGTCTGGCAAGCGAGCCTGCAAAGCTTGACCCGGCGTTAAACAGTTCCGTGGACGGGGCCTGCCTTGCGGCAAACAGCTTTGTCGGCCTTTATACTTATGGTGAGGACGGGACACCGGTTCCGGCCCTGGCAGAGGGTTATGACCTTTCCGAGGACGGTTTGACCTATACTTTCCATTTAAAATCTGACTTGAAATGGTCTGACGGCTCTCCTCTTACAGCCAAAGATTTTGAGTATTCCTGGAAGCGTGCGGCAAATCCGGATACGGCGGCAGATTACGGCTACCTTTTTGACGTGTTTGCAAAAGAGGGAGATGAGATTGTAGTATCCGCTACAGACGATAATACTTTAACCTGTACTTTAATTGCACCCTGTGCATATTTTGAAGACCTGGCTAGTTTCCCGGTATTTATGCCCGTAAACCAGGCAGCAGTGGAAGCTGCAGATGCAGACGGCACAAATCCGGGAGCATGGGCATCCGAGGCAGGCTTTATCAGCAACGGTGCTTACACATTAAAAGAATGGAAGCATGACGAGTCTATGGTATATGTGAAGAACCCTAATTTCTATGACGCAGAGAATGTAACCGTAGATGAACTTCATTTTATGTTAAGTGCTGATGATACTGCAATTTATGCGGCATACCAGTCAGGAGATTTGCAGTTTATTGATACCATTCCAAATGATGAGATTGCAAACCTGATTGCAGCAAATGACCCTGAATTCCAGGTATCTCCCCAGCTTGGAACATACTACTGTGCATTTAATGTAAACAGCTCTCTCTTTGAGGGATTGACAGAACAGCAGGCTTCCGATATGCGTAAAGCTATGAGCCTTTTGATTGACAGACCTTATATTGCAGAAAATATTGGTCAGACAGGCCAGGAAGTTGCTAATACATTTGTTCCCGCAGGAATGGCGGACGGCAATGGCGGAGAATTCCGTGCAAATGACGGTGATTACACCTTCCCAGATGAGGCAAATGTAGGATATTTTGATGCGTCTGCTCCCAACGTGGAGGAGGCAATTTCCCTGTTAGAGTCCTGCGGATATGTATTTGACGAGGGAGGAATGCTTTCAGCAGAGACTCCGCTTGCCCTTACTTACCTCACCAACGATTCCGAGGGTAACGTAAAGATTGCAGAGGCAATCCAGCAGGATTTTGCGGCAATCGGTATCGAGCTTACCATTGAGCAGCAGGAGTGGAATGTATTCTTAGAGGAGAGAAAAGCAGGAAACTTTGACTTCTGCCGTGAGGGATGGATTGCAGATTACAATGACCCCATCAACATGTTGGAGATGTGGACGACAGATTCCGGTAACAACGACTGTCAGTTTGGAAGATAATTTCGTAAGAAGTTCAGTAAAAAACAGAGCCTTGTATTGGCTCTGTTTTTTTGCGTCTTTTCAGTGGCTTTTAATAATCTTTTTCATATCGTTTTCATGGCCGATGACCATTAAATGTTCTTCTTCGTTAAAAATATAGTCTGCACCGGGAAGAATCTGGGTGTGTTCCCCACGCTTGGTGCCGATAATGCTTAAACGGTATTTGGCCCGGAGATTGATTTCTTTAATGCTCTTTCCCAGCCATTCCGGCAGGGGAAGAATTTCATAGATGGAATAGCCGTCCTGCAGGTTAATATAATCAAATATGCCGTCGGCGCTTAGGCTTACCGCAAGTTTTTCCGCAATATCCCGGTCTGGGAAAATCACTTCGTCGGCGCCGTTTTTTAACAGGAATTTGGCGTGTATCTCTCTGTTTGCCTTGCTGATAACACGTTTTGCCCCCATTTCTTTTAGAAGGCTTGTAATTTCCAAACTGCTCTGGAAATTGTTTCCGATGGATACAATACACAGGTCAAAGTTGGAAACACCAAGGCTTTCCAAGACTTTTTCATTGGTGCAGTCTCCGATTTTTGCGCTGGTGACAAAGGGAAGAAGATCCTCTAGTTTTTCTTCCTGGCTGTCCACAATCATAATCTCATTGTCCAGTTTGGAGAGATTTTTGCACAGATGGGAACCAAATCGTCCCATGCCAATCATTAAAATAGATTTCATAAATTTGCTCCTTTTAAAATTATCCTATATTAATTTTTTCCACTGGCTGCATAATGTGGGTGATTTTTTTCTTATCCGTAAAGGACATGGCAAAGGACAGGCTGCCCACCCTTCCCAGGTACATAAGCAGGGCCACAATTACCAGGGAAAAAGTGTTTAAGCTGCTGGTAAGGCCCGCAGTCATTCCCACGGTGCTGATGGCGGAAAAGGTTTCAAACAGGGCGTCGACACCGTTTAAGTTTTGGGCACAGCAGATTGCAATTCCCGCTGTGACGGCAAGGGAAATATTGATAAAAAATACAGAGGAAGCTTTCTGGATGGCGGCATCCTCCAGCCTTCTTCCAAAAATATTTGCCCCCTGGGTCCTTGTAAGTGTGGATTTTAAGTATACAAAGAGCACTACAATGGTAGTCACTTTAATTCCACCTGCCGTGGAGCCGGGAGCGCCCCCGATAAACATCAAAACTATGGTTAAAAGCTTGCTCCCGTCTGTCATAGCCCCGGTGTCAACGGAGTTAAATCCCGCCGTCCTTGGAGTTACGGAACAGAACAGGGAATTTAAAATCTGTTCCATAGGGGTCATATCAGAAAAAAGCCTGTTTTTTTCCATGAAATAAAAAAGCAGGGCACCGCCAAAAGTTAGGACTATTGTGGCACAGAGGACAATTTTTGTGTGAAGGGAATAACGCCGGAATTTTAATTTGTTTTTCATTAAATCAGACCAGACGATAAAGCCCAGCCCTCCGATTAAGATTAAAAGCATAATCGTAACCAGAACGATAGGATGACCGTTGCAGCCGGTGAGGGAGGAACCTGGTTCGTAGCGTCCCATTAAGTCAAAGCCGCCGTTGCAAAAGGCAGATACGGAGTGGAAGATGCCATAATAAATTCCCTGTAAAAATCCCATTTTGGGGATAAAGCAGGCGGAGAGGATCAGGGCTCCTGTCCCTTCAAAAAATAACGTGCCGAAAACAACTTGTTTGGTGAGGCGCACGGCTCCTCTGATTTCCAGGACATTAAAACTTTCCTGAATCAGGCCCCGCTGTTTCAAGCCGATTTTTTTTCGCAGCAGTAAGGATACGGTAACGCCCAGGGAGATAAATCCTAAGCCCCCGATTTGAATCAGGCACAAAAGGACAATCTGACCAAAGAGTGACCAGTGGGAAAAGGTGTCAACTACCACAAGCCCTGTGACGCAAGTGGCGCTGGTGGCAGTGAATACTGCGGTGATAAAAGGGGTGGGTTCCCCTGTCCGGGATGCGGCAGGCAGCATTAGGGCGAGAGAACCTGCCATGATAATAAGAAAAAATCCCAGGGCAATCATTTGGGGACCCGACATGCGGTTTTTTAATTTCGTAAGCATAATATACCTTTCAAATAAAATGATTCAGTGTTGATGAATCTATTATAGTGAATATGGGAGGACTTGTCTATTCTTTTGGGATAAAAAGAATGGATATACTCTTTTTGGGAATTTGTTTGACCGGGAGACACAAAGAGGCTATAATAAAAATGTATTTAGTAAAAATAGAAAAAGGGAAATCAGAATGGCCGTTTCAATTATTTATTTAATTATTATTTTAGTGATATTAAGAAAAGTGTTAAAAGACAAGAAAAAGACAGTGAAGCCTAAAAATACGGCGCCTCCACCCAAAAGGCCGCCTGCGGCACAGACAGTTCAAAGGCCGCAAAACAGGGGAAATCTTTCCAGGCCGAAGACCGATTACCAGGAGCAGCAAAAGATGCGGGATTTGAAACAAAGGTTAAAAGAGAAATATACGCCTGCTCCACGCTCTGAGATATTAGAAAATGCAAAGGAAAATGTGGCTGAAAATGATGTGGACCTTCTGAAGGAGGCAGACAGGAGATGGCATGACTCGGCCAGGGTTCCCGCCTTACATACACAGGAAGATACAGATATTTTAAAGCAGGTATATGATTTAATGATTGTGGGATACAGTGGGAATCTTAATTTTAAGAGAGATTTTCTCTCAGAGGGCATGGATATGATAAACCGTATAGGAATGACAGAAAATAACATGGATATAATAGAATATAAAATAAATGGAAGTATTTAAGGAAGCAGGTGTTAGTATGAATCGAAAATTGCCAAGACCTTTTGAAATATACAGGCATTTTAAAGGAAAGGATTATCAGATTATCTGTATGGCAAGAGATGCGGATACAGGGGAGGATATTGTGGTATACCAGGCTTTGTATGGGGACTATGCCTGCTATACCAGGCCCTTATCCCAGTTTTTAAGCGAGACGGACAGGGAGAAATATCCCGATGCGGCGCAAACCCAAAGATTCCAGGAAATTTCAGCGCCGGAAGAAAAAGAGGCAGCAGAAGCCTTCGCTTCTGTCCAGGTCTCCCCAAAATCCTCTGTCCCCAAGGAGATGGAAGAGCCAAAGCCGGGGGAAGCCGACCCTGCCCTGCTGGCATTTTTGGATGCGGATACTATGGAAGAAAAATCTAATATCCTGGTTTCCATCCGCCATAGGATTACCAACCGACTCATAGACGATTTTGCAGTGACCCTTGATGTGGTAATTCCCGAGGGCAGTGTGGACGTTAGGTATCAGCAGCTTTTAAACAGTATCCGCATGGTACAAAAATATGAGATTGAGAGATCCTGGTAAACAATGGCTTACCCAGGTTTTCTGCTCAGGGTGCTGTTGTGGTATTCTGTAGAAAAGGTAACATCTTCTCCAAACCAATCAGGGGGAAGGAAGGCATTCGCCTCCTCCTCCGTGCTAAATTCCACTTCCGCCAGAATAAGGGGAGCCAGATCATCTAAAAACACATCCAGTTCAATGGTATATTTTTTCTTATAGGGAATGTTATAGCGGATTTTGTGTATGAGGATGCCGTCTGCTTTGGCCCGCAGGTGCTGATAAGCCTCCTCTGTCAGGGGGAGATTGTATTCTTCCCGTACCATAAGCCCCCGGCCTTTGTAGGTCAGGGTAAATTTGTCATCAGCCCTGCGCACCCGCACAACCGGCTCTGTGCACAGATATCCCTGCTCCAGTTCCTTTGAAGGGAAGTCTCTGTAATTCTCAGGAAGTTTTTTCACCAAGTATTTTCGTTCAATTTCCATGAAATCACCTATTTGTATACAAGATGGAGCTTTACATCATCCACCACGGACTGGTCGTTAAAGTAGCTTACGATTGCAAGGCCAAAGTCAATGGCAGTCCCCATGCCCCGGCTTGTAATTACGTTTCCGTCTGTAACCACGTTATCCGTAAGAGGTTCTGCCCCGGTTAATTTTTCCTCAAATCCGGGATGGCAGGTTGCTTTTTTTCCTTTTAAAATCCCGGCAGCCCCTAAAACAGAGGGTGCGGCGCAGATGGCGCAGACAAGTTTTCCCGCAGCAGCAAAGGTTTTTACCTGGGATACCACACCTTCATGGTCTCCTAGGTTTATTGTACCCGGCATGCCTCCGGGAAGGATAATCCCGTCCAATTCTTCAAAGTTTACATCTTCAAACACCGTGTCAGTGAGAAAAGTAATATTGTGGGAGCCTTTTACCGTATTGGTTTTGTTTACGGAAATGGTAATAATATCCATTTTTGCCCGGCGCAGTACGTCCACAACGGCAAGCCCTTCGATTTCCTCACAGCCGTCAGCCATAAAAATTCCTAATTTACTCATAAAATACCTCCGTATATCGTTGAAATTTGTCTATGCTTTTAGAGTATTTCTTTTGGGAAAGCCTGTCAATTCTATTTTTGTTATTTTTTTTAAATACACGTAAAAGTTGTAATATTCTATGTGCTGTGCTATAATAAATTTGTTAAGAAAAACCATAATGGGATAAAGGAAAGGATGAGAGAAGATGAAAAAAGTAATTGCAGCGCTGCTTTTGTCCACGGCACTGATTTTTGGGGCAGGCACTGCCCAGGGTGCAGAGATTTCGGCAGCAGGTGTAGAAAATGGAGTTTGCGGTGTTACAATAAATTTTGATGCCAACGGAGGTTCCGGGGTGATGGCACCCTTAGCGCCGTCTCCCAGTGCGGCTGTAACCATTCCGGCAAATGTTTTTACCAGAAAAAACTATACCTTTTCCGGATGGAATACAAGGGCAGACGGCAAGGGGGACGCATATGCCCAGGGAGATGATGCGGCGCCTCTTATGGCAGGAGCAGGCGAGGGACAAATTACTTTGTATGCACAGTGGAAAATCAATCCCCCCACAATTAAATCCATGAAATCCACAAAACCCGGAACATTAAAGATTTCTTATAAAAAGATTCCAGAGGCAAAGAAATATCAGCTTCAGTATTCTACCAATAAGAAATTCCCCAAAAAGAATACAAGGACGGTAGAGATAAAGGATGTAAAATCAAGCAGCATTGAGATTTACGATTTTATCCCCAATAAAACCTACTATGTGAGAATGAGCAGCTACGACGGGAAGACAAAGAAATTCGGGGATTACAGCAAAGTATCCAAACAGAAGACAAAGAACGGCAAAACCCTGGAAAACACAAAATGCTCCACAGGAATTGAGGCGGATATTACATTAAAGGGTTCCGGCTCCGGCTACCATGCAAAACTTGTGCTGGTGACGTCCACTTCTGCCGTGTCCTACGGGATTCAGTTTGACAAACATGCCGTTGCACCCTATACAAATAAAGCGGTGACCTTAATTGAAAATGTGAAATCCAATGCGCCGGGCCAGCAGGAGTACACAAGGCCAAGCGGAAAATCCCTAAAAGTTGGAAAGAAATACCATATGATGATCACTATTGACAGCAAAGGAAAAGGAAACGTATATCTTGACTATAAAAAGATTGGCAGCTTCACAAACAAAAATCTTGCAAATACTGCAGTGTACCCAAGAGTGGAAGCGTCCGTAAGGCTCAGCGGTGATAAAGTCAATGCAGTTTTTGATAATATTAAGCTCACAAGAGCAGGAGAAGTACAGGAAGGGCTTTTTGGAGGTCATATCGAAAAATCCAATAAAGGAATTAAAACAAAGCGGGAAAAGAATAAAAATAAAGTGACCATATCCGGGAAAGGGATTGGAATCCGGGGCGATTGGGACAGCGATTACAAAAACGCTTCCGGCATCTGGTCATTTTAAAAGATAAAAAATGCCTGCTCTGGGGAAACTTACCAAACATAAAATTGAAATTAAAAACCATACTATTTTCAGGATAAACAACAGAGTTTATCCAGGAGAAAAAAACCGGCGATGCCGGAGAATACTTTGGAGGTATGAAACTATGGCAAATTCAAACAACAGCAATAGAGTTGAGGTACCGGAGGCAAAAGAGGCATTAAACCGTTTTAAACAGGAAGTAGCTTCTGAACTTGGCGTTCCTTTGAAAGAGGGTTACAATGGTGACTTAACTTCCCGTCAGGCTGGATCCATCGGCGGTGAGATGGTTCGTAAAATGATTAGAAGCCAGGAAGAGAAAATGTCTTCCGGACAGTAACAGAAAAATGAAGCACGGGCTGCGGTAAATGCAGCAGAGGCAGGGTCAGAAGGAAACAGAATCTTCTGGCTCTGCTTTTTTGTAAAAAAGGCTGCAATTTCCTGCTGTAAATGTCAAGAATACTAAAGAGTTTAAAAAATTTTTTTCTTGTATTTTAAAATACCATGTGCTATAATACTACAATGACTGTGAGACGGTGGAAGTATGCCCTTTTTGGCATGTGTCTGCTGCTATGAACGTATACCATGGAGATATGAAGGAGGAAAACAGGTATAATGAGTGTACAGGTAGAAAACTTAGAGAAAAATATGGCAAAACTTACAATAGAAGTTTCTGCAGATAAGGTGGAAAAGGCTATACAGGCAGCCTACTTAAAAGAAAAAAGTAAAATCAGCCTTCCAGGTTTCCGTAAAGGTAAAGTTCCCAGACAGATGATTGAGAAGATGTATGGAGCGGCAATTTTTTATGAAGATGCTGCAAACAGGCTGATTCAGGAAAATTATGGCCCAGCAGTGGACGAGAGCGGCGTAGATGTGGTTTCACGTCCCACCATTGATATTACGCAGATTGAAAAAGGCCAGCCGTTTATTTTTACGGCAGAAGTGGCAGTGAAGCCGGAAGTAAAATTGGGAAAATATATGGGTGTAACCGTTGCAAAAATCGACACATCCGTATCAGACGAGGAAGTGGATGCGGCTGTTGAGGAAGAGAGAAATCACAATGCCAGAACTGTGACTGTACAGGATCGTGCAATCCAGGATGGAGACACAGCAGTGATTGATTTTGAGGGATTTGTGGACGGTGTTGCCTTTGAGGGCGGCAAGGCGGAGAATCATTCTCTGGTTATCGGTTCCCATTCTTTCATTGATACATTTGAGGAGCAGTTAATCGGTAAAAATACAGGGGATGAGACGGAAGTCAACGTTACATTCCCGGAAGAGTACCAGGCAGAGGAACTGGCAGGAAAGCCGGCTTTATTTAAGGTGAAAATTCACGAGATTAAAGTGAAAGAGCTTCCTGAGTTAGACGATGAGTTCGCCCAGGATGTGTCTGAGTTTGACACTTTGGCAGAGTACAGGGAAGACGTCAGGAAAAAACTGGGGGAGACAAAAGAGGAAGAGGCCAGACGCACAAAAGAGGATGAGGCGATTAAGAAAATCGTGGATAAATCTTCCATGGAAATTCCAGAGGCCATGATTGAGACACAGGTTGAGGTTATGGTGGAAGAGTTTGCCCAGAGAATTTCCCAGCAGGGGTTAAGTTTTGAGCAGTATATGCAGTTTTCCGGTATGACTATGGATAAAATGAAGGAGCAGGTGAAACCGGAGGCCCTCAGCCGTATCCAGAGCAGCCTGGTATTGGAGGAGATTGCAAAGGCAGAGGATATCCAGGTAAGCGATGAGGATGTGGCGGCAGAAATCGAGAAGATGGCAAAAGCTTACGGCATGGAAGCGGAGAAAGTGAGTGAGTTTTTAGGCGATGCCCAGAAAGAGTCCATGAAAAAGGACATTTCCGTGCAGAAAGCAGTGAAACTTGTAATGGAAAATGTGAAAGAGCGGGCAAAAGCAAAGCCGAAAAAGGATAAAGAAGCAGCAGAATAAAAGAATAGCACTTCGGGCAGACTGGCTTCCTAAGAGCCGGTCTGTTTGGGGATTTAGGAGGCAGAAATATGAGTTTAGTACCTTATGTGGTAGAGCAGACCAGCAGAGGAGAACGCAGCTACGATATATATTCCAGATTGTTAAAAGACAGGATTATTTTCCTGGGGGAAGAGGTCAATGACACTACGGCAAGTATTGTGATTGCCCAGCTTTTATTTTTGGAGGCTGAGGATCCTGGAAAGGATATCCAGCTTTATATTAACAGCCCGGGAGGTTCGGTTTCTGCCGGATTTGGAATTTTTGACACGATGAATTATATTAAATGTGATGTGTCCACTATCTGCTGCGGCATGGCGGCAAGTATGGGAGCATTTCTCTTGGCAGGGGGAGCAAAGGGCAAGCGTATGGCACTGCCCAATGCAGAGATTATGATTCACCAGCCTATGGGAGGCATGCCCAGTGGAAGCCAGGCCAGTGATATGGAGATAACAACCCAGCATATTTTGGGGACGAAGCATAAGATAAACAAGATTCTGGCGGAGGAATGCGGGAAACCCATTGAGATGTTAGAGCGGGATACGGACAGGGATAATTGGCTTAGCGCACAGGAAGCCAAAGATTATGGCCTTATTGATATGGTAATTACGAATCGGGAGTAGATGAGAGATGGCAGGAAGAAGTTTTATTGGCGGTGAAGAAAGGATTCGTTGTTCCTTTTGCGGAAAATCCCAGGAACAGGTGCGAAAACTGATTGCAGGACCCAACGGGGCATACATCTGTGATGTATGTGTGGATATCTGCGCAGAAATTATTGAGGAAGAATTTGAGGAAGAGGACGAGGAGCAGGTTGAGGAGCAGATTAATCTGCTAAAACCTGAGGAGTTAAAAAATTTTCTGGATGAGTATGTCATTGGTCAGGACAATGCAAAAAAAGTGCTCTCCGTTGCAGTGTATAATCATTACAAAAGGATTTTGGCGGGGACGGATCTTGACGTGGAGCTGCAGAAAAGCAATATTTTAATGCTTGGGCCCACAGGTTCCGGAAAAACTTACCTTGCCCAGACCTTAGCAAGAATTTTAAATGTGCCCTTTGCCATTGCAGATGCCACCACATTGACAGAAGCCGGTTATGTGGGGGAGGATGTGGAAAATATCCTGCTGAAGATTATTCAGGCGGCAGATTATGATATTGACCGGGCGCAGCACGGTATTATCTATATAGATGAGATTGACAAGATTACCAAGAAGTCAGAAAATGTATCCATTACCCGGGATGTGTCCGGGGAGGGAGTACAGCAGGCCCTGCTTAAAATTTTGGAGGGGACGGTTGCGTCTGTTCCGCCTCAGGGGGGCAGGAAGCATCCCCAGCAGGAGCTGATTCAGATAGATACTACCAATATTTTATTTATCTGCGGTGGTGCGTTTGACGGGCTGGAAAAAATTATTGAAAGCCGTCTGGATGAAAAGACGATTGGTTTTAATGCCACGGTAAAGGACAGACGGGAGATGAACGTGGGGAAAGCATTTAAACATGCCATGCCCCAGGACTTTATTAAGTTCGGCCTGATTCCTGAGTTTATCGGAAGGGTGCCTGTTACGGTTTCCCTGGATTCCCTGGATAAAGAAGCACTTGTCCGCATATTGACAGAGCCGAAAAATTCCCTGATTAAGCAGTACAAAAAGCTTTTTGAGCTGGACGGGGTGGCGCTGCATTTCAATGATGATGCGGTGGAGGCTGTTGCAGGGAAGGCACTGGATAGACAGACCGGGGCCAGAGGGCTGCGGGCGATTATGGAAAATGTTATGATGGATTTAATGTATAAAATTCCATCAGATTCCTCAATCACAGAATGTACCATAGATAAGGCCTTGGTAGAGCAGAAAGGTTATGTGGATTCTGTGGAGGAAGATGAGCAGTTGCTTTTAGAATCAAAAAGTGCGTAGGGAATAAAAAGCCTGAAAATGAGAGCTGTCACAGTAATACCTTTCATTACTGCTGACAGCTTTTGTAAACGGAAGCAGGAAAGATTTCATTAGTGATTAGAAAAGAGGGTTTTACATTGAGAGACACAAGTTTGACAATGCCGGCGGTGGCCCTTCGGGGAATGACGATTTTGCCGGGAATGGTGGCGCATTTTGATGTCAGCAGGCCAAAATCCATCCAGGCGGTGGAAGAGGCAATGATAGGGGAACAGAAACTTTTTCTGGTGACCCAAAAAGATTTAGGGGTGGAGAATCCCGGCCTGGAAGAGTTGTATCATATCGGGATGGTTGCAGAAATCAAACAGGTGATTAAAATGCAAAACAATATCGTCCGTATTTTGGTGGAGGGCTGCGAGCGGGCGGAACTGGCAGGTCTTGTCCAGACAGAGCCCTTTTTTATGGCAGAGATATTTGAAATTGAGGACGACAGCGAAAATGCATATTCCCCTGTGGTAAAAGAGGGGATGCTTCGGGCCATCCAGGAAATTTATGCCCATTATTCCTCGTTAAATCCCAAGCAGGGCAAGGAGTTTGCCAGACAGGTGGCGGATGAAAGGGACGTGGAACATTTGATGGATATGATTGCAAACAATATCCCTATCCACTATGAGGAAAAACAAAAATTTCTGGAGGCTGTGACCTTGGAGGACCGGTATGAGGTTCTCATGACCATGATATTGCAGGAAGAAAATATTATTCAAATCAAGAGGGAGTTTCAGGAAAAGGTCAAGGAGAGAGTGGACAAAAACCAGAAAGAATATCTGCTCCGGGAACAGATGAAAGTAATTCGGGAGGAGTTGGGGGAGGATAACACAGAGTCCGATGTGGACCATTTTTTTGAGGCTTTAAAGAAGTTAAAAGCAAATAAAGATGTAAAAGAAAAAATAGAAAAAGAAATTAAACGCTTTAAAAATATTGGTTCCAGTTCTTCCGAGAGCGCTGTGGCCAGGGGATATATTGAGACACTTTTGGATCTGCCCTGGGAGAAGGCATCCAGGGATAATAAGGATTTGAAGCATGCGGAAAAAATATTAAATAATGACCATTACGGACTAGAGAAAGTGAAAGAAAGGATGCTGGAGTTTTTGGCGGTGAGAAATCTTACCAGCAAAGGGGAAAGCCCAATTATCTGCCTTGTGGGACCTCCGGGAACAGGCAAGACAAGTATTGCCAGGTCTGTGGCAAAGGCTCTTTCCAAAGAGTATGTGCGCATTTGTTTAGGGGGCGTAAGGGATGAGGCGGAAATCAGAGGCCACAGAAGAACCTATGTGGGTGCCATGCCCGGCCGCATTGTCTCAGGGCTTAGGTCTGCAGGGGTAAAAAATCCCCTGATGCTTTTGGATGAGATTGATAAGGTCAGCAGCGATTATAAAGGGGACACTTCATCGGCTTTGCTGGAGGTGCTGGATTCGGAACAAAACAGTAAGTTCATGGATCACTATGTGGAGATTCCCATAGATTTGTCGGAAGTGTTGTTTATTGCCACGGCAAACTCCGCCCAGGACATCCCAAGGCCCCTTTTGGACCGTATGGAAATCATAGAAGTGACAAGTTACACGGAAAATGAAAAAATGCATATTGCCAGTGAGCATCTTGTAAAAAAACAGTTAAAGAAAAACGGCCTGAAAAAAGAACAGCTCACCCTCAGCAAGGATGCCCTTTCCTTGGTAATCCGCGGGTATACCAGGGAGGCGGGAGTCAGGAACTTGGAGCGGAAACTGGGAGAAATCTGCAGGAAAGCTGCCAGGGAAGTGTATGAGGGGGATAAGAAGAAGGTGGCTGTCACCAGAAAAAATCTGGGAAAATACCTGGGAAAAGAAAAGTACAGTTACGATAAGGCGGGAAAAAGCGATGAAATCGGAATTGTCCGGGGCCTGGCATGGACCAGCGTAGGTGGGGACACTTTAGAGATTGAAGTGAATGTAATGCCGGGAAAAGGGGAGTTTCAGCTCACCGGGCAGCTTGGGGATGTGATGAAGGAATCCGCCCAGGCGGGCATCAGCTATATCCGTTCCGTGAGCAAAGAATTCCATATCTCAAAAGAATTTTTTAAAGAGAATGATATCCACATCCATATACCCGAAGGCGCAGTTCCAAAAGACGGGCCTTCGGCGGGGATTACTATGGCCACCGCTATGCTCTCCGCTATTACGAAGCGGAAAGTCCGGGCGGATGTGGCTATGACAGGGGAGATTACCTTAAGGGGGAGAGTCCTTCCCATAGGAGGGCTAAAGGAGAAAACCCTGGCTGCAAAAAATGCGGGGATTAAGACCGTGTGCGTGCCAAAGAAGAACCAGAAAGATATTGAGGAGATATCTGAGGAGATAAAACAGGGGTTAAAAATCGTGTATGTGGAAACCATGCAGGAGGTCCTTGATACAGCCCTGGTATAATCCGGGGTTTCCCGGGCACAATCTGGAAAACGGAGGGAACTATGATTATAAAAAATGTGGAGTTGGAAACCGTCTGCGGCGTTACCAGCAAACTCCCGGAAAATACACTGCCGGAGGTGGCTTTTGCCGGAAAATCCAATGTGGGAAAATCATCTCTCATTAACGGGCTGATGAACCGGAAATCTTTGGCCAGAACCTCCGCACAGCCGGGGAAGACCCAGACCATTAATTTCTACAATATCAACGGGGAAATGTATCTGGTGGATTTGCCGGGGTACGGTTATGCCAAGATTGCTGAATCGGAAAAGAAAAAGTGGGGCGCTATGATAGAAAATTATCTCCACAGCTCTAAGCAGCTTTTGGCAGTGTTTCTTCTCATTGATATCCGCCATGCCCCCTCGGAAAATGACAGGATGATGTATGAGTGGATGGTGTATCAGGGCTTTGCCCCCATCATCATTGCCACAAAACTAGATAAAATAAAGAGAAGCCAGGTGCAGAAAAATGTAAAAATCATACGGGAGGGCCTAAAGGTGGAGCCGGGGACAAAGGTTTTTCCCTATTCAGCCATGACAAAACAGGGCAGGGAGGAAATATGGGAATACATGGACACCCTGGTACTGGAGGCAGCAGAGAAAAAGAATGAAACATAAGTATGGTTTTGTAACGCTGCTGCTTATTGCAGTGGCGTTTGCAGGTTATTGTTTTACAGCTCTTTATGTGGGAAGCCGGGAAAAGGGGGAAGAGAGATTTTTTGTGGTGACTTCCTTTTACCCCATGTACATTGCAGCGGAAAATATTGTGGGAGACGCAGAGGGCGTAACCCTTACAAATTTAAGCGAGCCCCAAACCGGGTGTATGCACGACTATCAGCTTACCCCGGAGGATATGAAGCTTCTTTCCAGGGCGGATGTATTTATCGTAAACGGGGGAGGGATAGAAAATTTTTTGTCCAAAGTGGCAAAGTCCTATCCAGACCTTAAAATTTTAGATGCCAGCCAGGATGCAGGGCTTTTAGAGGATAACAGCCATGTGTGGATGAGTGTAGAAAAGCATAAAAAGCAGGTGGAAAATATTGCCCGGGGCCTTTGCAAGATGGATGAGGGAAACCGGGAATATTATGAGGGACAGGAAGAAGCTTATCTTTTAAAACTTTCCAAACTGGAGGAGGAGCAGAAGGAAATCAGAAGTAAAATCCAGGGGAAAAGTATGATTTCTTTTCATGAAGCATACGCTTATCTGGCAGAAGATTACGGGTTACATGTGGCCTTTACCCTGGATTTGGACGAAGAGCGCCAGGTATCCGCCGGTGAGGTGTCAGATGTGATATCTGCCCTTAAGGAAAATGACAGTGCTGTGATTTTTGCAGAGGAACTGTATGGAAGCGAGATGGCGGAAACCGTAAAAAAAGAGACGGATGCAAAGGTGTGCTTTTTGGATACCCTGGTGCGGGGGGATTACTCTTCGGACAGCTATCTTAGCGGCATGGAAGAAAATATCCGTCTCATAAAAGAGGCTTACGGGGTGGAATAGTATGAAGAAAATCAGAAAGCCCTGCGGGCTGCATTGCATAAAAATTAACCATCTGGGGGTTCGTTTAGGGGAGCAGGTGATTTTGGAGGATGTAAACCTGCACATTCACTGCGGAAGTTTAAATGTGATAATTGGAAAAAACGGGGCGGGAAAATCCACCTTAATCCGGGCCATATTAAACGATATTCCCCATGAGGGGGACATTGAATTTAAGGACAGGGAAAACGGCAGGATTCAGAAACTGAAAATCGGCTATGTGCCCCAGAGCCTGAATATTGAAAAAAGCACTCCCATTTCCGTATATGATTTAATTGCCAGTTACCATTACCGTTTCCCTGTATTTTTAAAAAAGAAAAAAAGTATTGCAGAGGAAATCAAAGAGGCTTTAAAAATATTTGAGGTGGAAGATTTATTGGACAGGCAGGTGTGCAAGCTTTCCGGGGGCCAGCTTCAGCGGGTGCTCCTGGCCATGGCAATTATGGACGAGCCAAACCTTCTTCTCTTGGACGAGCCGGTTTCCGGGGTGGACCAAAGCGGCATGGAGCTTTTTTACCGCACTATGGAATACCTGAAAGAAAATTTTGACCTGTCCATTATTTTAATTTCCCATGATTTGGACTATGTGGCGAAATATGCAGACCAGGTAATCCTTTTAGACCAGACCGTGGTAAAATCCGGCAGCGCCAAAGATGTTTTTGCAAGTGAGGAATTTAAAGAAATATTCGGGGGAGAGGAACTTCCGGGGTATGTGTCGAAAAAGAGAGACAGGGGAAAGAAGGCAGGTGAGATAACATGGGATTAGAAAGCCTTACGGCATTTTTTCAGTATGGGTTTATGAGGAATGCCTTTTTGGCGGTACTTATTATTACCCCGTTATTCGGGCTTTTGGGAACCATGATTGTCCAGAAAAAAATGGCGTTTTTTTCTGATGCCCTGGGCCATTCCGCATTGACGGGGATCGCCCTTGGGGTGGTTTTTGGCATTGGTGACACGAGCCTTTCCATGATTGTGTTTGCCGTGGCTTTTGCCCTTCTCTTGAATTTTATTGGAGAGAGGGTAGCGGCGTTTGATACGGTAATTTCCGTGTTTTCCTCCTGCAGCGTGGCTTTGGGCCTTGCAATTTTATCTGCCGGGGGAAATTTCAGCAAATATTCAAGTCTCTTGGTGGGGGATATTTTAAGTATTACCCGGGGGGAAATCCTGTATCTTCTGGGGATTTTTGCCTTTACCCTGGTCTTCTGGTGCTTTTGCTTTAATTATCTCAATGCGGCAAGCATCCACAGGACATTGGCAAAAGGAAGGCATATTCCTGTGAAACTGATGGAAAACCTTTTTGCGGTGGTGATGGCTTTGATTGTGATGCTTTCCATTAAATGGGTGGGAATTTTAATTATCAATGCACTATTAATCCTGCCGGCGGCGGCCAGCAGGAATATATCGGAAAACATGCGGGAGTATCATTTCTTTTCCCTGGTATTTTCTCTGTTTTCCGGGATTTTGGGCCTTTTTATTTCCTATTATACTAATGTGGCAACAGGGCCTATGATTGTGATTATCGCATCTGTGCTTTATTTTAGCACCTATGTGTATGCAGGTAAGAGGAATGTGTAAATTTAAATAAATAGAAAAAGGAGAAAGAAATGAGCGAAAAAATATTAGCGGTGGCAGCAGGACATGAGATTACGGAGAAGGAGTTAAATAACCTGATTGCAAATTATCCTCCCGAGCAGCAGGTTTACCTTTCCAATCCCCAGGCGAAAGACGAGCTTTTAGAGCAGTTAATCGGATTCCATCTTTTTGCAAAGATGGCAGATGAGGAGAAGATTAAGGAGTCTCAGGAATATAAAGAGACTTTGGAGAAGATGAAAAATGAGCTGGCAAGCCATATGGCGGCAACCTCTGTCATTGAAAAAGTGGCGGTGGACGAAAAGGAAATCAAGAAGTTTTATGATGAGAATCCGGGACAGTTTGTGGCAGGGGCACAGGTTTGCGCAAAGCATATTTTAGTGGAGGAAAAAGAGCAGGCGGAAAAAATCGCAAAGGAGATTTCGGAGGGAAAAGCCTTTGAGGAAGCGGCAAGGGAGTATTCTACCTGCCCGTCTTCAGAAAAAGGTGGAGATTTGGGATATTTTGGCAAGGGACAGATGGTTCCGGAGTTTGAAAAAGCTGCTTTTGAGGGAGAAATGGGGAAAGTTTTAGGCCCGGTAAAAACCCAGTTTGGCTATCATCTGATTCTTGTGGAGGATAAAAAAGAGGAAAAGAAAGTCTCCTATGAGGAGATTAAGGACAATCTTTACTCCCAGCTTCTGCAGCAGAGAAAACAGGAAAAATATGCGAATACTGTGAAGGAATTGGAGGCAAAATACGGAGTGGAGAGAAAAAAATAACTCTTTTATAAATTTAGAGGTGATGTGATTTTATGGAGTACAGTTTACCCAAAGACCCGGCAATGCTTTTAAGTTATGTGAATACACAGCTTCGGAACCGCTATGAATCCCTGGAGGAATTTTGTGCATCCCAGAACATAGCGGAGGAGACAATCCGGGATACCCTTCAAGTGCTGGATTACGCTTATGATGAGGGGAAAAATCAGTTTGTTTAAAGAAACTGTAAAGGCTGCCTGAAAATGATGTTTTGCAATTTTCAGGCAGTTTTTTCTGTTATTTCATTTCCTTTGACTTTGCCACACAGCTTCTCTGGGCGGAAATTACGGCATCCCGAAATCCCTTTTCCTCCAGTTTGGCCACAGCGGCAATGGTAGTGCCTCCCGGGGAGCAGACAGCATCCTTTAATTCACCGGGATGTTTTCCTGTCTCCAATACCATTTTGGCGGAGCCAAGGACAGCTTGAGCGGCAAATTTATACGCCTGGGTTCTTGTCATACCGTCTGCCACGGCGGCGTCTGCCATGGCTTCAATCATAATGTACACATAGGCCGGGGAGGAACCGCTGATTCCGGTAACGGTATCCATCAAAGATTCCGGCAGGGTTTCCGCTTTCCCAAAACTTTCAAAAATCTTTAGGATTTCCGCCATTTCCTCCTTGGTAACATGGCTGTTTTGGCACAGGGCGCTCATGGATTCCCCCACAAGGGCCGGAGTGTTTGGCATTACCCGTATCAGTTTAATATCTTTGTCAAATAGGGTTTCTATGGCATCCATAGTCTGTCCGGCGGCAATGGATACAATCAGGGCTTCCGGTTTCACCATGTCACGGATTTGGGGGATAACGCTTTTAAACAGAAAGGGTTTTACCGCCAGGAATAGAATATCTGCGTGTTCCGCCGCTTTGGCATTATCTGTGGTGGCTCTTATGTTATATTCTTTTTTTAATTTTTCACAGGTAAGATCTGTCTTTGCGGTGGCTGTGATATCTTCCGGGTCTGCAAAACCTGCTTTTAAGATACCGCCGATAATGGCAGATGCCATATTGCCGCCGCCGATAAAAGTAATGGATTTTTTCATAATTGACCTCCGTTATGTAAAGTTAAATATATTGTATCATGGATATTTTTAATTGGCAACAAATTGGGGTTTCTTAAGTTTTTATGAAAATTATATTTGGGACAGCCATTTTTAACCAATCTGTGTTAAGATAGGATTGAAGTGTAACTGGAGGAAAGTTCGGTCAGAAGGAGATATTATGAAGAAAAATTTTTTAAGACATATGGGATTATGTATACTGTCAGCAGTGATGATTTTTGCCTCCGGGTGCGGGGCGAAGGTGGAGCTTACGGTAAACAAGGATTTATCTGTGGATGAGTACAGCCAGTATTACCTTACGGAGCAGGAAATTGCCCAGCTAATCAACCATTTTGGGCCGGATGTGGTGGAAGAGCCCTTCCATAAGGTTACCATTAACGGAAAACAGTACAGCAGGGTGATACAGGAAAAAAATCATCATAAAAAAGGGGAGGCAGAGCAGTTTTTTGCGGAAATCAATAAGAAATATATCATTTCGGAGGGAAGTGCCTTTGCAGGTATGGAAGACGGGACAGAAATTGGCGAGGGAAACGCATTACTCCAGGAGGGAGTCCCTTCGATAGAATTTGCCGATGCAGTTGTGGAATGCCCCTATCCAGTATATTATACCAACGGTAAAGTGCGCCAGGACGGCAGGACTGTAGATTTTGATTTGCGCAAGTTAAAAGAGGGAGAGAAGTTTTACGCAGTTTTTGATAAAAGCCTTTATGATGTGGATAAAGTGGATTTTACCGGAGTAAAAAATAACGGCATTTATAATAACTTTAAAAAGGTGGCCATAAAATCCAAGGGGGTATTAACCTACGTGGATTATCAGGAAATCAAGGCGGATTACAGCAGCAACAGCAACAGCAACAGCGAAAGTATGGGAGTTACTACTGACGGGTACAAGAACTGGTATTTTGGAACAGACGGGGTATACAAGCTTCAGACGAAACTTTTAAACGGCAAAAAGAAAACAGTGAAATTCACCATTGATACCACAAAACCTAAGACAAACATGAAAAACAAAACCTATAAAAAAGGTGTGAAAATTACTTTTTCCGATAAAATTGCAGGGATGAAGTCCGCAACTTTAAACGGGCAGAAAATAAAAAGCGGAAAAAAGGTCAATAAGGCGGGAAGTTATAAGTTAGTGCTGACAGACAAAGCGGGGAATACGAAAAAGGTGAGTTTTAAAGTGAAATAAGATATAAACGAGGATGCGTAAGCATCCTCGTTTTATGTAGGAAAGGCAAAGATTTAGAAATCTGTCAAATCCGCTTTTCTCTTCTCTAAGAAAGCGCCCATGCCTTCTGCTTTGTCGTGTGTGGAGCAGGTAATGCCAAAGAGGTTCGCTTCCATTTCCACTGCGTTTTTAATATCCATGTCATATCCGTTGTTGATGGCAGCTTTTGCGATAGAAACTGCGTAGCTTCCTTTGGAGATGATTTTCTTTGCCATAGCAGTTGCAGTAGGCATTAATTCTTCTTTTGCAACAACTTTGTTTACCAGGCCGATGCGGTAAGCTTCGTTGGCGTCAATGTTGTCGCAGGTGAAAATCATTTCTTTGGCGCATCCCATGCCAACCAGACGGGCAAGTCTCTGGGTTCCACCGAATCCCGGGATGATTCCAAGACCGCACTCCGGCTGTGCAAAAGTTGCATTGTCGGAAGCGATACGGATATCACATGCCATGGAGATTTCGCATCCGCCGCCCAGGGCAAATCCGTTTACGGCTGCGATGGTAACCTGTCTCATATTCATGAGTTTGAAGAAAGGAACAGATGCCCTCATGCCAAACGCCCTGGCCTCTGCTGCGGTAAAGTTTGACATCTCAGCGATATCAGCTCCTGCAACGAAGGATTTAAACTCATTGCCTTTTTTGTCAGCGCCGCCGGTTAAGATAACGACTTTGATATCGTCTCTTCCCTCAATCTCAGTTAAAACTTCATTTAACTCGTCCAATGTCTCAGAGTTTAAAGCGTTTAAAGCTGCCGGTCTGCTGATTTTAAGTACAGCAATCTCATCTGCTACTTCCAATACTAAATTGTTCATTTTTTGCCTCCTAGTTTTAAAATTGCAGGGCCTGCCGTCCATCCCTGCTTGTTTACATCACATGTCAATTATACACCTCTTGCCGGGGTTTGACAATATTTTAACGAGGAGTAGTTGCAAAAAACTTTAAGGGTTTGCGCATATACACATTTATGAATCATATGTTATTGTCCTTGCGGAACTTGCCTTCGGGAAGTATAATAACATTATCTCTTTAAAGAGGCGGTTATTTCATATGAAGATAGAAGAATATAATTTAAAACAGCTTGTAGCTCCTCTCTTAGAATGGTACAAGGGCCATGCAAGAATCCTTCCCTGGAGGGAATTTCCCACGCCCTACAGGGTTTGGGTATCGGAAATTATGCTCCAGCAGACTAGGGTGGAGGCGGTGAAACCCTATTTTGAGAGATTTGTGGAGGCTTTGCCGGATATCAAAAGCCTGGCGGAGTGCCCGGAGGAGAAACTTTTAAAACTATGGGAGGGCCTTGGGTATTATAACCGTGTGCGGAATATGCAGACGGCGGCAAAACAGGTGATGGAAAATTATGAAGGCATGCTGCCGGAGGAATATGGAGAGCTTTTAAAATTAAAAGGAATCGGCCATTATACGGCAGGGGCGGTTTCTTCCATTGCCTACGGAAAGCAGGCGGCAGCAGTGGACGGGAATGTGTTGAGGGTAATTTCACGTGGGGCGGCAGATGAGCGGGATATTATGAAACAGTCCGTCCGTTCTAATATGGAGGGAGAACTTTTAAAAATCCTTCCCCATGACCAGCCGGGGGTCTTTAACCAGGCCTTAATGGAGCTGGGGGCCACCGTATGCCTTCCAAACGGGGAGCCGAAATGCGGGGCATGTCCCTGGGCTTCTTTTTGCCTGGCAAGGGCAGAGGATAAAATTTCATGGATTCCCGTAAAAAGTAAAGGGAAGGAGCGCCGCATGGAAGAGCGGACCGTGCTTCTTATCCGGGACGGAGAAAAAATTCTTTTGCGCAGACGTCCTGAAAAGGGGCTTTTGGCGGGGATGTATGAGTTTCCCAACATGGATGGTTTTCTGGATGAAAAGGATGCCTTAGAGCGGGTAAAAAGCATGGGGCTTTCCCCTCTTAGAATTGAAGCCTTAGAAAGTTCCAAACATATTTTTTCCCATGTGGAATGGCGCATGAAAGGGTATATGGTTAAGGTGGAGGCACTGGGGGAGGAGGAGTCCGGGTTTTTGTTTGCGGAAACGGCGGATTTTAAGGAAAAGTTTGCCATGCCATCGGCTTTTCGTACTTATGTGCAGTATTTGGATATATTGCAGGGAAAAGATAATATTGTACAGGATGATTAGAATTAAAAAAGAGGGAGCCGGTGCATAAGCACCGGCCTTTCATATGAAAAAGATTTTATTAAAAGTGAAGCAACTCACTATTTACTGGGAGGAACCTTGCTTAAAGCAAGGTATGAAAAGTTTTGTAAAAATTACGTGTAGCACTATTTGTTACTGTCGGGAAAATGTTCCCTCCGCTTTTGCGGTTGTATAAGTTGTTTCCTTAACTTATGAACTTAGTATAACCAGTATTTGTGACAGTAGTATGTTATATATATTAGAGTTTTGTAAATAAAATATGAACGAACAATTATGATAAAACCGGTTTGCAATTCATTTTCCAGCGGTTACCTGTTAAGAACCAGGTGTTGTGGAAGTCCGTTTACCATAAAGGGAGGGTAGTCACCCTGGATTAACGGTTCAATGTAATTAATAAACTCATCCGTGATGTAATTGCCTTCTTCGTTCACCCATTCTCTGGGAACCAGTTTTTCATTGTTGGCAATGCGGTGGACATCGTAAACCCCTGCGGAACTCATGTAAGGGTCATCTGCAATACGGTCGATGACAATCATCTTGCCGGAATCACCCTCATCCGCAGCTTTTACAGCAGCGCCGCCTACCATGAAAGCTTCGTTTATGTCCACACGGGAAGCCATATGGGATGCGCTTCTCTGAAGGGTGGAGAACTCAATGCTCCTGGTTTTGCACCCAAGTTTGGCGCCAAGGAATCCGGCCAGATATGCTGCGGTGCCCTGAAGCTGTTTGTGGCCGAAGGCATCCACATACTCCCCTCCGCCGGACAGTTCGCAGACATAGCGTCCGTCAGCTAATTTAATTCCCTCGGAGACAGCAATCACCACGGCGTCTCTTGTCTCCTGCATCTCCTTGACGTTCTCTAAAAACTTGTCGATGTCAAAGGTAATTTCAGGAAGATAAATCAGATCCGGGCCGTCACACTCTTCTGTGCGGGCAAGGGCGGTGGCACCTGTGAGCCAGCCGGCGTTGCGGCCCATGATCTCCAGAATGGAAATTGTCTTGTTGCGGTAGGAGAATCCAAGGGCATCCCGGATAATTTCCTTGGTGGAGGTTGCAATGTATTTTGCCGCACTGCCAAAGCCGGGGGTATGGTCGGTTAAGGCAAGGTCATTGTCAATGGTTTTGGGAACGCCCAGGAACTTTTGTTTGTGTCCCTTGACAATGGCATAGTCGAAAAGTTTTTTTATGGTATCCATGGAATCATTGCCTCCGATGTAAATAAAGGCTTCGATTTCCAGTTTGTCCAAAATGGAAAAAATTTTTTCATAGATTTCCGGGTTTTCATGAATCTCAGGCAGTTTATACCGGCAGGAACCTAAAAATGCAGAGGGGGTTCTCTTTAACACTTCGATATCCATGTCGGAATGAATCTGTGTAGAAAGATCCACATACTGTTCGTCCATAAGTCCCTGGACGCCGTTGAGCATTCCATATATGGTATGGAAACCACGCTCTTTTGCGGTTTTATACACTCCTGCAAGACTGGAATTAATAGCAGAAGTAGGGCCGCCAGACTGGCCTACAATAATGTTTCGTTTTTTGAACGCTGTTGTGTTTTGTTTTTTTGGCACAATCGATTCCTCCTTGTATTTATATACTCATCTTTTTTATCTTACAAATAATAAGCCAATCTTGCAAGTAAAAAATTAATATTCTTTTAATACGCAAAAAAAATGTGGTTTCCCATGAAAAAATGTGTATAATAGATAATATTGAACAGGAAAGGAAAGCAGAAAGAAGAGGTAGGAAGATGTACGACAGTATTGTAATCGGCTCCGGTATTGCAGGGGCCACAGCGGCCAGAAAGCTTGCCCAGGAGGGAAACAGGAACGTCCTGGTAATAGAAAAGCGCTCCCATATCGGGGGAAATTGTTACGACAGGAAAGATTCCCACGGGGTGCTGATTCATGAATACGGCCCCCACATTTTTCACACCGGTATTGAGAAAGTTTTTCAGTTTCTTTCCGAATTTACAGATTGGTATTTTTTCGGCCATGAGGTGGCTGCCAATGTGTCCGGCAAACTGATTCCGGTTCCTTTCAATTTAAATACGCTGCATATGGTTTATGACAAAGAGAAAGCGGATAGGCTGGAAAAAGTTTTGGTTTCTGAGTATGGAGAGGGCAGCAGGATTCCTATTATGGAGCTGCGGAAAAATGAAAACCCGGAAGTAAAAGCCATAGCCGATTATGTGTATGAAAATATATTTTTACATTATACGATGAAGCAGTGGGGACAGACCCCTGAGGAAATCAGTAAGGAAGTTACAGGGAGAGTACCGGTGGTGATTTCCCATGACAACCGTTATTTTGGGGATAAATACCAGGGAATGCCAAGGGAGGGTTACACCTACATGTTTGAAAACATGTTAAATCACCCTTCTATAACCGTTTGGACGGATACGGACTGCCGGGAAAAGTTAGAATTTTTGCCGGATAAAGTTCTTTTTCAGGGGCAGGAATTTACAGGGGAAGTGATTTATACAGGGCCTATCGACGAGCTTTTTGACTGTGTTTACGGCAGGCTTCCCTACCGGTCTTTAGACTTTCAATTTGAACATTTTGACCAGGATAGTTTTCAGGGGAGAAGCGTGGTAAATTACACGGTAAGTGAAGATTTTACCAGAATCACAGAGTTTAAATATCTCACAGGACAGGATGTGAAGGGAACAACAATAGTAAAAGAATATCCCTTTGCATACACAGGGGCTTTGGGGGAGATTCCATATTATGCCATATTAAATGAGGAAAATCAGAAGCTCTATAAGAAGTATGCGGATAAATTTGCAAATCTTTCCAATGTATATCTTTTGGGAAGGCTTGCAGAATATAAATATTATAACATAGATGCCATAACAGAGCGGGCTCTTGATATGGCGGAACATATTATCGCCGGAAAGCAAAATGGAAAATAAATACAGGTTATAAGGAGAAGCGGAATGAAATTATTATCGGTTGCAATCCCCTGTTACAATTCAGAGGATTATATGGAAAATTGTATCAAATCACTGCTCCCAGGGGGGGATGATGTGGAGATTCTTGTGATAAATGACGGCTCCTGTGATATGACAGGGGATATTGCGGATGCCTATGAGAAAAAATATCCGGGAATCGTCCGGGCCATCCATCAGGAAAACGGGGGACACGGGGAGGCTGTCAATGCGGGAATCCGCAATGCTACCGGTTTGTATTTTAAAGTTGTGGACAGCGACGACTGGGTGGAGGAAGACGCCTACCTGAAGATTCTTTCCAAATTAAAAGAGCTTGCAGGGGGAAGTGAAACCTTAGACATGATGATTAGCAATTTTGTCTATGAGAAACAGGGGGCAAAACGGAAAAAGGTCATGCGGTATACATCTGTTCTCCCTACGGACAAAGTGTTTGGCTGGAGCGATACCAGGCGTTTTCACAAGGGGCTGTACATTCTTATGCATTCCGTAATTTACAGGACAAAACTCCTCCGGGACTGCGGCCTGGAATTGCCGAAACATACATTTTATGTGGACAATATTTTTGTATATAAGCCCCTTCCGGAAGTGAAAAATATGTACTATATGGACGTGGATTTTTACCGCTACTATATTGGGCGGGATGATCAGTCTGTGAACGAAACCGTAATGATTAGCCGGATTGACCAGCAGATTAAGGTAAACAAAATTATGGTGGAGGCTTTTGACTTATGGAAAATTCCAAACAGGAAACTCAGGCATTATATGTTTAATTATCTGGAAATTATTACCGTCATTTCCACGGTGATGCTGATTCGTTCCGGCACCGAGGAGAACCTGCAGAAAAAAAGGGAGCTCTGGAAATATATTAAACAGCAGGATATCAGGCTGTTTCATCACTTGAGAACTGGAATTATGGGACATACTATGAATCTGCCGGGAAAGAGCGGCAGGAAAATATCTGTTGCGGCTTACAAAATTTCCCAGAAAGTGGTGGGATTTAATTAAAATATATGGCGGCGGGCCCGCTGAAAAAAGAAAATTCTTGAAATATCCTTCCTTTTCTGATAGAATGTTCTCGTTGCTATTTTGAATTACACATATGGAGGAAAGAGAAATGAGCGAAGGATTTGATAACGGAACATCTCAGTTCTACGGGGAGCCACAGAAGAATAACGGCAATAACGGAATGGCAATTGCTTCCATGGTGCTTGGGATTGTTTCTATTGTAGTTTTATGCTGGAGATTTCCTATTGGTTTGATTTGTGGGATTGTTTCAGCGATTCTTGCCATTGTGCTGGGTATTATGCACAATAAGAGAAACAGTAAAAACGGTATGGCTATCGCAGGTATAGTCTGTGGAATTATAGGACTTGTTTTAGCAGTTATATTGCTTGCTTTAGCGGCTCTGGGCCTTTTTGCAATGGGAGCTTTATTAGCCGGAATGTAATAAATCGATTTGAAGGGAGAGTTATATTATGATTCAAGAGAGAAATATTGCGCTTTGTATAGTTTTAAGTATTGTTACTTGTGGTTTATATGGTATTTATTGGTTTATCTGCTTGACAAACGAGATGAATGCTGTAGCCAAAGTGGAAGGGACATCCGGCGGCGTTGCTTTTCTGCTTTCTATAATTACATGTAACATCTACAGTTTGTACTGGGGATACAAGCAGGGTGAAAAGATTGACATTGCTAAGAGTAACAGAGGGCTTCCATCTAACAACAGTGGAATACTTTACCTGATATTGTGCATTTGCCTTCCCATTGTGGCATGGGCGTTAATGCAGAACGAGATAAATATGTTAGTCCGCATGGACGGCACAGGAAATATAGTTGGTTAAGAAGCGTTTATTATCTGTTTCTATAATTGCCCTGCTGCTTTTTGCAGCGGGATTTGCATATGGACTATTTTTTCAGTATACTGGTATTGGACTGCCCTGTCCGGTTCGGATGATCACAGGATTAAAATGTCCGGGATGCGGAGTCACCCATATGTGTGTTGCCCTGATGCAGCTGGATTTTAAAGGGGCATTTCGGGCAAATGCGGCAGTACTGCTGCTTATTCCGGTTCTGTCTGCTGTTTTTTCTAAGTATATAGTGGATTATATTAGAACGGGATATTTCCGTATGGGAGGTGTCCAGAATGTGATTCTTTGGTGCTGCATTTGTGTTTTGGTGTTGTTTGGAATTGGACGGAATATATTTCCTTTGTTGTAAACAAGGAGAAAAGAGAAGAGCAGGAAATCTTTTACGGATAACCTGCTTTTTTTCGTTAAAATTTTAGGAATCTGGAAGTTTATGGATACAAAAATAAAAGTTTTGCTACAAAAATAAAATAAAGTGTGATAAAATGTAACATGAATCATTTTATACAGTATAAGGAGTGAAAGTATGAGCGAAGAAAATTACAATACAGATTCTTCTGCGGAAGTGCAGGTTTCTTCCGACGCCCAGGAGAATCAAGGGCAGGGAAGCAGTTTTCAGGATGATTTCTCACAGGGGGGTTACAGGGAAGGCAATACAAATTACACTGGGACATATCAGGATAGTTCAGGAAGTTATTCCTATCAGGGAACGTACTACCAGAATTACGAGGAGCCGGTGCAGGAGAGCATGGGATTTGGAATTGCCTCCATGGTTTTAGGCATTATATCATTGGTGCTATTTTGCACCTGCTGCAATTTACTGCTGGCAGTTTTGGCAATTGTTTTTGGAATTATTCATCTGGTAAGATGTAAAAGCGGCAAGGGTTTTGGTATCGCCGGAATTGTTACGGCGGCGCTGTCCATTATTTTCTTCTTTGTCTATATTTTTGCATTTGCAGGCTCTTCTGCTTTTCAGGAAGAGTTCCAGAAAGAAGTCCAAAGACAATTCAAAAACCAAATGGAGCAGAATTTTGGGGAGGATTATGAAGAGTACTATGATTTTAATTTCCCATTTGATAATGACGATGATTCATTTGGAGATTACGGCGATTACGACGAAGAGGATGAAGAAAAGGATCATTCATTTGACGAGGATGAGAAGCCGGATACATTTTAATGCCGGGAAAAGACATAAATATAGAACTTTAGGAGGAATTTATGTACAACAAGGTTGAGACGAATCTGAATTTCGTGGAGCGGGAAAAAGCCACAGAGCAGTTTTGGAAAGACAATGACATTTTTAAAAAGAGTATGGAGAACCGGAGAGAGGGGGAGACATACACCTTTTATGACGGGCCTCCCACGGCAAACGGAAAACCCCATATCGGTCATGTCTTAACCCGTGTGATTAAAGATATGATACCCAGATATCAGACCATGAAGGGAAAATATGTGCCCAGAAAAGCAGGGTGGGACACCCACGGGCTTCCGGTGGAGCTGGAAGTGGAAAAACTTCTGGGGCTTAACGGAAAAGAGCAGATAGAAGCCTACGGCATGGAGCCTTTTATTAAAAAATGTAAGGAGTCTGTGTGGAAATACAAGGGCATGTGGGAAGATTTCTCAGGAACCGTGGGTTTCTGGGCAGATATGGACGAACCCTATGTCACCTATGACGATAATTTTATTGAGTCGGAGTGGTGGGCCCTAAAGCAGATTTGGGATAAAAAGTTATTATATAAAGGTTTTAAAATTGTTCCCTACTGTCCCCGGTGCGGAACCCCTCTTTCCTCCCAGGAGGTGGCCCAGGGGTATAAGACCGTAAAAGAGCGTTCCGCAGTGGTGCGTTTTAAGGTAATCGGGGAGGACGCCTGGTTTCTGGCATGGACGACCACCCCATGGACACTGCCAAGCAATGTGGCCCTGTGTGTAAACCCGGAGGAGACTTACTGTAAGGTAAAGGCGAATGACGGGTATGTCTACTATATGGCCCAGGCACTTTTGGACAAAGTATTAGGGAAATTGGCAGAGGAAGGCGAAAGCGCCTATGAAGTTTTAGAGACTTATAAGGGTACGGATTTAGAGAGAAAAGAGTATGAGCCTCTTTTTGATTTTGCCAGTGGAATTATTGAAAAGCAGCGTAAAAAAGCACATTATATCACCTGCGATTCCTATGTCACCATGACGGACGGTACAGGTATCGTCCACATTGCCCCGGCATTCGGTGAGGATGACGCCCAGGTGGGAAGAAAATATGACCTGCCCTTTGTCCAGCTTGTAAACGGAAAAGGGGAGCTGACAGAGGAGACGGATTATGCGGGAGTTTTCGTTAAGAAAGCAGACCCTGTGATTTTAACGGATTTGGAAAAGAAAGGGCTCTTGTTTGACGCTCCCAAATTTGAACATGACTATCCCCACTGCTGGCGCTGCGACACGCCTTTGATTTACTATGCAAGGGAGTCCTGGTTTATTAAAATGACCGAGGTGAAGGAAGACTTAATCCGAAACAACAACACGGTAAATTGGATTCCGGAGTCCATCGGTAAAGGGCGTTTCGGAGACTGGTTAGAAAATATCCAGGATTGGGGTATTTCCAGAAACCGTTACTGGGGAACGCCTTTGAATGTGTGGGAATGTGAGTGCGGACATCAGGAGTGTATCGGCGGCAGGGAGGAACTGGCGAAGAGAACCGGCAATAAAGAAGATGAAAAGGTAGAACTGCACCGTCCCTATATTGACGAAGTGACTTTTGACTGTCCGGATTGCGGCAAAGAGATGCGCAGGGTGCCGGAGGTGATTGACTGCTGGTTTGACTCCGGGGCAATGCCTTTTGCACAGCACCATTATCCCTTTGAAAATAAGGATTTGTTTGAGCAGCAGTTCCCGGCAAAATTTATCTCCGAGGCGGTGGACCAGACTAGGGGATGGTTTTATTCCCTCATGGCGGAATCTACGCTTTTATTTAACAAGTCTCCCTATGAGAATGTAATTGTGCTGGGACATGTACAGGATGAGAACGGACAGAAGATGAGCAAATCCAAGGGCAATGCCGTAGACCCCTTCGAGGCTTTAAAGACCTACGGGGCAGACGCCATCCGCTGGTATTTTTATATTAATTCTGCGCCCTGGCTTCCCAACCGTTTTCACGGCAAGGCGGTCCAGGAGGGGCAGCGGAAGTTTATGGGGACGCTGTGGAACACTTACGCATTTTTTGTGCTATACGCCAATATTGACAATTTTGATGCGGCAAAATATGCGCTTGAATATGAGAAGCTTTCCGTTATGGATAAATGGCTCCTGTCCAAATTAAACACTTTGATTAAAGATGTGGATACCAATCTGGGAAATTACAGGATTCCCGAAGCAGCTAGGGCATTGGACGGATTTGTGGATGAAATGAGCAACTGGTATGTGCGGAGAAGCCGGGAGCGCTTCTGGGCAAAGGGCATGGAGCAGGATAAGATAAATGCGTACATGACACTTTACACGGCCCTTGTCACCGTGTCAAAATGTGCGGCCCCCATGATACCATTTATGACGGAGGATATCTATCAGAATCTGGTGAGAAAGGTGGATGCATCTGCGCCAGAGAGCGTTCATCTGTGTGATTTCCCCTCGGCGGATGAGAGTGTCATCGACAAAGAACTGGAAAAAGACATGGATCTGGTTTTAAAAGTCGTAGTTTTAGGCCGGGCATGCAGGAATCAGGCAAATATCAAAAACCGCCAGCCCATCGGAAGGATGTTTATCAAAGCCCCATTTGAACTGTCAGAGTTTTACACGGAAATTATTGCAGATGAGCTGAATGTTAAGAAAGTGGAATTTTCCCAGGATGTAAGCGCCTACACAAGTTACAGCTTTAAACCACAGCTGCGCACGGTAGGTCCCAAGTACGGGAAATACTTGTCACAGATTAAGAAAGCTTTAGAGGAGTTAGACGGCAATCAGGCAATGGCAGAACTTAACAGCAAAGGGGCTATAAAACTTGACAGTGTCAGTGAGGAAGTTGTATTATTAAATGAGGATTTGCTCATCACAATGACCCAGATGGAGGGGTATGTGGCTGAGAATGATAATGACATTACGGTGGTTTTGGATACAAATCTCTCGGAGGAGCTGATTGAGGAGGGCTTTGTCCGGGAATTGATCAGTAAAATCCAAACCATGAGAAAAGAAGCGGGATTTGAGGTTATGGACAGGATTGCCGTAGGCTATCAGTCCGGGGAAAAAGTGTCCGGCATATTTGAGAAAAACCGGGATATCATCCAGGCGGAAGTCTTAGCGGATGTCATTACTACAGAAAATCTCTCCGGTTATATGAAAGATTGGAATATCAATGGGGAAAAAGTTACATTGGAAGTTAAAAAGCAGTCGTAAAAAAAATAGGGAAATGAGAGTGAATACAGAAGGAGGAATTTACTTGAAAAAGGATGTATTTGACAAAGAACACTTTAAAGAAGAGGTGCGGGACCATGTAAAGAAGCTGTACCGTAAAACCATGGATGAGGCCAGCGACCAGGAAATTTTTCAGGCCGTATCCTATGCGGTAAAGGACGTGGTGATTAACCAGTGGATGGAAACCCAGCACGCCATGAAAAAGGACGACCCGAAAGTGGTTTATTACATGTCCATGGAATTTTTAGTGGGCCGTGCCCTGGGCAATAACCTCATTAATCTCACATGTTATAAAGAGGTGGCTGAGGCATTGGAGGAGATGGGACTTGACATCAATGTGATTGAGGATCAGGAGCCGGATCCGGCCCTTGGAAACGGCGGCCTTGGAAGGCTGGCAGCCTGCTTTATGGAGTCTTTGGCTACCCTGGGATATGGTGCATACGGCTGCGGAATCCGCTACCATTACGGCATGTTCCGCCAGGAGATTATAGATGGTTTTCAGGTGGAGCGTCCAGATGACTGGTTAAAAGAGGGTTATCCCTTTGAACTTAGGAGGCCGGAATATACTTTTGAGATTAAATTTGGAGGATATGTCCGTGCGGAAAATATGGCGGACGGCAGGACAAAGTTTGTACATGAAGGGTATCAGGCAGTGCGGGCGATTCCCTATGACATGCCTATCCTGGGCTACAACAACCACATGGTAAATACATTGATTATCTGGGATGCTGAGCCCATGGAGCGTTTTGAGCTGGATTCTTTTGACAAGGGGGACTACCGCAAAGCTGTGGAGCAGGAAAACCTTGCAAGAAATCTGGTGGATGTGCTTTATCCCAATGATAATCATATTTCAGGAAAAGAGCTCCGTTTAAAACAGCAGTATTTCTTTGTGTCAGCCAGTGTACAGCGGGCTGTGGAGAGATTTAAAAAGACACATGAGGACATCCATGACCTGCCGAAAAAAGTGGCGTTTCAGTTAAATGACACCCATCCCACCGTGGCGGTGGCAGAGTTGATGCGCTATCTCTTAGACGAGGAAGGGCTTGACTGGGACGATGCATGGGAGATTACCACACAGGTATGTGCTTACACGAACCATACGATTATGGCAGAGGCATTGGAGAAATGGCCCATTGAAATCTTTTCAAGGCTTCTTCCCAGAATTTACCAGATTGTGGAGGAGATTAACCGCAGGTTTATCCTCCGGATTCAGGAGAAATTCCCGGGAGACCAGGGCAAGATTAACCGTATGGCAATCGTACAGGACGGCCAGGTAAAAATGGCACATCTTGCCATTGCGGCAGGACATTCCGTAAACGGCGTGGCAAGGCTTCACACAGAAATCTTAAAGAACCAGGAATTAAGAGATTTCTATGAGATGTTCCCGGGCAAATTTAACAATAAGACAAACGGGATAACCCAGAGACGTTTCCTCCTTCACGGAAACCAGCTTCTGGCAAACTGGGTAACGGATCATATCGGCCCCGAGTGGATTACAGACCTGAGCAAGATTGAAAAGGTTTCTCTGTTTGTGGATGACGAGAAGGCCCAGCATGAGTTTATGAACATCAAATACCAGAATAAGCTTCGCCTTGCAAAATATATCAAAGAGCACAATGGAATTGACGTAAATCCCCGTTCTATCTTTGATGTACAGGTAAAACGTCTCCACGAGTATAAGAGACAGCTTTTAAATATCCTGCATATTATGTACCTCTACAATGATTTGAAAGAGCATCCCGAGAGGGAATTTTATCCAAGAACCTTTATTTTCGGGGCAAAGGCGGCAGCGGGTTATAAGAATGCAAAACTGACTATAAAGTTAATCAACAGTGTTGCCGAAGTAATTAATAATGACAAGAGTATCCAGGATAAGATTAAAGTGGTATTTATTGAGGATTACCGGGTTTCCAATGCAGAGTGGATTTTTGCGGCGGCAGATGTGAGCGAGCAGATTTCCACCGCAAGCAAAGAGGCGTCAGGGACAGGAAACATGAAATTTATGTTAAACGGCGCTGTCACCATTGGAACCATGGACGGTGCCAATGTGGAGATGGTGGAGGAAGTGGGCAAAGATAATATGTTTATCTTTGGTATGAGTTCCGATGAGGTGATTGCCCATGAGAGGAACCGGGATTACAACCCCATGCAGATTTTCAATAATGACCAGGATATCCGAAAGGTACTGATGCAGTTAATTAACGGATTCTATTCACCTAATAACAGTGAATTATTCCGTGATTTATATAATTCTTTATTAAATACCCAGTGTACCCAGTATGCGGATACTTACTTTATACTGGCGGATTTCCATTCCTATGCAAATGCCCAGAAGGCCATTGAGGAAGCATACAGGGATGAGAAGCGCTGGGCTAAGATGTCCATGTTAAATACTGCGCATTCCGGAAAGTTCTCATCAGACAGAACCATTCAGGAGTATGTAGATGAAATCTGGCATTTGGACAAAGTTGTTGTGGAACAGGAGAACTTATAAACTTTACAATGCAAACAGGAGGGTAAGCCGTGAAAAAACAGGAGATTATTGAACGGGTAAACGAGTTAATGCAGGAGCGTCAGAATCTGACACGAGAGCATGAAGATTTAATTCAGAGAGATAAGTTGTTGGCAGAGCAGCTTAAAGTTATTTTAGACGAGCTTGCAAAATGTGAAGATTAAGAGGAATCCAAAAAAAGAACCAGTGCAGACTGGTTCTTTTTTTATGTAAGCCGCAGGGCGAGCAGGGAGAAAGTCTCCCTACCCCATTGTTCCGACATGTGCAAGAGCAGATTAAATAATTCCTTTATCCATTTTTAAAATATGGTTTGAAAGCCAGGCAAAGAGGAAATCCAGCAAATCTTCCAGATAAGCCTGCTGGTCGCTTTCGTTTTCCCCAAAGTCTTTGTCTTCCAGCTTGGAGAGAAAAACGTCATGAGCCCTTTTTTGGGCCTCTATGTGGGGATAGTTGGTGGAGGCCATATATTCTTCTTCATGGGAAAAATGAACTTTTGTATACTCTTCCAACTGGTCGATAACTGTCATGATTTCGTCATACTTATCCCCCAGAGTGTTTTCTTCCACCAGGTTGTAGGCATTGTTGATAATTTCAAAGAGTCCCTTGTGCTCCTCGTCAATTTGGGAGATGCCGGTGGCGTATTTGGGAGTGAAAGCGCAGTAGTTGCCCCGGGGATTTTCTGCGGCAAGATGCCTGATTTTTCCAATCAGGGTATCGCTGCCCAAAATGTGATGATACAGCCATTTTGTAAGGTACTGCAGCATATCCTCTAAAATTTTCCTTTTTTCCTCGTGATTTAGGTCCATCAAATCAATGGCGTTTAGCCTGGTCATAAAATATTTGTGTTCTCTTTTCTGACGTTCTAATTCCAGATCCTGATGTTCTTCCATATAAGCTTCTTCATGTGAAAAATGAATCTGACCGTATTCCTTCAGCCGGGCGATATAGGTTTCCAGTTTCTGGCTTTCATCGGGAATGCCCTCATTGTGTTCCAGAGTATCCACAATCTGATTCATAATGGTAAACAAATACTGGTGTTCCACGTCAATCTGTTCAATGCCGATGATACAGTCATCTGTAAATTGAAATGTCATTTGCACCATACCCCTTTTTGTTTTTTATGTATTGCCTAACCATTATAACTTTAAGGGTTTCTTTTTGCAAGGTCTAAATGCTGTACGGTTCCCGTTTTTCCATTTTCATATAAAAAGACGCCTGTCTGGCGCACCAGTGCATTGGTGCTGTTATCCTCATAGGATTTCAGGGCAAAATCCGTGGCGGCGTGTTTTAGGCAGATAGCGCCTACTCCCGCCTCCTTTAAGGTGTAGAGGATGTCTCTTCCCTTGTCATCCTTTGTCCAAATCCGGAGTTTGGTGAAAATCTCATCCTTTTCGTCAATCCAGCCGTTGTTATCCTGGTCGTAGGCGGCCAAGTCCCCGAATCCGTTCCCGCTGGCCGTTCCAAAGAGTTCTTTTCCGTCATTAATTTTACCGTCTTCGTTTTTATCTAAGGCCAAAAAGCCGCTTCCGGGGGAGAGGTGTGAAATCTTGTCTAGTTTTCCGTCTGCATCCAGGTCAAAATAGAAAGACTGGTCGGATACCTTGGCTGCAGCGGTATCCAGGTTTATCACAAGGGGATCGCACAGGGCTGCCTGGTTTAATTTTTTCCCAAAATCCACGGTTCCCCCATAGGCTTCCTTAAAACTGCGGCTCATGGAGAGAGACAGGTTAAAGTCGATTTCCCTGCCGTCTGCTGTCTTTACGGTTCCTTTGGCGGAGAAGTTGGTAGTCTCCTGTTCTTCATGGGTGTACATCTCCGTGTAAGTCCCTCCAAAGCCCTGGCCGCCCATTTGGTTACCGGTATTTTTGCCCCCCAGATAGTCAAAAAGGCTGTATTTTTTCAGGCTGCTTCCCCCAAACAAAAGCATGAAAAGATAATGTAAGGACTGCTGCCGAATGGCTGCCCCAGAAGAGGGGTATGAACTTTGCATAGCAGGGCTGCCAATGCTTTTTGCCTGGTTAAACTGCTGCATCAAATCTTCTTTTCCTGTGTCTTTTTCCCTGCCTTTGCTTTTTCCATCCCGGGATTCTTCAGTGTAATCTTCTTTGTACCGGATGTTTTTGCTATGGATTCCGGCTCTTCCCCAGGTCATGCCGGAGGAGGCGTAGGAAGTGGAACTGTGATATTTGCGATGGGATGCCATGGCAACGTCACTGGATTTTATAATCATAAGATCCTCCTTGATAAATTATGTAAAAAAGGGTATAAAAAATAGACGACAGCCATTAAGATTCATTTCCTTAACAACCGCCGTCCTTGGCATTTACTGTAGTGAAAAGAGTGCTTATTTATTTGTATTATATATCGGATGGAATCTGGGATTCTTTAGGGATGGCAGAAATATTTTCTTTGGATGGCAGATTATGGGAAATCAGCCATGCCCCCAGAATTCCAAGGAATATAAAAAGAATGTAGAGGATGCAAATCCCTATGGGGGAGATATCCGCCAAAAATTCCGAGGCGAAAGTTCCCCAGAAGTTAAAGCCAATGTGCAGCGCAATGGAGTACCAGATACATCCGCTTTTTTCACAGACAAGCCCTAAGACGATCCCCAGTCCAAAAGCGTAGATTCCCTGAATCATATTCATATGGAAAGCTCCAAATAAAAATGCCTGCAAAAGATTGGCGGTCCAGAAGGGAAGGGCCTTTTTGGCGGAGGCAAGGGTCACTCCCCGGAAGGTCAGTTCCTCAGCTATAGGGCCTAATAAAACGGCATAGAGGATTAGGGGCAGGGAAGGAAGCCCGGAAAAACCGGCGGAATCCATTAAATCTTCATAAAACTTAAGCCACTGGGGGAAAAGGGAGGATACCCAGGTGATGATAAAACCTGTGGCAACCTGTAAGACAGGCACAGTGCAGACTACCCCAAGAAACATTTTAGGATTCAGCCATTGCCTTACATTTTTTGTCACATTTCCCTTAAACTGAAGCTGATACCACAGGCCGAAAATGACGATGCCTGAGGCGGCATATACGGCGGAGATGCCGGTGGAAAATGACACAAGGGAGGTCATGTCGTCTAAGCTTTGGCTGGTTAAAGCCGATGGATGGTTTAGAAATACCACGGTTGCAATGCCCACAAAAGGAATCATTAACACAAACTGAAGGGTGATGGATGCCAAAGCGGGTAAAAAGCTAAAAAAGAAATAGCCTACTTTTTTCATAATATCTGCTCCTTTGTCTGAAAACTAAATTTTTGTTTATTTGTTTTTAACCATTCTACCATATATTCCCGGAAGGACAGGGCCTCCCGGCTTAGGGTGATATCTTTTTTGGAAACCAGGTAAATGGGCTTTTTTGCAGTATCCCCGGGAAAGGGGCGAATGACACAGTTTTTTGGAGGATTTTTAAGGAGAAGGTAATCCAATGTCATACCGATTAACAGGTTTTGTTCCGCAAGTTCATGGATAATCCTGTAATCGGAAACCTCTATGGCGGTAAAGGCCGGGACGGCGTGGTTTGTCACATAGTCGCTGGCCTGGCTTTTGCTGGCAATCTGTCCCATGCCCTTAATGGCCACCCGCTCTTTGGAAAGGTCTTTTAAGGTAACTGTGCTTTTTTCCGCCAGGGGATGGCTTTTATGGATAAGCAGACAGAAGCCGTTGGTAAAGAGGTGCACCATATGGTATTTTCCGCTGTCTAAGGGCCCGGTAATCATCCCCAGCTCCGCCATGTTTTGATCCATATGGGAGAGCACTTCCCGGTCGGGAAACTCTTCCAGCCTGAGGATAATGTCCGGGAAGGCTGCCATAAAATCCCGGTAAAATTCCCAGGGGAGATAGGATAAAACGTCATAGGAACAGGCGATGTGCAGATGTTTATACACAGAGCTGGTTAAAAATTTTTTCTGGCTGATAGCCTCGTACTCGTCTAACAGGTTCTGGGCGTGGCGGGTTAAGGCGATGGCGTCCTGGGTGGGAATGAGCTTTCTGCCCTTTCTGATAAAAAGTTCCACGGAAAGCTCCTCCTCTAAGGACAAAATGGTTTTGCTGATGCCCTGGGGGGAGATGAACAATGTCCTGGCCGCCCCGGCAATGCTGCCCTGCCTGTATACTTCCATAAAATAAGATAACTGTCTGACATTCATTGAAAACCTCCGGGTTTTACATACATAGTTCAATCATAAACGATTTGGTTGACAATCTCAACTGTTTTCGTGCTTTATTTTGTGATAATTCTGTGATATAAATTTGTCATGACAAAGACGTCTTTCAATTTCCCGGGAGGGGAAAGGAAAAGGCGTCTTTTTCTATTAACAGATGAGGAAAGAGAGGAGAGCATATGGCGATTGAAAGATTTTCATCAGGGGCGCCCTTAGAGGAAAAAGTAGGTTACTCAAGAATGGTAAAAACAGGAAACCTGGTAATGATAGGGGGGACTACTTCCGTGCAGCCGGATGGGACTGTGTACGGGGAGGGCGACCCATATGAGCAGGGAAAATATATTTTTAAAAAACAGGTGAAGCTTTTAAAACAGGCGGGGGCGGAGCCGGAAGATGTGATAAAGATTATGGCATATGTGACACACATGAAGGACTGTCCCGAAATCAGCCGGGCCTATTCTGAAATTTTCCATGACGTAAGGCCGCTGTTTACCGCAGTGGGGACATCGGAGTTAAACCGACCTTCCCAGCTTGTGGAGATTGAGATGACGGCTGTTATCACGGAAGGATAGGGGGGATTTCTGATGAGCAGGATAAAGGAACATCCGATTTTAGGAGAGCCGGTAAAGGGCAGGGAAGTGCCGTTCACCTTTGACGGAAAACCTATGAAGGGATATGAGGGGGAGCCAGTGGCTGCGGCATTAAAGGCTGCAGGGGTGATGGTGCACCGGTATACGAAAAAGGAGCATAAGCCCAGGGGAATCTTTTGTGCCATAGGAAGATGCACCGACTGCGTCATGATTGTGGACGGAAAGCCCAATATCCGCACATGCGTAACGCCCCTTGCGGAGGGCATGGAAGTAAAGACCCAGTACGGCGTCAGTGATAAGAAGGAGGGGATAAAAGATGAAACGGTATGAGCTTATTGTGGTGGGAGCCGGGCCTGCCGGACTCTCCGCCGCAGTGGAGGCTGCAAAGCAGGGAATGAAAGTCATTGTCTTTGACGAAAATGAAAAGCCCGGAGGGCAGCTTTTTAAACAGATACATAAATTTTTCGGCTCTAAAGAGCACCGGGCAAAAATCCGGGGATTTAAAATCGGGGAGGAACTTTTAAAAGAAGCGGAGGAATCCGGGGTGGAAGTGGTGTTAAACGCCACGGTTTTAGGGCTTTTTCAGGATAAGGAAGTGACGGTGCGGATTGGAGAGAGCGTTTTCCACTACAAGGGAAATGCCGTTATTGTTGCCACGGGAGCGGCGGAAAATATGGTGACATTCCCGGGGTGGACGCTTCCGGGGGTAATCGGTGCAGGAGCCGCCCAGACCATGATGAACCTCCACGGCATCAAACCGGGAAAGCGGGTTTTAATGCTGGGCACAGGAAACGTAGGGCTTGTGGTAAGCTTCCAGCTTATCCAGGCGGGCTGTGAGGTGGCGGCTTTGGTGGATGCGGCGCCCCGGGTAGGGGGCTATGGAGTTCACGGGGCAAAAGTGGCCAGGACGGGGGTTCCCTTTTACCTCTCCCACACCATTGTAAAAGCGGAAGGGGAGGACAGGGTTACAGGGGTTGTCATCGCCCAGGTGGATGAGCATTTCACCCCCATACCCGGAACGGAAAAACATTTTGACGTGGATACCATCTGTCTTGCGGTGGGGCTTTCCCCCATGTCCCAGCTTTTAAAAATGGCAGGGTGTGATATGGAGGATAACCCGAAAAAGGGAGGCCAGGTGCCTGTTACGGACAAATATGGGGAGACATCCCTTCCCGGGGTGTTTGCCGCAGGGGATGTTTCTTCCATTGAGGAAGCCAGCTCCGCAATGATTGAGGGGCGCATGGCAGGGGTTTTAGCCTCCGCTTACCTGGGGTATACAGAGGAAGGGGAAAAAGAGGAAAGGCTTAAGGCATTACAGCAGGATTTAGAGAGTCTGCGCCAGGGCATGTTTGCGCCGGAAAACCGGGGAAAGAAATTGGAAAAGACAGAGGAAGGGTATGAGATTTCCCAGACACTCCTTAACAGGGGATACATCGGGGACGAAGAGATTTTGCGCTATCCCGGAGTGAGACGCCGGGCAGGGATTCATCCTGTGATGGAATGTTCCCAGAATATTCCCTGTAACCCCTGTCAGGATGCCTGTCCCAAAGGCTGCATTAAAATCGGGGAAAAGATTACGGCCCTTCCATCAGTTTCGGATACGGCGGAATGTATCGGCTGCGGTCTTTGTGTGGCATCCTGCTCCGGCCAGGCAATTTTCCTTATCAATGAGGATACAAAAGACGGGTTCGGTGAGGTGACCCTCCCCTACGAATTTCTTCCCCTGCCGGAAAAAGGCAGCCGGGGAATGGCTCTTTCTAGGAGCGGGGAGGAAATCTGTGAAGCGGAAGTGACGGAGGTAAAAAGTTCTCCCGCCTTTGACCACACCAATCTTCTTACCATAAAAGTGCCAAAGGATATGGTGATGCGGGCGCGGTTTTACAGAAGTAATTAAATAATCCGGAATAGAAAAAGAGGTGGACATATGAACAGGGTAAATGACAGAAGCAGGGATATTGGCCCCTTTGTCCCGGCAGGGGACGATGATATGGTGATTTGCCGTTGTGAGGAAATCACAAAGGGGGAAATCAGAAAAGCGGTGCATGAGGGAATGTATACCATAACAGAGCTTAGGCGGTATCTTAGGTGCGGCATGGGGCTATGCCAGGGCCAGACCTGCAGCAGGCTGGTAAAGGGAATTGTGGCAAAGGAACTTAAAGTTTCTCCGGCCCAGTTGGAGCCTGCAGCGGCAAGAGCCCCAATGCGCCCTACGGAAATGCGGATATTAGGCCATGAGGAAGGAGTGTGCAGATAATGAAACATACAGCGGAGGCAGTAATTATCGGCGGTGGAATTATCGGGTGCGCCAGTGCATACTATCTTGCAAAAAAAGGGTGCTCCGTCATTGTTTTAGAGGGAAGCGATTATATTGGAAACGGGGGTTCCAGCAGAAACGGGGGCGGTGTGCGCCAGTCCGGCCGTGACCCCAGGGAGATTCCCATGGTAATGTGGGGGATTCAAAATGTATGGCCAACCCTTTCTGAGGAACTGGGGGTGGATGTGGAGTACACCCAGAAGGGCAACCTGCGGCTGGGGAAAACCCCGGCACACCTTAAAATTTTAGAAGGCCTGACGGAGCGGGCGAAAGCCTGCGGCCTGGGGGTTGAGATGATAGACGGGGATGAGGTGAGAAAGATTAACCCCTATCTCTCAGAAGAAGTGATTGGGGCCAGTTTCTGCCCCACAGACGGACATGCCAATCCCCTTACCGCAACCCTGGGATACTATAAGCGGGCCAGGGAATTGGGAGTACGCTTTATCACCGGGGAGAAGGTTTTAAAACTTTTGACCGTTAAGGGAAAAATAAGAAAAGTCGTCACGGAAAACAATACCTATGAAGGGGAAAAAGTTTTGGTGGCGGCAGGGTATGAGAGCCGGAAAATCACCGAGAGCGTAGGCATTGACATTCCCATGCAGAAAGTAAAGCTTACCTGTCTTGTGACAGAGGCCCAGCCCTTTATGTTTGAACAGATGCTTGGCACGGCGGAGGCGGATTTTTACGGACACCAGAGCAGCCACGGCTCCTTTGTCTTCGGGGGTTCCACAGGCTTAGAGCCCTGTGAAAAGGATAACGGCCACGGCATTTCCCAAAGCGGAAGCGCATCCTGCATCTGCCGGGGAATTATGAAATATTTCCCTGCCTTAAAAGATGCAAAGATTGTCAGGGAGTGGAGTGGATTTATCGATGAGTGCGCAGATAAAGTTCCCGTCATAAGCCCTGTGGAGGAAGTGCCGGGGCTCTACCTTGCCTGCGGCTTTACGGGACACGGCTTTGGCATTGCCCCCGGCGCCGGGGTAAATATAGCGGAAATGATGACGGAGGGAAATTTTACGGTGGATAATATGGAAGATTTCCGCTATGACCGTTTCAAAGCAAAGATATAGGAGGAAGGCAAATGCGAAGCATTTCTTAAAATGCCTTCCGACGACATGCCGCCGAACGCAGGTGAGGGGGCGATACCTTATTAAAGGAGGAAGGAAATTTATGGAAAAAGTGGAATTGGTTAAAGTTGAGATTATCACCAATATGGCGAAGGTGGATATGCTCCGCCAGGAATTGGGAAAGTTTGGGATTTCCGGCATGACAGTGTACGAGGCAAAGGGCTGCGGGGTGCAGCTTGGCACAAAGGAATATGAGGCCGAAACCCATTCGGAGCCCATACTTTTGGACAAGCAGGTGGTAATGGTGGTGTTAGAGGAAAGGGAACTTGCGGAATTTCTTGATTTTGTGGAAAAAGAGCTTTACACCGGGCATATCGGGGACGGAAAAATTTTTATTTCCCCCATTTTAAACGTGGTTAGAATCCGTACCGGGGAAGAAGGGACAGATGCTATAGCAGAGGGAAAAGCATACTAAAGCATAAGTTTATCCCTTTCGGGGAAAGGAAGTGTTTATATGGAAGAAAAGAAACTAGGGCTGGGAAGCGTGATTGCAACCGGGGTGGGTCTTGTGGTGGCCACAAGCTGTCTTTTGTCCCTGGGGATTGGGGCTGCCAGTATAGGGATTACTTTTATTATCACCATGGTGATTGCCTGCGTGTTAAATATGCTTCTGGCTTTATCTGTGGCGGAGTTAAATGCGGTGATGCCAAATCTGACAGGAGGGCTGGCCCAGTATACCTTAGCCTGCATGGGGCCTTTTATCACCGTGATTGTCATGGTGGGAGGCTATCTTGTGTGCAATACCGTAATCAGCAGCGTGGAGGCGGCTATGTTTGGCAATACCTTAAGCAGCGTATTTCCCGAATTTGGCATATCGGGAAATATATACAGCGGAGTGCTGATTCTAGTTCTTATTGTGTTAAACCTTAAGGGTGTGGATATGTTTGCAAAAGTGCAGGATTTTGTGGCCTTTGCCTTGATTTTTTCCCTGGCGGTAATGGGCATTTTAGGGGCGCTGCACCTTGGCGCGGGGGAGGAAGTGAGCCAGGCGGCCGTGCTTTCCTGTGATTTTACAGATATCACCGGGCTGTGCGGACTGGGATTTTTTCTCTTTATCGGCATTGAGTATGTGATTCCCATTTCCAAAGAAGTAAAAAACGCAAGAAAAAATGTTCCTATGGGAATGATTATCGGGCTTTTGTCTATTCTTATTATGCAGAGCATAATGGTAATCGGGTTTAAAAATTATACCCCCTGGGAAGAACTGGGAAAGGATGCCACGCCCCATGTGCTTTACGGCACCATGCTCCTTGGAAAAGCGGGAACGGTGTGGATGGCAGTGGTGTCCGTCCTTGCAGTGACCAGCAGCGTCAATACGGTCATCAGTTCCCTGGGCTATATCTGCTATGGGATGGCAAAGATAAACCTTCTCCCCGCCTTTTTCTTAAAGACGAATAAAAAAGGAGCGCCCTATGTGGGGATTTTAATTATCGGGGGAACCATATTTCTGATTAATATTACCGGGTTAAGCGGTACAGACCAGCTTTCTTTCCTGCTTTTAAGCGGCTGTGTTTTCTGGATGATTGCCTATATTGTGACCCATATCAATGTACTGATTTTAAGGAAAAGGCTGCCCAAGGTCCCAAGGACGTTTAAGGCGCCTTTTACCCCGGCGCTGCAGATTGTGGGAATTTTGGGAACCCTTTGGATGATATACAATATAGATTCCGATGCCGGAATACGGATACGGATTTACCGTCTGTGTCTCTTTACCTTTATCCCCTTTGTTATCTATGCTTTTGTGTGGGTAAAAAAGGTGGTGAAGAAGCCTTTATTTAAAGCCTACCCCGTCAGTGAGGTAATGGCTATGGAACATGAATTGTACTGGGAACACCACAGGAAAAAATAAAAAGCACAAAGTCCTTTGGCATTTGGCCGGGGCAAGAGGAGGATATTATGAGTTACCCAAGTTTGGATCTGTTATATTTAAGCGAGGAAGATATGATAAAAGCGGGAGTGACCGATGTAGTAAAATGTACGGACTGTATGGAGGAACTTCTTAAAATTTTAGATAAAGGGGACTACCGCATGGGAGGCGAAAACGGCAATTCCCACGGGTGCATGGTGACATTCCCCGATGAGCCGGAATTTCCCCATATGCCGAAAAACGCACCGGACAGGCGGTTTATGGCCATGCCCGCCTATGTGGGAGGAAAATTTGACGTGGCGGGGATGAAATGGTACGGCTCCAATGTAAAAAACCGGGAAAAGGAACTGCCCCGTTCCATTTTAATGGTGATGTTAAATGACAAAGAGACAGGGGCGCCCCTTTCCCTTATGTCCGGTAATCTTTTAAGCGCTTACCGGACGGCGGCAATTCCAGGAGTGGGGGTGAAAAATCTTGCAGTAAAAAATGCAAAAGTCCTTGGAATCGTAGGCCCCGGGGTTATCAACACCACTGCCGTGGAGACATTTGCGGCCCTCCGCCCATCTTTGGACACCTTAAAAATCAAGGGGAGGGGAAAAGCTTCCATTGACCGCTGCATTGCGTATGTAAAAGAAAAATGCCCCCAGTTTAAAAACTTTATTGTCTGCGATACCTTAGAGGAGTGCGTTAAGGACAGCGATATTTTAAGCTTTGCCACCACCACCCCTTTAGGCTCCGGCAGGGAAAGCTATCCAAGGGTGGAGCAGTCCTGGCTAAAGCCCGGCGTGTTAATCTGCGTGCCCGGGGCGGCGGATTTTGCCGATGAATTTATTACCGGGGGAAACATGAAACTGGTGGTGGATAACATCAAGCTTTACGAGGCATGGGCGGAGGAATACTCCTATCCCTGTTACAATACGGTATACATTCCGGGATGTCTGTTTATGGATTTGGTGCACGATAAGAAAATGGATAAATCCATGATTCACGATTTGGGGGCCATTTTAAACGGGAAAGTTCCCGGCAGGGAAAGGGAGGATGAAATTATCCTTTATTCTGTGGGGGGGATGCCTGTGGAGGATGTGGCCTGGGGCAAGGAAGTGTATGATTATGCTGTGGAACACGGGATTGGGACGAAACTGAACTTGTGGGAGAAACCTTATTTGTTTTAGTGTGATAAAGGCTTCCCGGGATTTGCCCGGGGAGTCTTTTGTTTTGTACAATAATGTGATATTTTCCCTTCATATCTCACCGCTTTATTTTCAGGGCCTCATGAAAATATTCGGCGTATCCGTGAACCGGTTTTCCCGTATTTAACATCACGGCGTCAAAATCCCCTGCAGAACTAAAATCCATTACATGGTGGAGATTGATGGTTAAATCTTTTTTTCTGCCAATTTCCACAATCCATTTTGCACAGTTATCCCCGCAGGAGGAGGCGTTGAAAATATTGCCCGTGTCGTCAAATGCCATAAGTATTAAAGTTTTTACACCCCCGGATATCTCTTTTGGGGATATGGGGCCAAGGACGGGGCTCTCAATTAAGTGAGGGCTTTTTACCTCTGATTTGTCAACATCTTTTATCATTTCAACGGACAGGGGATGTATGATCCAGTCGTCTTCGTATTGGTTGTCAAAATAAGTGGGCGGGTGGTAGATGGAATTTTTAATATCTCCAAAAATTATATTTAACATGGTTTTTCCTCAAATATTAAAAATAGTGTTTACTTTTATTAGTTTATCATATCTGTTTGCAGAAATCTATGAAATATCACAAAACAGGAATTTAGAAAAGCGTTGAAAAAAGTTTGATTTCGGCTATACTGTTATATATAACACCACTTTACAACTATTATAAATAGTGCTCCTTTTGTCGGACAAGATATTTCAATGTTCTCATAAGGGCA